>NZ_JBIAJR010000002.1:0-923981 GCF_042872025.1 Streptomyces sp. NPDC005494
AAGTACGGCAAGGCGACGCCGGAGGCTCTGGTGGAGTCGGCGCTGTGGGAGGCGTCGCTGTTCGAGGAGCACGGTTTCCGGGACATCAAGATCTCGGTCAAGCACAACGACCCGGTCGTGATGGTGAACGCCTATCGTCTGCTGGCGGCGCGGTCGGACTATCCGCTGCATCTGGGTGTGACGGAGGCGGGTCCGGCGTTCCAGGGGACGATCAAGTCGGCGGTGGCGTTCGGTGCGCTGTTGTCGGAGGGGATCGGGGACACGATCCGGGTGTCGCTGTCGGCCCCTCCGGCGGAGGAGGTCAAGGTCGGGCTGCAGATCCTGGAGGCGCTGAACCTCAAGCAGCGTCGGCTGGAGATCGTGTCGTGTCCGTCGTGCGGGCGTGCGCAGGTGGATGTGTACAAGCTGGCTGATCAGGTGAGTGCGGGTCTGGACGGGCTGGAGGTTCCGCTGCGGGTCGCGGTGATGGGCTGTGTGGTGAACGGTCCGGGTGAGGCGCGTGAGGCCGATCTGGGTGTGGCGTCGGGCAACGGCAAGGGCCAGATCTTCGTGAAGGGCGAGGTCGTCAAGACCGTCCCGGAATCGAAGATCGTGGAGACCCTCATCGAGGAAGCCATGAAGATCGCGGAACAGATGGAGGAGGCGGGAACCCCCACCGGGGCTCCGGCGGTGACCGTGAGCCGATGACAGGACCAGAGAGAGGGGCCCGAGCGTGTCGGTACTGGAATCCATCAAGGGGCCGCAGGACCTCAAGGCGCTGACTCAGCCGGAACTCGGCGAACTCGCCGAGGAGATCCGGGCGTTCCTCATCCGGGCGGTGGCGAGGACAGGCGGCCACCTCGGCCCCAACCTCGGAGTCGTCGAACTCTCCATCGCCCTGCACCGGGCCTTCGACTCGCCCGTGGACCGCATCCTGTGGGACACGGGACACCAGAGCTATGTGCACAAGCTGCTGACCGGGCGTCAGGACTTCTCCAAGCTGCGCGGCAAGGGCGGCCTTTCCGGTTACCCCTCCCGCGAGGAGTCGGAGCACGACGTCATCGAGAACTCCCACGCCTCGACGGTGCTCGGCTGGGCCGACGGCCTTGCCAAGGCCAACGAGCTCCTGGGACGTCCGGACCACGTCGTCGCGGTGACCGGCGACGGGGCGCTCACGGGCGGGATGGCCTGGGAGGCGCTGAACAACATCGCGGCGGCCGGGGACCGGCCCCTGATCATCGTGGTGAACGACAACGAGCGCTCCTACGCCCCGACCATCGGCGGCCTCGCGAACCACCTGGCCACCTTGCGCACCACCGACGGCTACGAGCGCTTCCTGGCCTGGGGCAAGGGAGTGCTCCAGCAGACCCCGGTCATCGGACAGCCCCTCTACGGCTCCCTGCACGGCGCGAAGAAGGGCTTCAAGGACACCTTCGCCCCGCAGGGCATGTTCGAGGACCTGGGCCTGAAGTACCTCGGACCCGTCGACGGGCACGACATCGAAGCCGTCGAGACCGCACTGCGCAGGGCGAAGCGCTACCACGGGCCGGTCCTGGTGCACTGCATCACCGAGAAGGGCCGGGGCTTTCCGCCGGCGCTGGCCGACGACGCCGACCGCTTCCACACCGTCGGCAGGATGGACCCCCTGACCTGCGAGCCGCTCGTGGTGCCCGCCGCGCCGTCCTGGACCTCCGTGTTCGGCGACGAGATCGCCGAGATCGGTGCCGAGCGCCGGGACGTCGTCGCGATCACCGCGGCGATGCTGCACCCGGTGGGGCTGACCCGGTTCGCCGAGGAGTTCCCCGACCGGATCTGGGACGTGGGGATCGCCGAGCAGCACGCGGCTGTCTCCGCGGCGGGCCTCGCCACCGGCGGTCTGCACCCGGTCGTCGCCATCTACGCGACCTTCCTCAACCGCGCCTTCGACCAGCTGCTGATGGATGTCGCCCTGCACGGGTGCGGGGTCACGTTCGTCCTGGACCGGGCCGGCGTCACGGGCACCGACGGCCCCTCGCACAACGGCATGTGGGACATGTCCCTGCTCCAGGTCGTGCCCGGTCTGCGGATCGCGGCCCCGCGCGACGCCGAACGGCTCCGTGAGGAACTGCGCGAGGCCGTCGACGTCGACGACGCGCCCACCGTGATCCGGTTCCCCAAGGAGCCGGTGGGGGAGCCGATCGCCTCCCTCGGGAGGATCGGCGGGATGGACCTGCTGCACCGGGCCCCGGACCCCGCCGTCCTGCTGGTGGCGGTCGGGGCGCTCGCCCCGGTCTGTCTGCAGGCCGCCGACCTCCTCGCCGCCTCCGGCGTCCGCTGCACGGTCGTCGATCCCCGCTGGGTCAAGCCGGTCGACGGACAACTGCCCGGACTGGCGGCGCGCCACGAACTGGTGGCGGTCGTCGAGGACAACAGCCGCACGGGCGGCGTCGGTTCGGCCGTGGGACAGGCGCTGCGGGAAGCGGGCGTCGACGTACCTCTGCGGACCTTCGGCATCCCCGAGCAGTTCCTCGCGCACGCCGGACGCGGCGAGGTGCTGGCGGACATCGGACTCACACCGGTGGAGATCGCCGGACACATCGGCGCCGTGCTGGAGCGGCGCGCGACAGAGGAGGAGCGGAGCGTGCGGAGGGAGAGCGGCGCATGAAGGACGAACGGCCGGAAGGGTTCGATCTCACACGGCTCCTGGCGGAGCGCGGCGGCGAACGCTACGAGCTGCACACCCGCCACCTCAACCACCAACTGCCGCGCATGCTGCGCACCATCGGTTTCGACAAGGTCTACGAGAGGGCCGAGGGCGCCTATTTCTGGGACGCGGACGGCAACGACTACCTCGACATGCTCGCCGGCTTCGGGGTGATGGGGCTCGGCAGGCACCACCCTGTCGTACGCAAGGCCGTCCACGACGTCCTGGACGCCTCGCTCGCCGACCTCACGCGCTTCGACTGCCAGCCGCTGCCCGGTCTGCTCGCCGAGAAGCTTCTGGCGCACAGCCCGCACCTGGACCGGGTGTTCTTCGGCAACAGCGGTACGGAGGCGGTCGAGACCGCGCTGAAGTTCGCCAGGTACGCCACCGGCAGGCCCAGGATCCTCTACTGCTCCCACGCCTTCCACGGGCTGACGACCGGCTCGCTCTCGGTCAACGGGGAACAGGGGTTCCGGGACGGGTTCGCCCCCCTGCTCCCCGACACCGCCATCGAGCTCGGTGACCTCGACGCCCTGCGCCGTGAGCTGAAGCGCGGGGACGTGGCGGGACTGGTCGTCGAGCCGATCCAGGGCAAGGGCGTCCACGCCGCGCCGCCCGGCTTCCTCCGGGAGGCGCAGGAGCTGCTGCACCGGCACAAGGCCGTGCTGATCGCCGACGAGGTCCAGACCGGGCTGGGCAGGACCGGCGACTTCTACGCGTACCAGCACGAGGAGGGGGTAGAGCCCGATCTGCTCTGCGTGGCCAAGGCGCTCTCCGGCGGCTACGTGCCGGTCGGCGCGACGCTCGGCAAGGACTGGATCTTCAAGCGCGTCTACTCCTCCATGGACCGGGTCCTCGTCCACTCCGCCAGCTTCGGGTCGAACGCGCAGGCCATGGCGGCCGGGCTCGCCGTCCTAGCGGTGATGGAGCAGGAGGAGACCGTCGCGAACGCCCGGCGCACCGGTGATCTGCTGCGCGAGCGGCTCTCCGCGCTCGTCGGCCGCTACGAGCTGCTGCACGAGGTACGAGGCCGCGGGCTGATGATCGGGATCGAGTTCGGCCGTCCCTCCTCGCTCAAGCTCCGCAGCCGCTGGACGATGCTCCAGGCGGCGCGCAAGGGTCTCTTCGCGCAGATGGTGGTCGTGCCGCTGCTCCAGAAGCACCGCATCCTCACCCAGGTCTCCGGCGATCATCTGGAAGTGATCAAGCTGATCCCGCCGCTGGTCATCGGGGAGGCGGAGGTCGACCGCTTCGTGACCGCGTTCACTGCCGTCATGGACGACGCGCACAGTGGTGGCGGGCTGATGTGGGACTTCGGCAGGACGCTGGTGAAGCAGGCCGTCGCCAACCGCTGAGGGATTTGCCTCTGAGGCAATAAACTTGCCTCAGAGGAAAGATCCTGGCCCAATGGAGTCATGAATCCTTCTGACGAAGGGGTGGCCGACGAGCTTCCAGGGGTTGCGCCACGCCTGCGTGACCTGCGCCGCAACCGCGGTCTGACCTTGGAGGCCGCGGCCGGGCGGGCCGGACTCTCGCCCGCCCACCTCTCCCGGCTCGAAACGGGCCGGAGGCAGCCCTCGCTGCCCATGCTGCTCGGACTCGCCAGGGTCTACGGTACGACCGTCTCCGAGCTGCTGGGCGAGATGCCGCCCGAACGTGACGCGATCGTCCGTGGCGGTCCCCTCGAAGGCGCGCCTGGCGGCGACGGCGGCTGGCTCTACCGGCAGGCCGGAGGCTCGGGCCGGGCGATGCAGGCGCTGCGCGTGCGTGTGCCGTACGGCACCGAGGGCGACCTCGTGCGTGTGCACCCCGGGGAGGAGTGGCTGTACGTCCTCGACGGCAGGCTGCGCGTCGTGCTCGGGGACACCGTGCACGACCTCGATCCGGGTGACAGCGCGCACTTCGACTCGCTCACCCCGCACAGGATCGCCGCGCTCGACGTCGGCGGGGCGCGGCTGCTCTTCGTCCACACGCTGCTGCAGAGCCCCACCGCGGAGCTGTGCCTCGGCGGCGGGGCTCACCGTCTCTGATCCGGCACCGTCGCCGGTCCGGCACGCGCCCCAGCCTGCCGACCCCTTGTCACCCCGGCCCCCGCGGCCGGAAGAGAGGACCGTCATGTCCGATTCGGAGCACTACGACCCGCTGACCCCGCGCAGGCAGAAGAGCGCGGACACCCACGAGCGGAGGATGCCTCGCGGCGTCGTCATCCGGCTCTTCGCCTACCTGGTGGCCGGCCACGTCGTCGCGGCCTTCCTCTTCCTCCTCTTCAGCGTGGCCGGCAAGTGACCGCTGTGGCGTCCGGAGGCTGACCGCCGGCCTCAGGCGTCCTCGACGAGCCGCTCGCGCAGCTTCGCGCGGGTGGCCGCGTCGATCTTGAGTCCTTCGAGGAGATAGCGGTCCGTGCCGCCCCAGACCTCCTCGATGGTCTCGAACGCCGCCGCGAGATAGTCCGGGTGGGCGCCGAAGAGCGGATTGAGCAGTTCCATCACCTCGTCCGACATCCCTGCCGACGAGGTGTCGCTCCGCCGCACCTTGTAGCGCCGGTGAGCGTCGTTGGACTTGAGGTAGTCGGCCTCGATGGCCTCCTTCTCGACCCCGACGGCCAGCAGCGAGACCGCGACGGACAGCCCAGCCCGGTCCTTGCCCGCGGCGCAGTGCATCAACGCGGGCACACTGTCCTCGGCCAGCGCGTGCAGTACACGGCTGTGCTCGGCGGTGCGGTCCTTGATGATCGCGCGGTACGAGGCGACCATCCGCGCCGTGCCCTTGCCGTCGGCCAGGATCGAACGCAGCTGCTGGATGTTGCCGTCGCGCACCAGTCGCCAGAACTCCGCACCGTCGGCCGGGTCGGAGAGGGGAATGCTGACATTCCGGACTCCCGGCAGCTCCACGTCATGGCCGTCGAGCTTGTGGTCGGCCGCGTTGCGGAAGTCGAAGACCGTGTGCAGGCCGAGCCCGGAGAGGAAGGCGGCGTCCTCGGGGGTGGCGTGGGCGAGGTGGCCGCTGCGGTAGAGGCGCCCGTAGCGGACCCTGCCGCCGTCGACGGTGGGGAGGCCGCCCACGTCACGGAAGTTGCGGACACCGGTCAGCTCGACGTCCGTCGTCCCGGCGCCGGCCGGCGGGACCTCTGGCAGCTGCGTCACAAGGGCTCCTGTGGTGTCTGGCGTCGGCGCCGCTCGCCGACGGGGGCACGCTCGCGACGATACGACATGGCTGCACCTGCCAATCGTCTCGGGCGCGGCTCGGTGAAATGGGGTGACCGGTCGTATGGGTTGGTCAGTGAAAGCAATGACATGTCCGTATTGGTGTATTTAGTCGAACATGCTCTGCTTGTACGGGAGATGGTGTGAGGTGGGTGAGCGGGATCATATCCGTGACGGTGTGTGGCGGAGCCGCCGGTGGGTATTCCTGACGCCGCGCGGAATGCCAAGATCCGTAATCCACGGAGGGTGACGGGAATTCCGCGCGGAAATTGAAGCGCCGATTCCGGTGCGCAATCCGTGGCTTGTTCCCGGCGACCCGGCTCGCTTACGGTCACGGTCAATCCGGATGGAACGCCTAATCCTGCCGCCGTCCGGAATCCGCACCGACACACGTGTGGCAGGAGCGGGGGAACCAGGTAAGCCGCCGGCCGGAGGGATCCGGAACCGGCTCGGGGTCAAGTCGCGCACCGCGCGGCCGGGCATCTCCAGTCCGCACCCGACAGCTCACCTCGCAGGCGCCGGAGAGGAATGCCCCATGCCCGCAAAGGGTAAGCACCGCCGTACCAGGACCAGCCCGATCTCGCGCGGCATCCTCGCCGTGGGGACCGGCGGCGCCGTTCTCGCCCTGCCGCTGATCGGCGCCACCGGCGCCAACGCGGCGGAGCAGTCCGCACCGGCCGCCAAGACGGCCGCGCAGAGCGCGCCCGCCGCGGCCAAGAGCACCCCGAAGACCTACTCCGTCGTCGCCGGCGACTACCTGGCGAAGATCGCGGCGGAGAAGAAGATCAAGGGCGGCTGGCAGAAGCTTTACAAGGACAACCGCGAGGTCGTCGGCGGGAACCCGAGCCTGATCCAGCCGGGCATGAAGCTGGTTCTCGGAGCCAAGGCGTCCGGTTCCGCGGAGGCCGCGCCCTCCAAGGCCGCGCCCTCCAAGGCAGAGACGGCCGAGAAGGCGGCCGCCCCTGCCGAGAAGGCTGCCGCTCCGGCGGAGAAGACGGCGACCACGACCTCCACCGAGTCCGCCGCGTCGGAGGGCAACACCTCCGGCTACGCCGCCCCGGTCGAGAACCCCAACGTCACCACCCAGTACCGCGCCTCGGGCGCCAGCTGGTCCAGTGGCTACCACACCGGTTCCGACTTCCAGGCCGCGTCCGGCACCAGCGTCCGGTCCATCGGCCCGGGCACCGTGGTCTCGGCGGGCTGGAGCGGCTCGTACGGCAACGAGGTCGTCATCCAGCACAGCGACGGCATGTACTCGCAGTACGCCCACCTGTCCTCGCTGGAGGTCTCGGCCGGCCAGACCGTCACCGGTGGCCAGCAGATCGGTCTCTCCGGTTCCACCGGCAACTCCACCGGTCCGCACCTCCACTTCGAGGTCCGCACCGGCCCGGGCTACGGCTCGGACGTCGACCCGATCGCCTACCTGCGTTCGCACGGCGTCTCCATCTGAGACCCGGCGCCCTGAGGGCGAGGCAGGAGGGGCGGTGCGCCACGGCGCACCGCCCCTCTTCTTATTCCGGCTTTACCAAAAACTGACCGGGTGGTCTTTCTCACCACCCGTCAACCCCTTATTACGGTCGCGTAGGTCACATTCGAAGGTGCAGGATAAGCGCTTGTGGCAGACGATTCGAGAAACAACCAACGAGGCATCATCGGGTCGTACGCAGCGATTGGCGACAGCTTCACCGAAGGCGTCGGGGACCCTGGCCCGGACGGTGCGCTCGTCGGCTGGGCGGACCGGCTCGCGGTCCTCCTCGCGGACCGGCTCCCGGTCCCGCACGCGGTGGTCGCTCCTGTGGACGACACGCACGGGAACTTCCGGTACGCCAATCTCGCCGTACGCGGACGCCTCCTCGACCAGATAGTCGAGGAACAGGTCCCCCGCGCCAAGGAGCTGGCACCTGATCTGGTGAGCTTCTGCGCGGGCGGAAACGACATCCTCCGTCCCGGCTCCGACCCGGACGACGTGGCAGAACGCTTCGAACGCGCGGTCGCCGAGCTGACGCAGACGGTCGGCACCGTCATGGTCACCACCGGCTTCGACACCCGCGACATCCCGGTGCTCAAGCACCTGCGCGGCAAGATCGCCATGTACACCGCGCACGTCCGGTCCATCGCCGACCGCTACGACTGCCCGGTCCTGGACCTGTGGTCCCTGCGGTCCGTGCAGGACCGGCGCGCCTGGGACAACGACCGTCTGCACCTCTCGCCCGAGGGACACACCCGGGTCGCGCTGCGCGCCGCCCAGGTCCTCGGCCTCGACGTGCCGGCCGACCCGGACCAGGCGTGGCCCCCGCAGGCGCACCGCGGGCCGCTGGAGGTACGCCGTGACGACATCCAGTGGGCGCGTGAGTACCTCGTCCCCTGGATCGGCCGGCGGCTGCGCGGCGAGTCCTCCGGTGACCACGTCGCGGCCAAGCGTCCCGACCTGCTCCCGCTCTGACCGATCAGCGCGTGACGATCGGGAGGGGACGCCGGGCAGGGCCCGGTGTCACGAGTCCGTCCGGGGCCGCATCCCGCCCCGGACGGGCGTGCGTCCCCGACGGCCCGCCCGGCACAAGGACCGGACGGGCCGGTACGCGCTCCAGCACGCCGCCCGCGAAGACGTCGTACAACGGCAGCGTCTCCAGGTGCACGTAGCCGATGTGGCAGTCGCACACGTCGAGCGGACAGCCACGCGGACCGAGCGCCTCGCGGTAGCTGCCGTCGTAGAGATTGCCCAGCTCCGCCCTGACGAAATGACAGCGGCGCACCGTCCCGTCGCCGTCGACGGAGACGACCGACTCGCCCGTCCGGCAGGGCAGCCCGGCGGAGCGGTGCGGGAACCGGCTGTAGGGGAACAGCGGGTCCAGGGCGGTCCAGAGGTCCGCCTCCTCGTCCGTGTAGGTGTGCCCCTCGGCGGCGTTGACCCAGAGGTAGACCTCGGACGGCAGCGCCGCGCGCAGCCTCCTCGCCTCCTCCAGATGCTCCGCGAGCCCGACGACACCGACACTGTGCCGGACCCCCAGAGCCGTCAGCTCCCGGCACCTGCCCAGGAAGCGCTCGTACGGTGTCTGGCCCGGGTGGTAGGTGCACCACAGGGCGACCTTGTCCCGCTCCGCCTCGGCCAGCCAGCCCGTACGCCCGCTGAGGTTGGTCTGCACGGCGACCCGCTCGATGTGCGGCAGGCGCGACAGCTCCACGAGCGCGCGCCGGTACCAGGAACGCACCAGGGCCTCGCCCCAGGGGGTGAACAGCACCGACAGCCGGTCACCGGTCTGCTCGGCGGCCCACGTCGTGAACCGCGCCAGGGCGGCGCGGTCGGCCCGCAACTGCTCGCCGCTGTCCCGTCGCTTGGCGAACGGGCAGTACGGGCAGTCGTAGTCGCACGAGGCCAGCGGGCCCCGGTACAGAAGCGTCAGGTCCATGCCCGTCCCTCACTTCGCCTCGTACGCGGCCATCGCGGCCCGTACCTCGGGTGAGAACAGCTCGGGGCCCAGCGCGTCCGAGTGGGCCAGGCCCTCCGGGGAGAGACGCAGCAGCGCGGGGCGGGCCGTGGCGTCCAGCCAGCCGCGGGCGTCGAAGAGTTCCAGCTCGGCCCGGAAGTCGTCGTACGGATCGGAGGCGAAGCGCTCGCGGTACTCGGCGGTCCGCATCCCCTCGGCCTGGAGGAGCGACTGCAGGAGGTGGCGCCTGCGCGCCTCGCCCTCGTCGACGTACCGGCCGACCTCCGCGCGGGAGAAGTCCTCGGCCGTGGTGAAGCCGTCGATGATCCCCCGGATCTCCCGCATCTCCACGGCGTAGTCGAAGGAGTAGTGCAGCGAGGACGTGTACGAGCGCGCCCCGCAGCCGAGCCCGATCATGCCGTCGGTCTGGCAGGCGTAGTCGTCGGGACCGGCGTGCGGGGCGTCCGTGCGGCGGAACATCCGCATGGACACCTGCTCGTAGCCCTCGGCCAGCAGACGGTCACGACCCGCCCGGTACAGCCGCAGCCGCTGTTCGTCCCAGGCCGCGTCCGGTTCGTCCGGCGCGTCGGCCCCGGTGCCCAGCCGGCCCAGACCGGTGAGCGGGCGTACGTAGAGCGGATAGAGGTACAGCTCCTCCGGGCGCCAGGCCAGGGCGGCGTCCAGCGAGGTGCGCCAGCTCGCCTCGGTCTGGCCCTCGATGCCGTAGATCAGATCGATGTTGAGGACCGGGATGCGGGCGTCCCGGATCCGGCCGAGCGCCGCTTCCACGTCGGACCGGTGCTGCGGACGGACCGCCGCGCGGACCTCGGCGTCGACGAAACTCTGCACGCCGATGCTGACGCGCGTGGTGCCCCGGTCGGCGAGCACGGCCAGCCGGTCCGCCGTCGCGGTCGACGGTGAGGTCTCCACGGAGAGGGGCACCGAGCTCAGATCCACGCCCATGCGCTTCTCCGCGATGTCGCAGAGCCGCTCCAGCTCGCCCGCGGTGAGGAAGGTGGGGGTGCCGCCCCCGAACGCGGCGGCGGCGAAGCGGACCGGTTCCTCGTCGCCCAGCGCCTCCCGCACGGTGGTCGCCTGCCGGTCGAGGGCGTCGAGGTAGCGGGTCGTCAGCTCGCCGGGAGCGCCGATGCGGGTGAACAGATTGCAGAAGCCGCAGCGGACCTCACAGAAGGGTATGTGGGCGTAGAGGGAGAGCGCGTCCTTGCGCTCAGCGGCCCACAGTTCGCTCAACAGCGGGCGTCCGGCGGGATCCTCGCCCAGCGGACGGTAGGCGGTCTTGTGCGGGTAGGCGTAGACGTAGCTGCGGTACGGGCCGGAGCTGTCCGTCGTACCTCGCGTGGCACCGGTCATCGAGTGGCCCCCGGTTCGAGGAAGAAGTGGGCGTAGGGGACGGTCCAGACGGCCTCGTGGCCCAGGCGGTGACCGGTGTAACCGTCCTCCCCGTAGGCGGTTCCGTGGTCGGAACAGACGATGGCGAAGCACCGGCGGCGGCTGCTCGCCGCAGCGAAGAGGCGCCCGATGTGCCGGTCCACGTATTCCAGGGCGGCGGCGTGGGTGGCGCGGGAATCGCCCGCGCCGGCGTCGGCGCCGGGCAGGTGGAACCAGTTCGGCTGGTGCAGCGCCGACACGTTGACGAACAGGAACAGCTTCCGGTCCGCGGGGAGACCGGCGACCACCCGCTCGGCGCACGACACCTGGGACTCGAAGGACGTCGGCGAGGCGACCCCGAACGCGGGCTCCCAGTGGCTCTCCTGGAACATGCCGGGCAGTACCGAACCGAGCGGGGGGCGGCCGTTGAAGAAACCCACGCCGCCGACGCACACCGTGCGATAGCCCACCGCGGCGAGCCCCGAGACGAGATCGGGGGTCTCGTGGACGAAGGTGCGCTCCGCGGTGGACTCGCTGCCGGCGAAGCGCGCGGCGAACAGCCTCGGGTGGGGACCGGGCGCCGCGGGCGTCGGCAGGAAACCCGCGAACATCGCCTGGTGGGAGGCGTAGGTGAAGCTGCCGGGGGCATGCCTCTTCTCCCAGACACCGTCCGGCAGGTGCCGGACCAGATTCGGCAGGCGTCCGGCAGCCGCGAGTTCCTCGGCCACGTCGAACCGCAGGGTGTCCAGGGTGACGAACAGAAGGTCGTGGCTCCCCACGACCGCGTTCATGTCGGGGCCGGGCGTCCTCGCCTCGGGGTCCGGTCGTTCAGGGTGATTCGGTGACACGGTCTTTCCTTGCTCGGTCCAGTACGGCGGCGATCTGCGCGCCATAGGTGTCCAGGCCCTCCGCGCCGCTGCCCGGCAGGCCCGTCAGGCGCGGAAGGAGGTCCCCGAAGGCGTTGACCTCGCCGACCGCGAAGCGCCGCCAGCCGGTGGAAGGCAGGAGATCGACGCCCACGCACAGCGTGTCCGGGAAGCAGGCCGCGGCCCTCTCGCACACGGCCAGGGCGGCGCTCCAGCTGCCGCCGGCGGTCTCCACGGCGGCCCGGACGTGGTCCAGATCCCCGCGAGCCCCGCCCAGATGCAGATTGGTCATCGGGGACCGGCTCGTCCGCACGACCGCGTGCGTGGCTCGCCCGGCGACCACCACGACCCGCAGGTCGGCGACGCGACCGCGCTGGGAGGCCTTGGGCAGCCAGCGCTCGACGTGCAGTCCGTCCGGAGCCAGGGCGTCGACTAGCACCGCGGCCTCCCGCTCCGTCGTGCACCTGCGCACCCGGAGCGAGTTGAACAGACGGCCCTCCTCGTCGCGCTCCACGGAGGTGGCCGCCCGCACCCTGCCCGGCCCGGCCGTTTCCAGGGCGATCACCCCGGACGCCGAGGAGCCGTGCGCGGGCTTCACGAACACCCGCGGCATGCGGTGCTCCGCCATCAGGGCCCGCACGTCCGCCCAGCCGCGCACGGGGGCTCCGTCCGGGCCGGACGTGGGGGAGTCGGGCACCGGCACCCCGGCGGCGTCCAGCACTCCGTGGCAGAGCCGCTTGTCGAACAGCACCGCGATGTCCCCGGGATCGTCCAGCAGCACCGCTCCGGCGGTCGCGGCGGCCTCCGCGACCTCCCGTACGGCCGAGGTGAAGCGGGCGTACCAACGGGCGGAGCCCTCCACCCGCGTCGGGTCGTCGCCCCCGCGCAGCAGGCGGTCCACCTCCGGGTCCTCCCCGGGCGAGTCGACGCGCACCGTCTCGCCGGGGTGGAATTCCGTTTCACCCCGCAGCACGGCCGGCCAGGACACCGTGCGCGCGGGCGCGAGGCCGGCAGCGCGCGCGGCGTCCTGGAAGAGGCCGACCCTGCGGTTGCCGGGGATGCCGACCACCGCGAGGCGCGGCTGCGCACTACTCGCTGACGGCGACATAGCGCGTCTCGTCGTCCCCGGTGTCCCGGTCTTCCGCTTCGGCGAGATCGACCCGGACGCCCGCGCGGTCGCACAGCTCCCTGATGCGGGAGACGAGGGGGGCGGAGAGGTAGTGGTGGTGCAGATCCAGCACGGACAGGTGGGTGAGCGGCTGCCCTTCGACGAGAGCCCGCCCGCCCGCGTCACCGAGGGTCCCCAGGGAGAGTGAGAGCGATTCGAGCCGGGCGACGATCGGTGCGGAAGCGACGGCCGCGGCGATCTCGTCCTGCATCTCGCTGTTCCGCAGGCCGAGATGGCGCAGACGCGGCAGCCCGGCGCCGGACAGCACCGGGGCCAGATCGGTGACCGTCGCGTCGCCGCCGTACCAGCTGACACCGAACCAGAGGTCCAGCCGCTCGAGGGCCGGCAGCTCGGACGCGCCCACCGCGCGGACGAAGTGGGCGGGCAGCCCACCGGACTCGACCCGGAGCGAGGTCAGCGCCTGATGGCGGACCGGGCGCAGCCGCAGGTGTTCCTCGGGCTCCGTGTAACCGCAGCCGCGTACCACCAGTTCCTCCAGCAGCGGCAGGGCTTCCAGCACCGGAGTGATGTCGCACATCTCCAGCCAGGAGATCTGGCACTCCTCGCTGTCCACATCGGCGAGGAACAACGCGCGCAACGCCGGGAAGCGGTGCGCGTCGGCGGCGATCGCCTCGACCACCGGCGCGAAGGGGACGTAGTCCTCGTCCCACCAGGGGCCGATCAACAGTGCGCGGACGTGGCCGGGGTCGACCGTCGCGAGGAAGCGCGGCCAGGCGTCCTCGAACGCCAGCTCGTCCGTCATGCAGTCCAGCCGCCAGGCCACGGCGCCGGCCTCAGGCAGCGTCGCGGTCACCGCGGAGCCGGACAGGGACAGGGTGTGGACCGGCAGGCCGTGGAAGGTGTCGGGGTGAGTGACGTCGATCATCGCTCCGTCACTCCGCGACCGCGGTGTAGCGGCCTTCGGCTCCGCGGTCGTCCCACGGCTCGCAGCGCTCGGACAGGTCGACCGACACGCCGTGCGGCTCCAGTGCTTCGGCCACCCGTCGCTCCATCGGGACGCTCAGGAAGTGATGGTGCAGATCGAGCGCCCGGAGATGGATGAGAGGCTGGCCTTCGAGCAGCGCGGCGGCTCCCTCGTCCCCCAGTGTGCCGTTCGACAGGTCGAGTGTGCGGAGCTGCGCGACGACCGGAGCCGCGGCTATCGCGGCCGCGATCTCGTTCTGCAACTCGCTGTTCCGCAGCCCGAGATGGGTGAGCCGGGGGAACCGGGTCCCGGCGAGCAGCGGCGCCAGGTCCGGGACGGTCGCGTCACCTCCGTACGCGGAGACGCCGAGCCAGAGGTCCAGCCGCTCCAGCGCCGGGAGCTCGCTGTCCAGCACACCGCGCAGCGCGTCCGCCGGGAGCCCGCCGCTCTCGATCGTGAGCGCCCGGAGCGACGCGTGCTCGACGGGCGGGAACTCCAGGCCGCTGCCGCCTCGTACACCGAGGTGGGTGAGGTCGGGATAGGCGGTGAGCAGAGCCGTGACGTCGGACTGCTCGATCCACGAGATCTCGGCTTCCTCGCTCATCAGATCCCCGACGAACACCGCTCGCAGAGAGGTCAGCCGGTCGGCCGCGGCGATGACGAGGCCGAGAGGGTAGGAGGAGTTCTCCTCGTACGCCTCGCCCCACTGCCCGATGATCAGCGCCTCCACCCCTGACGGGTCGACAGCGTCGAGGAACGCGCCGAACTTCTCCTCCCAGTCCGCGTCCTCCTCATCGGAGTACGGATCGACGCTGATGCGCCAGGCCGCGGCATCGGCCGCGGGACGGGCCTCCCCGTCGGTCTCGCGCTGGAAATCGACGGCCGGAAGGCCGAGCAACTCGTGCAGACGGTCCGCGTCGGACATGGCACTGAGCTCCTGATACTGGGGGCGGCTGATGTCCGCAAGGTTTATCAAGTGCCACTGACAACGCCGCTACCGGGCCCGGTACGGACGGCCACGGGGCACGGTACGGACGGCTACCGGGTCCGGTAGGAACGACTGCCGGGTCCGGTACGAACGGCTACCGGGTCCGGTACGCACCGTGGGCGCAGCCGATTGTCAGACCCCCCTCGTAGCGTTTCATCCATGGCCGGCACAGAGGTGCCGGGACCGAGGGGAGACGTCTGTGTACCGGCAGGGTGACGTACTGATCGTGGCGACGGAGGAGTCGGCCGTGCCCGCCCACTTCCTCGACGCACCGGGTGAACCGCGCGACGGGCGGGGGAGGCTCGTCCTGGCGCTGGGCGAGGTCACCGGGCACGCGCACGCCGTGCAGGGGCCGGGGCGGCTCATGCGGGAGGCGGGACCGTTCGGTCCCATGCTGCTCCATCTCCCCGAGGGCGGACGCGTGGTGCACGAGGAGCACGCGGCGATAGCCCTGCCCAAGGGCTGGTTCCGCGTGGTGCGCCAGCGGGAGTACGCACCGGGCGCGGTCAGGGTCGTCGCGGACTGACGCCCTCGCGACGGACCGGGGGAGGGCGCCCCAACGATGTGCGGTCAGGACACGGGGAACAGGGAACAGGGGACGGGGAATACCGATGCAGTACGTGAACACGTGGCGGGCAGTGGCGGCGGCGACCGGCAGGGCCGACCGGGGTGCGGCCGAGGACGGGGTGCGGCTCGCCTACCGCAGCGCGGGGCTCGACGAGCCGGAGCGCATCATCTGGGCGGACTCGCCGAAGGCGGCCGTCCGAGCGGTGGAGGCGCTCGCCGGCGCCGGGCGGTCGGTCCGCGAAGAAGTACGCACCCGTCCCTGGGCGGAGGAGCGGCGCCGGATGTACGACGAACTGGGCCCGGCCGGCTGGTCGTCCCTGTGGTCGGCGACGGGCGCCCAGCTGTGGGAGACCACGGCCGCTCTTGCCGAGCGGATACGGACGGGAGTCGTCGCCGAACTCGCCACCCGTCCCGAGGACGAGCCGGACGTGCGGTTGGTGCTGCTCGACGCGGTCCTGGGCCAGCACGACGCGGCCTGGCTCGCTGCCTTCGACGGACGGGGCGACCGGCTGACGGGTCTGGCCGAGGTCGCGAGGAACGCCGGCTGGTGGTGGCCGTACGAACACGCCGTGGTCATCAGCGAACGCCCCGTCGACCTCCACCGCGACGAGGCGGGACGGCTCGACCGCGGCGACGGCCCGGCACTGGCCTACTCCGACGGCTTCGCCCTGTACGCCTGGCGCGGTATGCCCGTCCCGGCCGAATTCCTGGACGGGCTGGCGAGTCTGACACCCGACCGGATCCGCGGCGAGGAGAACGCGGAGCTGCGCCGCGTCATGCTGGAGTACTACGGCTACGACCGCTACCTCGCCGAATCGGGGGCCGAGCCGGTGCACCGTGACGAGACGGGAATCCTCTGGCGCATCGCGATGGAGGGTGACGAGGACGTGGTGATGGTCGAGGTCGTCAACTCCACCCCGGAGCCGGACGGCACCCACCGCACCTACTGGCTGCGGGTGCCGCCCAGGACCAGGACGGCGAAGGAGGGGGTCGCATGGACCTTCGGGCTCGACGGAGAGGTCTACGCACCGGTGCTCCAGACCTGATCCGGCGGCCTGGCGATCCCGGCGGTGGCCGCTCAGGATGTCGGAAGCTCGTGGCAGTGGCGCTGGAGGGGCTGACGCTCCTGACAGTGGGCGCTCAGGCGGTCAGAACCTCGTGGTCGATGCCGAGTTCGCGCGCGAGTGCCTCTTCGGCCCACTGCAGCATGGTGGTCCGGGAGAGCGGGCCGGCGTACGACGTCATCTGGACCGCCAGACCGTCCAGGAGAGCGGTGAGCCGCCAGGCCACCGACATCGGGTCGTCGCAGTGGAACTCACCGCCCGCCGCGCCCTCCTCGATGACTTCGGCGAGCTCGGCCTTCCACTGCTGATCGAGATCACCGGCCACCTCGCGCAGCGCCGGATCATGCAGGGAGGACGCCCAGCCTTCGATCCACAGCCGCCACCCCTTCGCCTGCCCGGTCGGGGCGTACCAGCGCACGGCCGCCCGCAGCCGCCGTACGGCGCTCGTCCGGCGGGTCAGCAGCCTGCGCAGGTGGGCGAGATCCGCCTCGGCCGCGTAAGCGAACGCGGCGGCCACCAACTTCTCCTTCGAGGAGAAGTGATAGAGCACCAGTGCGTTGCTCACCCCGAGGACGGAGGCCACATCGGCGATCCGGACGGCGGCCACGCCCCGCACCTCGATCTGTTCGACGGCAGCGCGGAGGAGTTCCTCACGACGCTCCGCCACGCTCAGCCGTACTCTCGCCACGCGTTCACCCTAGCCAACGTCCGCCACCGGACCACGGGCCGCCCGTCCGCAAGGGGGTCAGCCGTACCAGCCGAACCGCTCCGCCATCACCGGCAGCCGCTCCTCGACGAGTGCGTGTGCGGCCGCCCGTGGCGTGCGGCCGTCCGCCTCCGCACGTTCGAGGACGCGGCTCACGAGGGCGCGCATCGCACGGCGGGTGTGTGCGAAGGCCTCCTCGGCATCGGCGCCGACGTCCCCGAACAGCGTCCACCACCACCAGGCGTTCGTGCCGGAGTTGACGACGACATCGGGCAGCACCGTGATTCCCCGCTCGGCGAGCAGCGCCTCCGCCTCGGGCAGTACGGGCATGTTTGCCGCTTCGACCACCCAGCGGGCCCTGACCGAAGCCTGGTTCGACGCGTCGACGGCGTAGGACACGGCGGCGGGGACGAGTATCTCGGCGTCGGCGGCCAGCCAGGCGTCGGCCGGCAGCTCCCTGTCCTCCTCCCGCAGCGCCGCGCGGTCCACCGTCCCGTACGCGTCCCGTGCGGCCAGCAGCGCTTCGACGTCCAGCCCCGCCGGGTTGGCGATCGTGCCCTTGGCGTCGGCGACCGCGACGACCGTCAGCCCCGCCCGGGAGAGGAAACGCGCCGTAGCCCCTCCCATGGTGCCGAGGCCCTGGAGCGAGACCCGGGCGTCGCCGTAGGCCGTGCCGGCCCGGTCCAGCGCCACGAGCGTCGATTCCGCCACTCCGCACCCGCCTACCAGCTCGTCCAGGCCGATCCCGTCCACCGTGAGGGCGAACGCGTCCGCCAGCCGTCCGCGTGCCGCCGCCTCGTCGTCCAGCAGTGGGTAGACCGCCTGGACCGTGGAGACCAGCCCCGCCTCCGCCGCCGCACGGTCGACCAGGTCCTGGCCGAGACCGAGATCCTCACCTGTCGTCCAGACGCTCTCCACGTACGGACGTACCGCCCGCAGAAAGCGCACGAGGATTCCGTACGCCTCCGGGGCGCGGGGGTCGCAGTCGATTCCGCCCTTCGCCCCGCCGAGCGGGATGTACCGGGCCCGGGTGTCATCGGCGTCGAAGTGCAACGCCTCTTTCATGCTCATGCCACGGGCCAGTCCTGTCACCTCGGCAAGGGTGCAGCCCTCCCGCATGCGCAGTCCGCCGCTCGACACGCCCCGTACGAGCCGGTCGACGACCAGATATCCCTTGGTGCCGGTGACGTGATCCGTCCAGGTCAGCGAGATCAGGGGGGCGGGGGAGGGGCTGGTCATCGAGCGGTTGGTCATCGGGCTGCGGGTCATCGGGCGGCCGGTCATGGGGCTGCGGGGCATCGGGCGGCTCCTGGATCTCCGGGATGTCGCGGGCGGGGGCACTGGGCGCGCGGGCGTGCTGAGTGTGCGGGCGTACTGAACAGCGGGTCAGTATCCGGATGCGGCGCCGGGCCTGTCAACGTGGCCTCGGCCGGATCCGCCGCCTTTCTGCCCGGGGGCGGAATCCTCCGGCGGGCACGGACGTTGGGGTTGGCATGACGGACTTCGAACCCGAGCGCGCGGCCCTGCTCCGGCTCCTCGGCGAGTGTGACGGCGGGGTGCTGGTCACACTCAAGCGCGACGGCAGGCCGCAACTGTCGAACGTGAACCATGCCTATTACCCCGACGAAGCGGTGATCCGTGTGTCCATCACCGAGGGCCGGGCCAAGACCCGCAACCTTCGTCGCGACCCTCGCGCGAGCTACCACGTGACCAGCGAGGACCGCTGGGCCTGGACCGTCGCCGACGCCACGGCCGAGCTGACCCCACCTGCCGCGGACCCGCACGACGCGACCGTCGAGCAGCTGATCACGCTCTACCGCGATGTCCGGGGCGAGCATCCCGACTGGGACGACTACCGGCGGGCGATGGTGCAGGACCGCAGGGTCGTGCTGACCCTGCGAATCGAGCATGTGTACGGGCAGCCGCGTGCCTGACGTCTCGATGCGCGACCGGGCGCTCCACGGCAGTGCGCGAGCGTCCTCCGTTCACCGCCGAGCCCTCGCTCGGCCGTGCCTCCCGGCCATAATGAGACGACACCGACTCCCTCAGGAGATGCCGTGACCGGCGCCGACAGCCAGCCCTCGCTCCGCACGCGACTCCGCTCCCTGCGTCCCGACGCCTTCGGGGCGGATCCCGCCGGCGCGCGGATGGAGCGGATCCGCCGATCGCCCAACTTCGCCGACGGAGTGTTCCAGAACCCGTCGGGTGCCCGGATCAGGCCGTCGGGGTCCATGATCGAATTCGCCAAGGGGTACTTCCGCAAGGAGGAACGCACCCGTAGAGCCCCGCTCGGCACGGTTCCGGTGCACGCGACGACGCTCGCAGACCTCTCCGCGCCGCCCGCGACAGGGCTGCGGCTGACCTGGATGGGTCACTCCAGCGTGCTCGCCGAGATCGACGGCAGCCGCGTGCTCTTCGACCCGGTCTGGGGCGAGCGCTGCTCCCCCTTCGCCTTCGCCGGGCCCAGAAGGCTCCACCCCGTCCCCCTGTCGATCGCCGCGCTCGGCCCCGTCGACGTCGTCGTGATCTCGCACGACCACTACGACCATCTGGACCTGCCCACGATCAAGAGTCTGGCGGGGACCGACACGGTCTTCGCGGTGCCGCTCGGCGTAGGTGCCCACCTGGAGCGCTGGGGCGTTCCCCTGGCCCGTATCCGCGAGCTCGACTGGAACGAGACCGCGCAGGTCGCGGGCATCAGCCTGACCGCGACACCGGCACGGCATTTCTGCGGGCGGGGGCTGCGCAACCAACAGCACACCCTTTGGGCGTCGTGGGTCGCCGCGGGCCCGGAGCACCGCGTCTACCACAGTGGGGACACCGGCTACTTCTCCGGCTTCCAGGACATCGGGGCCGAGCACGGCCCGTTCGACGCGACGATGATCCAGGTCGGCGCCTACTCCGAGTTCTGGCCCGACATCCACATGACGCCCGCCGAGGGCATGCGGGCGCATCTGGACCTTCAGGGCGGCCGCCCGCACGGCGCGCTGATGCCGATCCACTGGGGCACCTTCAATCTCGCCCCGCACCCGTGGTCCGAGCCCGGGGAGTGGATGAAGGACGCCGGTGACGAGGCGGGCCAGGCGGTGGCCTTCCCCCGTCCGGGTGAGCCGTTCGAACCGGCGGGCGAGCTGCCCACGGATCCGTGGTGGCGTGCGGTGTCCGCGCCGATCGCCCACCCCTGGCGTCGTCCTGAGGTGGCGGACGCGGCACCGGTGCACCGTGAGGAAGTGGACCTCGCGGGCGAGCGGTGACCGAGGGAGCGGGCGAGCGGGGACCGAGGGAGGGAGAAGGCCTTCGCGCAGCTCGACCGGGTACTGGTCGTCCGGCCCCTCCTACGACCTCTGGATGACGCGGCCACCACAGGCCGGGCGGGTCGCTCGCGAGCCGGTTCGACGTCGTCGTCCAGACGCGAGAGGTGACGCCGTCCCGGCCCCAGCCCTGGGAGGACCGCCCGGCCGAACCTTCGCAGACGCCGGTGGGAGCGGCCACGGGGACGCCACGCCGGGTCCGCCTCCATGGGCGAAGCGGGCGCCGGGCCACCCGTCATCCGGCGGGCAGCCGTTCCGGTCGCTCGGCGCGACGTGGGAGCGGACCGGACTCCTCTCCTCGCCGCGGCTCTTGTGTGCGGTCGGTCAGTGCCGCGGCGAGGAATTCCAGGGACGCGGAGGCCTCTGCTGACAGAGGCGTGTGATTGAAGTGGCCGTGCGGCATTCCGGTCGCCAGGTGTGTCCGCACGGGAACTCCCACGGAGTCGAGCTGCCGCTGCAGCAACTCCCCCGAGGGGCGCAGGTCGTCGTACTGCGAGAGCACGATGGCGGTGGCCGGCAGGCCGTCGAGCCGTGCGGCGCCCGGAAGCGCGAGTGCGGGAACGTCGGTGATCCGGCCGACGTAGTTGGCGACCATCGATTCGACCTCCTCCGGAGGGAACCGAAGGATCTCCGGCATCGCGTCCATCGCGCGGGCGGTTTCCTGGTCGAGTGCGGGGTTGGGGTGGTGCGCGAAGGGATAAGCCAGCAGCAGACGGTCGGCGGGCATGGAGCCGTCCCGTCCGCGGACGGCCGCGGCCAGTGCCAGGGCGGCTCCCGCGCTGGCACCACCCAGCGCGCGGGTGGTCAGCCCCGAGCGCGTGGCGACCGGGCCGAGCCACTCCCACGCCGCGTAGACGTCGTCGAGCGGTACCGGGAAGACGAGGCCGTCTCCCGCGAGCCGGTAGTCGACGGACACCACGAGGGCCGAGGCACGCGCCGCGAGTTCACCGCTCACACCGTGTGCTTCCGGCATGTCGATCGAGCCGTGGCGGAATCCTCCGCCGTGCATCCACAACAGCGCGGACGTGGGCCTGCCCGCAGGCCTGTAGACGCGGAGTGGAATCGTGCCGTGCGGCCCCTCGATGGAGTGGTCCTCGGTCGTCACCGAAGTAGGTATCGGCGCTTGCTTCACTCTGCCTCCGCAGCCATCGGACGAGTTGCGCATCGGGGCGTCGGCGGTCTGTGGCCGAACGGTCCGACGGGACGCACGTGCGCCGTCGCACGATTCAACACGGTCAGGACGCCGGGAATCCACCACGGGTTCCCAGGGAGGTCTCGGACCGGGCGCCGAGGGCGGCCGTCCCGCTTCCCGCGCGTCAACTCGTCGGCCGGGCCCGGGCGCAGGCCCCGGCACTCCTCCGCGCTTCAGCGCGCCGCCGAGGCCTCGGTGCAGGCCCCGGCCCGCGCCTCGCTCCGCCACACATGCCCACCCGGGCGCACGCGCCCGAGCCGCCGCCGGTTCCTCGTCACATGCGCGCGGCACCGGCCTTGATGGCCTCCCGGATCCGGACGTACGTACCGCATCGGCAGATGTTGCGGATGCCGTCGAGGTCGGTGTCGGTGATCTCGCGGCCTTCCTCCGCGGCTCGGCGTACGACGGCGACCGCCGCCATGATCTGGCCCGGCTGGCAGTAGCCGCACTGGGCCACGTCCAGGTCGAGCCACGCCTGCTGCATCGGGTGCAGCGCGGCGCCCACCGTGGCCGGCAGCCCCTCGATCGTCGTGACCTCGTCGGTCGGGTCGAGGTCGCCCACCGGGATCGCGCAAGGGTTGACCGCCCTGCCGTTCAGATGGCTCGTGCAGGCCTTGCAGACGTTGATGCCACAGCCGTACTTGGGGCCGGTGACGCCCAGGACGTCGCGCAGCACCCACAGCAGCCGGACGTCGTCCGCGATGTCGACGGTGACCTGCTCGCCGTTGAGGCGGAATGTGTGCTCGGGCACGTAGAGCTCCTCACATCAGAAGGCGTGGTCCAGGCCATCGGTCGGGGACTGGGGGACAGGCGGAACGACCGGCTTGGGTTCGAAGGAGAGTGTGCCGTGGTTGATGGGGAAGGTGGTGGGCATCGTGCCGGTCGCCCGGCCGTAGGCGCAGGCGACCGCGGCCATCGACGCGGCGACACCCAGCTCTCCGGCTCCGCCGGGCTTCCCGGTGGTGTCCGGCATGACGATGACGTCCAGCTCGGGCGGCGTGTTCCACTGCCGGGTGTAGAAGTAGTTGTCCCAGCTGGCTTCCAGGAAGTACCCGTCGCGCAGGTGCAGGCTGGAGGTCAGCGCGAGCGCGATCCCGTCCATGGCGCAGCCCGTCATCTGTGCCTTCAGACCGAGCGGGTTGACGGTGAGACCGGCGTCCACGGCGAGGACGACCTTGGTGACGCGTGGTCCCGCGACACCGTTGCGGATGGGCCGGCCGACGGTCTCAGGCCGGCAGTCGATCTCCACCAGAACCGCGCTGGCGGAGTGGTACTCGGAGTGGAGCGCGATGCCCTGTGCCGTGCCGGGCGGCATCGACCGGCCCCAGCTCCCGGCTTCGGCGACCTTCTCCAGGACCGCGATGCACCGGTCGTCCTCGAGGAAGTCGCGCCGGAACCGATAGGGGTCCTTCCCCATCTTCGACGCCAGACGGTCGATGACGAGCTCACGGGCGCAGGTGACGTCGGGGGAGTAGACGTTGCGCATGCTGCCCGTGTTGAAGCCCTTGTCGGTCTCGTTGAGGAGCCGGCTGTTGACACCGAAGTTGTACGGCATCGACTGGGAGAGCTGGAAGAACGTCTCGGAGAACCCGAGGTCGGCCACCGGCAGCTTCGCGGCCAGGGCGGTGAAGATCTCTCCGAACCCGTGGCTGAGGTCGGTGGCCACGCTGGTGTGCCGCTGCTTGTAGCTGAGGACGGTGTTCCCGGCGTAGGCGATGCGCACACGGGACGTGGCCATCGGATGCGTACGTCCCTGACGGGAGTCGTCGGCCCGGTGCCACATGAGTTTGACCGGTTTGCCGATCTTCGCGGAGATCTCCACGGCCTCCAGCGCGGCGTCGAAGAAGAGCTTGCGTCCGAAGGACCCGCCGCTCTCGGTGACATGCACCGTCACGGCTGTCAGCGGCAGTCCCAGCTCGGCGGCGATCGCCTCCTTCGCGACGATCGGCGCCTTGAGGCCGGACCAGATCTCGGCGCGATCGGACCGCACGTCGGCGATGGCGCAGTTGGTCTCCAGGGCACTGTTGCTGCGGAAGTGGAAGGTGAATCTGCCTTCCACGCTCGGGGTCAGCGGCGGAAGCCCCATCGGAGGTTCCGCGGCCTTCAGTTCCTGGAGCACGGTCTCGTCGGACTTGCCCTGCGCGGTGCCGGGTCCCCAGGACACCTTCAGGGCGCGTACGGCGTCGATGCACTGACCGAAGGTCCGGGCGCGTACGGCCACACCACTCTTGATGACGACGACGTCGGTGACGCCCGGCATCGCCCGCACTTCCGCGGCGTTGGCGACCGGTCCGACCTTCCCGTTGATCGTCGGCGGACGGCACACCATGGTCGGGAGGGCGTCCGGAACGGCGAGGTCCATCGCGAACTTCTTGCGTCCGGTGACCGCGTCGAGGGCGTCGATGCGGCGTTGCGGTGTACCGATGACGGTGAACTGCTCGGACGGCTTGAGTTCGGCGGTGACCTGCTGCGTCCGCACGGCCGCGGCCTTCTCGGCCAGCGCGCCGATGCCGATGCTCCGGCCCGCGGGGCCGATGACCACGCCGGCTCTGATGGTGACCTCGGTGAGGGCCGCACCGAACACCACCGCCGCGGCCTCGAGCAGCCGTCCGCGCGCGACGGCGGCCGCGACGCGGATGGGGGTGTACGTCGCGACGGTCGTGTTCGAACCGCCGGTGAGCTGGTTGAACACGAGCTCGGGACGCGCGTCGGCCAGGGTGACCCGCACCTTGTCGAGAGGCACGTCCATCTCCTCGGCGATCAGCATGGCCGTCGACGTGGTGATGCCCTGCCCCACCTCGGCCCGGGGCAACGCGAAGGACACCGTGCCGTCGGTGTTGACCCGGACGGTGATCAGACCCGAGGTCGGCAGAGCCGCCAAGGTCATGACGTCGTTGAGGTCGACGAGTTCCGTGATGTCGGCCGACGGCACGTCGGCTCGGGCCTCTTCGGCAGGCACGAGTTCGGCGGCAGTCACCAGGGTCGGTGCCGCCAGCACGAATCCCAGGAACCTGCGCCTGTCGAAGGCACGGCTCCCGTGCGGCGGTCGGGCCGCACGGTCATCACCGTTCACCATCGGTCTCCTCTCCCGTACGCCTCTTCGGCGTCGTGTCTCCGGGAGTCTGACGGAGGACCCGTCCCGGTGTCCTGCTTCGGCGCGATCTCATCGGTGGGTGCATGGCGCGGTGCGGCTCCGGCTGGGGTGGTGGACGGTGCTGCCAGGGACGGTCCAGGGTGCCGTCCCTGGCAGCGGCGGGGGCTGTGCAGGGGTGGTGAAGAGGTGAGGAGCGGCTCAGGACGGACGGTTGACGTCGGGGATGTCGATCGCGATGGGCCGGCCCTCGGCGAGGAAGAGCAGGACGAACTTGCGGAGGGCCTCCTCCAGCGTCCACAGGACCGCAGGGACCGCGGGCAGCGGCACCAGCCCTTCGCGGAAGGCCACCAGCAGCGGCCACGCGGTCGCTATGAGCTTTTCCAGCACCGGCTGCTTGGACAGGCCGATCATGTCGCCGACGTCGCCGCCGAGCGTGTACCGGGTGAAGGCGCTGATCAGGGGGCGCGTCAGACCGGCGTCGAGTTCGGCCACGATCCCGAGGAGGACGTTGGTCAGTGCCTCCCCCTCCTGACTGTGGGCGAGGATCGGGTCGAGGACCTGCTTGGACTGGGCGTTGGCGGCGTCCCAGGAGTTGGGGATGTACTCGTCGCTGACGCCGAGCATGTGCGCGCTCACCTGCCACACGTGCAGATACGCCTCCGAGTCGGCGGCGTTGACCCGGACACCCCACTCCTTCATCCTGCGCATGACAAACGTGGCCAGGCTGTGCCAGGTGACCATGATGTCGGCCTGGCTGATCGGGATCTTCTGGCCGCCGCTGGTCCGGGACCAGCCCGGCGACTGCGGGAGCAGATGGCGTACCGCCGCGTGCACCATGCGTGTCTTCACGGCGGTCACGATCATCGAGCCCTGCGGCAGGTAGGCGTCCAGATCCCCGATGTCGTAGCCGAGCCGCGCGGTCTTCGCGATGCGGTCCTTCATGTCCGCGCCGCCCTTGGAGTAGTAGACGGCGCGCGCCTCCCTGGGGATGGCGGTGCTCATCAGGCCGCTGCCGAGACCGTACAGAGCCCCGACGTAGATGCCCTTGGTCTTGCTGAACTGGGCGGCGCGGTCGAGTTTGCCCTTGTCCGCCCAGGCCGGCATCTGCCGGGCGTGCTCCATGAACTCCTTGAGGTCTGCCGGGAGGCCGTCGGGCAGTGCCTGGTCGTTGCGGGTCCACCGCTTCAGCAGGGTGTTGACCCTGGGTACGTCACCGCGGTCGATCACGGAGGCGAGCACCGGGTCCGCTTCCTCGTCCCACACCCATTCGGGGTCCACGCCCGCCCCCGCCCCGGCCACCGACCCGCTGGGCGACCAGGTCCACAGCGACCGGGCACTCGCGGGGGAGGCTGCCGCCAGCGCCCCGGCGGCTCCCAGGGCCCCGCCTGTCATCAACATCTTGCGCCTGCTGAACGCGTCCATCTTTCCGGGCTCCTTCGTGAGTTCTGATCGGTGAACACCGCGGTCCGGCGGACCGGAGACGCACGGCCGGCTACCGCAGTCGGCGGGACCGGAGACGCACGGCCGGCTGCTGACGGCGTGGCGCCGCCCCGCACGCCGCGGGTGACCTCAGCGGGATGCGGGGCGGTTGGTGTCGGGGATCTCGATCCGGGTGCCCCGGCCCTTGGTGAGGTAGAAGAGGATGTACTGACGCGCCGCCTCGTCGATCGTCCAGGCGAGCGGCGGCACGAGCGGCAGGGGGATCAGCTTCTCCCGGAAGGCGATCAGCTTCGGCCAGACGGTGGCGATCACCTTTCCCCAGAACGCTTCCTCGGGGATCCCGTCCATGTCGGCGACCCGGTCACCGACGAGGAACCGGGCCAGTGCGTCGACGAGCGGGCGGTCGATCCCGCCGGGGCTCGTCTGCTCGGCGAGCTGGCCCAGCAGGATGTCGGTCAGCTCGACTCCCTCCTTGGTGGAGGCGAGGACCGGATCGAGAACCTGCTCGGACTGGGAGCTGGCCGCCTCCCACGTGGCGGGGATGTACTCGTCGCGGACGCCGAGCATGTGGGCGGTCACCTGCCACACGTGAAGATAGGCCGCCGAGTCGGCCGCGGTGATCGGGACCTTCCACTCGACCAGCTTCTGCATCGCGTAGGTGGCCAGGCTGTGCCAGGTGACCATGATGTCGGCCTGGCTGATCGGGATCTTCTGGCCGTCGCCCGTCCGGGTCCACCCCGGGGACTGCGGCAGCAGGTGACGGACCGCGGCGTGCACCATCCGGGTCTTCACGGCGTGGACGATGACGTCGCCGTCCGGTCGGTAGGCGTTCAGGTCGCCGATGGCGAAGCCCAGGAGGCTCGTCTTGGCGACGCGGTCCTCCATGTCCGCGCCGCCCTTGGAGTAGTAGACGGACCGCGCCTCCCTGGGAATGGCGGTGCTCAGCATCCCGCCGCCCACTCCGTTGAGCAGATTGAGGTAGAAGCCCCGGGACTTGTTGAACTCGGCCGCGGTCTCCAGCTTGTCCCGGTCGGCCCAGGAAGGCAGTTGCCGGGCCTTCTCCATGAACTCGCGCACGTCCTGCGGGAGTCCGGCCGGAAGTGCCTGGTCGTTGCGGGTCCAGGCGCGCAACAGCTCGTTGACCTTCGGCACATCCCCGCGGTCGATCACCGAGGCCATCAGCCGGTCGACCTCGTCGTCCCACACCCATTCCGGGTCGAGACCCTCTCCCGTGCCTGCCACCGATGCGCTCGGCGCCCAGGTCCACAGGGGCCGTGCACCGGCCGGCGATGCGGCGGCCAACGCGCCGACGGCCCCTAAGGCCCCTCCCGCCAGCAGCATCTTGCGCCTACTGAGTCCATCCATAGCCCGGAACTCCTCCTCGAGTCCTTCAGCCCTGCGGCTGTTCGGCGGTACAATGAAACAAAGTGAGCCTCTCTGTGTCACCAGATGAGCACAAGGCGGGTGCGGAACGCCAGAGCTTTTTCAAAAATTCAGGTGCCGCGGTGCAACCGGCCCGGCCGGACCCGCGGTGCAACCGGCCCGGCCGGCACCGCGGGGCGCCGGCACCCGCGGGGGTGCACCCCGGACGACGCGGACCGTCGGTCCGCTGCTCCTCGGCCGTGCAACGGCGTCGCCCAGCGTGAACCGGGCGCCCGCGGCGCTCGTGCGCACGGTGGGTGAACCCGCCAACTGCTACTGGCGCAAGGGGGTTTCGCACCCGCATCATGTGGCGACGGCCGCCGTCTCCGCCCGGCGCCACAGGGCGTGTCAGGCACCCGGGCCGGTCACGGCTGAACCTTCGGGACGGAGTGCCATGGCGGTTGTGTCCATCAGGCCCGCGACTGCTGACGATCTGCCGCGCCTGCGCACACTGCCGGCCGACTGCATGCCGGCCGCCCCGGTTCCTTCCGCGTTGCTGTCACAGGCCGTGGCGCGCGGACTGGTGCATGTGGCCGAGGCCGAGGGTGCCCTCGTGGGCTGCGTGGCCGCCGAGGCACCCTCGGCCGGCCATGTGCGGTTGTTCGCGGTGGCGGTCCGTTCCGGGATGCGCCGCCAAGGCATCGCGTCCCGGTTGCTGGGGGCCATGCTGGAGGGAATTCCGAGCAGTCCCACCGAGCGGCCGATGATCTCGGCGGCAGTGGGGGTCACGGAGCTGGAGGCGGGCGGTTTCCTGCTGGCCAACGGCTTCATCGGCACACGGATGCTCACGACGGGAGCGGACGCCGAGCCGCAGATCCACTACCAGTACACGTTACGGGGCGAATACATCGACCCGGATGCCCGGCACCTGGTTCCCGTGGTCGCCCTGGACCAGCTGGTGGACTCCCTCTCGGCCCCCGACCAGGCCGTGACCGCGTTGGTCACGCTCGCCGGTGAACCCGCCTTCGAGATAGCCCGGTTCGAACGAGGAGACCCCGCGTCGCTCCAGTCCGGTGAGGCCGCAGCCGGTATCGCCTTCTCGGGGTCCCTGCTGGCTGCCATCACGTTCATCCTCGGTTTCGCGCTCACCTCGAGCCGCTTCCCCGACGATGTGCGGCTGCTCCTCATCGGCGCGACGTCCAGCACGCTGCTCTCCCTGATCATCTACGCGAGCGCCTCCGGAGAGCTGGCCCGCATTCGCGCCAACTCGTTCGGGAAGATCATGAAGTGGGGCAATGTGCTGTCCGAGTACGGGGGAGTGCTGCCGTTCCTGATCTGTCTTCCCGTCACCTACGCCCAGGTCAGCGGAAACCCCTGGACGACCATGGTGCTGGCCGTCGCGCTCGGCGTCGCGATCCTCGGCTACGAGCGATCGGAGTTCTCCATCGCCCGGCGCTTCCGGCACAACAGGATCGAGGCCGCGTTGATGGTGCTGACCGCCGCCTCCCCGGCCGCGGGAGCCGCCGTCGTGGCCGCCGGGACCGTCACCTGGCCCTGGACCGCCGCCCTGGCCGCCACGCTGGCGGCCCGTACGTGGCTGTACCTCGTACGTCAGGGCGCGGAGGCGGGAATCGCCGAGCACCGGCGGCAGTGGCAGATCAGGGCGTGAGTCCCAGGGCGCGCCGTACGTGTTCCGCCGCCTCACGCGCGCACCCCCAGGAGACGGTGAGCCCGGCGCCGCCGTGTCCGTAGTTGTGTACTACAGCCGTGTCGCCGTACGGCTCCGTCTCCAGCCTGATGCGGGGGCGTGCCGGGCGTAGGCCGACCCGGTGCTCGATCACCCGGGCGCCCGCCAGCAGCGGTTCGACAGCGGCACAGCGAGCGAGGATCTGCCGCGCCGCCTCCTGGTCGGGCTCCAGATCCCACGTGCCCGGCTCCGCGGTGCCTCCCAGCACGACGGTGTCCCCGTGCGGATACACGTAGGTGAGAGGGGCGCCGGGGGTGTCGTCGCAGAAGAACGACTCGATGCCCGGGTTCTCGACGACGACGAGCTGACCTCGCACCGCGTCGACGAGCGGATCGGCCACCAGGGACCGCGCTCCCGCGCCCGTGCAGTTGACCACCACCCGGGCCGCGCCGTCCACGCTGTCGTTGATGGTGGCGTACCGGTGCTGACGCAGATGCCCGCCGGCCCGTAGGAGCCGCCGGAGAAGGTGGTCGAGGAAGCGGGGCATGTCGACGAGGGGCGCCTGATAGCGCCACCCGGTGACGTAGCCGCGCCGGAGGTCGCCGGGCAGGCACGGGCGGGCGCCGACCACGGTTGTCCAGGACGGGAGTTCGCGTGGATACCGGGACTGCTGCGTCCCTTCCACGAGACGGACGCCGCTCCCGGTCTCGGCACTCAGCTCGCGCAGCACCGACAGGGTGACCCGGCTCCAGCGGTCGACCTGGTCGGCCGGTTCCACCAGGTACGGGTCCCACATGGCGCCGGCGGCAGCGGACGTCGTGGCGTCCGGCCGCCGGTCGCTGACGACCTCGACGTCCACTCCGGCCTCCGCGAGGCAGACGGCGGTGGTGAGTCCGATCACGCCGGCACCGATCACCCTCACACGGTCCACGCTGCTGTTCCTTTCGCCCGAGGACGCTTCTCACGCATGGTCTCCCCAGGATGTCACCGCCCGAAGAGGTGCCGCGTCCGTGACGCACTCACATCCCCCTCGCGGCCTGGGCTGTTGCGGCAGGGCGCAAGAGCCTGGGAAGCCGCACCCGAACCGGGGACGCTGGAGGGGCAACCGGATGTACGGGCGATCGGAAGCCCGTGGATTCCGCACCGGTTGCTCCGGCATCGGAGCCCAGGGGAGACGGGGACATGAGGAAGACGACGCAGCGGCTGACAGCGGTCGCGGGCGGGCTGGCCATGGCGGCCGGAGCGCTCACGGTGGGGGCCGCGTCGCCGGCGGCAGCCGCGACCTGTTACGGGGGCGCGGTCAGCAAGACGTTCAGCATGGGAACGGACCAGGCCGAGCACCGTTTCGGCCCGTACACCACCACGTCCCGGTGCAGCGACATCAACCTGAAGTTCACCAGTTGGGGCAACGCCGACCCGCTGTACGTCCGGGTGTGCTTCCATCCGTCATCCGGTGGCACGAGCTGCAACTCCTGGAAGGAGTTCCACTCGGGCGACCTGAACGAGTGGCGAGTGATCGCCGACGACGTCAAGGACGGCACGAGGTACAGCGTCTCCATGGACTTCGCCAGCAACACGTTCAAGGGCCTGCTCGCTCACTGAACCCGGAAGCGAGCGGTCCACCTCGTGACGGCGGTCCACCTCGTGACGGCGGTCCGGCCCGCAACGGCGGTCCGGCCCCAGGAGCCTGCTCCGAGCCGATGCCTCACACGCATCGGCTCGCGCGGCGTCGCGGGGGCGGACGGATCCCGTGCCGTCTGCCATCCTGGGCGGATGTTACGACGGAGGCTGCGCGCGTGGCAGGACCGGCGAGCACGCCACGACCGGAGCATCGCGGTCCAACTGAACAAGTTCTACGACTCGCTCACTCCGCAGGAGCGGTCCTCGGCCGAGGACGTCGCCCTGAAGTACGGCCGCGCGCTCCACCCCGAGTACCAGCTGCTCCTCCACCGGCCCGCTGCGGCCTCCCTCCATCATGTCGGGTTGTTCGCGGAACCAGGGAGCTTCACCCACGTCACCCGGCGCACGGTGTTCGTCGTGGACACTCTGCTCCTGTCCGACCACGGCATCGGAGCGATGCATCAGCTCGGTACGTGCTCGCGAGACGTCTCGTTCAGCTCGCTGCCGGGGGAGATGCCCTACGAGGCCACCCTCACCCACCGGTACGGGATGGTGACGAAAGACCTCACCGAGCTGGGCCGATGGCTCCTGGACGCCGAGCCCCTGCTGCGCGCCGGACTGGCCTGGTACGGGCCGGTCTTCGCGAGGGGTAAGTCGGGGGAGAACCGCGAACCACCCGGCCCGCTGTCCTCCTTCGAGGACCTGACCGTCGACCACGTGATGCGGCACGGCCGAGCCGTGGACCTGGTGGAGGTCAAACCGCTCGCCGGGCGGGTGGTCCGGCCGATAGTCGAGACGGACCTTCCCTTCCTCGACGGTCTCAGCCCCGGCGCCCTCGCCCGGGCCCTCGGCGAGGAATCCGACGTCCGCGCCCGCTACCGCGACCTCGTGCGCTCGGACCTCCTCGAACTCGACGGCGCGCTGGAAGCGGTCCACTCCCAGGCAGCCCTGGAACGCATCGCGCGCTCCGTCCGTGGCCATCTCGGCGCCGCCGCCGCCGAGATGGCCGGCGCGACCCGGTCCGGAGCCCTCGCCCGTGCCGGTGGGGTGCCGAATTCCGTGCGTGCCGTCCTGGTCGCTGTCCGCCCCGATGCCCTGCAAAGCGCGCTCACCGTCGGTGCGAGGCGCGCGGCCGGAGGGGCCGGCCTGTGGCCTGCCGTCCATGCGTTCGCCGAAACCGAGCACCGGGCTCCGCGGGGTGGCTGGCACTACGTGTGGGTCCTGCGGAAGTAGGCGCGGTCCATCCACCGGCCCCGCCGCGGCGGCCGAGGCGAGAGGCCACAGGACCGGCCGGCCGGGTTCACCGAGGTGGCCTCACGGCCCCGCACGCATGAGTCCGGATTCACCGAGGTGCCCTCACAGCCCCCGGAAACATGAGGTCGGGGCGGTCTACGGGTGCAGCACGATCTTTCCGACGTGCTTCCTGCGGGCCAGCTCCTCCTGCGCACGAGCGGCCTGGTCCAAGGGAAAGGCCGCGGCCACGACGGGCTGGACAGCGGCCCGGCGTGCCAGGTCCATCAGGAGCCCGAAGTGCGTGGGCGTGTGCATCGAGGAGCCGATCAGACGCGTGTTGTGCAGGTAGAGCCTGCGCACGTCGAAGGTCACGTCGTAACCGCCGAGCGCGCCGGCGACGACCCACCGGCCGCCTTCACGCAGCAGGGCCAGCCCCTCGCCCACCAGGTCCCCCGCGACCACGTCGAGGGCGACGTCGATGCCCTCCGGGGCGGCGGCGCGGATCTGCTCGACGACGTCCCGCGCGCGGTCGAACACCTCGTGAGCGCCCGCCTCGCGCACGGCCTGCACCTTGGAGCCGCTGCTGACGGCGAGTACCCTCGCCCCGCGTGCGCGGGCGATCTGCACCAGCGCCAGGCCGACTCCGCCGGACGCTCCCGACACCAGGACGGTCTCCCCCTCCCGCAGCAGGCCCCGCTCGATCATGCCCAGCGCCGTGCCGTACGCGGTCGGCAGGGCCGCGAGCTGGTCGTCGGTGAGGGGGGACTCCGTCACGTCGTGCACGCGCACCGCCGGAGCGGTCACGTACTCGGCGTAACCGCCGTCGCGTTCGCTCCCCATGAGACCCACCGGGTTCGCGTCCGGCCCCTCGGCGTCGTACGTCGCCGGGTCGACGACGACGCGGCGGCCGACGAGGCCCTCGTCCACGCCGGAGCCGACCGCAGCGACCCGGCCGGCCACGTCGGCGCCCTGGATGCGGGGGAAGGTGACCGGGCCGCGCCAGCCCGACAGCGCGTTCGGGTCACCGGGACTGCCGTACGCGCCCTCCCGGGTCCACAGGTCGGTGTTGTTGAGCGCTACGGCGCCGACCCGGACGAGTAGCTCCCCGGCCTGCGGGGCGGGCACCGCCACCTCCACCACTTCGAGAACCTCCGGCCCTCCGTGCCGTGCGATGCGCACTGCGCGCATGGTCTCGGGGACACCCATCTCCAGAACCTCCCTTGGGTATACTGATCTGTGAACTTCATCCACCGTACACCGATCAGTGAAGGAGCGTCCCGTGCGGGAGGAGCGGCTCATGACACCGGCCGGCCGTCGCATCGCGGCGGCGGCCGAGGAACTGTTCTACGACCGGGGGATCACGGCGGTCGGCGTGGATCTGATCGCCGAGCACTCGGGCGTGACCAAGCGGACCCTCTACAACCAGTTCGGTTCGAAGGACCACCTCGTCGCCGTCTACCTCGGGCGACGTGACGAGCGGTGGCGGTCACTCGTCCTCGGCGCCGTCGACGCCTGTGAAGGCCCGGTCGAGGCAGTCACCGCTCCCTTCGACGCCCTGCGGACCTGGACCGGGACCAACACGCGTGGATGCGCGTTCATCAACGCGCTGGCCGAACTCCCGGACCCCGCGCACCCCGCGCACCACATCGCCGCGAGCCAGAAGCGCTGGCTGCTGAACCTGTTCACGGAGCTCGCCACCGCGGCGGGGTGCTCGGGGCCCGCGGTCCTCGGCGCGCAGCTCCTCGTGGTGCACGAGGGCGCTCTTGCCACGCAGCCGCTCGCGCTGGGCACCCTCGCGGCGAGCATCGATCTGGCGCACGCCCTCGTTCGTGCCGCCGCGCCGGCCGGTGAGTAGGCCTCAGGTCGACCAGAGGACCGCGCCGTTGTCCACGATGACCACCTTAGCGTCGGCCCGCAGTACCATCTGGGCGCCCGGGTGGTCGTGGGTCCGGGAAGCCCAGATGGCGCGGTCGTCGCCGTTGTGGATGACGAGGTTGCCGTCCGGCTGGAAGATCGCCCGGTGGTTCTGCCCGAAGGTCATGGCCGCCCAGATCGGCTTGCCCTGCTCGTTGAGGACGACGAGGTTGCCGTCGGGCTGCATGACCATGCGGATGCGGTTGGTCGTCCAGGCCTGATTGACCTGCAGGACGCTCGGCGCCGAGACGGTCGCGGTACCCCAGACGGGCTTCGGAGAGGCCTTGGGCGCAGGGGGCCGGGGCGAGGTCTTCGCGGCCGGGCTGCTCGTCCTGGGCGCAGGCGCGGGCACGATGGGCTTGGGGGCGACTGCCTTCGGGACCGGGCTCTCCTTCGGCTTCGCCTTGGTCGGGGAAGCGCTGGGCTTCACGGTCACGAAGTCGTCGAGGGCGGCGGGCGGGGCGTCCGCGTTCAGCACCGTGTCGGAACCCGCCGCGGTACCACCTCCGGTGTCGCGGGGTTCCTCGTCCTTCGCGCCGATGAGCAGCAACGGTATGGCTATGAGGGCGGTACCGACGATCGCCGCCGCTGCCAGGACGGGCTTGCGAGGGCGTCCTCCGTCGACGCCGGTGGTCGTCCTGGCGGCCGGAGGGGTCGCCACGGCGGCCGTCGCCTGGGTGGCGCCCTCCTCGGAAGCTTTCGCCGCGCCCTCCGCGGGCGCCTCGGACGTCCCCGCGGCGGAGGATGCGGTGGCCGCGGGCGTGGTCGCGAGGGCCGGGGCGGCGGCGGGCGCGGAGGCCGGCGTGGTGGCGGTGGGCTCGGGCTCCTCCTCGCTCGTTCCGGCCTTCCCGGACCCCCGGGCCCTCTCGGTTTTCTTCGGCCGCCCGGAAGCCCCGGTCTCCCCGGGCGCTTCGGGGGCGGTGGTGCCGGACTTCGGCCCGGCGCCCGCCGCCGTGCTCGCCGTCTGCTCGTCCGGTTCGGCGGGCGCGGGTGGAGGTCCGGCCTCCCCTGTGCGGGCCGTGTTCGTCGCCGCCGCGTTCGCGCCGGGGGGCTGGTGCTGGGGGGACATGCGGTACTCCTCCTCGGTGGCGGAGCTGTCGGCGGGCGCTGACCCGTCCGGTGGCATCCGGGGTCCGGGTGAACGCCCGGTGGACTGGCGTGTGTCGGTCGATGGAACGTCGAGGAGAACCGGCGCGGGCCCGCTCCTCGTCGTCGGCTTCCCCGTGACCCGGTGCGGTGGCGGCCGCAGGCCGGCCGGGAACCGTCCGAGCCGCGCGCGTCTCCCGGACGGCCTCGATCCGGACGTCCGGCCGGAGGGCGCGAAACGTCGAAGTAGCCGATGGCGTGACCAACTTAGCCCGTCGTACGGCCGCCGGTCGCGCCTCCCCGTCGCGACCGGGCGCAGCTTTGTCCCCGGACGCCTCACTGCTCCCGGAAAGTTCCTCGTTCGGGCAGAGAACGGGCACGTGGATGCCCGATACGGATCTTCCCCGGCCGTCTACGGGCAGGGCCCGTGTGGCATCCTGTTGGCATCCCGATCTGATCAAGTGTCGATGCGTATGTACGATGTTCGGCACCCACGCATTCGTACGGAACCAAGAGCTCAGGTGGAGATGCGGCCCGGAGAACGGCATGCGGCCCGGCACGGCGCCTCGGCCGTGGCGCCCCATGGCTCCGGCCCCGCCGTCGCCCCCTCCCCATCGGCCGAAGCCGACGCCGACACGTCCGGAATACCCGAGGCCGTGCGGGCCGCCGCCCGCCAGGCTCCAGGGCACTGGATCGGAGTGGTGGATCCGGAGTGGACCGATGAGCGGACGCCGCCGGAGTGGGCGGTGCTGGGGGAGTGGCAGTCGGACGAGAGCGGTGAAGTAGGGGAGTACCGCGCCAATCCCGCGTACCGGCCCTCCGCGCGTGTACTCGGCTGGCCGGAGCCCACGGACCCGGTGGACGCGGCGGCGCAGCGAGCCGCCACGGGTTACGGTTCCGCCGAAGAGGCGATCGCCGCGCTCGCGGAGGCGGACATCACCGTGATGCGCGGGCCGGACGGCGGGCCGCTCACGGCCGCCGGACGGGACGGGGCGCCGGTGATCCTCCTGTTCACCTCATCCGCACACGAGTTCATGTCCGCGGAACTTCACCATGACAGGGTCTCCGCAAGGGACCTGGCCCGCTCCTCGAACGGGCCCGGCACCCTGCTGCTGGTCAACGGCGGGGCCGCGGCTCCGCTGCTCGTCCCCGCTGACAGCCTTGCCGGTCCCGTGAGCGGCGACGGGACGCCGTCCGGCGCGGGCGAGGACCCCGTCCCTCCCTCCGGTGCGGCGGAACGTACCGGAGGCCCGGCCGAGGCTCCCTCCGGGGACCGGGCCGACAGCTCAGCTTCACCCTGGCCCCACACCACAGGGAGGACCCCGTGACGCGTTCGACCCAGCAACACCCTGTCTCCCCCGAGGCTCGCGCGGAGTCCGGTTCCGAGGGCGGGACGGCGGGCGCGCCCAACTCGCCTGCAGTGTCCTCCTCGCACACCGAAGCCGCCGAAGCCTCCGAAAGCGCCGCACCCACGAAGGGCGTCGAGCCGGAGGAGCCCGCGGTCGCATCGGAGCCCGCGAAGTCCGAGGTGCCGGCCACGACGTCCGAGCCCGCGAAGTCCCCGGAGCCGGCCACGATGTCGGAGCCCGCGAAGTCCCCGGAGCCGACGACGGCGCCAGAGCCCGCGAAGTCGACGTCCGAACCCGCATCTGCCACAGCCGCGGCCTCCGAACCCGTAGCTGCCGGCACATCGAAGGCCGAGGGTGCGGCGGCCACACCCGCGGCCCCCGCCACCGGGCCCTCCTCCGGCACGCGGCCGGAGGCCGAGACCGACTCCGGTGCCGACCCGGGCGCCGCCGCCGCGGCCCAGAGCCGGCTGCCCGCGCTCGTACGGACCATGACGGCCACCGCGATCGGCCGGCCGCAGCAGGCCGCCCCGGTAGGACGTCCGGGCAAGGCGGTGCTGGCCGGTGCGGCGGTCGCCGGGGCGCTCCTCGTGTCGGTGCCGTTCCTCATGCTCGCGGGGAACGACGACAAGGGCCCTGAGCGGCCGTCGGCTCTGGCGGCCGGAACCGTGCTCGACGGCAGTGGGCAGGAGGCCCCCGGCGAGTTCGCCGTCACGACGCCCGAAACCAGCTCCGCGGCCGATCCGGACAAGGGCGCCGAGAAGCCTGACGAGCCGGAGAAGCAACTTCCCGCTCCCGCACCAGCGAAGAGCACGGACAAGGCCACGCCGAAGAAGGACGCCGAGCAGAAAAAGCCGGAGCGCAAGAGCACCGACAAGGATTCGGGCACCAGGAAGTCACAGCCCGCGCCCGCCGCTCCGGCCGTCACCCTCAGCTCCCCGGTCTCCCTGCGCAGCCATCTCTCGGGCCGCTGCATCGACGTACCGGACCACGACTTCAGCGACGGCAAGGCGCTGCACGTATGGGACTGCAACAACGCCCCCGCGCAGAAATGGCAGTTCGCGTCCGACGGCACCATCCGAATCAAGGACAAGTGCCTGGACGTGGCCAACGCCAACTTCAGCGACGGCACCGTCATCCAGATCGCCTGGTGCAACGGCAACGCCGCCCAGAAGTTCGCCCTGAACGGTGCGCATGACCTGGTCAACACCGTCGTCGGCATGTGCGTCGACATCGCGGGCGCCAACCGCAACAACGGCGCAGCCCTGCAGCTGCTGAAGTGCTCGGGCAACCCCGCCCAGAAGTGGAGCACCTGACGGCGTCCCTCACACCGGGAGTACCTCTCCCGGAACCCGCACGCTCCGGGGGCGAGGCATGATGGCACCGTCGGCTCTCCGACACACGTCCCCGGCCGAAAAGGGGCGTCCGCAGAAGACGCCGCCGTAGCAAGGAGGTTGGTGCGTGTCGCGCCAGGTACTGTCGGTCGGCCCCGGGGACCGCTTTTCGACGATCGGTGAGGCACTCGCCGCAGCCCGCACCGGCGCGCTCATCAGCGTCCGGCCCGGGACGTACGCGGAGAACCTGGTGATCCACACGAGGGTCACCCTCACCGCCGCCGAGGGGCGGGGCACGGTGGAGATCCGCCCGCGCTCGGGCAGCGTGGTCGCGCTCCGCGCGGACGCCGTGATGCTCTCCGAGCTGACCCTGCGAGGCGGCGACGCCGAGCTTCCGGCCGTGGACGTACGGCGCGGCCAGGCCGCCTTCGACGGCTGTGAGATCGTCGGCGCCGCCTGGACGGCGATGCTGGCCGGCGGTACGGGTTCCCTCGCGCTGCGGGACTGCAGGGTGAGCAACCCGCAGGGCGCCGGCATCGTGGTGACCTCGACGACTCCCACCACCGTCGAGTCCTGCACGCTCGAACACCTGGGCACCAGCGGCCTGGTCCTCGCCGAGCAGGGCGAGGCGCGCGTCCGTGACTGCACGGTGCGCGACGCCCGTGGCAACGGGCTGCTCGCCAACGGCGACACGCGCGGCAGCGTCGAGGACTGCGACATATCCTCCACCGACAAGCCCTCCATCGCCCTGGAACAGAACTGCGCCGTGTCGGTGGTCCGCACCGTGGTCCACGACACCAGCACCGGCGTGCACCTGAGCAGCGCCGGCCGTACGACGCTGGAGGACGTCCGGGTCACGGGCGCCTCCGGGAACGGGATCACCCTGGCAGGGGGCACCGACCCGGTGCTGCGCCGCTGCCGGGTCTCGCGCGTACGCGGCCACGGTGTGCTGGTCACCGACAGGGCGCGCGGCACCTTCGAGGACTGCTGGGTGGACGGCGCGCAGGGCGCGGCGCTCAGGGTCGCGGGGGCGGCGTCCCCGGCGCTCACCGGTCTGACCGTCCGGGACTGCGACGGTGCGGGACTGCTGCTGGAGGAGGACTCGGCGCCCGAACTCGACCGCCTGGAGGTGATCGGCGGCTCCCCTTCGGTCGCGGTGCTCGGCGGCGCCAATCCGCTGCTGCGCCGGGCCCGCCTGGTGGAGCCCTCCGGCGACGGCATCGCGGCGACCAGGGACGCCCGGGGCCGGGTCGAGGACTGCGAGGTCGTCAGGCCCAAGGGCGCGGGTGTGCGCGTGGCCTCGGGCAGCACTCTCTACCTGGCAGGTGGCGGAGTCTCCGAGCCCGTCACCAGCGGCCTGGTCGTCGAGGACGGCGGCAACGTCACCGTCCGTGACTTCCGTGTCGAGGTGTCCGGTGAGGAGGGCGTGGTGGTGGCCGGCGGTGGCGAACTGACCGCCAACCGCACCTCGGTGCACGCCCCCAAGGGCCACGGCTTCATGCTCCACGAGGGCGCGCTCGCCTCGATCAGCGGGTGCGAGGTCACCGGCGGTGCCCAGGACGGCTTCAGAGTGGAGTCGACCGCACCCGTCTCCCTCGTCAACTGCCTCGCCAGGGAGAACGAGGGGGCCGGGCTCGTGCAGACCGCACCCGGGGAACGCCTCGCGGTCGAAGGCCTGACCAGTACGGGCAACGGCAAGCGGGACGCCTGGGGGACCGGAAGCGCGGAGAACACCGACCCGGCCGGTTCGGGTGCGGCGGACGCGCCCGCGACGGACCGGGCGGACGGCCCGCTCGGCGCCCTCAACGCGCTGATCGGTCTGGAGAACGTCAAGCACCAGGTGCGCACGCTGGTCAACCTGACCCAGCTCGCCCAGCGCCGCGAGCAACTCGGCATGCCCGCACCGCCCATGAGCAGGCATCTGGTCTTCGCAGGCCCGCCGGGCACCGGCAAGACCACCGTCGCCCGGCTCTACGGCGCGATCCTGGCGGAGCTGGGATCGCTGCGCAGCGGGCACCTGGTCGAGGTGTCACGCGCCGACCTGGTCGCCCAGGTCGTCGGCGGCACGGCGATCAAGACCTCCGAGACCTTCGAACGGGCGCTGGGAGGAGTGCTGTTCATCGACGAGGCGTACACGCTGACCGCGGACAGCGGCAACGGCGGTGCCGACTTCGGCCGGGAGGCGGTGGACACCCTGCTCAAGCTGATGGAGGACCACCGCGACGACGTGGTGGTGGTCGCGGCGGGCTACTCCCGCGAGATGGACTCCTTCCTCGGCTCCAACCCCGGCCTGGCCTCACGCTTCTCGCGGACCGTCGAGTTCGAGAACTACTCGGTGCCCGAGCTGGTCGCGATCATGGAGAACATGTGCGGTCAGCACCAGTACGAACTGGGCGAGGGCACCGCGGAGGCGCTGGCCGCCCACTTCGGGGCGATGCCGAGGGACGCCGGCTTCGGCAACGGACGTGCCGCCCGCGGGGTGTTCGAGGAGATGGTGGACAGACAGGCGATCCGGCTCTCCGCCCAGTCGCAGATCGGCGAGCGCGATCTGCGGCTGCTGATGCCGGAGGACGTCTCCGTCGCCGCCGCCGCGAAGTCCACCGAGACCGCCGTACCGGCCGACGACCCGCTGACGCGCCTCGGTGACATGATCGGTCTGGCCGAGGTGAAGCGCGATGTCGCGGACCTGGTCAACCTCATCACGACGGCCCGCCATCGCGCCGCCGCCGGGCTGCCGGTCCCCTCGCTCAGCCACCACCTGGTCTTCACGGGCCCGCCCGGTACCGGCAAGACCACCATCGCCCGCCTGTACGGCGAGATCCTGACCCAGCTGGGCATCCTGGACCGGGGCCAGCTGGTCGAGGCCGCGCGCGCCGACCTGGTCGGCCGCTACATCGGTCACACCGCCCAGCTCACCCGCGAGGTCTTCGAACGGGCGCGCGGCGGCGTGCTGTTCATCGACGAGGCCTACACCCTCACACCGCGCGGCGGCGGCGCCGACTTCGGCCAGGAGGCGGTGGACACCCTGCTGAAGCTGATGGAGGACCACCGCGACGACGTGGTGGTCATCGTCGCCGGCTACACCGACGAGATGGAACGCTTCCTCGCGTCCAACCCGGGCCTCTCCTCCCGCTTCCCGCGCCGGATCGGCTTCGCCGACTACTCCTCCGAGGAACTCGTCACGATCGTGCGCACCCAGGCGACGAACATGGGCTACGAGTGCGGGCCCGGTACCGGCCCGCTGCTCAAGGAGTACTTCGACTCGCTGCCCCGGGACCGCTCCTTCGGCAACGCCCGCCTGGCCCGCCAGGTGGTCGAGTCGATGGTCACCCGGCAGGCGGGACGGCTCAGTTCGGTGGCCGCTCCCACCCTGGACGACCTGCGCATCCTCCTCCCCGCCGACGTCGCCGTCGTGGCGCCCGAGGCGGCTCCCCGATGAGGCCTCGCGCCCGGGGGATCGCCCGGCTGCTGTCCGGCCCGGGCCTCGCCGCCACCCTGCTGCTGTCCGTGGTGGTCCCGGCCCAGGCGGGGCCTCTCTCCCGTCTCCCGGCGGCCGAGGGGGACAAGGGCCAGGAGCTTCCCGGCATGCCCTCCGCGCTGGACCCGGATGCCGAGGGCGTGGTCTGCACACCCGCGTCCCGCGAGAAGGCGAAGAAGCAGGACTGGTCGCGCCAGCGCCTGGACCTGGACCGGCTGCACCAGCACAGCACCGGCGAGGGTGTGACCGTGGCGCTGATCGACACCGGTGTGGCTCCCGGCGCCGACGGCCTCGACGGCCGGGTGACCGCCGAGGGCCCGGCCGGTGACGACTGCGTCGGGCACGGCACCTTCCTGGCCGGCCTGATCGCCGGGACGGGAGGGGACAGCCCGCGTCTGGCGGGCGTCGCACCGGACGCGGAGATCCTCGCCCTGCGTGGTACCGACCGTCGCGGACAGGCGAGTTCCGCCCTGGTCGTGGACGCGCTGCGCAAGGCGACCGAGGCCGGGGCCGACGTGATCGCGGTCGCGGTCGCCCTGCCGCGTCAGGACGCGGCACTGAGCGGCGCGGTCGCCGAGGCACGCCGGGCGGGCGCCGTCGTCGTGGCCGCGGCCACCCCGGACCCACCGTCCCGGAGCGAGGGCGAGGAGACTCCGTCCCGCACGTACTGGCCGGCCGGTGAGCCCGGCGTCCTCTCGGTCGCGGGCATGCTTCCCGGCGGTGCCCGGCCTGACGGCTCCCTGCCCACCGACGGCATCGACCTGGCCGCCCCCGGCGCAGGTGTGGTCTCCGGCGGCCCGCGCGGCGACGGGCACTACCTCGGCGGTGGCGTGCCCGTGGCCACCGCCTACGCCGCCGGTGCCGCTGCGGCGGTCCGGGCCGCGCACCCCGACGAATCGCCCGACGCCGTCGTCCGCCGTCTGACGGCCACGGCCTACCCCGCCGACATTCCCCAGCTGGACCCCTACGCCGCCGTCACCACGGTCCTCGGTGCCCCGCCGGCGTCCGCGGGTGCCGAGGGCGCCGCCGTCCCCGTGACCGTCCGCGACACCTCGGGGGCCGACCGCGCCGCGGGCCGAGCGGTTCTCCTCGTACTGCTCGGCTCCGCCACCGTCCTCGCGCTGCTCTGGGCCACGTTCACCTTCTCCCGGGCCCGCAAGCGGGGATGGCGCCCGGCGGAAGCGGGCGGAGCGAGACGGGACTGAGCGAGGGCTTCGGCCCGGGGGCGCCCGCAGTGTTGCCCGGCCCGAACGGAAGCGGGGGCCACCACCGGTGGCCCCCGCTTCCGCTGCGTGTCGTCCCGCCTCAGTCCCGCTGTCCCCTGCTCTCCTCCATCAGGGCCGTCTGCATCAGCCGGGGCCGGCGGCGGGCGATGTGAAGGGCCCGGCCGGGCGGCAGATTGAGGGGTTTGGCGTCGCCGAAGAGGCGGCCTTCCGTGGGCGGGCAGGACAGCAGCACGGCGGGGTTGTTGGCCTCGTCGAGCCGCCGGACGAGACCGTCGCTGAGGCCGCGGCCGGCACCCATGGCGCTGCGGGCGACGACCAGGTGCAGACCCATCTCGAATCCCAGGGTCAGATTCTCGAAGAGCGGCTCGAACGGACTCTGGAACGAGTTGCCGGAGACCATGTCGTAGTCGTCGACCAGGATGAAGAGCCGCGGCCCGGTCCACCAGTCGCACTGACGCATCCGGGCGGGTGCGATGTCCGCGCCGGGGACGCGCCCCTTCATGGCGCGCGCGGCGCCCTCGACGGTCTCGTTGAGATTGTCCAGCGAGATCACGTGGCCGATGCGGTACTCCTCGGGGACGGCGTCCACCAGGGTGCGGCGGTAGTCCACCACGATGATCTTCGCCTCGTCCGGGGCGTACCGGTCGGTGATGCCCTTCGAGATGCGGCGGAGCAGGTTGGTCTTGCCGCTCTCCGTGTCGCCGACCACGATCAGGTGCGGGGTGCGGCTGAAGTCGTGCCAGACCGGTTCCAGGGCCTCCTGGTCGATACCGAGCGCGAGGCGCATGCCGCCGCCCTCGGTGGGCTCGGGCGCGGGGAGATCGGCGAGCGGGAGCCGGTGCGGCAGCATCCTGATCCGGGGAGCGGAAGCGCCGGACCAGTGACGGGAGATCTCGCCGACCAGATGCGTGACTCCTTCACCGAGGTCGTCGAGCGAGCCGCTGCCGTCGAGGCGGGGCAGACCGGCGAGGAAGTGCATCTTGCTGTCGGCGGTGATGCCCCGGCCGCCGCTGCGCGGCACCGAGCGGGCCTTGCGGGTGTCGATCTCGGAGTCCATCGGGTCGCCCAACCGCAGTTCGAGGCGGGTGGCGGCCTGGTCACGTACCTGGGCCGACAGCTCGACCCACCGGGTGGTGGTGATGAGCAGGTGGATGCCGTAGTTGAGGCCACGGGCGGCGAGTTCGTTGAACTTCGGTATCAGGTCGTCGTAGTCCTGACGGACGGTGGACCAGCCGTCGACAACCATGAAGACGTCACCGAACGGCTCGTCGGGGAACTCCCCGGCGGCCCGGCGGCGCCGGTAGGACTGCATGGAGTCCAGCGTGTGGTCCACGAAGAACTGCTCGCGGCGGGCGAGCAGCGTCATCACCTCGGCGACGGCCCGGTGCACCCGCTCGGGGTTGAGCCGCGCGGCGACGCCGCCGACGTGGGGGAGCGCGGCCAGCTGCGAGAGGCCGCCACCGCCGAAGTCGAGGCAGTAGAACTGGACCTCCGCGGGGGTGTGGGTGAGGGCCAGGGCCGCTATCAACGTCCGGGCCAGGGTGGACTTGCCGCTCTGCGAGCCGCCCGCGATCGCGACATGGCCGCCGGCTCCCGACAGATCGACGACCAGCGGGTCGCGGCGCTGCTCGAAGGGCTTGTCGACGAGACCGACGGGGACCCGCAGCCTGCCGGTGCCCGGCCAGCCGGCGCACGTGAGGCCACGCTCCGGGTCGGGGGTGAGGCCGGGCAGCAGGACGTCCAGCGGTGAGGGCTCGTCCAGTGGAGGCAGCCACACCTGGTGGGCGGCGGGGCCGGAGTCGCGCAGCCGGTCGAGAGCCACGTCGAGCAGCGCCTCCTCGTCCTCCGCCTGCCCCGCCTCCGGCTCCGGATCGGGGACGGGCGGCAGGGCACGCGGCACCACCCACCCACTGGTCCACGGTGCCACCTGGCTGGCGACCCGGGCCTGCACCACCGCGCCGGTGCGACGCCGGTACGTGCCCGAGGAGTACGCCGCGCGGAACCGGGTCAGGGCCTCCACACCGGACTTCAGATAGCCGCTCCCGGGCTGGGCCGGCAGCTCGTAGGCGTCAGGCACCCCGAGCACGCCCCGGCTCTCCATGGCGGAGAAGGTGCGCAGGCCGATGCGGTACGACAGATGGCTCTCCAGCTGGTGCATGCGGCCCTCGTCCAGGCGCTGCGACGCGAGCAGCAGATGCACCCCGAGGGAACGGCCGAGGCGGCCGATCATCACGAAGAGGTCCATGAACTCGCGGTGCGTGGAGAGGAGCTCACTGAACTCGTCGACCACGACGAAGAGGCTCGGCAGCGGGGTGAGAGCCGAGCCGGCGGCGCGTGCCCGCTCGTACTCCAGCGCGGAGGTGTAGTTCCCCGCGGCCCGCAACAGCTCCTGCCGGCGGATGAGTTCGCCGTGAAGAGCGTCCTGCATGCGCTCCACCAGCGCGACCTCGTCGGCGAGGTTGGTGATGACGGCGGAGGTGTGGGGGAGTTCCTCCAGACCGAGGAACGTGGCACCGCCCTTGAAGTCGACCAGCACGAAGTTCAGCGTCTCGGACGAGTTGGTCAGGGCGAGTCCGAGGACGAGGGTACGCAGGAGTTCGCTCTTGCCGGACCCGGTGGCACCGATGAGCATGCCGTGCGGGCCCATGCCGCCCTGCGCGGACTCCTTGATGTCCAGTTCCACCGGGCGGCCGTCGACGCCGACCGCGATCGGCACCCGCAGCCGGGTGGAGCCGGTGTGCCGCTCGAAGAGGGTGCGCGGGTCGTGCCGGTGCAGGTCGGGGATGCCGAGCAGGGTGGTCAGCTCGACGTCGGCGTCCAGCGGCTGGGCGATGTCGGTACCCAGGCTCATCCGCCGGGGAGTGATGAGCCGGGCGAGCGACTCCGCGCCGAGCGGGCCGAGCCGGTCCGGGCGGCCGAGGGGTACGGAGCGTTCCTTGCGGCTGCGGTCGGTGCGCACCAGGCTCACCTGGTCGGCCCCTACGGTCAGCCGCAGCGTGTTGCGTCCCGGCCGCCAGCGCAGCGCCCCGGAGACGTCGAGGGCCAGGGCGTTGCGGTAGCCGTTCCCCTCCCAGCGATGTCCCTCCGGAACGGTGACACCGTCCAGGACGACGACCGTGTAGGGCTCGTCCCGGCCGGGGCGCCCCTCCGGGTCGAAGCCCGGACGCTCGGCGAACTCGGCGCCGAGCAGATCGTCCAGCTCGGTGAGGTCGGCGGTGATCCTGCGGGCCTGGCCGGCGCCGTCCTCCTCGTACGGATCCAGCGCGTGCGGCAGCCACTTGACCCATTCCCAGTCCGGGCGCCGCTCGTCGCTCACACAGACCGCGAGCCACAGCTCCTCGGGTGCGTGGAACACCGCCAGCTGCCCGAGCACGGCGCGTACCAGCGCGCGTACCGCGTCCGCCTCGCCGGCGGCCGGTTCGCCTCCGGCGGCGCCGTCCGCACCGCGCGCCAGGGTGTCCGGCTCCGCGCGCTCGCCGTCCGCCCCCTCGGGGCGCAGCAGGATCCGGGCCGAGGAGCGCAGATAGAGGCCGAGCGGCTGGTCGGGGATGGTGGAGTAGGCACGGATGAAGCGCCGCAGGGCATGGGCGCAGAGAGGTTCGAGGTCCTCGACCGGGCGGGTGGAGACGGGGTTCAGGCTGAGCGCCAGCTGCTGCTCGCCGACCGCGAGACGGACCTCGCCGAAGTCCTCGTCCGCCGGGCGGCGTTCCCACAGCCGTGACGTACGGGCCAGCGAGCGCAGCGACGCGGGCTCCGGGTGCCGCCAGGCGAGTGCCCGCTGCTGCTCCGCGATGGTGGTACGGACCCGCTTACGCGTCTGCGCCAGGTAGCGGAGGTAATCCCGGCGCTCGCCCTTCAGACGCTGCTTGCGTTCGCTGGAGCGGCGCATCAGCTGTCCCAGCAGCATGGCACCGGCGGAGAGCGCCATGACGCCCATCGCCAGGTACATGAAGACGCCGTTCCCGCCGCCTGGCCGCAGGAACATGAGCATCATCGAGACCGACATCAGCGCCATCGGCAAATAGGTCCATATTGCCGAGGTGTCCGGAACTGTCTCGGCGAGGACCGGGGGTTCCTGGAGGGTCAATTGCCCTTCGGGCATCTCCGGTCCGCGTCTGCGGGCCGGTCGTCGGAACAGGACCACGCTCAAGGAACAGAACCTCCGGTTTCACTGGCCTTCCGGCCCGTACCGAATACCGGTGCACCCGGTAGTGGGAAAGACCGCACCGCCCTGATTCCCCCGGGCCCACATGACGCGGGTGTACAACGGGTGAATGGGACGAGCGGATGGCGTGGGGACGGCCAACTCCCTTGACGGCCAATTGCATACCGGAAATGGAGACCGGTCCGCAGCACGACCCGGTGGTCGTAGGCAGTAGTCTGCATTCACGGAACGCGACCTGTCCACGCGGGTGTGGTGGCAGCCCGGCGTGCGACCGCAATTCCGCTGCCCGGGATGCTCTTTCCCGGCCGTGCGCACCTTCCGTATCGTTCCCACGTCCCCCGCCCCCCGGGGGGCATCCTCCTGTCAAAGCCTCCACGGAAGACGAGAGTTCAGCTGATGACCGACAGTGCGGTGGCCGAATCGTGCCGCCTGACCGTACGTGCGCCGAGCGTCTCCGTCGATCTGGCGGTCCCCGCCGACGTACCGGTCGCCGACCTGCTGCCCACGCTGCTGCGCTACGTCGGCGAGGAGGCCGAGGAGGCCGGACTGGACCACGCCGGCTGGGTGCTCCAGCGGCTCGGCGACGCGCCGCTCGACGAGGAGACCACCCTGGCCGGAGCCGGTCTTGCCGACGGCGCCGTGCTCTACCTCCGGCCGCACACCGAGGCGTTGCCCGAGGCGCGGCTCGACGACCTGGTGGACGGGATAGCCGACACCGCGAGCCGGCGGTTGCACACCTGGCACCCCGGAGCCGCCCGCGGCCTGCTGGTGGGCACCGCCGTGGCGACCGTCGCGGCTGCCCTCGTCCTTGTGTTCCGCCCGGGGGTGACCGCCTCCGGCTCCTCCCGGGCGGCCTGCGCCGCCGTCGCGGGGCTGCTGCTGCTCGCAGGAGCGGGATCCGCCAGCCGCGCGGTCGGCGACCGCCTCTCCGCGACGGCGCTCGGCCTGCTGGTCGCCCCGTGCCTGGCACTGGCCGGCTGGGTGCTCCCCGGCGGTGACCTGACCGGCCCCGACGCCGTGAAGGTCGTCGGCGCGCGGCTGCTCGCCGCGGGCACCGCAGGTGCGGGCGGCGCGGTCATCGCGCTCGCCGCGACCGCGGTCGGCGCCCCCGCCCTGCTGGCCACCGCGGTGGTCTCCGTGGCCGCCGCGATCGCCGGTGCCCTGATGGGATACACCGGACTGGACATGCCGGCGGCGGTGGCGCTGGTCGCCGCGGTCGTCGTGCTCGCCGCCGGAGCGGTGGCGCCGTTCGCCTTCAAACTGGCCGGGATGCGACTGCCCGCGCTGCCGTCGTCCGCGGGCCAGCTCCAGGAGGGCATCGACCCCTACTCGGGCGACGAGGTGGCCGAGCGCACCGAACTGGCCGGGCGCTGGGTCACCGCGCTCTTCGCCGCCACCGGCACGGTCACCGCGGGCGCTCTGGCCGTCCTCGCCGAGCACCCCGACCTGCCCGAGGTGCTGACCGCGCTCACGCTGAGCCTGCTGCTGCTCCTCCACTGCCGGGGCCTGGTGCACATCGGGCAGCGGCTGACCCTGGCGGTGCCCGGGGTCTGGGGGCTGCTGCTGCTCGCCCGGGCCTGGGCCGTGGACAGCGACAGCGACGGGCGGGTGGTGGTCTTCGCGGTGCTGCTCGCCGCGGCGGCCGGCCTCGTGATCGCCTCCTGGATCGTGCCCGGCCGCCGGGTGCTGCCGTACTGGGGGCGTGCGGCGGAGCTCGCGCACACCGGCTTCGCCGTCGCGCTGCTGCCGCTCAGCCTGTGGGTGGTGGGCCTCTTCGGCTGGCTGCGTGGCCTGTTCGGCTGAGCACCCCCGCAGGCAGGACATGGGATACGAGTTGAGGAGAGGCTGTGCAGTCCAAGCGCGACCAGGTACAGGCCCACAGTTTCATGATGGGCAGACTCAGTTCGGGTCTGCTGACGGCCGACCCCGACGCCCCCGAGAGCCCGCTCGGACGCACCACCCGAGGAGTGGTCTTCGGCGTGCTGGTGACCGTCCTGATCGGGGCGGGCGCCACCGTCTACGGACTGCTGCGGCCCGGCGGGAACGACAGCTGGCGCAAGGGTGAACACCTGGTGGTCAACCGGGACACCGGCGCGCGCTACCTCTGGACCGGAACCGACGGCGTACTGCACCCGGTGCGCAACTACGCCTCGGCGCGGCTGATCGGCGGGGCGGACCTGGCCACCGCGGACGTCGGCACCGCCTCGCTGCGGGACGTCCCGGTGGGCGCCCCGGCCGGCATACCGGGCGCACCGGACAGCGTGCCCGGTCCCGGCCAACTCGACGACGGCGCCTGGCACATGTGCGTCACCGGGCCGGACGGGGCCCTGCCCAGCACCTCGGGTGCCACGTCGGCCACCGGTGTGGAGAAGCCCGGCGCCACCACCCTGGTCGCGGGAGCACCCCTGGACTCCCGCGGGGTCGGGAGCGACAACGGGGTACTCGTGCGTGGCCCGGACGGAGCCGAATACCTGGTGTGGCGAGGCAGCCGACTGCCTCTGGACCGGGCCTCCGACGCCCGCAACGCCCTCGGCTACGCCTCCGAGCGGCCGATGCCGGTCTCCGCGGCCTTCCTCGACGCGCTGGCCCCGGGTCCCACTCTCGAACCGCCCGCGGTCACGGGACGCGGCGAGGAGGGCCCCGTACTCGGCGGCGAGGCGAGCCGGATCGGCCAGCTGTTCAAGGTCAGCGTTCCCGGCGGCGGCAGCACGTACCACCTGCTGCGCGAGGACGGCCTGGCGCCGCTGACCCGGCTCGGCGCCGCCCTGGTGCTGGGGGATCCGGCCACGCAGAAGGACGCCTACGAAGGGCGGTCACCCGAGGTGCGCTCGCTCGGCGCCGACGCGCTGCGCACCCACCGGGCCGAGGACTCCGGCCCCGCCGCCTCCGCCGGACTGCCGGACGCCCCGCCCGCCCCCCGGTCCACGCCACGCGGTACCGCCCTGTGCGCGCAGGTGGACGGCGACGACGGCGGCACCCGGATCAGGTCGGTGATCGTCCCGCTGACCGGACTCACCCCGGTCGTGGTGTCGGACGGAACCGCCCAGCCGTTCCGGAAGGCCTGTGTCCGGACCGACGCCACAGTGGTACGGCCAGGGCACGGCGCCCTGGTCCGGGCTCTGCACGCGAGCGGTGCCGCCCACGCGGGAACCACCTACCTGGTGGCGGAGAACGGGGTGAAGTACCGGGTCTCCGCCAAGGACTCGCTGGCGGCGCTCGGCTACACGGCCGGTGACATCGCCTCCGTCCCCGCACCGCTGCTGGCTGCCCTCCCGACCGGTGCGGACCTGGACCCGGCAGCGGCCTCCGGTGCCACGGAGCCCTCGGTCACGGCTCCCGAATGCGCCACCGGCACGCGGCCGGCGGAGCGTGAGGAGAAGGCCGGCACGGACAAGGGTGGCACGGCCGGCGCCGTCGCCGCGGTCGATCCGGCAGGCTCCGCTTCCTGACCGTGCAAGGGCCGCACCCGGCGCCGGGAAAAGGAAGAAGGGCGGGAAAAAAATCCCGCCCCGAACTGCGCGCCGACCGGTGATTCGGCATGGGCCGGGCACGGCGGGAAACCTCAGATAAAGCTCAGACAATCGACCGGCACCTCCGTGGAATCCCGCAGAAGCGCGCATATCGCCGGAAACAAACAGGGGGAGTGCCCGTTTGCCTTCCGTCCCTGCCCGTTCTCGTGCCGTATCGCGTTGCGTGACGGACCGCTTGCCCGGACGGTCGGGCCGGACATCATCTCGTGGAAACATTCGGGCAACTCCCGTGCCATGAAGGGAATCCGGGCAGCTGACCTATGCTCAAATCTTCCCTACATGCGTTGCGCCGAGCGAGTGCCTTTCTTTAGCCTCAGCGGGCAACGGTGCAACGAGACCGGCCTCAACGAAGGGAGCGCGACATGGCGGACAGTGGCGCGAGGAAAGCGGATTATGCCAAGGGCTTGGGAGGTGTCTCCTCCCTGGAGTCGGCCCGGAGCGCGGTCGAGAAGGTCCAGAACAACGTCGCCGAGATAGCCGCGCGCTCCGGCGTCGGTGGCGACGAGGGCCAGGCCCTGCTGAAGCTCTTCCGCAGCTGGAACGCCGAGGCACAGAAGGTCGTCGTGCAGATCAGCACGATGGTCGACGCGCTGCAGGAGAACGTGACCTCGGCCAACCGCCTGGCGAAGGAGAACCAGGACCTGACCGAGGTCCTCAACAGCAAGACCAGTCAAGGCGTCTTCGAAGCGCTGCGCTGACCCCCACCATGCGGCACCGGCCCCTTCCAGGAGGCCGGAGCGCGTGAGCCACCCGGGCCCCGCGGCCCGGCCATCGAAAAGGAGACGTCATGGCCGACGGCATCATCGATGTGCAGTACTCCACGGTCCGGCACGCGATCGAGGAGCTGAAGGACCAGACCCAGCAGATCATCACCACCCTGAACAACCTGGAGGACGAGCTGAGGCCGCTCGTCACCTCCTGGGAGGGCGATGACCAGCAGATGTACCGCAACGTGCAGGCGGAGTGGGACCAGGCGACCAAGAACATGGCCCTGCTCCTCGGGGACAGCGGCGCGCTGGTCCAGAGCATCCACGACAACCACTCCCGGGACGAGCGCAAGAGCGCCGACAACTGGGGCAATGTGCGAGCCCGTTAGTCCGTGATCTCCCCTCCGGACGACCCGGCGGGGAGCATCAGGCACCCGCGCGCTCCCGGGCGCGCGGGTGCACCGGCGGGGCCGCCCCGTACAGGGGGGGTCGCCCGCCCGGACCACCCCATCCCCGTCCGGCACCGAACGGCAGGAGGACGCCCCATGGCCGGTGAGAAGGCCGACGTCAAGCATTTCGACCTCAAGCAGATGGAGAACTTCCGGGACAACGAGGTGCAGCCGGTGTACACCGCCGCGAAGAAGCACCGCGAGGACGGCGACGGGGCCCACATCCGGCCGCTCGGCCACCTCGTCGACGGGCACACCACCCCGGACAACCTCGACCAGAACAAGCAACTCCTGCGTATCGGCCGGATGGTCACCGAACCCCTCGTCTCGGGGCCGAAGCTGATCGAGGGCGTCCGTACGGCGGCCGAGGCCATCGACAAGCTGCTGGGCGATCAGATGGACCTCTTCAAGGAACTGAAGGAGGCGCTCACCGACACGATCGAGGAAGCCAACAAGACCAAGGACAAGAACCTCGACGCGATCGACGCCCAGACGCTGCTCCAGACCTTCGACGAGGTCGACGCGCTCACCAGCGGGTCGTCGGAGACAGAAGGCACCTGATCCCCCTGCGCGCGCGGGTCCAGGAGCCTCGGGCGTCCGGCACGCGCGTGTGAGCCACGCGCAGGCCCCGGAAGCCCGGCGGCCCCGGACCACCCGGAAGTACCACCGCACGAGACAGCCGTCTGCCGACACGGCCGACAACCGACCAGAAAGGGCGCCCGGTGGCCGATCGGTACGATCCCAACTCCGTCGCCAACCTCGACAAGTTCGACAACGCGGGCGACCCGTCGACCGACACCTGGGCCACCCTGGTCACCCACATCACCGGCTATCCGGTTCCGGACCGCAGTACCGTCTTCGACACCCTGCGCTCCGACCACGGCGGCAAGCTCTTCCGGATGGACATCAAGGAGCGCAGCCTCGGCCTGCTCGTCAAGGACTCCGGATTCCTGACGAACAAGGGCGAGGACTACGACATCTGGTTCTTCGACAGCGGCAAGAAGCGCTCGATCATGCAGGCCCGGATCGTCTTCGAGGGCCGCGTGAAAGCCGGTGAGGAGATCATCTTCGCCGGCCCGGGCTCGGACAGCGTCCACGACGCCCAGGTCCGTGAGGGCAACGAGTTCACGGACTACAACAAGGACAAGATGAGCACCATCCCGCTCGCCCGGTACATGAACGGGCCGCGGGCAGCGCTTCTCGGGCTGCTGGGAGGCAACACGCAGGACGCCCGGTTCAGCAACCTCGGCGTGCCGGGAGCCGACGTCGTCGACCTCACGTCCTTCGACAGCACAGGCCAGTCGTTCGACTTCGCCGCGAAGTTCTTCAAGGACCACGCGACCGTCCTGAAGGACTGGGAGGACAGATTCGGCCGGGAGGACGCGAGCTGGAAAGGCGAGGCGGCGGAGGTCTTCCGCAGCCTGCTGAAGAAGATCCGCGAGAACTACGACAGTTACGTCGAGACCTTCAACTCCTCGGTGGGCACCGGAGACGAGACCGGCACGGGAAACACGGTCTACTCGCGTGCCCTGTCCCTGGGCCGTACCTACCTCGAGGACGCGGCGGGCAAGCTGCTGGACGCGTGGCTGGCCTGGGCCAAATCCTCGTACTACGACCCTCACCAGGTTCTGCGCTACGTCCTGGACGACCTCGCCCAGTGGGTGGACGCGAACAACGTGGCCAAGACGGACATCACCTCGTACACCACCCGCTACAACACGACGGTCAGCCACAGCCCGCAGGGCGGGTTCTCCCAGGTCCACCCCGAGTACGGCGACCTCGCCGACATCGCGAACTGGGCGAAGGTCGGCGACAAGGCGGTCAAGATCTGGACCCAGGGCGTCGACGAGTACCTGGGCAAGCCCGCGGCCCAGGTGCAGTCGGCTCTGAACAACCACTTCCTCGAGCTGGGGGCGGACTTCTCCGACAACGTGCCCAAGCCCAAGTCGACAGGCACGGCTTCGGAGGAGTACCAGGAGAAGAAGGCCGAGGAGGAGAAGGAGGAGATCAACCGGCAGAACGAGGAGAACCGCAAGTACCAGGACGAGTTGCGCGCGGAGCAGGAGCGTCAGCGCGAGGAGGACAGGAAGTACCAGGACGAGCTGCGCGAGGAGCAGAACAAGCAGCGCGAGGAGGACAAGAAGTACCAGGACGAGCTGCGCGAGGAGCAGCGCAAGGAGCAGGAGGAGGCCAAGAAGCTCCAGGCGGATCTGCGGAACGAGCAGAACCAGCAGCGCGACGAGGACAAGAAGTACCAGGACGAGCTGCGCGAGGAACAGCGGAAGGAGCAGGAGGAGGCCAAGCGCGAGGCGGAGGAGCAGCAGAAGGCCGTGGAGGAGAGCCTCGGCGGACTCAACGATCCCAACGCGACCGGCGGACAGAATCTGGGCAACCTCGACGACCTGCTGAACGAGAACCTCCCCGTCACCGAGAGCCTCGGCCTCGGAGACGCGAACAACCCGGTCACCACGAGCCTCGACGGGCTGGGCGACGTGAACAGCACGGGCGGGGACGGGGACCAGCAGTTGCCGACGCCGGCCCCGGTCAGCCAGAACCTGGGCAACCTCGGCGGGCTCAACAACGGTCCGGCCGGGGCGAACCGGGCCGCCGACGAGGCGAACCGGGCGATCACCCAGGACCTCGGGAACCTCGGCGACCTGAACGGTGGTGCCGGTGGCTCCTTGGAGACGCCGACCGGTGGGAGCACCCAGCTCGGTGAGGGTGGCCTGACGACGGACTTCGCGGACGGGAGCAGCAGTACGTTCGATCCGGACAGCGGGGTGGTCACCACCACGCATCCGGACGGGAGTGTCACGACGCAGGATCTGGGCGGCGGTGCCCGGTTGACGAATCCGGACGGGTCGGTCACCTCGCTCGGTGAGGACGGCAAGCTGACCACCACGTTCCCCGACGGTACGAAGCAGGTCGTCGACCCGGCGACGGGCCAGGCCACGACCGTCGATCCGGACGGCACCACCACGACGCAGAACCTGGGGAGCCTCGGGGGCCTGAACGGTCAGAACGGTCTCGGCGACCTGGGGAATCTCGGCGACCTCGGCGACATCAACGCCGAACTGCCGACGGTGTCGACAGGTGACCTCGGCGACCTGAACGGTGGTGCCGGTGGCTCCTTGGAGACGCCGACCGGTGGGAGCACCCAGCTCGGTGAGGGTGGCCTGACGACGGACTTCGCGGACGGGAGCAGCAGTACGTTCGATCCGGACAGCGGGGTGGTCACCACCACGCATCCGGACGGGAGTGTCACGACGCAGGATCTGGGCGGCGGTGCCCGGTTGACGAATCCGGACGGGTCGGTCACCTCGCTCGGTGAGGACGGCAAGCTGACCACCACGTTCCCCGACGGTACGAAGCAGGTCGTCGACCCGGCGACGGGCCAGGCCACGACCGTCGATCCGGACGGCACCACCACGACGCAGAACCTGGGGAGCCTCGGGGGCCTGAACGGCCAGAACGGTCTCGGCGACCTGGGGAATCTCGGCGACCTCGGGAGCCTGGACACCGGCGTCTCCGGCCTGGAGACCCCGACCGGCGGGAACACCGCGCTGGTCGGCGACGACTTCGCCACCACGTTCGCGGACGGCAGCAAGGGCGTGTTCGACCCGGAGAGCGGCATGTTCACCAGCACCGCCCCTGATGGCACCACCGTGCAGACCGATCTCACCCACGGAGCGCGGGTGACCAACCCCGACGGCTCCACCACCTTCCTGGACAACGGCCGGCTGAGCACCACGTTCCCCGACGGCACCACTCAGGTCATCGACCCGGAGACCGGCATCGCCACCGTCACCGACCCGCAGGGCAGGACGGAGACGGTCGACCTGAACCGCCTCAACACATCGAGCGGTCAAGGCGGTTCGGGGATCCTCGACGGGCTCGGCGGTCTGGGCGGCCTGAACGGCACCGGCGGTGGCACCGGTGGCGGCACCACCAGCCAGGACGTGCCGTTCTCCGAGCTGGGAATCGGCGGCGGACAGCCGGGCGCCGGAACGTCGGGCGGTGACTTCTCCGGGGCGAGCACTCTCTCCACGGACGGTGTGGGTTCGGTCGCCCCCCTCTCGGACAGCCCCACCGGCGCGGGCAGCCCGGTGACCGCGGCCGCCACGGCCGGCGCGCCCGGCTCCCCGGGCATGCCCGGAAGCCCCGGCATGCCGATGGGCGGGGGCATGGGCGGGATGGGCGGGGGTGGTGAGAAGGGCAACGGCGAGCGCGTGCGTGCCGTCCTCGTCGACGCCGCGGAGGAGAGCGAACGCCGCAACCGCCGCCGGCGCAGTCCGTGGAACCGCCAGGAGGACAGCGACACCTTCCTCGCCCCGGCCTCCCGGGTGGCGACCACCGGCGGCGACTCCCCGGAGGAGGAGGCGGAGCCGCGCCGCAGGGCCACCAGCTCGGCCGACTACCTGGAGGAGGACGCGGACGTGTGGGGCACGGAGGAGGGCGGTACCCCGGCCGTCATCGGCCGGTGACCACCACACGGCCACCGCGCGGACTCCGCGTGGAGAAGAGGCGCACCCAGGCCCCGGCTTCCGCCCTGGAAGCCGCACCAGGCATGATCAAAAGCGTAGTTGAGGGACCGGTGACCGGAGCCGGACGCGTGGACGTCCGGACGCGCGCACGCACGGAAAGACTGACGGAGAGAGGGGAGCGGCCGTGACGGAACCGCTGGAGAAGCGCCTGGAGAAGGCCATGGCCGAACTCCAGGCCGCCCAGGAGGCGGTCGCGCGTACCGAGCGCGAGCTGCGGTCGGCGTCGTTCAGCGCGCTCTCCTCCGACCGGTCGGTCCGTGCCACGGCCGGCCCGCAGGGTGAGCTGAGCGCGATCGAGTTCCTGGAGAACAAGTACCGCGACATGTCCCCGCAGGAGCTGGCGGCCTGCGTTCTGGAGGCGGCGAGCGCCGCGCGCCTCAAGATGCACCGGCACGTGATGAAGGCGATGGAGCCCTTCACCGAGCCCAGCAGCAACGTGCCGGAGCTGAAGGGCTTCGAGTTGGACTGGGAGCGCATCTTCGGTCCCGAGGTGCTCCGCGAGGACGCCGACGACACGGCACGCGGGAGTGAGAAGACCGCCCCCGCCTGGCGGGATGCGCTCGGCGAAGAGGGAGAGGACTGACGATGGGACAGCGGTACTACGCGGACCCGCAGCGCATCGAGGCCCTGGCGCGCCAGCTGGAGGAGATCGGCACCCTGACCAGGAGCATGACCGAGGAGTTCCTGGACGAGCTGGCCCCCACGGTGAACTGGCCGGGTACCGAAGGAGAGTTCGCCGAGAAGGCCAAGCCGCAGGAGCAGAAGGAACGGCAGACCACCAAGGACACCATGATGTCCATCCGCGATGCGCTGGTGGGGATCACCGATGCCACGGTCAGCCAGGTCCGGATGATGAAGGACACCCGCGACCACAACATCGAGAACGTCGAGCAGGGCACCAGCCGCATCGACACCGACGGATTCGACGGCGGCCCGGGCGGGCATGGCCGTCGCTGACCTCCGCACCGCCGGCCGCTCCCGCGCTCTGCCGGGAGCGGCCACCCCGCGCTGCCCTCGCGTCCTCCAGGGCGGCTTCCGATGAGTATCCACGTGTCGCCGGAAGTCAACGCGATGATCTTCATCCTCACTGGGGAGAAGCTCATGGACGCCGACGAGGACCTCGCCTACGACAGCCGCCTGCCCTACTCCGGCCTGGGCCGCAAGCTGGACAAGCTGTCGTCGCTGATCGACAAGTCGATCCACGACATCGGCGAGTCGATGCCGGACGACCTCGCCAAGTCGTACGGCAAGGCGATGGGCATGCTCATCGACGACGGCGGCAAGAACTACCTGCGCGACTTCTCGGATCAGCTCGACAAGATCGCCGAAGGCCGGCGCAAGACCTCCATGGACATCATGGAGTCGAAGTGGCAGGTCATCGCCGAGGTCATCCGGCTGCTCATCGAGATCGCCATCTATCTGGCGATGTCCTTCTTCACCGGCGGCGCGTCGGCCAGCCAGATCATGATGGCCAAACTGCGCAGCCGGTTCTTCATCCTCACCACGCTCACCCACCTGCTCCAGCGGCTGCACCTGGCGCCGTCGCTGACCGAGGCGTTCGCCGAGGCCTTCACCACCTTCGCGGTCCGGCTCGCGATGATGAACTTCGCCCCGGACGGCCGCCGCCCCGACGGCATCGACTGGAGCGACATCGGCAAGGCCGCCGCGTTCGGCGCCGCGGCAGGCTTCCTCACCAGCGTCTTCGACACCTTCGCGAAGAACATCGTCAAGAGTTACGACAACAACTTCCTCAAGAACAGCCCGGACCTCGACTTCAAGAACAACCCCAACCTGAAGAACACACCGGACCTCGACCCCGGCAACCACGGCCCGGGCCCCAGGCCGAACCCCGACCTCAAGCCGAACCCCGACCCCAGGCCGAACCCCGACCCCACTCCGACCCCAGGCCCCGGCGGCCACATCCCGGTCACCTTCCGGAACGACCCGCTGTCCTTCCGGAACAACTCCGAGCTGTGGCGCAACAGCCAGATCCTGCGCAACAACGCCGACCGGCCGGGAGCGCTGGCGGGTCACTACGGGCTCAAGGGGACTGCCGACTTCCTCGCCGCCGGTTCCGGGGAGGCGCTCGCCGAGATCCTGATCAAGGGCGCCTTCGAGGGCGACTGGTCCACCAGCTGGTCCACCTTCGTCGGCGCGGGCATCAGCAGCCAGGTCGAGGCCACCCTCAGCGACACCGCCGTGAACAGCGCCGCCGAACTGCGGCACCTCATCGACACGTTGCGCAACCAGCCGCCCACCGTCTCCGGCGGCGACTCGCACACACAGGACTCCGGCGGGTCCTCGCGCGCCGGTGGAGGCGCCGACCGCACCGACGGCCCCTCGCGGACGGACACCACGGGCGGCGCCGGCGCCGCTCCCGCCTCGCTCCCGCCGGTCGTCCAGCAGACCACCGGGCAGGGGGGCGCGGGGACCGGCCAGCCGCCCCCGCCGTACGCAGCCGACAGCCCCCCGCCGTACGCCGTGGACAGCCCGTCGGTGAACACCCCACTGGCCCCGCCGCCGTACACGCCTGTGGCCCCGCCCGCGTACTCGCCGGGCACGCTGCCCGTGACAGCCGCCGAGAACGAGCTGTGGCAGCAGGTCCACCGGGGTCCTGCCGAGGTCCGTGAACAGGCGCTGCGTGACCTGGCCGCCCTGCGCGGCGCCCAGCCGCCGGGCAGCGCCGAGATCGGCGTACGCGACAGCCTGCACGGGAGCTTGGCGCAGCTGCCCGAGGTCCGGGTGGTCCCCGCAGGGAACAGCCCCGCCACCCAGATCGACACGGACGAGGTCCGCCGCGCACTCGGTGGTTTCGGCACCGAGGTCACGGTGGATGCCCCGATCACGGTGGGCGCGCCCACTGCGGCTCCGGGGACCTCCGGGAACTTTGGGACCTCCGGGACCGCCGAGACCACCGAGATCTCGGGGAGTACCGAGACGCCTGAGACCTCCGGGTCCTCCGCGACCTCCGGGTCCATCGAGACCCCCGGGACCGCCGAGACCACCGAGATCTCTGGGAGCACCGAGACACCTGAGACCTCCGGGTCCTCCGAGAGCTCTGGGACCTCCACGGTGGGTCAATCCGAGGCCTTCCAGGGGCCTTTGCAGAGCGACGAGCAGACCGTCACCGACCCCGGGGCGGCCGACCGGAGCGACCGTACGGCCACAACTCCGGGCCAAGGTGCCGGCGCGCCCGTCGCCGGCGGTGGTCCGACGGCATCCTCCACCCCTGGCACGGCGAGCGGTGCCAGGCCCGGTGGTATCCCGGCGGCCGGCGGCGGCACCTCGACTCCCGCCGCCTCGCCGGGCGCCCGTACCCCCGAGGGCGCTGCCTCGGTGGACGAGGCCTCGGCCGCGACGGACGACACCCCGCAGAGCGCCCCCTCTGCCGAATCCGTCGACCCGCTCGCAGGCACCCACACCGACTCGCCCGCGGGCACCCACACCGATGCGAACTCCGGGGCGCGCGTTCCCGCTCCGAACGTCGGTGTCACCCCCGCCCCGCAGGCCGTCGACAGCTCTGGCGTTCCGCAGGCTGTCGACACCCCCGCCGCTCCGCCGAAGGTGAGCACGGTCGGCTCGTTCGCGGAGACAGGCGCCTCAGGTGACCTCCGTGTCCCGGCCGACGTGAAGACCGGCCCCGCCCCCGCGCTCACCGGCGACTCCCACTCCCCCCAGGGACAACCCCTGACGATCGTCGTGTCGGCCACGCCACCGCCGGTGGGGTCGCCGGAAGCCGCACAGTTGCTGGACGGAGCCGGTACGGATCGGGCCGTGGTGCTCGGGCCCGCGGTCGCGCCGGACCCCGCGGGGCGTCCGGTGCGTGCCGCCGTCGAGCTGACCCGGGAGGGGCCGGGCGCCCCGGTACAGGTCCGCCCGCTCACCGCTCCCGCGCCCGCTACGACGGCCGACGACAGCCCGGCCACCGAGTTTCCCGGTTCGGACGTGCTGCTGCCGCTCGCCGACGCCCTGGGCCCGATGCCCCGGCCCGCCACCCAGAGCTCAGCGGCTGCCGACAGCGCCCCCTTCGCCGCCTCCACGGTCACCCCGCTGGTCACACCGTCGGCAGAGGCGACGCCCGTGCACGACGAAGGAGCGGCACCGGGCCCCACGGCCGGCACCGACCACGGTCAGGTCAAGCTCTCCACGCTGTCCCGCCCCTGGGGCGAGACCGCCACCGACGTGTACCTCGAAGCGGGTGACGGCGACAGCGCCCGTACCGAGTCCGGCGGCCCGACCTCCCCCGCCGGCGCAGGGCACGGCGGGCGGAACGGAGGCACCCCGCCCCCGCCGCCCACGCTGCTCGCGCCGGAGACCTCCCCCGCGTCACCGCCCGTGGTACACAGCCCGTCCCGGGCCCGGATCGTCGTACGCCCGGCGCGAGGTGGTGTCTCCGGCGCCGAGGCCGACGGCACGGGGCGGGGCGTCGGCGAACCGGCCGTCACCACCCTGGAGGGCCACACGGTGCCCCTCAGCCGGCTGCGGCGGCTGGTGCCCGACGCGACGGTGCAGCCCCCACCGGGTCGTGCCGTCAGGACGGTGACCATCTCGCAGAGCCCGGCCGAGGACGGCACGGCCCGTGACGCGGGGCGCAGGGCGCTTCTCGGTCAGGACACCTTCCGGGGCGTCCGCACCGTGTCCACGCCCGCCGCCGAATCACCGGCCCTGCCGGCGGACGCCCTCCCGGCGACCGGAACGCGACCGCCCGCCCGGCGCACGGTGTTCACCGGCCCGGCGGCCCCGCTGCCCGGCGCGGGCACCGAACGGGGCGCCGACTACTTCGTGGGACACGGCACTCCCCGTACCGTCACTCTCGGCACCGACGACTCGGCGCGACCGGCGGTCAAGGTCAGCGGTGTGCAACTCGGTGAAGTGCTCAAGTCGTGGGCGGCGGACGGTGATGAGGACCGGCCGCTCGTGCTGTACTCCTGCGAGACCGGGCGGCAGCCGGAGACGGCCGGGCTGCCCGTGGCGCAGCACGTGGCGAACCGGACCGGCCGGCCGGTGTACGCGCCGACCACCGAGGTGGGTACGGCGCGCGATCGCGACGGCGATGTCCGCGCGGTGCTCACCGAGGGCCCTGACGGGCCGGGGCGGTGGCGGCTGTTCACCCCGGAACCCGCCGGCGACGACCTGGACCGTGCGGCGCGCGACGCGGGGCTCCACGCGGGTCCCGGCCCGGCCGACGCGTTCGCGCGCGCCCGCACCCTCCAGCAGATCCGGACGCTGCGCGATGCCCTCGGACCGGACGCCGAACAGAACCCGGAGAACCGCGAGTTGCTCGCGGGCCTCGCCTATGTGGACGGTCTGCGCTGGCTGGGCGCCGACAGCGCGGCCCGGTACGCCGACGGCCGCATGACCCCGGACCTGTTGCGCCGCATGGTCACCGACTGGCACACCGTCACCGGTGCCACGACAACCGGCCTGTCCGCCGACCTCACGGTCGAGCAGTACACCGCGTTCCTGCGTGCGGCGGCCGGACTGCGGGCCGGTGCAGGGCCCGAGACGACGCTCGGCGACCTGCTGCCCCCGCCGCCTGCCCAGCTGCCTCCCACCACGCCGGTCACGCGGGAGGACGTGCGCGGACTCTCCTACGCGGCGTCGGCGGAGGTGGCCTGGTCGTTGTCGAGCGCACCGCTGCCGCTGTCCGAACTGGCCCTCAGCCCCGCGGACGTGGCCGAGCTGGCTCGACGCCTGCACGACCCGGCGCCCACGACCACCGGCCATGAGGAACAGTTGCCGACGCCCGAGCCGCTCAATGGGGGTGAGGTCGATTCGTACGTGGCGCGTCATACGTACGGGATCGCGGAGAAGGGGTTCAAGGAGTTCCGTGATCTGGCGCGGGACAAGAATGTGGTCATCGATGTGCGGCCGACGAATCCGCTGGCTCCTAAGTGGCTCGAGGCGGGGGCGTTGCCGAAGCCGTCGGATATCAAGGCGAAGACGGTCAACGACGTCGATGTCCTTCTCGGGGCTGATCCTGCGGTCGTGGGGCTCGTCGGTTATTTCAAGCCGGTGCTGGCTGATGTGGGGGTTGTTCCGGAGGGTGACCGGGATCGGGTTCTGTCGCGTTTCAACGAGCGGTCGACGGAGTTCCACGAGCTTGCCGGGAAGATGGCGGAGTTCGAGGCGGAGAACAGGTTCTTCGTCCGGGACGGTGTGGTCTACGGGAGGAGGGAAGACGGCGAGAGGCGCCCGCTCACCGGTGATCACGACGTGTTCGACATCTCCACGCCTGATGGAGTGCGGGTCACGCTTCCGGCGCATGACGCGCTGATCGACGAGATGCGGGCGAAGGACATGGCCGTGATGCACGGCGCGCACATGTTCTGGAATCCGCCCACGGCCTTCGACAAGTCGGTCTTCGACAAGGTCGTCGGTACTCATCGGGGGCCGGACGGCCAGCCGCTGCTCCGGTTCCGCCCCGGGAACAACAACGCCCAGCTCACCTGGACCGAGCCGCTCACGCGGCCTCCCGGCCTGCCTGCGACCGCGTTGGTCTCGCGGGAGGACGTGCGCGGACTCTCCTACGCGCCGTCGGCGGAGGCGGCCTGGTCGTCGTCGAGCGAACCGCTGCCGCTTTCCGAGCTCGGCCTCGGCCCCGAGGACACCGCCGAACTCGCCCGCCGCCGACCCGATCTGGTGCCGTCCGCGCAGAACCGGCCGGAGAGCCACGCCGAGAGTCTGGCCCTGTTCAGCAGGGGCAAGGGCCCCGTGACGACGCCCGAACCGGCGGACCTCGTCCGGGCGGACGGTCTCGCCTTCCGCCGGGTGGGCGTCCCGGGTGACGGGAACTGCCTGTTCCGGGCGGTGCTCGACAGTGCGCGCGGTCGCGACGTGCCGCCCGCCTGGGCCGCGCGGAACATCGCCGGGCTGCGCGGCCTCGTGCGTGACCGCGTCACCGGGTCCGAGCTCGGTACCGTCGCCGACGCCCTCGTTCCGGACCCGGTGTTCACCGTGGTGGACGACCTGCGGGTACGCGCCCTGGCCGGGGTGACCGACGCGGACGAGCACCGCCGGATCACCGAAACCTGGAACCGCGTCGCGCAGGCGGTCATCACGGACGGCGACGCCGGCCGGTGGCAGCAGATCCTGGCCGACAGCGACTATCCGCAGCTCGCCCAGGTGGCGCCCACCCCCGCCGACGCGCGGCGGCTCGGCGGAGGCGGCCTGCTCGCCGCGGCCGCCGAACGATCAGGACTGTGGTCGTCCCCCTTCGCAGATCTGCTCCCGGACGCGCTGGCGCACACCCTCGACCTCGATCTGCGCCTCGTGCGGCCCGGCCCGCGGACGACGGGCGCGGTCCTCGTCACCGAGCTGCACCCCGGAGGCACCGGCGGCACCCTGCACCTCGCGTACAACGGAAGCGATCACTACGACGCCCTCGTTCCCGCCCCGAACCCGGAAACCGAGCCCGAGCTGAAGCCGGACCCGGAGGCGAAGCCGGACGAGGTCACGCCGCCCGTGCCGCCGGTCTCCCAGCAGCCGGACGGTTCCGACCCGTTCGGGGAGTGGCTGCGCAGCATGGCCGGGATCACCGGTCCCGATGCTGCCGAGATCCCCGACCGGGGCGACCCGGTGCCGCTGGAGACCCAGCTCGAACGGCACCGCCCCGCCCGTCTGCTGACCGGTGACGATGCCCGTCCGCCGGGCCCGGCGCCGCGCACGGTCACCTTCGAGGACGGCAGCAGGCTGCCCGCCGTCCTGATCAGGCCGGGCGCGGACCCGCGCGACACCGCCCCGGCCGGAGCGCCGCAGGGCGCGCGCACCGGGCTGCTCGCCGGGCCCGGCACGCTCACCCTGCGCTCGCCCGAGCTGGCGGCGCAGGAGATTCTCGACAAACTGCCGGCGGCCATGCGTGCGCGGTTCGACGAGACGGAGCTGCTGCGTCTGCTCACCCACCAGCCCGCGGCGTTCACCGCCCCGCGCGGTGCCCGCATCGTGGGCAGGGAGAAGTCCGGGGTCGGCCTGGAGATGACGGTCGAGGCCATCCCGTACCACCGGTGGGAACGCTTCTCCGACGTCGGTGGCGCCACGGTCCGGGTGGACACCATGCGGCGTGGTCAGGCCGGTACGGGTGGCGGACGCAGTGTGGGCGTCGGACGCCGTATCGCCGGCGGCGTGGGCATGGGACCGCCGCTCAACTGGCTCCTGAAGATCGGTACGTCGCTGGGCTGGAGCCGCAGGACCGACTACACCCAGGGCACCACTGCGTACAACCAGGCCGAGCACCGCGCCCACGAGGGCTCCCACCTGCACCTGGACGACGTCCACTACCGGGTGACGGTGCGGCGGGTCACCGAAGAGCCCAAGGGCAGCGACACCCCGGCGACCGGTCCTGCCGCGGGGCCGCGTTGGAGGCGCACCCAGGAGCACACCGCGGAGTTCGGCATGCGGGACGGGCTGAGCTGGCGGCTGCCGGACGACCTCACCGTGCCGTTCACGGGGCCCCGCCGGGCGCCGGAGACGCTGACCTTCCCGGAAGGGGCGCAGCCGCGGCTGAACGATTCCGCTGCCCTGCACCTGATGACGCCGCCGGAGGACATCGCGCTGGCCCTCTCCGGGGCGCGACCGGGTAGTTCGGCGCACCGCACCATGGTCGCGTACGTCCGCCCCGGAAGGCTGCTCGGCCTGTTCGGGCGGCTCACCGGGCCGGTCAGCGGGCCCGAGCTGACCCGGGGCAGCGGCCAGCACCCGCTGGGTCATCTGGTCGTCGAACGATCGGTGCCGCACCGCGCCGTGCTGGTGACCGAGTCGGTCAAGGCGGAGGTGCGCGACCTCACCCAGACCACGTACCAGAACCAGCGCGGTCACGTCCGCGAGACCAAGTTCGGATTCCAGGTCACCGCCGGTCCGAACCACACGCTGCCCGGGCTCGAGACCGACGTACGCCTCCAGGGCGGTCCGCTGGTCCGCGCGGACCTCGGCATCGGGCGGAGCCATCACCTGGGCACCGACGCCTCCCGGAAGGTCACCGGCCGGGTCCGCAACCATCCGGTGGCGCTCTACCAGGTGGAGCGCACCCTGATGGTCCGCAGGGCCGGTGAACCCCCGTCCGCCGCCCGGCCGGTGCAGGTGGTCAGCCTGGACTGGATCTCCACCCAGGACGCCCGCCGGCTGGCGGGCTGGGACAGCCGTACGCCCGGCCGGACGGGGCCGAACCCGGACGCCGAGCCGCCGGTGCCGTGGTATCTCACCCGTGAGGATCCGGTCCACCTGGGCGGCCAGGTCCGCGCGGAGGGCTTCCGCCCGCAGGCACGTGCCCTCACCCAGCAGCCTGCGACCGATCAGCGGACGACACAGCCCGCCATCGGTCGAGCGCCCGCTCCTGCCACCGGTCAGCAGGCACCGCCGACGACGCGGCAGCAGACTACGCCCGCGACCCAGCAGCAGCCCGCGCCACAGGACGGCACCGCCGCGCCGGACCCCATGCAGGTCTTCACGGACGCCGTCCTCGACACCCTGCACCGCTCGTACCCGTCGATGTTCGTTCCGCCGATGATGCTGAGGCATCCCAGGCTGGCCCGGTTCCGGTACGGCGACGGACGGTTGCGGACCGCGCTGCACAACGAGCGGCAGGTGCGGGAGGCGCTGAACCGGCCCACCCTGACACAGAGCCTGGACGAACTGACCACCACCGGCGTCCCGGTCACGCTCACCGAGGACGGAATGGTGCGCCGCGGCCACCACACGCTGACCCTGCGGGCGTCGCTGACCGACCGCCGGTTCGAGACCACCATGAGCGAGCGGTCGCTGCGCAACGCGGTGATCGGCAACGAGGTCTCCGGCCAGGGGCAGCAGGACTCCAGCACCTACTCCGCGGGTGTCGAGGTGGGCGTCTCCCCGCGCGACCACGACAAGGTGCCCGGACCCGGCCTGCCGCGCCAGGCGGGGAACGTCTCGGTGGGTGCCCGCCACGCCCGCACCTACCAGAAGGCCACCCGGAGCACGATCACGGTCGCCCACGACCACCTGACCTTTCAGAGCGGCGCCGACCTCTACAGCTACCAGGTGGAACTCGGCGCGACCTTCGAGGGCCACCGCCGGCCGCGGGGCTGGGCGCGGCTGCTGACCGTCGGTCTGCTCGGTGCGGGCGTCTTCGTCAGCAAGGTCGAGGAGCGTCCTCTGTTCAGCCGGGGCACCGAGACCGTAGGGCGGGTCGAGCTGGCCGTGCCCGCCGCCCACGGCTCCGACCGGCACGCCCCGGCCGACCCGCCCGCCGACGGCACGGCAGCGGCGCCGACTCCCGCTCCCACGCCGCAGCGGCTCTCCACCGCGGAGGCGGACCAGCTCCTCGACGGCACCCGCCCGCTGCCCACGGCGGACCCCGACGCCGGCCGGCTCGTCCGGCAGCTGCTGAGCGCACCGCACGTCGTGCTCAGCGCCGAGGGCGGCCCGCAGCGCCAAAAGCTGATGCAGGACACCGCCGACCGCGCGGCGGGCGGCACCTGGCACGTCAGCGCCCCCGGTGCGCCGGTGCGCACCGCGCTGCGACGGGCGATGGCCAACCTCGGTGTGGCCGGTCAACTCGGCCAGTACCTGGGGCCGTTCGGCTCCCGGATCACCGGGCTCAACGGCGCCGGGCCGTTCCGGACGCACTACGTGAAGGCCGCGGTCCGCGGTGAGCTGGACAACCTACGGGTCAAGAGCGATCCGAAGCCGGCCAGCCTGGAGACCACCATCGCCAACGACCACCGGGTCGTCGGCAGCACTGGCACCGGCTCGCGCACCACGCTGGGCGTCCAGGGCGGCTACATGCCGTTGCACCAGCTCCCCGGCAAGGAGCCGGTCGTCGGCTCGTACTCCTCCGCCCTCCAGTACGCCTGGGGCAAGGGCCGCGGCTTCTCGCAGGCCCTGACCCGGGGACGCAGCACCACCGTGACCTTCGCCGGCCGGATGTACCTGGTGGTCGCCGACGCCACGGAGACCGTGGCGGTGCGGGACCGCTGGACGGCCGCGATCGGCACGGTCGGCACCCGCGCCGGGGGCCGCGTCAGCTCCGCCGCCGGGAAGGTGTCCGAGAGGCTCGGACGCGGCCTGGCCCCGCGCCGGGCCGCCGCCGCGCTCCAGCGGATCCGTGACGCGGTGATGTTCCACCTGCCGATGCAGGACGCCATCGAGGCCGGGCTGGCCCCCGACGGGCTGGGCCCCACCACCCCGAAGAACCTCGGCGGCGGCTACCGGGTGCCGGCCTTCCTGCGGGGCCGGCGCTTCCCGACCCACCCCAGCGGCCAGCTGGACGCGAGCCGGGCCGCGCAGGTGCTGCTGCCGCGTCTGCAGAAGATCGGTGTGCCCTCGCACGACCGCGAACAGGTCCTGCAGCGGCTCTCCCCGGACTTCCTGCGCGCACACCTGCACGAGCTGACCACCGAGGGGATGAGTCTGCCGGTCCGCTACCGCGCCTGGACCAGCCCGCACCTGCTGCCGGTCGGGGGCAGCCCCGGGCAGGTCCGGTTCAAGCTGACACCGATCACCACGACCGTGCAGCGGCTGCGTACGGGGTTCGAGCTCGAGGACTACCGCAACATCTCCCGCGACGACGCGGACAACACCCACCAGGACCGTGGGGCCGACCTCACTCTGTCCGCCGGCGAGCGCGCGGCGGACAACGGGGTGCTCATCGCCAACCCCTCGCTCCAGGGAACGGCGGCCAAGCAGCGGGCGAGCACCCGGACCGAGACCGTGGGCACCACCTCCATGCCGAACATCGCCACCACGCAGGCGCACGCGGAGATCGTCACCGGCTACACCCTGACCGTCACCATGACGGACGCGGCCGGCGACCCGCTCGCCCCGCGTGCGGTCGCCCAGGTCGGCACACTCAACGAGATCGCGCCGGCGAGCCTGCTCACCCCGGTCGGAGACGGCGACGACGGCGCGGTCACCGAACAGGACGTGCCCGCACCGGACCGGTCGGTCCGCCTGCTGACGGCCGAACAGTCCCTGCCGGACGGCATCGCCGCCTGGCGCACCTCCAGTGACGGCGCGAGCGGTCCCGACCCGGACATCCTGCCCTTCGACGACCGGATCGGCTCCGGCATCCTCGCCGTCGACATGCGCGGTGCGACAGGGGTGAACGACGCACTGACCCTCGCCACCGCCCGCGCCGACGGCCTGGGCGACACCGACCTCGGCAGCCGGCACACCGGCAACGTCCTCGCCTCACGCGTGCGCATGGCCCGCCACACCCCGCTCACCGGCCTCGGCACGGCGCCCGCGCAGGCCCAGGCGGAGGCCACCTCCCAGGGCGGACTGACCGCGGGGTTCCGCGAGGCGCTCGGCGCGGGCGGCTCCCAGCTGCCCGCACAGTCTTCCGCCCGCCTGCTGGGCCAGTCCCACACGGCCGACTCCCGCCTCTACGCGAAGATGCACCGCCGCGGCGCGCGGCTCCTCGCCGTGGAGAACAAGCCCCGCATGGAGGCCATGCAGCGGGCCAAGACCTCCGACGCCATCGAGGCCGGTATCACCGACAACGTCGAAGGCGTGGCGGGCACCGCGCCGCTGGCCGGCAACAGCAACGCGGGTGTGACCAACCCCGGTGGTGCGGTGCCGATCGGCGGCTCGAACGACGGCACCGCGCTGAAGGGCGCCACGGACACCACGCTCGGCACCCACGTCAAGGTCGTCACCGACCGCAGCATGCTGTTCGCGGTGCCGGTGACCTGGCTGGCGGTCGCCGAGGTGGACCACCGGATCACCGACAGCCGTCCGTTCCGCGCCCTCGGAGCGGCCCGGCGGGGACCGCGCGCCGCCGAGGCCGAGACCACCGCGCTGATCTGGCTGCGTGAGGACATCGCACGCGACTACGGCCTCCTGGACGACAGCTCGTTCCCGCCCGAGGCGAGCGCCGCCTGGGACGACATGGCGAAGGCGGCCGCCGACCTCGCCACCGCGGAGAAGGAGTACTACGACGCACGCGCGCGGGCCCGTGAGGCCTGGCTCTCCCTGAGTCCGGGGGAGCGGAGGACGCTCGGCGACCCGCCCCTGGCGACCGCGCTGCCGCGGGAGTCGGCACAGTCTCCGGCCGTCATCACCTGGCAGGCCGCCCGCGACGACGCACGGCTCTGGGAGGGTCGCACCGAGGCGGCCGCCGCGGACCACCACCGGCTGCACCTCGCCGCCTCCCGTCTCACCTCCCACCACCAGGGCTCGACGTCCGTCCCGGTCGCGGACGCGCCGCAGGAGTACACGACGCCCGGGTGGCGGTCCGAGGCACCGGAGCCGTACGGGATCACCGACGCCACCGGCTCCGCCCCGCGTACCCTCACCTCGCCGGACGGCACCACGGTGCGCGAGGTGCACGACGTGCCGCACGACGGTGCCTCGTTCTTCCACGCACTGCTTGCCGCCGCCGACGCCAGGGGGCAGCTGCCCCGCCTGCTCGGCGGCGATCTCGCAGGCCGCTTCGCGAAATCCCCCGGTGACCCGGCGGTCGGCGCCGAGGCCATAGGCGCCGCCCGTGACCGCCTGGCCTGGGCCCTGGGCGAGGACGGCAACGAGGATCTGCTGGACGCCCTCGCCCTGGACACGGCCGACACCTTCACCCAGGCCGAACTGGACGGCGCGGGCGTGGTGCTGACCCCGGAGCAGCAGGCCGAGTTCGACGCCTTCGGCCGTCTTCCGCTCACGTTCTGGCCGACGCCCGAACAGCGTGTGGCGCTGGCGACCGCCGCCCTGTCCCGTCCGTTCACGAGCGAGCCGTCCGGCACCGAGCAGCCGGCGGGTGGTCCGGTCCCGCCCGAGCGCCGCGCCGGGGACCACGGCGGCGCCGACCTGCTGCCCGCGCTCGCCGCGCGGGTCCTCGGCACGCCGCTGACGGTGGTGACCGGTGAGGGCCGCGATCACCTGTTCCTCCCGCACGGCGCCGACCCCGCCGCCGTCGATCCGGCTGTCGATCCGGTGCTGTTCTCCACCGGAGGCTTCTTCCACGCCGCCCTCCCGCAGGGCGCCCCGGCCCCGGTCACCGCCGCACTGCCGGCCGTGACGACCACCGGGACCTCCGGTACGGACACCGGCCTCACCACGACCGCGCAGCCGCCCGCGCACCGCAGCCACACCACCGCACCCTGGCTGCCGCCCGCCGACAGCAGCGGACCGCGCTACCGCCTCGCACGCGACGGTGTCCTCACCGCGCCCGACGGCGCCACCTACACCCAGGGCACACCCACGGGACGCGGCAACGGCTTCTTCGGCGCACTCTCCACCGCCCTGCGCCACGCCGCCGAACAGCCCGGAACCGGCCGCCGGGAGGCGGCACGGCTGCGCACGCGCGCCGGAGCGTCGCCCGCCCAACTGCTGCGTCTGAACGGCCTTCCCGGTGATGCCGCCGAGCGCGGCACCCTGTTCAGCCCCCCGCCCATGAACCTGCGCCCCGGAGCACCCGCGCCGAGCCGTGAGGCCCTTGACGGCCACCTGCGCCGCCACCTCACACACGCACCTTGGGGCCCCGGGGCCGACCGGGCTGTGGCCGAGTGGGCCTCCGCGGCGACCGGTGCCACCGTCACCCTCATCGAGGAGAACGGCACCGCCCACACCTACCCCGGTCCGTCCGCCGACGGCCCACACCTGCGAATCAGGCGCCGGGGCGGTGACTTCGTACCGCTGACCGAGCGCTCCCCCGCGCCGCCCGTTCCGCGGCCCGCGCCGCCCGTGTCGCATCAGGACCCGGCCACGGTTCCCCTGCCTCCGCCTCCGGCCGGCGGCGACCTGCCGGGACTCCCGGGGCTGCCGGGTGAGGAGGAGGCGTACGAGCTGAGCACCCTGTCCGGTGCCGAAGCCGCCAAGACGCCGGAGGCGGCGGACACCGAGAACGGGCCGTCCCCCCTGCGGCCGCCCGCGCCCACCCGGAACTCCGGAGCCGATGCGCTGGGGCAGTTCCGGTTCGCCGACACCAGCAGCGTGGACGGTTCCCCGGCAGCCGCTCAGGAGGCGTGGCTCGACCTCCTCTTCGGAGCCGCGGCCAGGCACGACCACTCGCCCGAGACACTTGTCGACACGGTGTCGTCGCTGCGCGAACTCGCCCTGAGGGAGGCGGTGCCGTCCTCCGTGGCCACCGGCGAGCTGGACGCGTTGCACGACCTGACCAGGAGGGTGCTGGACCTCGGCCCGGACGTCCAGGTGCACGGACAGGACCTGCTGCTCCTCGGATCCCTGGCCCTGAGCGCCTCCCCTGACGAACTGTCCGACGCCGGCGCCCTCGCCGACTACCTGACACAGCACGACGCCGTCCTGACCCAGGACACCCAGGTGGAGTCGGAGGCCGGAACCGGGCGGAACTGGACCGGCACCGGGAACCAGGCGCCGCCCCTGAACTCCTACGCCCTGGAAGGCGAGGACGGCAGCCCGGTCACCTGGACCGCCCCCTGGACGGACTCGTACGTGGTCCTCGCCCAGGAGGGTGCCGACGCCGTCCACCTGATGACGCCGCGCGGCCGGCTCACCCTGGACGACACCGGTGAGTTCGCGCGGCTCGTCGCGCGGGACCCGGCACGGCCCCCGGGAGCCGATGTCGTCCTGGCTTTCCCCCACGGTGACATCGCGTTCCTGGCTCGGCACGTCGCCGACCTGACGGGCTCCAGGGTCTGGTATTCGGAGCACGGCCCCCGGCTGTCGACGGACTGGCGGTCGGGCACCGACCACATCACGCTGGGGCCGGTCCCCGACGGCGTCGGCACGGCATGGGCCTCCGTCGGACCGGACGCGGACGACAGCGACGAGGCGGACGTCGCGGACATCGTCGACCTGTACGAGAACAGGTCCGAGCCCGCTGACGGGATCGAGGCGCGCCGGCAGAAGCCGCTGACCACGAGGGACTACGGGGTCGTGGACCACCGTGGTGACGGCGTGCTCTTCCGCAAGCCCGGTGACCTCCGGACCACCTGGCAGACCCCGCAGGCGCTGGTCGGCAAGGAGGACGCCCCCGAACTGGCCATGTCCGTGCAGGGCTACTACGAGACACTCGCCAGCCAGCGGCCCGTCCTGCGGATCGCCTCGGACCGTACGCTCGCGGTCGAGAACGGGGCGTACGGACAGCAGGTCTTCGCGACGGCGGAAGCCGTCGCCCGCGCGTCGGTCGGTCTGGCGCGCGCGGGCCTCGCGATGCGTCTGCGGACCGACGAGGACCTGAGCATCCTGCTGCCCACCCCCGACGGGGGCACGAAGCGACTGTTCCGCGTGACGCCCGGCTTCCTCACCCGATCCGGGCAGTCATCGGAGGAGATCTGCCGGGACTTCGCCGACATGCTGGCCGACAACGCCCGCACGTCGCACATGGTCTTCCGTGACTCCCGCACCGGCCAGATGGTCACCGCGCCGGTCAACGCCTCCGACGGGGCCGAGGTCACCGGCACGCACCACCTGGCCGACGCCCTGGGCCACGTCGCGGACGGCGACGTGGCGCCCGACAGGGTGGATCCCGCCTGGGCGTCCTCGTACGTCCGCCGGGACGACCGGCCCACCGGCGGTGACGGCGGCCCGCTGCCCGGCCACGCCTACGGCAGCGCGCTCAGCCTCGACCAGCCGGACGACCCGCGCCGCGACGCACTGTCGGACGCCGCGAGACGGATCGGGGTCAACGAGCACGCGTGGGCCGCCGTCGGCGAGGGCTACGTCGTCCAGTCCGTCGCGGCGGCCGGGGCCCAGGGCCAGCCGAGCCTGGAACACAACTACGCCAAGCCGCGATCCGGCATCAGCCGCTCGCACTTCGGCTACCACTTCGCCACCGTGGTCCTGGCCAGCGAGGACGGCAGCCACCAGATCTCCCTGGAGAACCACGCGCGGTCCTCGCAGCGGAACGCCCGGCACCGCGGGGAGGCGAAGGCGAACCTGCGGGTGCACAACCTGAAGGCGCTGCGGGAGGCCGCGGCGCGACTGCGCGGGGAGATCGAGCAACGACAGGAGGCCGGCGCCGACGAGCACCTCACCGAGCTGCGCGCCCACCTCGACCTGACGCTGGCCCTGGTGCGGGCGAAGCAGGCCCAGGCGGACATGCGCGCGGCGCCCGCCGACTCACCGGAGCGCGCTGCCGCCGAGCGGGCACTGGAGGGGGCCACCCGCGCCGCAGCGCAGCGCATCGGCCAGCTCGAACAGGTCATCCCCGGCAAGAATCAGTGGTACATGCGGATGTACTCCAAGCGGCCGGGTGAGTCGGCCCACGACACCAACGCGGAACTGCTGGAGGAGAGGCCCGCCGCCGAGGCCAACCCGCTGACCGCAGTCGTGCTCCGCGGCCAGCAGGCACTGCCGGTGACCATCTCCTTCGAGAAGGGTGCCCAGCAGACACCCGACGGCGCGAAGCCCCCCATGCAGTACCTGGCCAAGATCGTGGCCAGGACGGCGCTGTGGAATGCCGACAACGGGCTGCCGCTCCCCGACGTCAAGGTCACCGGTCTGCGCAGCGGGCTCCTGACGGGCCGGGACCTCGCGAAGGCCCGTGCCGAGGCGGTGGTGGCGTCGTTCCGGCAGGAGCTGGCCGAGGCGTTCGCGGCGTTGCAGGACGGTGCATCTCGACCGCACCTCACCGCCGACGCGATCACGGTCGATCCGGGCTCGGAGCGCGGGCACGGGTCCGGCACCGCCGACGCCGTGCACATCACGGTCGACGACCACCGCGGCGGACTGCGGGAGATCGCCACCCGCGGTCCCCGCGGCCCCCGGTCCGGAGGCCTGCTGGGCGGCTCGCCCGACGACGGCCTCGACCCCGTGGCCGAGCAGTGGCCGATCGGCCGCCCGGTCACCGTCATGCGGCCCCGCTTCGGCGGCGTCGAGCCGGCGTCCGTCGTGCCTGCCGCCGACGTGCCGGCCACGGAGGCACCCGCGACGGACCTGCCCGGGAAGGGCAAGGCCCCGGCCGTGCCGACCGCGGACGACGTGACGGCCACCACGGACGCTCTGCCGAACCGGTGGTTCACGTACACGCGCCCCGCCGAGTCCCGCTCGGAGCCCTTCCGCTACGAGGTCGCCGACACCGGGCACATCAGGCTCCCGGACGGGACGGAGATCCCGCCCGCCGGGTGGACGCGGTTCGGCCACGACTTCGTCCACGAGGCGAAGGGCGTGATCCTGCGGGGTGACACCGGCTGGATCGGCCGCGTGGCCAACATGGACACCCTGTCCGTCGTCATGGCCGACCTGGACCAGGACGCGGCACCCCACCGGATCGCGGCGGACGATTCGGCCCTGTACCTGGTGCCGGAGGACGGCGGCGACACCGCCCTGCGTATCGCGCTCCGGGAGACCACCGATTCCACCGAGCCGCCCCGCGCCCGTCTCGACGACCGGCCGCGCATCGTCGTGCGCTCGGCCTTCGACGTGCGGCGCTTCACCCACGCCGGCGAGACCGTCACCGACCTCACAGTGCGGCTCGCCCTCCGGCCGGGCGACGGACAGGCTGATACCGACGCCGCCATGGCGCGAGTGCTCGAAGGAGTGGAGGAGTTCTACAACGGGCCGGGGCACAAGCTGCCCAACGGCGACCGGCTGCACGTCACCGTGGAGTCGGTCCGGGCGGACGGGAACCCCCACCTGACGGTGGACCTCGTCGGCCGGGACCAGCAGATGAACCAGCGGGCGTGGTGGGCCGACGCCGAACCGGTGGAGTTCGCCCACGAGCTGGGGCACCAGCTGTTCCTGCGGGACGAGACACGCGACGCGAGCAACGCCGACCGGCTCCACGCGCCGGGCAGCCTGCTCGGGCAGTTCCGCGAGCAGGCCCCCGACGGCCTCGCGCACAGCGGACTGCGCCCGCGCCACCTCCAGATCTGGGCGGCGGTGGCCGGAGAGATCGAGCCGCACACCACTCCGGATGGTATGACCTGGGCGGACGCGCGGAAGAGCGCGCCGGCGGAGATCCGGGAGCCGGCATGGGTGGACCCGGTATCGCTCCCGGAGGCCTCCCCGCAGACCGGCCCAGATGGTGCGGTGCCGCCACCGCTGCCCCCCGGAGCCGCCCTGCCCACACTGGCGGAGGCGTCCGACGAGTCGGACTCCGACGACGAGGACGACGACGAACGGCCGTTCTGGGCCGAACCGGCCTGGCTGGACACGCTGTTCGGCCCCCAGCGCGGCACGATTCCGCGCACCCGCCTCCGGGAGACCTCCGAGGCGCTGTACGACCTCGTCCGGGAGGAGGCGGACGCGCACTCGACGGCGCAGACGCTGCGCGACGACCTGAAGCGCGTCACCCGGCAGGTCCTGCACATGGGGGGCAGGACCCGGCCAGGCCCCGCGGACTTCCGGCTGCTCGGCTCGCTGGCGCTCGACGCCTCTTCCGACGACCTCGCGAGCGTCGACGACCTCGCCCTGTACTTCGTGGAGCGGCAGATCGAGACCGGCAGCGGCGCCCTGGACGAGGGCACGCTGCTGCGCGACGACGAGGGGAACGCCGTCGGGCGTGACTTCACCGGGCCGGGGCAGCCGACCCCGGAGCTGGCGTCCTACGCCGTCCGGGGCCGGGGCCGGGTCATCCCGCGGCCCGCTCCGTGGAAGAACCCGTACCTGGTCGCGGCGGACGCGGACGGCCGCGCAGTCGGGATCGCCATGCCGGGGCGGACCTTCCGGGTGGACAGCGCCGAAGAGCTGGCGATGCTCATCTCGTACGACTCCCAGCGGCCCGGCGGCGCCGACATCGTCCTCGTGCTTCCCCCGGAGTACGCCGCCGCCGTCGCCTCCCTCGTTGCCGGGACGACAGGCCGCCGCGTCTGGTACCCGGAGGCGCCCGTCGGTGTGGCCACGCATCCGACGTCCGGGACCCGCCACCTCATGCTCGAACTGAGCGAAGGCAACACCGGTGCCGGCTGGGCCTCGGCCGACCCGGCCCCCGACGGCGGGCTGCCCGGTGCCCGTGATCTGAGCAGTGGGGACGACACCGACAGCGAGCCCGACCCGGACAGCGACGACGAGCGGTCCAGCAGCGACGGGGACGCGGAGTTCGACCGCATGGTCGACCAGGCCGTCCTCGAACGGCAGATCGAGGGCCGCCGCGCGCGGCCACTGACCACACGCGACTACGGCGTCATCGACAAGCGTGGCACCGGAGTCCTGTTCACCCAGCCGCTCCCGCTGTCCGGCGGGGAGGTCAAGGCCGGCGCCGGCCCCGAGGCGCTGGTCCTGCCGCGACAGGATCTCGGCACCATTCCCATGGCCGGCCGGCCGCCGCTGCACATCTCCGAGGACCGGACGCTGGCGACGCTCGCGGGCGACGACGGAACGACCGGCCGCAGTCGGCAGGTGTACGCCACCCGCGCGGCGATCGAGCGCTCGTCGGCGCGGCTGGCCGCAGCCGGGGCCGGCATCCGTCTCAAGGCCGACGAGTCGGCCGGCGTGCTGCTGCCGGCGGAGGACCGTACGTACGGCGAGCCGCTGTTCCGGGTGGAGCCGGAGTTCCTGACCGCTTCCGGCGGTTCGGAGCACGCGTTCACACGGGACTTCGCGCAGATGGTGGCAGGCGCGGCGAGCGCGCCCCTGTCCCACATCGCCTTCCGGGGCCCCACCGGCGAGGTCGTGTCGACTGCCCCGGTGAACGGGCAGCACGGCCGGGAGGTCACCGGAACCCACCACCTGGCGCAGGCACTGACGGAGGTCGCCGAGGGCACGCGCTCCGCCGCCGACGTCACCCCCCGCTGGGCCGCCCGTCAGGCGGGCCGGGACCATCGCTTCACCGGCGGCGTGGTGGGAGCCCCCACGCCGGGAGAGCGCTACGGCCGTGCCCTGAGCTACGAGCCGCAGAACAACCCGCTGCGCACCCCGCTGGCCTCGGCCGCACAGCGCATCGGCGTGAACGAGTACGCGTGGGCGGGTGTCGGCGAGGGCTATCTGATCCAGTCGGTCAGCACCACGAACGACGGCGGCGCGCAGTTGTTCACGCACAACCACGCCAAGCCCGGCGACCGGGTGGGCCCGCACGCCTCCTACCACTTCGCGCAGGTGGTGCTGGCCAGTGAGGACGGCACCCACCAGATCACGCTGGAGAACGAGACACACTCCCGGAGCGAGATCCCGGCCGACCTCCTCGACGACGTCATCGACGAGAACCTCGACCGTCACGGCGAGGACGAACTCACCAGGTTCGCCCGTGAAGCCGAGCAGCGCGCCGCCGGGGCACGGCAACGCGGTGAGGACGAGGCGGAGACCGACCGGCTGAACGGCTTCGCACGCGTGGCCAGGGCCCTCGCAGACGTCCACCAGGCGGAACAACTGCCGTGGTACTTCGACGAGGACCGGCCCGAGCACGCGCTGGCACTGCGCGAGGCGTCCCAGGCACGCTCCCGTGCGAAGGATCTGATCCGTGCCGCTGCGCCGGTGATGGACAGCAAGGACCTGTGGTACTTCAAGGCGTACAGCAAACGCCCGGGCGAGTCGGCACACGAGGTCAACGCGGCGCTGTTGTCCGACTCCTCGCCCGCGGTGGCCAACCCGCTGACGACAGTGGTGCTGCACGGTCACGCGCCGCGCTGGTACCAGCAGGCCGTCCCCTTCGAGGAGGGGGAGCGCGGCGTTCCGGCCGACGCGGACCGCACGATCGAAGGTCTTGCGCTCTCGCTGGCGCGCGCGGGCCTGTGGAACCGGGCCCACGGCCTTCCGTTGCCCTCGGTCACCCTCACCGGGCACGGCAACCGCTCGCAGGCCAGCGGCCAGGAACGGGCCGACGCCGTCGCCAAGGCGCTCGGGGCCAGGCTGGGCCAGGTTCTGGAGACCTTCCAGACCGGCCTGAGCGGGCCGCGCGTCGGCGTACGGGACTTCGGCCTGGTCAAGGCCGCCAAGCGGGTGCGGAGCGCCACCGACCCGGCCCAGGGACGCGTGGTGACGATCGAGATCGACGATCACCGCCAGGTCCCGGCGGGGCCCCACGGAGACACCACCCCAGTCGGAGAAGCCGCTCGGCCGGAGGAGCCCCCACGCACGCGGCCGGCGTCCACCGGACCCACGACGACCACCGAGCCGCCGGTCACGCGGCCCGAGACCGCCGCATCCGCGAGCACCCGGCTCGAGGCCGCGGAGACCGTGCCCACCCCTGGGCGCGTCAGGTCCCGGCCGCCGGGCGGATCCGTCCTGGCGAGCCCGGAGCGCAGGAACAGCGACGCACCCCTGTGGGTCCTGGCGCGCATCCGCTACGCCGAGGAGTCCGTCGCCTTCGACAGGCGGCTGGGCGAGTACCTGGCCGAACACGAGGCGGTCACCGCCGAGTTCCGGAAGATGGCGAGCGCCGCGTGGGCGGAGACGCGCAAGCGGTACCCGCGGGCGCTGGCGACGTTCGGCGACACCAGCAAGTTCAAGGCGGGCGTCGTCGGCACATCCCGCGAGGCTCTCCAGCGGGTGGTGAGGAGCGGGAATCTGCGGGAGCTCGTGGCGTTCCTGTACGAGGGGATCTCCAACGATCTCGTGCCGGAGATGCTGGGCGGCGCAGAGGAACAGCACCCGGAGATCGCCGCGGAGCGGCCGAGCAGACGGCAGCTCGCGACCTACACCGAATACATGCGGCGCGCCACGGAGATCCAGGCGTCGGACATGACCCCCGCGGAGAAGCAGGCCGCGCTCAAGGAGCTGCCGCCGCCCGTGACGGACCCGGCACGCCCGGACGAGGCGCGTCCGCCGCTGAGCGAGGCGGAGCGCCGGTTCGCCGTCGACGAGGCCGGACTGACCTGGATGCCGGCGACGTCGGTGTACGACATCGCGATGAACGCCGCCTTCCAGGGGCTCTCCGAGGACTCGGGCGGTCTGGTGGCCACCGGCACCGCCGGGTCCACCTACCGCTTCGTGCTGCACGCCGCCCGAATGCGTGAGCAGTGGGGCCTCGATCTGGACCTCGGACTGATCCGGGCCGGGATGCTGGCCATCTCGCTGACGGTCGGCCACCACACCGTCCACGAGGTGATGCGGGGTGCCCAGCTGGCGCTGGACGGCGTTCCCGGCCACGACCCTGCCCTGGACTACACCGACAACTGGGGCAGGTACTGGAACATCTACCCGCTGGACGAGGGGGAGTTGAGGGAGAACGTCGCGCGCGACGGGCTCTTCCCCGACGAGCACGCCCAGGCCCTGCTGGACGAGCTCGGTCCGGGGCACGCCACGGACCCGGGCACGCGTCAGGGCGCGCGCGCCGCGCTCCCGCACCGCCCTGGCCAGGTCCGCCAGGTCCTCACCCGCCCCGTCGCCGCCGAGCCGGACCGCCCCGTGGCGCAGATGCCAGGCCCGTCCGCCGCCACCGGCCAGGACACCGCCGTCGCGGAACGGGACGCGGCGTGGGAGGCGCATGCGCGGACGCTGGCCGCGCTGGGCGGCGCCGCCGCCGAGGCGGCGACTGCGGAACAAGCCGGCCGAGACGGGACGGCGGTGGCGCACGCCTGGGCGGCGGTAGACGAGGCGCGCCGGGGTGTGGAGGACGCCGAGGCGTGGCTGTGGGCGCTGGGTGTCGCTCCGGAGGCACTGGCCGCGGGGCGTGAATCCGCCGGGGGCGGGGGCCTGCGCGCCCGTGACGCGATCCCGGTCGTTCCGCGTGGTGCCGGAGAACGCGTCTGGATGGCGCGCCAGTTGACCGAGGACGATGTGCCGGTGGAGGCCGACGTCCGGGAAACGGACGCGGATCTGGAGGAGTCGGGAACCGTGGGCCCGCAGGAGCTGGAGGCCGCGGGCGTCACGCTCTCCCTCGGCCTGCGGACCGAGATGGCGCTGAGCGGCGACGGCCGGTTGCCCGCGGGCGCGTTGTCGCCGCTGGAGCTGGCCCGGGTGCGGATGGCGGCGCTCGGAGCCTGGTCGTCCAGGACGCACACGGTGGCCGCGCTCGCGTCACGGCGGCTGTGGGCGCGGGCCTACGCCGACTTCGAGGGCGCGGCGCCCGAAGCCCTCGGGACGGCCACCACCGAGCGTGCCTGGGAGGCCGCCGTCTCCCTGGTGCTGCCGGTGGAGCCGCACCCCGTCCTCGCCGACTTCCGGTACGCCGGGGACGCCTTCCGGGACGCGGTGCGTCAGGTCGCAGGCCACCTGCTGGAGGTGGGGGCCCACGCCGGGCCCGCCCCGGCGTCGGCCACGGAGCTGGCCGACGCCTTCCGCGCCGGTCTCGGCCTGCGGCAGCGCTGGACCACGCCCGCCACGGACATCGCCCGAGCCGTCGAGGCAGACGACGAGCCGGGGCCTGCTGCGCAGTCGGAAGCCGATGCCGACATGCTCGATCTCGACCCTGCGATCCTGGACTACGCGATCCTGGACGACCTCGACGTGGACACCTCCGGCACCGCAGGCCTGGACACCTCCGGCACCGCAGGCCCGGGCGACGTCGGCATCTCGGCGTGGAACGACCTCGACCTCGACCTCGGTCTCGGCCTCGACCACGGCGTGGGCCTCGGCGGCATCGACTTCGGCCTTCCCGGCACAGGGCTCTCCGCCCTGGACACGACCGGTCCAGAGATGACCGACCTGGACATGACCGGCCTGGACACGACCGGCCTGGACATGCCCGACCTGGACATGACCCGCTCGGTCGTGCCCGCCCCGGACATGACTTCGCTGGACACGGGCGGCGGGCATCCGGTGTTCGCCGCCCCGGCGGCCACCGCACCGGCCCGTCCGCTGGGCCCGCTGCCGAGGCTGAGCCTCGTCGCGTACGCCCAGGGGCAGACGCGGCCCTCCACCGAGGCGCAGGAGAGCATCGACCGGCTGGCGTTCCAGGTCGCCAGGGCCGGACTGCGCAACCTGCGTGCACGAGTGCCGCTCCCGAGGGCCGACATCGCCGGGTACGGCGCCGACGCCCGCGGAGCAGGCACCGCGCAGGAGCGGGAGCAGGCGGCTCGCAGCAGGGGCGACCAGCGCGCGCGGGCCGCGCACGAGTTGTTCGTACGCGGACTGGACCACGCGCTGGGCGTCCTCCAGGGGAACCCGGCGGCAGGACGGAGGCGGCTGACCGCCAAGGACTTCAAGATCACCTCGCGTGGCCGGGCGCGTCTTCCCGGCCAGGGCGCCACCGCCGGCCTGCCCGCCGGCACGGCCAACCGCGCGGACCTGGGCCGACAGGCCACCATCGCCGTGACGTCCCCGGGACACGCGGCCGCGGTCGAGACCCTGGACGCGCTGCGGCGCGGCGAACGGGCTCTGCGGGCCGGGCCGTTCGACGCGGCCACCGTCGCCCGGAGCGTTCTCCACCTCGGCCCCTTCGTCCTCGTCGACCCGGAGATGCTCAGGGACCTCTACACGAAGGTCGAGAGGGCGCTCGCAGCCGGGCGGGCGAACAGCCTGGCCGCCCTCAGGGCGTTCGCCATGGAGGAGGAAGGCGTCCTCACCGCCGACCGTGTCCGGTACGTGTCCGTCAACGGAACGCGGGTGCCGGGCCTGAACTGGACCGGTCCCGACGCCGCCGAGCTGAACAGCATGTTCGTGGAGGAGCTCCAGCCCGACGGGGCGGACGGGTTCACACAGAGCGGCATGCTGGACCTCTCCCCGTGGCCGTGGGACGTGACCCCGTACGCCGTCCTGGCCGAGGGGCGCCACGACGCGGTGACGGCGCGACTGCCCGACGGGACATCGCGGGACCTCGGCCCCGACGAGTTCGCCGAGCTGGTCGCGCACGACCCCGCGTGGCAAGGGCTGCCGGACGAGACCCCGATCGTGATGGCCGTACCCTTCGCCGGCGACCGCTACCTGGAACTGCCGCGCACACTCGCGGAGCGCACCGGCCGCACCGTGTGGGTACACAGCGGCCTGGCGCGGCGCCACCCCGATCCGGCCGCCCCGAGCACCGTCGCCGTGATCCAGCGGGGCGGGCTCCCGCACGGCTCCTGGGTCCCGGTCCGGCCCGGCCTCGCGCCGGACGCCCGGGACGGTGCCCCGGCCTGGCACCGCGACGTGCTCACGCAGCCCATCATCAGTGCCCTGACCGGGCAGCAGATCGGCCGCAGCCTGCACGAGCCCGGTGAACTCGCGGGGAGCCGCGAGGACAACTTCAGCCGCCTCGACCAGATGACGCTGTACGTCCACTACAACCGCGCCACCGGCACCTACTCCGCCACCCTCCCGCTGGACGATCCCGGACCGAAGGACAAGGCGTACCACTTGGCGGCACACGGCCTGCCGGGCCGCCTGATGCTGCCGCTGGCCGGCGGCGGGTCGAGGTCGGCCGACCGGCACGAGGCGGGGGAGTGGCTCCGGCGGCGCAAGAGCCTCTCGAGCATGCCCGAGGACCACTGGATCGACATGGTGGTCTGCTACTCCTCGACCCCGCAGGACAGTGCCACGCAGGATCTGTCGCAGGCCGGTGACTCCTTCCCCGTACCGTTCGCAGCCGATCCGCTCGCGGACGACGCTCTCTCCCTCGGCCAGCATCTGGCGAACGTCACCAGGCGCAGGGTGCGTCTGTCCTACGCCCTGCAGGGGGTGTTCACCTACCAGGGCGACCCCGTGCGGGTGCTGTTCACCGACGCGCGCGGACGGCGGTGGTGGTGGGAGACCAGCCGTCCGGAGCCCGTGGACGCGGAACTCGACCGGCTGGCGGCGCGCGCAGGGTTCGCGGGCGAGTCGTCACCGCGGAGCAGGGCCGAGCTGTTGCGTCTGGTGCGGACACTGAAGCTGCTCCTCGGGCACGACGTGGAGGACGCCGCCGACTTCGTGGACCTGATCCGCGGATCAGGCGCGCTCGTCGGCATGTGGCACACCGACCCGGACCTCGGGCCGACCGGCCCGCTCACGCCTGACCTGCTGCGCCGGGTGGTCGCCGCGCACCCGGAGGCCGCGTCCGGGGTGGACCGTCAGGTCATCCGGCGGGTGCTGGCGGCGGCCGCGCACGCGTGGCAGTCCGGGGTCTCCCTGCCCGTGAGCCGGTTCGTGGACCTGCCGGTTCTGCACTCGGCGGCACGATGGCTCCAGGACACGGCCGCGGTGAACGACGCGGCCGTCGCCGCGCTGAACCTCTCCGGCCCCGGCGACGTGGGCCCGGCCGAACGGGCGCGGATGTTCCGGGCGCGGGTCGAGGCCGAGGGGACCCAGGCCGCGGCAGAGCCGGGCGCGGACGCCCACGCCGCGAGGGTGCTGCACCTCGACCCCGCCGTCGAGGTGGACGACGCGCTGCGCGGCGCGGCACTCACCCTGCTCACCAGGGGGTTCGCGGCGGGCCGGGACATGAGGGACCCGGACGTGGCCGCCGCGTACGACCTGGAGACGCGCGGAGCCTTCGGCGGCCCGGCGCCGCTCACGACGATGGGCCCTGCCGTGGGCAGCGGCCGGGACTGGCAGACCGCGACCGCCCTCGTGCCCGAACTGGGTACGTTCCGGACACCGAGCGGGCTCACCGGCGCCCCTTGGGCGGGACAGGACGCGTACGGCAAGGACCGGCCCGCTCCGCACCTGGTCCTGGCATACGTGGACTTCCAGGACAGCGACCGGCTCCAGGTGGCCTTCGGCGGCGCCTCCTGGTCGGTCGGCCCGGCGGAGTTCGCCGAACTGCTCGCGGCGGACTCCGTGTTGAGCCGCAGGGCCCTCGCGACTCCCGTTCTTCTGCTGCTGACGGGTGTCGGCGGCCCGCCGCCGGAGCTCGCGGACGTGATCGCCCGGAGGCTGGGACGGAGCGTGTGGTGGAGTCCCTTCCCGGCGGACCTGTCCGGGACGGACGACACGGGCAGCCAGGTGCCGACGCTCGTCGACTCGCTGGTGACGATGACGAGCCCGACGGCCGCCGACTGGAAGGAAGCACGTCCCGTCGACCCGGACGGGGCCCCGGAAGGACCGCGCCCCGTCGAGCCGCCGTTGCCCGCGGCTCCTCCGGGCGGTGCGTCCGGAGCGGACGCCCAGTGGGCCTTCGCCACGTCGTCCGGCCCGGCCTCGGCCCCGCCGTCACCCGCCGTCTCCTCCTTCTCCTCCACCTCGCGGTCGTCGTCCACCGGCTCATTGCCCCCGGCCGGTGCGGCCGACCCGCTGCTGTCGGACGCCACTGTTATGGCCGACGGCCACGGCACCCCACGCGGGCGGGACTGGACCGGGTCGGGCATCAGGAACGTCGACGCCTCGCGGGTACGGCTCCACGAGCTGCGGGACGGCGAGCTCCGCACGGTCGCGGACGAGGCGGCACCCTGGGGAGCGGGGGCCTACGTGGTGGCGGCCGACGGCGGCCACGACGAGTCGGTGGTCGCCGACGGCCGGGAGCTGGATCCGGAGACGGCGGCCGGCCTGCTCGCGGCAGATCCCGTGCTGACGTCGCTCCCGCGCGACGTCCCGGTGGTCCTGGTCAGCCCGTACGCGGGCGCCCAGTACGGCCGTACGGCACGGGCGGTGGCGGAGCGACTGGGCCGCAGGGTCTGGGCGCCGAGCGGCGACGGGCGTCTCCTGGGCCCCGTCGGCGTCACCGCGGCCGGGCCCGCCCCGTACCTGCCGTCGCTCCTCGACACCGATCCCGGCGACGCGTACGGCGACTGGGTGCCGTTCGATCCGCCGGCGGACGGGCCCCGGCGGCCCCGGGAGACCGCGGACCGCGAATGGGTCACGGTCGACGGCATCCGTTTCCGCGACAGCGACGTGGACACCCGCCCGCTCGTCGGGACGGACCATCGGTTCGAGGGCCGCGAGTCGATGCCCGACGACGGCCGGAGGCGGCTGAGGGAACGACGGCTGAGGCTGTACCGGGACATGCGCGAGCGTGCGCACGTGCTCCGCCTCGGCGACACGTTCCACACCGTCGCAACCGAGGAGACCACCCCCGACCCGGAGGCCTCGGTCTACACGTTCCACGCCCACGGCGTACCCGGCGGGTTGAAGCTCGCCGACAGACGCGGCCGGGTCCTGCTGCTCGGTGCCGAGGACGGCGGCCGGTACATCGGCGGACTGCCCGAGGTGGTCGCACGGGCAGCCGGCGACGAACTCCACGTCGCCAGTTGCTACGGCGGTGTGGCCGGCGACCCGCTGCGGGAGCAGTCCCTCATCCGGCCCGCACCGCTCGTCGAGGACCCGCTGGAGGAGGTCGCGCTCGCGCAGCACACCGCCAACCACAGCGGGCGCGTCACCACCGCGGCCACCGGCAGGACCGGCTACAACGACACCGCGCGGCTGCTCGCCGCGACGCCCGAGGGCACCCTGGCGCGCATCGAGACCTTCGTACCCGAACCGGTGGCCGCCACGGCCGAGGTGACCGTGGCGGCCGGCCTGCGCCCTCTCCCGTATCCCACGGGCCTCCCCGCCTGGGACGACGAGGGGCCGCGCGCCTTGCGGCTGGTACGGGCGCTGCGTCAGGTCTTCGGCAACGAGGTGGAAGCCGACCGCGGCGTGCCCGGCGGCCGTCACGAGCGACTCCTGCGCGGGATCGGCGCCCTGGAGACGCTGCGGGCGAACGACCCGGCGCTGAGCGCGCTCACCCCGCTGCGCATGGAGCTCTGGCAACTCCTCGCCAGGACGTACGGTGAACCCGCTCAACGGCCGGGCGAGAGCGAGGGGCAGCGGTCGGGCGAGAGGGAGGGGCAGCGGCTGGACGACCACGCGGCTCTCGGACCGGCCCACTACGAGGCCGTGCTCGCCCACGCCCTCGCCGCGCCCCGGGACGCCGCGCTCACCGCCGTGTGGGACGTGCCCGCGCTGCGGACCGCCCTGGACCGGATCACCGGGGGCGGCGACGCGGAGGTGCTCGCCGTGCTGCGGACGACGTCCGGTCCGCCCACGCAGCGCGGGTACGCCCGCGCGCTGTGGGCGATGACCGGGGCCTCCGGTCTGCTGGACGCCATGCCCCCGGCGGCGCGGGAGCAGGTGGGGCGCGCGGCGCTCCACCTGCCCGCCGGCGCCCCGTGGGACGCCTCGGCCGAGGCCCGGCTGCGGGAGCTCGCCGAACAGGCAGTCGCCGCAGGTCGGGATCCGGGCCACCCGGGCGAGCTGGCCGTCTTCCACCTGGAGACGCTGGGGGCGTTCGCCGAAGAGGGCCGGATCCGCGCCCCCGGCGGGGTCCTCCAGGGCCGGAACTGGGGCCCCACGCCCACGCCCGGCGGACTGGACGCCTCACGTCTGTACGTGGCCGGAGCCGGCCCCGGCAACAGCGCGTCCACACCGGAGTTCGCGCCCTGGACCCAGGAGGGCGTCGCGGTCCCGTATCTCGTCCACGCGGAGACGAACTCCGCCGGCGCCGTGGTCCTGCGGCTGCCGGGCGGCACCGTGCAGGTCCCCGTGAGCGAGTTCTTCGCACTCCTGGAGTCCGACCCTGACCACCTGCTGATGAGCCCTCGACGGCCCCTGGTCCTGCTGGTGTCCGGTATGGGCGCGGGACCGTCGAGCGCGCAGCAGCTGCACTCGCTCAGGAACGACCGGACCGTGTGGAGCTACGACGGCCCGGTCACCGTGTCCGGGGGAGACGCCACGCGGCCGGGCCGTGTGACCACCGTCGCCCGTCCCGGGGGCGGGGGCTGGCGCAGGACGGGGCCGCGTCCGGCTGCCGCAGAACCGGCCGTACCAGGGCCTGCGGCGCGCACGTCGGACACCGCCGCGTGGAACGCGGGTACCGGCGGCCCGACTCCGCCGGTCGCGGAGCGGCCGTACTCGGCGGACGGACAGTTCGACCAGCGGTTCGCCGAGACGGCCGAGGCCTTCCCCGTCGCCGCGTCCTCCGATCGGCACACGGTGTGGGGCTACGGTCAGGACGACCCCGACCTGCACGTGTTCGTGGCCGAGATGCCTCAGCTCGGCTTGCGGGGCGAGTACAACCCGGACGGCCCGTCCGCGGGCAACGTCACCGACATGGCCGGGCGCCTGCACTCCGACGGGCCGGCCTGGGACTGGTACCTGCCCGGCCGCGGACTCGTCGCCTCCTCCCGCCTGCTGACGGTGCCGCAGGCCCCTGGCACGCCGGACCCCTCGCCCGTGCCGGTCGGCTGGCCCGCCACGGGACCGGTGAGCCCGACCCCGCCCGTCGCCCCGGCCACCGTCGCCGCGGATCCGGCAGCGCTGGCGGGCAGCACGCTTCCCGAGGCGCTGTGGCGGGACCACGACGGCCCGCTCCACCGCTTCAGCCCCGACGGGCCCGAGCAGGTGTTCCGCGAGGGACTCAAGCCGTACGGCCCCGACATGGTGCACCTCATCGACCACGTCTACGGCGGCAGTGCGCTCGTCCCGCACACCGTCTTCGCGAGCACGACAGCGAACCGTCACTACGTCCGCGACAGCGCCCGCGCGAACCCGATGAGCGCCCCCGCCCTCCACCACCGCTACCGCTGGCGCTACGACCTGGAGGTCCCCGGCGGCATCGACGTGAACGCCACCCTGGGCCTGGCATCGCCCTTCCCCGACCAGGAGGAGGTTCTCTTCCCCGGAGGCGTCCACCGCCGGTACATCCGGGGCGCGCAGCCGATGGCGTACGGCATGCCGATCGGTCCGTACGTCGCCAATCCGCACTTCGCACCGTCCCCGGGCGCCGGCAGCGGTCAGGCGTCCGTCGCGGACGCGGACTTCGCCGGCCCGGCGGAGCGCGCCGCCGACGTGCTCGAGTCCTTCCCGGCACTGTCCCTGGACCCGGATCCTGATTCGGACCCGGATCCTGATTCGGACCCGGATCCCGATTCGGAGCCGGAGCCTGACGCGGAGCCGGAGTCGGCCCCGGCACCTGAGCAGGACGCCGCACCTGGGCCACTTGCCGCGCCGGACTGGGTCCTGGCCCGCGTCCGGTACGCACAAGAGGCGCTGCGCTTCGAGCAGCGGCTGGCCGCGTACCTGGGCGACAACGAGCAGGTCAACGCGGAGTTCGGCAAGGTCGCGCGGGCGCTCTGGCTCATCGCGCTGCACAACCGCACGGACTACCGGCTGTTCGGCAGCGACAGCGGGGAGGACGGCGGCGCCGTCGGGACCTCGTACGAGAGCCTCGCCCGGGTCGTGGAGTCCGGCAACCTGCGCGAGCGGGTGACGTTCCTGTTCAACGGAGTGGCCAGGGACCTCGTCCCCTACCTCATGGGCGGCGTCGAGCCTCAGCACCCGGTGATCGCTCTGGAGCGCCGTGACCGGTACACGAGCGAGCAGCTCGAACGCTTCGAGCAGGAGCAAGCCGAACTCCTCGCGGCCGAGCTGGACCCCGAGGACGAGGCGCGGAAGATGGAGGACCTGGAGGCGATGCTGCGGACACCGCTGCTGCCCCATGAGGTCCGGCCCGCGCTCAGCCCTGCCGAACGGCGCCTCGCGGTCCGGGAGGGCGCCCTGCTCTGGTCACCCGCGGGCCTGCTGCACACGCTGCCGATGTCCGCCGACTTCCAGGCACGCTCCGAGGACTCCGCCGGTCTGGTGCTGACCGGCACCTCCGGCAGCGCCTACCGGATCCTCACGCATGTGGCCCGGCTGCGCCGGCTCGCCGGAGTGCCCGTGGACCTCGGCCTGATCAGAGCCGGACTGGTGAGCGTGCTGGTGGGTGTGGGCCACCACAGCTTCCACGAAGTGATGACCGGCGCCCAGCACGCCCTGGACGAGATCGACCGCTCGTCGGCCTCCGTCTACGTGAACAACTGGGGCCGGTACTGGGACGTGTACCCGCTGACCGAGGACGAGCTGCGCACCTTCGTCGCCCCGGACGGGCTGTTCCCGGACGAGCACGCACGGGCGTTGCACGCCCCGCCGGACACCGGAAGGGCGTTGCACGCCCCGCCGGACACCGGAACGGCCGAAGGGAGCCGTCCGGCCCCCGGCACCGGAGGAGGGGCGGGTAACGACGGCGATGCGCACGGGTGATGAGATGTCCACGCTCCCTCATCCGCGAGCCGGGCATCCGCGCGGCGTGACTGTCAGGAGTGCACCCCATGCCGACCGATAGCGGCCCACCGGAGGGCACCCACGGGCCGATACCCGCTACGGCCGCGGCGCCCGGCGCCGGAGGCCCCGCAGCCTCCGGTCCGGGCGCCTCCGGTCCGGGCGTCTCCGGTCCGGCCGTGTCCGGTCCGGCCGTGTCCGGTCCGGCCGTGTCCCGTCCGGGCGTCTCCGGAGGAGCAGCCCCGGAAACGCCCGTGCCGGGGCACGCGCCTCGGCCCGTACCCGCGCGTTCGCCCGTGTCCGCGCGTCCGGCCGTCGGAGTCCCACGCGGCGAGCCGGACTTCCCGGAGCCACCCGGAGACATCGTGGCGGCGGCCCGAACCGCCCCCGAGCACTGGCTGTCGGTGACCGATCGGCACTGGCTCGGCGGGACCGACGGCGAGCCTGCTCCCCCGTGGGCCGTGCTCGGCCGATGGCGCAGTGACGCGCACGGCGAGATCGTCGAGTGGGAGACCAATCAGGACTACCGCCCCTCGCCCGCGGCGCTCGGCTGGGCGCCGCCCGTCAGTGACGCCGACGCCGCCCTGCACCTGGCCGCCACGGGATACGGGCCGGACGCGGACGTCGCCGAGGCGCTCGCGGAGGCCGGCGAGGTCGCTGTCTGCGTGGACGCTGACGGGGAGCCGACGTGGACGCGGGCGCCCGGCGGCGCACACGCGGTGCCCGTCTTCCCGGTGGCGGGCCGCACGCACCCGGACCGCCTGCCCGCGCATGTGGTGATGGCGCTCCCCGTCCTCCTCGACCGGCTGCCGCCCGGCCGGGACGTGATGCTCCTCAGCCCGTCCGCTCCTGCCGCCCTGCTCGTCCCGGCCGGCGACCTGCGGGCACTGCGGGAGGCCGCGGCGGGTGACACGAGGGCACTGCGGGAGGCCGCGGCCGGCGACCTGCGGGCACTGCGGGAGGCAGCGGTGGACGACACGAGGGCACCGCGCGAGACCTCGGCGGGCGGACCCCCCGCGCGGCACCAGGCCCGGGCCGGGCGTCGCGACAGCGACTCAGGTATCCCCAGTGAGCGAGGACAAGATGAGTGATTCGGGTGCCGTGACTGCCGCCGTTCCCGTGGACCCGGTGCCTCCCGAGGAGTTCGTCCGGGCGGCCGAACTGGCGCCGGACCACTGGCTCTACCTGCCCGATCCCGCGTGGCGGGGAGAGGGCCCGCCCCCGGCCTGGGCCGTGGCCGGTCAGTGGCGTTCCGACTCCCGTGGCGTGATCGTCGAGTGGGAGGACAACGAGGAGTACCGGCCCTCGCCCGAGGCCATGGGCTGGCCCGAGCCGGCCGACGATGTGGACCGCGCCGTCCAGCTCGCCACCACGGGCTACGGCCCGGCGGAGGACGTCGTGGCCGCCCTGGCCGTGGCGGAGGTCGCCGTACTGGTCACGGCGGACGGCGAGCCGGTCAGCGCGGCGGCACCCGACGGCACAGCGGTGGTCCCCGTGTTCACCTCCCCGCGCTATCTCCAGGCCGCCGGGCGGCTGGGCTCCGAACAGGTGCCGTTCGCGGATCTGCTCGGCCGCATCCCCGCGGGCCACAGCCTGTGCCTGAACAGTTCCGCCCCGGTCGGCATGGTGCTGGCCACGGACGGGCTCGCCGAGGCTGTGCGGGCAGCGGCCGGGGCGTCGGAGGCGCCTGCGCCGGCCGTTTCCGAGTAGCGGAGCCGGCGCGTGGACGCCCCCGACCGGTGGGGCGGAAGACGGCACGGGTCGTCCCCGGGGCACCGGTTCCCACAGCGCCTGCCGTGGTGCCGCTCTGACCGTCAGCATGCGGTCATGGCGGCGTGATGGGCGGCGAGGCGCTCCGCGGACAGCTCCCGGGGGTAGACGGCGACCTTGCCGATTCCGCCGAGGAAGTAGGAGCGCAGCGTCGCGCTGCCGATGCGCAGCGGCGAAGTCGTGTTGCCCGGGACGATGTTGTAGTCGGCCAGCGCGTCGCGGTCCCGCAGCCGTCCGTCGCGGTACAGCTTGGTGTGGCCCGGAGGCTCGGCCGGGCCGTCCGGCGCGGTCGTGATGACCAGGGCGTAGTGGATCCATTCGCCGGGCCTCAGGGGATCCTGGAAGTACGAGCCCGCGCCCAGCCCGCCCGGCGGGTTGAAGGCGTAACCGGAGACACGGTTGGCGCGGCCCTCGGTGTTGTCCGCGGAGTAGACGCGCGCGACCCACTCACACTGGTTGACGGTGGCGTAGGTGAGCTTGCCCAGCCAGTGGACGTAACCGGAGCCCTCCGGACGCGGGAAGACGAGTACGTCCGGGCGGAACCATGCCTCGATGGTCAGCGCCCCCGTGGTGGAGACGGACAGTACGTCGCTGTCCGGTACTTCGACGTACTGGCCGGAGGTGCCGTCGAACAAGGTCGCCGTGTCGCCGTTGGGCAGGTGGGTGTGTGCGGGGGAGCCGTGGTACGTCGCGATCAGTCCCCCCGGGGAGACCTCGGTCCCGGCTCCGCCGAGTCCGAGGAACAGCACCGGGTCGTCCGACAGGATCGTCTGGTCGTAGCTGCTCAAGAGCACCCTCTCTGCGGCAGACAGGCGGTGGGGCCACGCGCGCGCCGGCCGTCCCGTGTCCCGTACACCGGGCCGGCGGCGTGCGCCGGCCGACCGTCCCACCGTAGAAGGCGACAGCGCCGGCCGTAACGGCGTCCGGGTAGGCACCGGGATGTGTGCGGGGTGCGCCGGAGCGTGAGCCCGGGCGTGCGCGCTGGGGTTCTGCGAGGGCGCTCCACAGGCTCCCCACGCGCTGAATCGGCCCAGTGGACCAGGGCGCCAATGGCCCAGGATCGTGGGCCTGTTGGGCCCTAGTGTGGATCTCATGACGGACCACACGCATACCTTCGCCCCTGTTCTCACCCGCCACGCCGAAGCCGAGACCTGCGCCGACCCGAGCAGTGTGATGCGCCTGCTCGGTGAGGGCGGCAACACGGAAGGTGGCTTCACCAGTTACCGGTCCACCTTCGCCGAAGGGGCGGTGGGGGCCCCGGCGCACTTCCACACCAGGGCGACGGAACTCTTCTTCGTGCTCGACGGCGCCCTGCGCGTCCTCGTGGACGAAGAAGTGACGGTCCTGCGGGAGGGCGACTTCCTCGCGGTACCGGCCCACACCCCGCACGCGTTCGCCGCCGCACCCGGCTCCACCGCGGACGTACTGTTCGTGTTCGACCGTGCCATGGACCGGTTCGCCTATCTGCGGCTGCTCGGCAGGGTCATGCGCGGTGAGGCGGACCCGAAGGAGATCGCCGAGTCCGCCCAGCGCTTCGACAACCACTACGTCGACAGCCCCGCCTGGCGGGCCGAACTCGACGCCTCGTCCTGAGCCGAAGAGGGAGGCGTCCGGCGCGCCGGCCGTTCACGGAAGCCGGCAGCCGCGCGGTCAGGCGGCGCTCCGCGAGGGCCGGTCCGCGCTCTACCGGTCCTTGGCCAGGGCGACGAGTTCGGCGAACAGGCCGCCCGCGGCGATCAGTTCCTCGTACGCCCCGTGCTCGATCACACGCCCCTCGCTCATGACGACGATGCGGTCGGCGAGACGGGTGTTCTCCAGCTGGTGGGTGACGACGACGGTCATGCGCTCGGCGGCGATGCGTTTGATCTCGAGGAAGATCTGGTGTTCCCCACGAGGATCCATCTGCGACGTCGGTTCGTCCAGGATCAGCAGAGGCGTCCGCCGGTAGAGCGCGCGGGCGCACACGAGCCGCTGCCACTGGCCGCCGGACAGCTCGGCACCGCCCCAGAGTTCCTTGGCCAGGAGTGTGTCGAGCTGCCTGGGCAGCTTCTCCACCGCCTCGCGCATACCGACGGCGTCGACCGCCTCCCATACCGCGTCATCGTCGTACGTCCTGGGCTGCCCGAGGGTGATGTTCTCGCGCGCACGCAGAGGCCAGCACGCGAAGTTCTGCGGGACGAGAGCGGTCCGCTTCCACACGGCGTCCGGGTCCGCCTCCGCCAGATCGACGCCGTCCCACAGGACACGGCCCTTGTCGGCGAGGAGGATGCCGGTCATGAGCTTGGCCAGGGTGGACTTGCCCGAGCCGTTCTCGCCGACGACGGCGAGGATCTCCCCGCGCCGCAGGGTGAGGGAGACACCGGCGACCGCGGGCTCGCTCCTGCCCGGGTAGTGGTGGACGACCTCGTCGAGGCGGATCTCGTCCACCCGGTCGGGAACGGTCAGCTTCCCGCGCGCGGGGGCGCGTTCGGCCGCCATGTCGAGGAAGGTCCGCATGTCCGCAAGGTAGAGCGAGGTGTGGAACATCGCGGCGCCGTGGACGACGAACTGCGAGAGTGCGGCAAGTGTGGCCTGGACGGCGACCACCGCGGTGGCGGCGACCGGCAGCGCGACGCGCCCCGTCGTCGCCAGCCACGCGAGCACGGCCCAGGTGCTCAGCAGGAAGAATCCGCCCAGGGCGCTGGTGGCCAGGACGATCCGCAGCATGCGGGGTGCCGCGGTGAGGGTGCGGCGGTCGATCCGGTCGGAGAGGGCGCGGTACCAATGGACGAGGTAGCCCGTCATGCCGTTCGCGCGGACCTCGTCGCCGTACCGGGAGTAGGTGGCCCACCAGCGCATCATGGAGCGTACGTTGCGGTCCCCGACGTTGAGGTAGTGCGTCTCGTAGTCCACCCGCGCCGACAGCACGGCGCCGATGCCGGCGGGGAGCACGGCCAGCAGGAGCAGGGGCAGCATCATCCAGTGCAGGGCCGTGACGACTCCGGTCGCGGCGATCATGCGCACCAGGGCGGCCAGGAAACGCTGTGCGTCCTGCACCATCATCCGGGTACGGGTGACACCGACCTCTGCGGCCTCCTGGCGGTCGGCGAAACCGTCCTCGCCGTACGCGGACGCTTCGACCCGGCACACCGCGGAGACCAGGGCGATGTCCGCCTCCGTCGTCAGCAGCGGCGTGATCCGGCCGTCGGCGTACGAGGAGAGGGCACTGCCGACGCGGCCGGCGCCCGAGGCCGCCGTCACCACGATCAGCGCGGGCAGGGCCCCGTGCAGGCGTTCGGCGACAGGGCCCTCGTCCAGCAGATGCGTCATGGCCCGCGCGGTGAACGCCAGGACCACGGCTGCCGCGACGCCGGTGAGGAGCTGGCAGAGGAGCAGCAGCACGGCCCCTGCCCTGTCCACCTCCCAGGCCCGGCGCGCGGTGTGCCCGAGTACGGCGGGCAGGCGCATGCACAGTGCCCCGAAACTGGCCTCGGCCAGAGGGTTCTTGCCGTGCTTGCCCTCGAAGGTGATGTCGGCCGGTGGGGGAGGCGGAGGCAATTCCGCCGGTGCGGCCGAAGCGTCGGTCACAGTCACCCTGCATCGCTCCTTGAGTCGTGCCGCACCGGGACGGTTCGGCGGTGCTCGGCTCAACGACGGCCCAAGGGAATCGAACGCGCTCGATTTCGGACGGGCTGGGGCCCTTGCGGGGCAAGGCGTCGCGCGGGCGGCCGCCGCGCTCAGGCCGCCGTCCGGCCGGGAGGATTGGCCGAATCGCCGGTGCCTGAAACGCAGGGGGCGTACGGGGTCAACGAGGCCGGCCGGCAGGGACCTCCGGCTGACCGGCCCTCCTGCCGGCCATCGGCCCGGCTCCTGCCGGGCGGCGAGCCCGCGGTCTCTCCTATCCCTGGAAGAGCGTCAGGAACCAGAACACCGGCAGCGCGAGGATGCCGAGTGCGATGACTCCTATCAGGGAGAACAACCAGACGAAGACGTAGGCCTCACCGTCGCGAAGCTTCCCTCGGCGGGCCGAGGTCAGCAGCCAGTGACCCGGCAGGCCGAGGGTGACGGCCGTCCAGCCGGCGAAGGTGAGGTACTCGGACGCGCCCAGCGGGGAAGGCGCGAACACCACGTCACCCACGCGCCGGACATCGTGCTGTGTCCCGGGGCGCAGCTCGCCGGAGGAGGAGTGGAGCACCAGCGAGCGGGTCGCCGTCGCCCCGGAGCCCGAGGACGCGGAGGACGGTGTGTAGGTGCCCCGGCAGCTGATGTCGGTGTCCTCGAAGCCCTCGTAGCAGCCGGAGACCACGAAGGTGCCCGTCGGCCCCGGGATGCCGGTCAGCGCGGCGAACCGCATGCCGAACAGCAGCCAGACCACGATCAGGCCCCCCGCGAGCCACAGCACGGCGAGCCCGCCGGCCACCCGCCACCACCACGTCCGGCCTGTCCGTCCCATGCGACGCCCCCGCCCTCCCGGCCATCCGTCCGAGGACGCATTACCCCGCGGGGGGACCGTGGAATCGCACGGGTTTGCGAGGGCGGGGTGGGTGCGTCACGTGCCGGCGCCCGGGGGCGCCGACGGCAGTTCCACGGTGATGCGGAGCCCGCCCTCGGGGCGGGGCGTGAGGGTGAGTGTGCCGTCGTGCGCCTGGGTGACACGTTCGGCGATCGCGAGGCCGAGGCCGACGCCCGCGTGGTCGGTGTGCACGCGCTCGGTGCCCCGCTGGAAGGGTTCGGTGAGGGTCGGGACCAGCCGCGGTGCGAGTCGTTCCCCGGTGTTCTCGACGGTGAGCACCACGGTGCCGGGGCGGGCGCCGGTGCTCACCCACACGGTGCCCAGCTCGGGCAGGTTGTGGACGACCGCGTTGTGTACGAGGTTCATGGTCAGGTGCAGCAGGAGCGTGGGCGACCCCATGGTGCCGGCGAGGTCGCCGGAGGTCTCGATCGTCACGCCACGCCTCTCGGCGAGCGGAAGGAGCGTCTCCGTGGCCTCTTCCGCCAGCAACGACAGGTCGACGGCTTCCCGGGTGAAGGAGCGCTGATCGGCACGGCTGAGCAGGAGCAGTGCCTCGGTGAGGTCGATCGCCCGGGTGTTGACGGCGTGCAGACGCTCGATGGCGTCGCGGGCGTCGCTGGTGGGGTCGGCGCGGACCACGTCGAGGAGCGTCTTCGAGACCGCGAGCGGGGTGCGCAGCTCATGGGAGGCGTTGGCCGCGAACCTCCGCTGTTCGGCGACGTGTGCTTCCAGCTGTTCGAGCATGGCGTCGAAGGAGTCGGCGAGTTCACGGAACTCGTCCTCGCGGCCCGGCAGCCGGATCCGGTGCGAGAGCGATCCGCTCGTGGCGGTGCGTGTGGCCTCGGTGATGCGGGTCAGTGGGGCGAGCATGCGGCCCGCGAGGATCCACCCTCCCACGAGGCCGATCACCAGGAGGAAGGCCAGGACCGCGGCTGCCCTCGGCGCGAAGACGTCCAGGAGGTTCGACCGGACGGGGAAGACGCCGTTCGTGGGCCGGTCATCGGCGTTGATGAGCATCGCGCGCTCGGGGACGTACCGCAGGAGGAACACCCACACCGCCGCCAGCAGCAGGACGCCGGCCAGCATGAGGAATCCCGCGTAGCTGAGGGTGAGCTTGAAGCGGACGCTCGGTCCAGGCCGCCTACGCACGGTCGCCGCCCTCGTACCCGGCCTGCGGACGGGTGTCGATGCGGTAGCCCACGCCCGGCAGAGTGGTGATGACCCGGGGTTCGCCGAGGCGCTTGCGAAGGGCCGAGACGGTGATGCGCACGGCGTTGGTGAAGGGGTCGGCGTTCTCGTCCCACGCCCGCTCCAGCAACTCCTCGGCGCTGACGACACCGCCTTCGGCACCGACGAGGACCTCGAGTACGGCGAACTGTTTCCGGGTCAGCGCGATGGGGCGGCCGTCGCGGTGGACCTCGCGGCGGAACGGATCCAGCCGCAGGCCCGCGATCTCCCGTACAGGCGGCCTGATGTGCGCGCGCCGGCGGTCGAGCGCTCTGAGCCTGAGTGCCAGTTCCCGCAGCTCGAACGGCTTCGTGAGGTAGTCGTCGGCGCCGATCCCGAAGCCGGAGGCCTTGTCGTCGAGACGGTCGGCGGCAGTGAGCATCAGGATCGGCAGGCCGCTGCCGGAGGCGACGATGCGTGCGGCGATCTCGTCACCCGACGGTCCGGGGATGTCGCGGTCGAGGACGGCGATGTCGTACGTGTTGACGCCGAGCAGCTCCAGAGCGGTGTCGCCGTCCCCCGCGAGGTCGGCCGCGATGGCTTCCAGACGCAGGCCGTCGCGGATGGCTTCCGCCAGATAGGGCTCGTCCTCGACGATCAGCACACGCATGGTCCCGATGCTACGAGCCCCCGCATGTCGTCGGCATATCGAGAACACGTACCTGCCTCGAGCCCGCGCTCAGCCGGGTGCGGCAGCCCGCCCAGGCCGTCTCCGCCCTCACCGCCCGCCCGGCCACGCCCTCGGCCGTCGGGCATCCCACCGGTGCTCCCGGCGCGGGCCCCGCTCCGCGCGCCACAAGTCAGCGGGTCACGGATCCACCGGTGATCCGGTGGGCGGCGGGCCCGGTGGTGCTGCTCCGGACCGTCAGGCGCGGACCGATCCCTCGGTGCTCCGCGGGGGGACCGCCCTCGATCTCCTGGACCAGCGCCCGCACGGCCGTCCGGCCGATGGCGGCGAAATCCTGGTGGACGGTCGTCAAGGGGGGAATGAAGTTCCCGGCCTCCGGCATGTCGTCGAAACCGGCGACGCTCACATCCTCCGGTATACGCAGCCGCGCCTCCGTCAACGCGCGCAGCACTCCCAGCGCCATCTGGTCGTTGGCCGCGAAGACGGCTGTCACCCCCGGCTCGGCGGCCAGCCGACGTCCCGCCGCGTAACCGGAATCCGAGTACCAGTCGCCGTGGAGCGGCGGGGGCACCGGCCGGCCATGGGCGCGCAAGGTCTCGCGCCAGCCCCGCAGGCGCAGGCCGGCGGAGTCGGAGTCCCGGGGCCCGGCGACGTGCCACACCGTTTCGTGACCGAGCCCCAGGAGGTGCTCGGTCGCCAGCCGTGCGCCCGCCACCTGGTCGGTGTCGACGACGGGGGAGTGGCCGGCCACCCGCGCATCCACCGTCACCACCGGGATCCCGCGGCGCAGCTGCGCTTCGGCCGCGCCGATCAGATGTGACTCGATCAGCACGATGACCCCGTCGACGGCCTGTTCGCCGAGCCGGTCGAGAGCCACGTCCACATCGGCGTGGGTGGGGCGTTCCAGCGGCATCAGCGTGATCGTGTACCGCCGCTCCGTGGCCGCCGCCGCGACCGCCTCCAGGGTGCGCAGATTCCCGTACGAGGTGAGGGTGAAGACGATGACGCCGATACTGCGGAACTGTCCCGACCTCAGCGCCCTGGCCGCACTGTTGGGGCGGTACCCCAGCTCACGCATCGACGCCAGCACACGCTCCCGGGTGGCCGCTCCCACATTGCTGCGGCCGTTCGCGACGCGGGACACGGTCTGTCCGGAGACGCCCGCGTGCCGGGCCACGTCGTCGATGGACGCGTCACGTCTGCGCGGCCGGACCGGCCCGGATTCTGCTTCCACGCCGTCCATGGCTTCTCCCGGGCGCCCGTGCCGAGTACTGAGTGATCCCGCCAGGGTATGCGAGAGGGCGCGCGGCCCCGGCGGGCCCCGGTCGTGCGGAGCCGTGCCCCTGCTGCGCGCTGCGCCGGAGCAGGTGGAGTGGACCGCTGAGCGGCATGAGTTCACGTGGACGGCGGCCGTACCGCACCGCGCACATGCGCCTTCCCGTCGGGGGATACCTCGTTACCTGGTGCAGGAATGTTGACGTCAACACAGCGCCCTGCCTAGGCTCCTGCCGAAGCGGGATGCGGTCGGCGTGACGACGGCGGAGCACCCCGCACAGCCGCGGATCACCTCTGCGGAAGGCGAGCGGGGCCCGGGCCTCGAGGGCGGCCCGGGCCGGCCGGACGGACCGGCCGTTGCCGCTCGACGTGCGAGGGCCGTGAGGGAACGGCCGCAGTCACCGATCGACACCACGTGTCGTGCAGCACGATCGTGAATCGTTTCATTCCGCTGCTTCGGCAGATCACTCACACCGGAACGGGCATCCGCGTGCCCGCGAGAGGACGGACCGGCATGCCGACCGAACGCCCCTGGCCCCTGCACACCCCCGGCATCGCCTACGGAGGTGACTACAACCCCGAGCAGTGGCCCCTGGACGTGCAGGTGGAGGACGTGGAGCTGATGCGGGAGGCCGGCGTCGGCCTCGTCAGCCTCGCGATCTTCTCCTGGGCGCAACTGGAGCCACGGGAAGGAGAGTTCGACTTCGAATGGCTGGACGCGGTGCTGGACCGGCTGCACGCCGGAGGCATACGCGTCGCCCTCGCCACCGCCACCGCCTCACCGCCGCCGTGGCTCACACGCACGCACCCCGAGATCCTGCCCGAGCTGGCCGACGGCACCGTGCTCCACCAGGGTTCCAGGCAGTCCTACGCGGTCTCCTCGCGGGTGTTCCGTGACTACGCCGTGCGGATGACCCGCCGGATGGCCGAGCGCTACGGCGAGCACCCCGCACTGGCTCTGTGGCACGTCGACAACGAACTCGGCTGTCACGTGCCGCACGACCACTCGGACGCCGCCGCCGAGGCGTTCCGTGGTTGGCTCGAGAACCGCTACGGCACCGTCGCAGGGCTCAACGCCGCTTGGGGGACGGCCTTCTGGTCGCAGCGCTACGACTCCTTCGACGAGATCCTCCCGCCGAGGGCTTCTCCCACCTTCGTCAATCCCACCCAGCAGCTCGACTTCGCCCGGTTCTCCTCCGACGAGCAGCTCGTCCACTACAGGGCTCTGTGCGAGGTGCTGCGCGAGGTCACCCCGCACGTCCCGACCACGACGAACTTCATGATGACCACCGCGAACAAGTGGGTCGACTACTTCTCCTGGTCGCAGCACATGGACGTGGTCGCCAACGACCACTACCTGGTCGCACGCGACCCCGAGGCACACATCGGGCTCGCCTTCAGCGCCGACCTCAGCCGCGGCGTCGCCGGAGGGGCGCCGTGGATGCTGATGGAACACTCGACCTCGGCCGTCAACTGGCAGCCGCGCAACAGTGCCAAGCGCGCCGGGGAGATGCTGCGCAACTCGCTCTCCCACGTGGCGCGCGGCGCGGACGCCGTGATGTTCTTCCAGTGGCGCCAGTCGGCCGCCGGCGCCGAGAAGTACCACTCCGCCATGCTCCCGCACGCCGGCCGGGACACCGACGTGTGGCGCAACACCGTGGAACTGGGCCGGATCCTCAAGGCGCTGGCTCCGGTGAAGGGGAGCCGTGTCAGGGCGGACGTCGCGCTCGTCGTCGACTACCCCTCCTGGTGGAGTACGGAGGCAGAGGGCCGCCCCACCCAGGCCCTCGGCTACATGGAGGAGGTGATGCGCTGGTACCGCGCACTGTGGCGGCGCGGCATCGCCGTCGACATCGTCTCCGCCGCGACCGACGCGTCGGCGTACAAGGCCCTGGTCGTCCCCACGCTCCACACCGTCTCCGACGAGGACGCCGCACGCATCGCCGGGGCCGCGCACGCGGGCGCCGCTGTGCTCGTCACCTTCTTCAGCGGCATCGTCGACGAACACGACCACGTCCGGCTCGGCGGTTACCCCGGCGCGTTCCGTGACCTCCTCGGCGTGCGCACCGAGGAGTTCTACCCGCTCCAGGAAGGCGAAGTGCTGACTCTGGACGACGGCACGCGTGCCGATCTCTGGAGCGAGAAGACGCACCTCGAAGGTGCCGAGGCGCTGCGTACCTGGGCCGACGGGCCTCTCGCGGGTCTGCCGGCCGTCACCCGCAACGACGCCGGCAGGGGCAGCGCCTGGTACGTCGCCACACGCCCGGACGACGAGGGCGTCGCCGGAATCGTCGACGCCCTCATCGCCGAGGCCGGCGTCGCCCCTGTCGTCGCCGGTCTCCCGGAGGGCGTCGAGGCGGTACGGCGGCACGCCGACGACCGCGGCAGCTTCCTCTTCGTCATCAACCACACCGAACGCGCCGTCGAGGTGCCCGCCGAGGGACGGGAGCTCCTGAGCGGCCGGGACGCGGTGGGACGCCTCACGGTGCCACCGCTGGAGTCCGTGGTCGTGCACGAGCGCTGAACGCCGGCACAGCAGCAGGTCGCACCCGCCACCGGCAGTCCCGAACCGTATCGATGGAGGCAGTTTTGCGTCCCGGTTCCGCAATGTCCGGATTCCCCTCGCACCGACCGGAGAACCGCCGTCCCGTCCCCCGGCGCTACGCCGTCCACGGCACCGGCTCCCGGGCGGCGATGTACGTGAACGCCATACTCACCGACTACGCCGACATCGCGGTGCCGGTCGCGTGGCGCGATCCCAGCGGAACCCGCATGCGGCACTACGACGGGAAGGTCCGCGCGGCCGGCCACCGGCCGCGTCACTACCACCCCGACCAGCTGGAGCGGATGCTCGCGGAGCAGGAGGTGGACGTGCTCGCGACGTCGCCGACATCGACCCCCGTCGGCCCGGCACGGAGATCTTCACCGTCCACGAGGCCGGGACCTCGGCGCCGTACGGCTACACCATGCGCGACGCCGCCACCGGTGAGGTCCTCTTCGGCGGATACACCGGTGTCGACACCGGGCGCGGCATGATCGGCGACGTCGACCCTCCCGCCCCGGGCTCGAGGTCTGGTCCAACGCGGTGGAGGATACGGGCGGTGACCCCGTCGGGCTCTTCAGCACACAGGGCGAGCCCATGGGCAAGGAGACTCCCGGTACCAACCAGAGCATCCGCTGGGCCGCCGACCTGACCACACAGATCGTCCACGGGGCCACGACCACCACGTACCAGACGCCCGAACTGCGGGACTGGCGGCGCGGGACCCTGCTCACGGCCGACGGCACGACGACGAACAACTACACCAAGTGCAACCCGTCCCTGGTGGCCGACATCCTCGGGGACTGGCGTGAAGAGCTCCTGCTGCCGACAGCCGACAGCTCCTCCGTTCGTATCTACACCAGTACCGAACTCACCCACCACAAGCTGTACACCCTGATGCACGACCCGCAGTACAGGGTGGAGGTGGCCCGGCAGCAGACCACCTACAACCAGCCCGCCTACCCGAGCTTCCACCTGGCGTCGGACACCGACTTCTCCCAGGTGCCCGTCCCGCGTCTGGACTGAGCGCGCGTACGGAGTGATGAGGAGCGGGAGCCCCGGACCGTCCGGGGCTCCCGCTCCTTCTGCGTGCCGGGAGGCGCCGGGGCGTCGCCCTGCCCGTGAATCGTGCAGGAGTTCGGGACTCGGCCGTCCGTCCGGAGCGGCGTCCGGAGGTATTCGGCTGCCCGTGCGAGGTGTCATACCAGAGCGGGACGCATGGCGGGCAACTTCGACAACTGCACGCCGGGCACGGACGATTGACGACTACCGTGTGTGGCCGGTGATCAACGGTGGGCTCCTATCGGTCGAGCCTGCCCCAGCCGTTGACCCGGGCCTGACCGACCACCGTAGGTGTCACCACACGAATGCCGATTCCTGGTGCCCCACGTACCGAGGACGATGATGTCTCAACTTCGCGCACCCACCGCGCGACCGGAACGCCGCGAAGGCGGACGGCACGGCCGTCCGGGTGGCCGTTCGCACTCGGCCCAGAACCGGCCGCGCACCGCACGGCCCGCCCCCGACGCCCGACTGCGGCCCCAGGTACTGCGCACCGCCCTCCTGCCCACGGTGGCAGCCGTGCTCAGCGGCGCCGCGGCAGTCATCTTCACCATCCGGGCCTCCGGCGTGCGCCCGTCCGGCAGTCTTCTGGCGGCCCTCGGAGGATCCGGGGCGCTGGCCGTGGCGGCCGTGGCCGCCGCCTACCTGGGGGCCGGTCGTGTCGCCGGCGGCGTGATCGACCGCTGCCTCGCGCTGCGGCGCGCCAGCGCCCAGCACAGCGCCGAGCTCCGGCACGTCGTCGAGCAGTTGCGTGACGGCGAACCCGTGCCGGCCCGGCGGGCCGTACCCGGGGCAGCGCCCGACGCCGACGCCTTCGACCTCCTCGCGCAGGAGATGGGCCGGGCGCAGAACGACGCGGTCGCGTCGGTCGTCCAGGCCTCGCAGCTGTTCCGCGGCAACGGGAACGAACAGAAGGTCGAGGTCTTCGTCAACCTCGCCCGGCGGCTCCAGTCGCTCGTGCACCGTGAGATCCAGATCCTCGACGAACTGGAGCACGAGGTCGAGGACCCCGACCTGCTCAAGGGCCTCTTCCACGTCGACCATCTCGCCACCCGCATCCGCAGGCACGCCGAGAACCTCGCCGTACTGGGCGGCGCCGTGTCCCGGCGGCAGTGGAGCAACCCCGTCTCCATGACGGAGGTGCTCCGCTCGGCGATCGCCGAGGTCGAGCAGTACCCGCGCGTCAAGCTCGTACCGCCGATCGACGGCACGCTGCGCGGACACGCCGTCGCCGACGTGATCCACCTCCTCGCCGAACTCGTCGAGAACGCCACGGTGTTCTCGGCACCCCACACCCAGGTCCTGCTGCGCGCACAGCGCGTGACCGCCGGGCTCGCCCTGGAGGTCGAGGACCGGGGACTCGGCATGCCGGGCCCCGAGCAGAAGCGGATGAACACGCTGCTCGCCGACCCCGACCAGGTCAATGTCGCCCACCTCCTGCAGGACGGCCGCATCGGCCTGTTCGTCGTCGCCTCCCTGGCCCGCAGACACGGCATCGCCGTGCGGCTGCAGAGCAACATCTACGGGGGCACGCAGGCGGTGCTGGTCCTGCCCGAGGTACTCCTGGGCATCGACATCGACACCACCGCGGAGCCCGGCGCGGCGCCGGTGCCGGCCCCCGGCCCCGTACACCGCCCGCCGGTCTCGGACGAGAACCAGGTCTCCGCCGCCCAGCCCCCGCTGCGGCTGGACCAGCCGCCCCGCCAGTCCCGGCGCCAGGACGAAGGGCCGCCCCTGCCGCTGCGCGCCGAGCGGGTCGACCGTCCCAACCTCGCCGCGTCCCCTCCTGCCGCGCGTCCCGCCGGGCCCGCCGCCCCCGTCGATCCGGTGCCGCCCGCCGAGGCGGTCACCCCCGCCGAGCGCGTCACGCCCGCGCCCGTGCCGGCCCAGGCGGAGCACGGACGTCCCGCCGAAGCACCGGCCGCCCCCGCAGCTCCCGCCGGCCACGGGCGGCCCCAACTCCCCAGGCGCAGCAACCAGGAGCATCTGGCCCCCCAGCTCAGGGAGGCCCCCGTGCGACGGGCCGAGGACGAGAACGCCCTGCACGACCCGGGGCTGATGGCCGCCTTCCGGAGGGGGGTCGACCTGGCCGAGGCGCAGACGGCGGAGGAGGACCCCGGAACCGCCTGGGGCGCACCGGACGCCGTGCCCGCAGGAGGCCCCCCTCCCGCAGCGGCGCTCGGGGCACAGACGTCGCCCGGTCTCGCGCCGCTGCCGTTCCGCGGCACCACCGCGACTCCCGGCACGGGGCGCCCGGTCCCGGGCCACCCCGGGCCCCGGCTCTCCGAGCCGGATCCACGAACCGAGAACTTCAAGGAGTAGATGCCACATGACGAGCGAAATGCCGTCCGGTCAGGTCGCGGACCTCGACTGGCTGCTGAGCGGACTGGTCCAGCGCGTGCCCTACACGCGCAGCGCGGTCCTCCTCTCGGCGGACGGCCTGGTGAAATCCGTCCATGGCATGGACGCCGACAGCGCCGATCACATGGCGGCCCTGGCCGCCGGGCTGTACTCCCTCGGCCGCAGTGCGGGCGCGCGCTTCGGAGACAACGGTGACGTGCGGCAGGTCGTCGTCGAGCTCGACTCGACGCTCCTGTTCGTCTCGACCGCGGGCTCCGGCACCTGTCTCGCCGTCCTCGCGGGGCGCGAGGCGGACGCCGCCGTACTGGGGTACGAGATGGCCATGCTGGTCAAGAGCGTGCGGCCCTACCTGATGACGCCCCTCCGGCAGCCGGCCGGAGCGCCGTTCACCCCGGGGCTGTGAGGATGCCGGCCCCGCAGGACGGGCCCCTGCTCGACGACGCGGCCGGCCGGCTCATCCGCCCGTACACCGTGAGCAACGGCCGGACCAGGCCGACCACCGTGCTCGATCTGCTCTCCCTGGTGATGGCCACGGGCAGTCGGCCCCAGGGCCACCTGGGACCCGAACACACCGTGGCCCTGGAACTCTGCGACGCCCCCACGTCCGTCGCGGAGATCGCCGCCCATCTCCGACTGCCCGCGGTCATCACCAAGGTCCTCCTGTCCGACCTGGTGGACTGCGGGGCGGTCACCGCGCACGCTCCCGCATTCCATGACATGCCCACCGACCGATCCCTGCTGGAGGCAGTGCTCGATGGTCTACGACGACAGCTCTGACAGCTCCGAATTCTTTCCCGTCGCGCTCAAGGTCCTGGTCGCGGGCGGGTTCGGCGTCGGCAAGACCACGTTCGTGGGTGCCGTCAGCGAGATCGCACCGCTGAGCACCGAGGAGCTCCTGACACAGGTCAGCGTCGCGACGGACAGCCTCGAAGGCATCGAGTCCAAGACGGCGACGACCGTGGCCATGGACTTCGGCCGGATCACGCTGTCCGCGCAGCACGTGCTCTACCTGTTCGGCACACCCGGCCAGGAGCGGTTCTGGTTCATGTGGGACGAACTCTCCAAGGGGGCGCTCGGCGCCGTCGTGCTCGCAGACACCCGGCGGCTGGCGGAGTGCTTCGCGGCCGTCGACTTCTTCGAGCGCCGGGGCATCGGGTTCATCGTCGCCGTCAACGAATTCGACGGCGCCTACCGCTACGAGCCGGAAGAGGTGAGGGCGGCGCTCGACCTCGGGCCCGAGGTACCCGTCGTCCTGTGCGACGCCCGCATCGCCAGTTCGGGCACGGGCGCGCTGGTCACCCTCGTCCAGCACCTCATCAACGCCACTGCGCCGGCGCCGCTCTCGGGGTTCGGGGCCCATCCGTGACGTCGTACGGGGACGGCCGGCCGCTGCTCACGCCCGTCGACCAGGACGCTCCCCGCCGGAGCGCGCGGCTGCGCAGGCTCGGGCTGGGGGAGCGGGCGGACGCCACGTACGACAGCTTCGACGCCTTCGCCGACCGGGTGGCCGAGGTGACCGCGACCCCGTTCTCGATGGTCAACTTCATCGACGAGAACCGGCAGTTCTTCGCGGGGCTGCACACTCCGGCCGGAACGGCGCGCGGGGCGGACCTCGGCGCGGCTGCCGCGGCCGGGGGAAGCCGCAGGCGCTACATGGCCCGGGACCACGGCTACTGCCCGCACGTCCTGGAACGGCGCAAGGCCCTGGTGCTGGAGGACGTCTGCGACTACCCGCGGTTCGCGGGCAATCCCGTGGTCGACGACATAGGCATCCGCTCCTACCTGGGCGCACCGCTCATCGACCGGACGGGCGTCGCGCTCGGCACGGTCTGTGCCGTGGACACCGTGCCACGGCCCTGGGGCCGGGCGGGACTGGACGTCATCAAGCTGCTCGCCCGGGAGATCGTCGCGCAGATCGAGCACCGGGAGGCCCACCGCCCCTGATCCGCCTCGCGCGCATGCCGGCCGCGTGCCGTCCCAGGCATCAGCTCCGGCAGGCCACGGGTGTGTCAGCCGGTGCGCGGCCCGCCGAACCGCAGCCAGTCGACCGTGAACAGATCCGGCGCCTCGCTCCTCCAGCGGGCATTGACGAACACCAGGTAGAGGCGCGCGTCACCGCCCCCGCTCGTCAGTGCCGCCGTACGTGACACGACTCCGCCCGGGCGCGTGGCACGCCCTCCTTCCGCGACTGCCGGCACCGACAGCGAACCGAGCAGAGGACCGCTCGGGGAGCCCGACCGGAACTGAACGGTGCCGCCCAGGCCGCACGGCGTCGCACCGACCGTCACCGAGCGGACGCCCGCCAGGTCCACCGGGGCGAAGGCGACCCAGTCGCCGTCCTCGATCTCGGTCAGCGCCCTGCCACCCGAGGTATGTGCGCGGCTGCCGGCCACGGCGCCGCCATGGTCGCCCCCGGTCGACGTGAACCGTTCCGCCTCCTGGAAAGCGGTGCGCAGGGTGAGCCAGGCGGAGCCGGTGAGTTCGGGCGCGCCACGAGCGCCCTCGTCCGTGTACTCCACCGTCACCCGGTGGAGGCCGGCACCGGTGCCCGCCCCGGGTTTCGTGGCGATCGATCCGTGGCAGCCCGAGGAGCCCGCACGGGGCAGGAGCCGGGTGGGGTGGCCGAGGAGTGACCGTACGAGGACGCGCGAGCAGTCGACATCGGCGCGTGCTCCGCCCTCGACGCCACCACCGTCCTCCTCGTCCGCCACGTCCACGGTGAGCCCGATGGTGTCGCCGAAGCGGAAGAGGCCTCCGTCCGACGGCCGCCGGACGGTCACCCGGGGCCGCGTGTTGCCGACGGTGATCGCGCGGCCTGCCGTCGCCGACGCACCCCCGGGCCCGGTCACCGTGAGCCGCGCCGTGTGCAGCCCGGCCGTGCGGTACGTGTACGAAGGGCTGGCCTGCGTCGAGTCGGTGACGCCGTCACCGTCGAAGTCCCAGGCGTACGTGACCCGTTCTGCCGCTGCGGGGCGGGAACCCGGGCCCGCGCCTGTGTCCGTACGCGCGCCGGTGCCCCCGCCTGCCCCTGCGCCCGCACTCGTGGTCGTTCCCGTATCGGTGGCCCTTCCCGTGAAGGTCACCGTGAGCGGGGCGGAGCCGTTGTCGCGGTCGGAGGTGATGCCGGCCTCGGGGAACCGGCCGTCGCCGACATGGTCGATCCGGAAGACGCCCTCGCCCTCGCTGCCGCCCTCACCGTCCGTACCGCTGCCGAGCCCCGGGTCGATGACGTACAGGGCGCCGTCCGGGCCGAAGACCGCAGCGGCCGGACGCCCCCACTCCATGTCCCCGAACACCCCGTCCACGGACTGGAGTTCACCCGATTCGGCCTTCGGAAGCCCCGAGGGGAACACCTGGTCCGAGCGCTGGAAGGAGAGTGTCCGGAATCGCCGGGCGGTCCGGTCGTACGTCAGCCACTTCCCGGCGAAGTACTCGGGGAACCCGGTCCGGTAGGGGTTGCCCGGATCGTAGGCGTAGACGGGCCCGCTCATCGCACCGGCGGCGGGGGCCTGGTCCGTGGCGCCGGGCGAACCGGCGACCCGGGGCGCGCAGACCGGGTCCCCGGGAGCACCGCCGGCGCAGTACGGCCGGCCGATCCGCCCCGCTTCGGTGATCCGGGAGTACCCCACCGCTCCGTCCGTACCGTCGTCGGCGATCAGCAGGGCGCCGCCCTTCCGGTCCACGGTGAAGCGGTAGGGGTTCCGCATGCCCGTCGCATAGATCTCGGGGGCGGTCCCGGCCGTGCCCGGAGCGAAGAGATTCCCCTCCGGCACGGTGTAGGTGCCGTCGTCCTGGGGCGTGATCCGGAGGATCGCGCCACGCAGGTCCTCCGATGCCGCCGATGCGGAGGGAAGCGTGCTGTCGCCCGACGCGGCGTACAGGTGACCGGCCGCGTCGAAGGCGAGCGACCCGGACGAGGAGGACGCACCACCACTCGTGGAGCGACGGCCCGGCAGGGAGATCAGGCGCTTCTCCGACGCCGGATCGACCCTGGTCCCGCGCATCGTGAACCGCGAGAGATGCAGCCGGCTCCCCGTCGCGCCGGTATGCAGCAGGTAGAGCCGGCCGTTCTCCTCGAAGCCCGGATCCAGCGCGAGGGCGATGAGACCGTCGGAGCGCGTGGCCGCCTCCGGCGCGTAGGCGAGGTCGAGGGCGGTGGAGATCCGGGCCGTGCGCTGGTCGACGGCCTTGAGCTCGCCCGTGCGTTCGGCGACGAACACCCGGCGGTCGGGCGCCACGGCGACGTCGACCGGATCGGTCAGGCCCCCGGCCGCGAGCGCCGTCCGCCGGAAGGCCCCGGCCTGTGTCGCCGTGCAGTCACCCTTCGCTGCGCCCGCCGCCCATTCGATGCCGCCCAGCAGATGGGCGAGGAAGGCCTCGTCCTCGAAGGCCGACGGCACGGACCCACCCGCCGTGAACCAGGAACGCCCGCCGTCGTAGTTCTGGCACCAGGACCAAGGGTGATCCACCCCCTCGCCCACCCGGATCCGGGCGAGAGCGTGCACGGCGCCCGGGTCGGCACGCCAGCTGGGCCAGTGCTCCGTGTGCTCCCAGAGGTCGGGGAGCGTCACCGTGGAGGGGTGCGCGTGGTCCAGGACCCTGATGCGACCCGTCTGCGGCGAAGTGGCGCGGTCGAGTTCCGCGCCGACCAGCCCCTCGTACCAGTCCCAGTCGCCCGTGTCCGCGGAGGCGTCGTGCAGGCCGACCCAGCCGCCACCCGCCCGGATGTATCTCCGCAGGGCGGCACGCTCGCCCGAGTCGAGCGCGCCGTTCTGTGCCGAGGCGGTGTTGTTGAAGACGACCGTGTCGAAACGCGCCAGACCGTCGTCCTCGAAGACGGCCGGATCGTCCGTCGCCTCGACTCCGAACCCGTTCTCGGCGCCGAGCCTCCGCAGCGCCGAGACTGCGGCGGGGACCGGATCCGGAGTCGCCGCCGCGGATCTGCCGGAGAACACCAGCACGCGGAAGTCGGCCGGGGAATCCCTGGGGAGTGCGGCACCCGTCACCGAGCCGACGATCAGCGCCAGGATCGCGACGAGTGCGACGAGGGCGATCGACGCCGGGGAGGACGCCTGGGGCGTGGGGCTGCTGCGTAACGGGCTGCTGCTCATGAGGGCGCTCCCGGTGCGGGGTGGGGGCCGGCAGGGGTGGAAAGCGCTTTCTGGGGTGCGTGACTCAGAGTAAGTTCATGGCATGGTCGGGTCAATGCCGCGAGGAACTCCCGCGTCGGCGCACGACCCTCGCTGCTGCGGGCTACCGTCGGAGTGACCGCAGAGCCAGACGGGAGACGGGTATGCCCACCACCGCCGACGACGTCCGCGCGATCGCGCTCTCCCTCCCCGAGACCTCGGAGAAGCTCGCATGGGGGCAGCCCACCTTCCGGGTGGCCGGCAAGATCTTCGCCGCGCTCGGGGACGACGACGCGACGATGGGTGTGAAATGCCCGGTCGAGGACCGCGCCGAGCTGATCGCCTCGGAACCGCAGAAGTTCTTCGTGCGGCCGGGCCATGACGACGCCTACGCCTGGCTGCGGGTGCGGCTGGCCGCCCTCGACGACACAGCCGAGCTGACGGCGGTGCTCGTCGACTCCTGGCGGCAGGCCGCCCCTCGCCGGCTCCACTCGGCGTATCCGGGGGTGGCGCTGCCGCCTTCCGAGGGCGGCTGAGGGGTCAGAGGGCCAGGAAGCCCGCGATCCGCTGCCGTAGGGCGCGCGCGTCGAGCCCGTGGGCCGCGAGATGGTCCGCCATCTGCCCGTACCGGCGCAGCTCGGCCCTGCCCACCCCGAGCCCGAGCACGCGGTGGGGGAGGTCCGCCAGGGCGTCGTTCGCCTTCGCGGTCGACGTACCCGCCAGGTAGGGCTCGACGATGACCACGTCCGCGCTGGCGGACGCACCGGCCGCGCGGCGGAGTCCCGCCGCGTCGAAGGGGCGCACGGTCGCCGCGTACAGCACGGTCACGTCCAGGCCGTCCGTCGCCGTGAGTACGTTGTCGAGCATCGGCCCGACGGCGATCACCACCCCGCCCGCTCCCTGGCGCAGCGTGCTGAGCGCCGGGCCGACCGGGCGGGCCGTACGGTTCGACTGGAGGGAGAGCCGTACGTAGACGCGGTCGTCCCCGGTGGCGGCCTGCCGCAGGAGCGCCTCGGCCTCGTCGGCGTGGCCCGGCACGTGCACCGTCCAGCCGTCGAGCGTGTCGAGGAGCGCGACATCGCCCGGTGCCATGTGGGTGAAGCCGCCCGCCGGCCAGTCGTACGAGCCCCCGGCACTGACCAGGACGCCACCCACCCCCTGGTGGCCGAGGTCCAGTTTCACCTGCTCGAAAGGCCGCTCGACGAGGAAGCTGGCGAACGTGTGCATGAAGGGCCGCATCCCGGTCAGGGCCATTCCGGCCCCCGCGCCGATGAGCAGCTGCTCCCTGATCCCGACGTTGACCACCCGGTCGGGGTGGGCCCTGGCAGCGCCTTCGAAGCCGTCCCTGCTGATCTCGGCCAGCACCAGGGCCAGGCGGGGGTCCTCCTTGAGCAGTCGTGTGGTGGTGGCGATGAAACGGTCACGCATGGTGTCCATGTGCGGTGTCCTCCGTGATGTCACGCGACAGATGCGCTGTGTTCTGCGCCGGTCAGCCCTTGGGTGCCACGCGGGCGATCACCGCGTGGGGCCGGCCGGGGTGCGGTGCGGTGAAGGCGATGTGCAGCGCCTCGTGGTCCCGGCCGTCCACGGTGCGGACCGACCAGCCCGCCGTCTCGAACCGGGCCGCGATTCCGCCGGGCCTGGCATGCGTGGCAGAGGCGTTGTCGATCACCACGGTGTGCAGCTGGTCGAGGCCGGCCGGCCCGGCGAAGGCGATCGCCTCGTGGCTGCTGCCCTCGTCCAGCTCCGCGTCGCCGGTCAGTACCCACACCCGCGGGTCCGTGAGCCCTTGCGCCCGCAGTCCCAGCGCGCTGCCCACGGCGAGGGGGAGCCCGTGCCCGAGCGAACCACTGCCGATCTCCGCTCCCGGCACCAGGAGCCGGTCGGGATGGTGTCCGAGGGGCGAGTCGTACGCCCCGAAGCCCGGGAGCAGCTCCTCGACGAAGAAGCCACGGGCGGCCAGCACGGCGTAGTACGCCATGGGGCCGTGTCCCTTGGACAGCAGGAACCGGTCGCGGCCGGGTGCGTCGACGGTGCCGGGCGAGACCCGGAGCACCCGGTCGTAGAGCACCCAGAGGGCGTCCAGGGTGGAGGTGGCGGCGGGGCCGTGCTTCTCGTCGCCCGTCATGAGGCTCATGAGCCGGCCCAGGTCGTCGTATCCGAGGGGCGGTGCGGAGGTCGTGGTTGTCATGTGCCCCAGCGTTCAACCTCAATCGAGGTTGAGGTCAAGCCTCCGGCAATGGGTTCGTGAGCACCGGTGCAAGTGCGGTATTGTTCTCATGCGCGTTCGGCCAGGGCGAAAGCCCAGGTCAGACGGACAGCGGGACGTGGCGCAGCTTGGTAGCGCACTTGACTGGGGGTCAAGGGGTCGCAGGTTCAAATCCTGTCGTCCCGACTCGGGAGAGTCGTAGGTCAGGGCCGGTCTCGGAGAAATCCGAGACCGGCCCTTGATCGTTTTCTGGGACCGGTCGGGGACCGGCGCGCTTGACGGAGCTGAGACGCGGCTGACCCGGTCAAGGCGGCAGCCCTCGCCAGGACGCCACGGCCCGGCTGCCGCGTCGGTCGTGATGATCCTTGGTCCGCGTGGCGGCCACGACGCCCGGGCGGCCCGGCTCGTGATCGCCGACCGGGCGGAACCCGTCCCGCACCGCCGTCAGGGCTACGGCGCGGTCTTCTGTGCTCGATGTTCACGCCTGTGGTCGTCGTCACAGACCGGCCGATGCGTCTTGTCGGTCCTCATCGCTGTGATCACGCCCCCTCCCGGCCGGGGCGCGGGCCACTTCCGTGCCGGAGGCGAGACCGAGGAGCGTGAGGGCGACGGCGGCAGCCGCCGCGGCCCTGGCCGCAGGACGGAAGAGATGTGAGGTCACCGGGTTCCCTGAGCGGCTGCGGGCGCTTCGGGGGTGGGGAGTTCGCTGCTGCACGTGGTCCGGCCGAAGGCACCGGTGGCGGTGGCGCGTTGGACGTGCTTGCCGCTTACGGCCAGGGTGCAGCTGGCCGTGCCGCCCTTCTCGCCGAGGGTGACGTTGACGATCGGGGAAGCGCCGAGCGGAACGCTCACGGTCTTCCTCCACGGCAGGCCTGCGTTCGTGACGACATCCGCCTTGTCGCCGCCGGCCCCGCGGTAGGAGATGTCGGCCGAGCCCTCGCCGAGCACCTCGTAGGTCACCTCGGCGGTGGGCGTGGCCCGCCGCTTGTCCACCGGGTCGTCATCGGAGTCGAGGACTCCGAAGGTGACGAACACACCGCATGCGAGCAGCAGGGCCGCGGCTACGGCGATGCCGCTGCGGTCGCTGCGGCGCTCTTCCGGCGTCTCGGAAGCCCTTGTGCCGTCCAGGGTTTCGGACGTTTCCGGTCCTGCCGGTTCTTCGGTCGTCGGCATTGCCGTGCTTTCTGTCGATGTGAATTCCGCCTGCGTTATACACCATCGGATTCGATGAATGCCAGGCAGCGGAAAAGTCCGGCAAGTGCCCCCAATCGTCTTGATCCGTCAGCTGAAATGCCCCAAATGCGTAAACGGTTGACGGGGCATCAACTCCCGTGATCAGAATCTGCCCGCTGCGACCGGCTCATTTCTGGCGAGGCCATTTTTCCGTATGTGGGAGGTGGCCTGGTTCGGCATGCCCTGAGGTGCTCCGGTCGAGGTCAGGTCCACCGTGAACGGCGACGGAGTGCCCGCGCCGGCGCGTCGGTGCGCCTTTTTCGCCTGGTGCGGGATGGGCGCCGATGAAGGGAATGGCGTGAAAGTCAGATACGGGCGGGCAATAGCCTGCCTCGTGGTTTCGGCGGTCGCCGGTGCCATGCTGCCACAAGTCGCCTATGCGGCACCGGTTTCGAATGCCGACGGCGAGGGTATCGTCGATAGCTTCGCGGGCTGGTTCTCGGAGGACGAGGACGAGGGCGAGCCGGACGAGCCGGAGGAGCCGTCGACCGGCGGGACCCCGGTGCTGCCGAGCCGGGAGAAGCTGCCGAAGGGCAAGGCGGCCGGGAAGGCGAAGCGCGTCGCGGAACTGACGGGCGAGCGCACGGCGAACGCCCGGTACTGGAAGCTGTCCGACGGCCGGGTGCAGGCCGAGGTGTCGGCGACGCCGACCGGGTACCGGGCGGGGAAGTCGTGGAAGGACATCGACCCGACGGTCACCCCGACCGGCTCCAAGGGCTTCGACTTCGCCAATACGACGAATGCTGCCCGTAGCTGGTTCGGATCGGACGCCGAAAGGCTGCTCCGCTTCGAGTCCGGTGACGGGCACGCGGTGACTCTGGGCCTTGAGGGCGCGGGCAAGCTCACCCCCGTCGCCAAGGGCGACACCGTCACGTACAAGGACGCCGTGGCCGGTGCGGACCTGTCGTACCAGGTCGGTCCTGGCCGGGTGAAGGAGAACATGGTCCTGGACCGGAAGCCCACGGGCCCGGTCTCCTTCACCTTCACTCTGGACGCAGAAGGGCTGACGCCGAAGCCGGGCAAGGACGGTTCGGTCTCCTTCTACGGCGAGGCCGCCCACCCGGTGATGGTGATCCCCGCGGCGTTCATGACGGACGCCAGGAAGGACGCCCGGTCGCCGTACGGGTTCGCCTACAGCAAGACGGTCACCCAGAAGCTGACCAGGGCCGGAAAAGGCTGGAAGCTGACGGTAACCCCCGATGCGAAGTGGCTGTCCGCGCCGGAGCGGCAGTACCCGGTGACGGTCGACCCGACGATCTCGATCGCTCCGACGCCGACGACGGCGCAGGACGTCATGATCTCCTCGGACGGTCCGGGGACGAACTACGACGACAACTGGCGGCTGTCGGTCGGGAACACCAGCACCGGATCGTCGCGTGCGCTGATGCGGTTCCCGCTGACCGGCGTACCGGCCGGCACGAAGCTCGACTCGGCAGATCTGAAGCTGTACTACGACCAGTTCCACACCACGGGCGATACCCAGGTCCAGCTGGAGGCGCACCGCGCCACGCAGCCGTGGACCGAGGACCAGGCCACCTGGAACAGCGCCAACGCGATCACCGGCGAGCTGTCCGGCACGGCGGTCGTGGTGGACGACGGCGACGCCGGACGGACGGCAGCCGTCGGCGCCTGGCCCGCGTCGGGGAACACGGCGTACACGCAGTACGCGGTCAACCAGGACTACCTCTACAACAAGGACTCGGCCGCGGGCGACACGTACACCTGGCAGCCGAGCCTCCCCGAGGACGGCACCTATCAGGTCGAGGCGCACAACGTCCCGGCCTCGGACCGCGCCACCAACGCCCCGTACACCGTGACGTACGCCGGCGGGACGAAGGCGTACACGGTCGACCAGCAGGCCGGCACGGCCGGCGTGTGGAAGACGCTCGGCTCGCACCCGTTCAAGGCCGGCACCCTGGGCAAGATCGTTCTCGGTGACGGTCCGGCGTCGACCAGCACGTCGGTGATCGCGGATGCCGTCCGGTTCACCAAGGGCGGCGTGGTCACCAAGCAGCCGGGCGAGCTGAACACCTGGCACACCTTCCCCGTCACCAAGACCGTCCAGTCCTGGATCGACGGCGCCCAGGTCAACAACGGCTTCGTGATCAAGGCCGGCGACGAGAGCGCGAACGGCCCCAAGGGCGGCCCCCGCTACGAGGGCAGCGAGTTCGGGTACGACGGCGAGACCGCCAACTACCCACGTCTCGTACTGACCTTCGGCCGCCAGGGCGTCGACCTCGCCGCCCCGACCACGATCCACGACACGGGGGCGGAACTGTCCTGGTCGGCGTACCAGGACCGGGACCCGATCGGGACCGCCGACGACATCGTCGAGTACCAGGTCCACCGTTCGATCAACCAGACCTTCACGCCGTCGGCCGCGACGCTGGTCTCCCCGGTGGCGCCGGCCACCACGTCGTTCACGGACACGGCGGCGACGCCGACGAAGGCGGACGATCCCGACCCGTACGGCCGCGCCTACTACTACATGGTCGCGGTCAAGACGAAGGACGGGCAGGTCGTCGCCGCTCCGACGCAGCTCGTTCGGCTGCCGAAGGCCGGACGCACCACGAAGGTGCTGCCCGCCTCGCAGGACACGACCCTGTCCTCGGCCCGCACCACGCTCACCCACGACACGATCGACGACGGTGGCCCCAAGAACTGGCTGAGCGTCGGCAACAACTCCGCGACCTACGGCGACACCCGCGCCCTGCTGAGGTTCCCGGCCCTCGGCATCCCCGCCACGGCACGGGTGCTGGACGCGACCGTACGACTGTGGAGCACGCAGACCACCCAGGACACCGCGGGGGCGGTCTACGAACTGCGGCCCCTGACGCGTGACTTCGACGAGGCCACCGCGACCTGGGCCAAGGCGGACGCGACGACGAACTGGACCGCCGCAGGCGGCGACTTCGGCGCGGTTGCGGCTGACACCGGCGCGAAGACCAACGACCCGGCCCGCCAGGACTGGAACGTGACCTCACTCGCGCAGTCCTGGGTGACCACCCCGGCCTCCCAGCGCGGTGTGGCCGTCAAGATGGCGGACGAGGCGGCCTCGCAGGAGCGGACCCTCTTCCTGTCCTCCGAGGGCACCGAGCCGAAGCTCCGGCCCAGAATCGTGGTCACCTACATCGACTCCACCACGGAATCGACGTACTACGCGCCGCAGACGCCGGCGCGCATGACCCCGAACACCGACTACACGGTCGACTTCACCCTCACCAACACCACCGCGTCGACGTGGAACGCCGCCGACCATGTCCTCACCTACAAGTGGGCCCTGCCGGACGGCACCGACGCCACAGGCGGTGGCAACCAGATCCGGACCGCGCTGCCGAGCGACCTGGCGCCCGGTGAATCCGTCCAGTTGCAGGCGCAGGTGAAGACCCCGATCAACTCGGACTCGGGCAACAAGCTCACCGAGTACGCCCTGACCTGGGAGGTGTACGACAAGACGGCGGGGACGTGGGCCTCGGGCACCGAGGGCATCCCCGGCCTGAAGCAGAACGTGGCGGTGGAGGACCCGACCTCCAACCAGCTCGGCATGGAGAAGTTCTACTCCTACACGGGCAAGAACACCGGTGCCGGCTCGACCGTCATGAACAACCTGGCGTCCGGCAACAGCGTCTGGCAGTACAACGCGTTCACCAACCCGGGCCGCGGTGTCACCACCTTCGCCCGGTTCGCGTACAACAGCCTGGACACCTCCGACACGGTCTCCGGTCACGGCTGGTCCTTCCAGGCGTCCGGCCCGATCCGGCTCGGCGCACCGCTGGAGTTCCACCCCAAGCCGAACCCGACCGAGATCCGGCTCCCGGACGGTGACGGCACGACCCACGTGTTCCGCAAGCAGGACGACGGAACGTGGAAGGCCCCGGCCGGCGTCCACTACAAGCTGGCGGCCAAGCCCGGTCTGGACTGCACCCCGCTCAAGGACCCGATCCCGGACGCGTGGACGCTGACCCGTCCCGACGGGACGCGGTTCCTCTTCGGCTGCGACGGCTACCTGACGTCGCTGGTCGAGAAGAACGGCAACACGCAGACCTACACCTACGAGGAGCGCAAGTCCAACAACAAGCCGACGAAGTTCCTCCGTTACCTCACCGACCCGTCCGGCCGGCAGTCGCTGACCATCGAGTACTACACCAAGACGGACAGCTCCAACCCGAAGATCATCGACCACATCAAGTCGATGACCGAGATATCGGGCCGCACGTTCGCCTTCGAGTACTCCGACAAGGGTCTGCTGACGAAGCTGACCGACGGAGCCGGCTCCGCCCAGCCGAAGGTGTTCGGCTTCGAGTACGACGCCACGCAGGGCAACAAGAACGTCAAGCTGGTCAAGGCCACCGACCCCCGCGGCAACGCCACCGCGATGTCGTACTACGCGCCGCAGGCCGGTGACGACCCGAAGTACCACTGGTGGACCAAGACGATCACCGAGCGTCTGCAGGGCGTCACCGGGTTCGGCTACGCGGCCGACGCCGGAAACACCAAGTTCACCGCCACCAAGGTGACCGACGCGGAGTCGCACGCCACCGACTACGTGTCGGACGACTTCGGCCGGCCGGTCCGTACGACGAACGCCAAGGCGCAGACCACGAAGCTGTCGTGGGACGCGGACAACAACGTCACGTACCTGGAGGAGGCCAACGGCGCCAAGACCGCGTACTGCTACGAACAGAAGACGGGACACCCGCTCTGGAAGAGGGACGCGGAGAGCAACAAGGCCGGCGTTCCGCCGTCCTCGGACTGCGCGCCTGGCACATTCCCGGCGAACTCGGCCCGGTACACGTATCAGACGCGTGCGGACGGCTATTCCGCCGACCTGGCCACCAAGACCTCTCCGGAAGGCCGGAAGTGGCAGTTCGCCTATGACGCCTTCGGCAACCTGAAAGCGGTCACCGACCCCAAGGGCGTCGCCACCACGACGGCGGGTGACTACACCACGTCGTACGAGTACGACGCCTACGGCCGGCTGACCAAGGCGACCGACGCCAACGGCAACCCGACGACCACCGGCGAGTTCGGCCCCACCGGCTACCCGGCGAAGATCACCGACGCGCTGGGCAAGGGCACGTCGTACCTCTACGACGAGCGCGGCCAGGTGCTCGAGGTCACCGACGCGCTCGGCAAGAAGACCACGCAGACCTACGACACCTTCGGCCGGCCGAAGGTGAACACGGTTCCGAAGGTCCAGGACGCGGGCGAGCTGATCACCACCCCGGCCCCGGTCTACGACGCCAACGACAACGTCACCACGTCGACGGCGCCCAACGGCGCGGTCTCGACCGCGGTCTACGACGCCGCGGACCAGCTCAAGTCCGCCACCGCGCCCAAGGACACGCCCACGTCCCCCGAGCGGAGGACGTCCTACACGTACGACAAGGTCGGCAACCTCAGGACCGTCACGGAGCCGAAGGGTTCGCTGACGACGACGGACGCGACCGACTACGTCACCACGAACCACTACGACGAGATCTACCAGCTCACCTCGGCGGCCAACTCCGCGGGCGACAAGATCTCCTACTCGTACGACGACGTCGGCAACACCGACGTGGTGGTCGACCCGAAGAAGAACGCGACCGCCGACGCCACGGACTACACGTCCAAGATGGCCTACGACCTGAACCACCGGCTCACCACCTCCACGGACGCGGCCGGCAAGGTCACCTCGCGCACCTATGACAAGGACTCGCAGGTCCTCACGACCACGGACGCCGTGGGCAGCACCACGACCTACACCTATGACGAGCGGGGCAAGCAGACCGAGGTCAAGGTCCCGTACGACCAGACCACGTTCCGTACCACCAAGTACGAGTACGACCAGGCCGGCAACACCACCAAGGTGATTTCTCCGAGGGGTGTGGCGACAGCCACCGCGGACGACTTCACCGCGCGTACCGAGTACGACGCGCTGAACCGGCCCGTCAGGCAGTTCCAGCCGTACGATCCGAACGACGCCGGCAACAACGATCCGAACGTCTACACGCAGACGGTGTACGACGCGGTGGGGCGGGTGGAGCGGCAGTCGCTGCCGCCGTCGGAGGGCCAGACGGTCCGCAACGACACGGTCTTCGAGTACTTCGACAACGGCTGGTCGCGGAAGTCCACCGATCCGTGGGACATCACCACGACGTACGACTACACCGAGCTCGGGCAGCAGAAGGCCCGAACGCTCACGTCGGCGGGCGGTTCCTCGGACCGCACCATGACGCAGTCGTACTACCCCGACGGCAAGCTCAAGTCCAAGGCGGACGACGGCGTGCCGGTGGGCAGGTCGGTGGTGCTGGTCGACAACTCCGACACCCAGCACACCTCCGCCACGGGCACCTGGACGGCCGGCGACCTCGCCGGCCAGCAGGGCTACGACCACCGCAGGCACGCGGCCGGCACGGGCGCCGATGCCTTCACCTGGACGCTGAACATCCCGAAGGACGGCTCGTACACCGCGTACGTGAAGTACCCGAAGGTGACGGGCGCGGCGACGGCGGCGAAGTACACGCTGTCGCAGGGGGCGACGACCCAGCCCCCGGTCACCAAGGACCAGACGGCCGGCGCCGGGACCTGGGTGCCGCTGGGCTCCTACAGCCTGAAGCAGGGCAATGACGCCCAGCTCGAGGTGGAGCAGAGCAGCTCCGGCAGCGTGGCCGCCGACGCCGTCAAGCTGGTGCGTGACACGGCCGGCGAGACGGACACCGAGAAGAACTCCTTCGCCTACGCCTACGACGTCAACGGCAACCTGACCTCGATCGACGACACCTCGGCCGGCGCGAAGATCGACGCCTACACGGTCACCTACACCGGCCTCAACCAGGTCGAGAAGGTGACCGAGGCCCTCGCGGGCCAGGAGAAGAAGGCCACGTCGTACACCTACGACGGCAACGGCCAGGCAGACACGGTCACGCACCCCGGCCAGTTCTCCGAGTACACCTACGACCTGCGCGAGCTGGTCAAGACGATCTCGGTGGGCAAGTCCGCCACGGACGCGTCGCCGAAGGTCTCGTCGTTCACGTACACCGACCGCGGGCAGCGGCTCAAGGAGACCAAGGCCAACAACAACACCGTCGACCACACCTACCTCCTCGGCGGTGACCTGAAGTCGACCACGGAGAAGAAGGGCTCCGGAACTCTCGTCTCCTCGCACACCTACGCCTACGACCTGAACGGGAACAAGGCGCAGGACGTCGCGGAGAAGATGAACGCCGACAACCACGCGGCGTATCTCGACTCCACCACCGACTACACCTACGACCCGGTGGGACGGCTCGCCAAGTCGGTCAAGACCGGCACCGGCGCGGGCACCGAGACGTACGTCCACGACGACAACGCCAACGTCGTCAGGCAGACGGTCAAGGACGTCACCACCGTCTACGACTACGACCGCAACCGGCTGCTCAGTGCCACCACCAGTGGCTCGACGGCCACCTACGCCTACGACCCGTTCGGCCGGCAGGAGTCCGTCACCGCGGGCGGCAAGGTCATCGAGAGGAGCGTGTACGACGGCTTCGACCACGTCGTGGAGTCCCAGAAGATGGACGGGACCGGCGCGATGAAGTCGACGAAGTTCACGTTCGACCCGCTGGACCGCACCGCTTCGAAGACGACGGACGGCAAGACGACCGACTTCAGCTACCTCGGCCTGTCCGGCGAGGTGCTGAGCGAGGAGGTCGCCGGCCGGCTGACCAAGTCGTACCAGTACAGCCCGTGGGGCGAGCGTCTCTCCCAGGTCAAGCACAACGCTGACGGCACGAGCGAGGACGGCTTCTACGGCTACAACTCGCACAGTGACGTCGAGACGCTGACCGACGAGGACGGTGACACCAAGGCGACGTACGGCTACACCGCCTACGGCTCCGACGACAAGTCCGAGTTCACGGGCATCGACAAGCCGGACGTCGCGGATCCGACGAAGCAGGAGTACAACCCCTACCGGTTCAACTCCAAGCGCTGGGACGCCCAGTCGGGTACGTACGACATGGGCTTCCGGGACTACAGCCCGGGGCTCAACCGCTTCACCACCCGGGACATGTACAACGGCGCCCTCGCCGACATGAACCTGGGCGCGGACCCGTTCACCGGCAACCGTTACGCGTTCTCCGGCGGCAACCCCACCAGCTTCGTCGAGATGGACGGCCACTTCGCCATCCCGCTGGTCTGGTGGGCCGGGGCGGCCCTGGTGACGGCCCTGTACGCGGCTACGCCGGAGGGCCAGGGAAACCTTCAGGACGCGGCGACGGCGCTGAGCCAGCTGATGCCGTCCGCGGAGGACCTGGCCTCCTCCAGCTCGTCCAGCGGGTCGAGCAGCGGGCCGACGCCTTCGCCGGCGCCGGGACCGGCTCCCTCCGCGCCCAAGAGCGGCCCGCAGGGAACCACGACCGGAGCAGCGGTATCCATGCTGGTCCGGATCTTCCAGGGCCTCACGTCGTCACAGGCGACCGAGGACACCTCCCTCCAGCGCAAGCTGATCGACCGCGCGGGGGAGGAGAACAAGAAGTGCCAGGACTCCTCCGGGCCGAGCACCGTGTGGAACACCCCGGTGGACACACAGGGCCGGGCCACCGGCGGGTTCGCCTGCCTGAATTCCGACGCTCCGGCGCCCAGGAACACCAGCGAGCCGCAGAACCCGGTCGGCTGGAACCTGCAGGGCAGCGCCGACGAGTGGAACCGGGCTCACCTGATCGCCCGTGAATTCGGCGGGACTCACCTCCGGCAGAACATCGTCCCGACGACGAAGTCCGCGAACCAGACCGACATGCGGGCTGTCGAGTACGAGATCGAAAGGCGCCTCAAACTGGGAGAACGGGTCTATTACCAGTCCGTTCCGGTCTACGTTCCCAACAGGACCAATCCGATCGGAGTCCACATGTACGTATCGAGCTCATCAGGCACATTCTCGCGACTGATAGGGTCCGGAGTTTAAGTCCCCTTGAGGGGCTGATCCGGCACAGATGAGGCGGTGGGGTGAGCGGCCGGCGGCTGCCCACCCCACCGCCGATGCCGTTCACGGAGGAACACATGAATCATCTCGACGTCATCCGGCTGCTCGGTCTCGACGCCCCGGTGCGGGCGCAGGACGGCGGTCACGGGCAAGTCGTTCCCGAGGACTTCGAGTTGCTGGTCCAGGCGCTGCCGCCGGGGGTGATCGCGGCTTCGGTACTGTTCAGCCGGCCCGATGTCCCCGTGCGTTCGCTGCCGGACTTCACGGAGGAAACCGCCCTGCGCCTCGCGGACATGGAGGAATCCCTGCGCACGCGCGAGCACGAGCTTCCGTCGTCCTTCTTCCCGCAGCCCGGCGGCATGGTGCCGTGGGGCCGCACCGCCCGTGACGGCGTGCTGCTGTGGGACACCACCGACCCGGACACGGCGAACTGGACGACCGTCCTCACGGATTCCGATTTCCAGCTGTGGCTGGACCTTCCTTTCTCCGCGTCGGAGTTCATCGCGCGGGCCCTTCTGGGACGCCCCGAAGGAGTTCCCGCGTGGGAGACCTACGAGGAATACGAGGCGGGCTCGTTCTGGAATGTCGCCGACGACATGCGCGCGACGGCCACCGCGCTGGCGAACCCGGACATCGGGGCGGTGGAGGAAATCATCACCAAGGTCCGGGGTATCGGTGTCCCGGGCGTCCGGCAGTACGCGGAGGAGCTGCTGGACCGCGCCGTGAAGGAATCGTTCGGCGCCCTTCCGGCCGACTACCTGGCCATCATGAAGGAATTCCCCGGCGGGGTCGTCGCCGGTATCCGGGTGTTTCCTGTGGAGGCGAGGCCGGAGACCCCGGGGCTGCGGTGGCTGGACGAGGACCGGCTGTTCCTGCAGTGGGGAGAGACACCGGGGCACATGTTCGGCTGGCTCGCAGGCCAGGGTTCGCCCGAGGACTGGCGCATCGCTTACATCGAGCGGAGCGGCACCGCGCTCACACACCTGGAGGACCAGACCTTTTCCACCTTTCTGCGGCGTCGGTTGAGGGGCGACAACTCACTGTTCTGATCCGGTCCCGTCCGCATGTCCGGGCGGCTCGCAGCTCCGGCCACGATGGGTTCGGTCCCTCGCCGGGAGACCGAACTCCGATGGCAGAAACGCGCTGTGTGCCTGATTTCCGGCAGGGCGGCGCGCGGCGGTCAGGGCGTGGACGACCTGCTGGATCTCCTGCGTCGCACACGCCCTCCGCGTCCCGGCCCGGGTTCGCCTTCCCGCGCGTGGCGGCGGCCCAGCCGAGGCCAGTCGCATCGAGGTTCCGGGGGACCCGCCGCACCGGGCACGGCGCCTCAGGCGCGGCGGGCGCGCCAGAGCCATGTCGCCGTGCCGACGAGCAGGGCGAGCATCGCCACGTTGGCCACGAGGGCCGGGGTGTCGCCCTCCGGGCCGCCGCTGGACAGGTTCCACGCGGCGATGACGACCGTCGGCAGGACGGCGGTGATCAGTACGCCTGTGGTCTTCTGGACGGTGCTCCAGTGCACGGAGGTGCAGAGGAGTACCGCGCCGGTGATGCGGAACGCGAAGGCGAACGCCGGGCCGGGGAGGTCGGGGAAGACCATGGCGAACGGCAGCGCGAGAGTGAGCATCACCAGCGGGACCAGGGGGTGCACCTTGCCGCGGCGGGCGGGTGCCGCCGCATCGTCTCCGGTCTGCGTCCCGGCGGTCCCGTTCCCCGACTCGGCCAGCGCCGTCGACGCGATCGTGCGAGGGTCGCCCAGCTCCGCGAGGATCTCGCCGATCGCGGCGCCGGGGCGTTCTGCCCGGGTCACCTCTATGTGTTCGGTGAGGTCGGCGAGGAGTTCCTGGCGGCGGTCGGCGGGGAGTGCGGAGGCCTCGCGCTCGACGGTGGTGAGGTAGTCGCGTACGAGATCGGAAGAGGTCTTCATGCGGGGTCTCCGTCGGAGAGGGGTGAGGTGTTCAGGAAGGTGTCGACCGCGTCGCGGAAGCCGGGCCAGACGCGGGTGAACTCGTCGAGCGCGGTACGGCCGTTGTCGGTGAGTGCGTAGTAGCGGCGGGGAGGGCCCGAGGCGGATTCCTGCCAGGTGGTGGTGACCAGGTCGTCGCGGCGCAGCCGGGAGAGCAGCGGATAGACCGTGCCCTGGCTGGTGGCCAGAGCGCCGGAGTCCTCCAAGGCATGCAGGAGTTCCACGCCGTAGCGGGGGCGGTCCCGCATCAGGGCGAGCACGCAGTACTCCAGGACGCCCTTACGCAGCTGGGCGGCTGCCCTGGCCTGCTTGGTCGAATCACCTGGTTCCATGCGATGCAAGATACCTGGTCGCGCAAGTGCGCGGGGAAGGTGGGTGCGGATCTGCTCCGGGGGCCTGGGTGCCGTTCCGCATACGGAGTACCCCTCGAGCCGACTGCGGCGGGGTCCGCCGGCTTCTTCAACAGCGGCCGTGCGCACGCGAAAGCCCCGGACCACGTGAAGGGATCCAGGGCTGGTCGTCGGCGGTCCAGAAGACTGTTCGCGCCGGTGAGTTGGGCGGAAGAGCGTAGGCCGGTGGAGCCGGGACCGAACTCCCCGGCGCAGCGCGGGTGCTCGGTGTCGGCTCCGCGGTGGGCCGAGGACTCGGCGAGCCCGTGCGGGTCCGTGACCCGGGCGCGAGCCGGGGGGGGGGGGGGGGGGGGGGGGCCGCCCCCCCCCCCCCCCCCCCCCCCCCCGGGGGGCCGGGGGGGGGGGGGGCCCCCCGCGCGCCGCGGGGGGGGGGGGGGGGGCCGGGGGGGGGGGGGGGGGGGGGGGGGGGGGGGGGGGCGGGGGGGGGGGGGGGGGGGGGGGGGGGGGGGGGGGGGGGGGGGGGGGGGGGTTGCTGGCGGCCCCCTAACCGGCCCGGCCCCCCCCCCCGGGGGGGGGGGGGCGGCGCCGGGGGCGGGGGCGGGGGGGGGGGCCCCCCCCCCCCCCCCCCACGGCCCGGAACAGCGGCCGTGCGGGGTCGCCTCAGGTGGTCCGGCCCGAGCCGGTCGACGCGGCCTTCTTGATGCCTTCGGTGATGTCGTCCAGCACGGACAGCTTCGGCGCCTTGTCGTGGACGTCGAAACCGGAACGGACGACGACCAGCATGTCCGTGGAGTTGGGGGAGGGGAAGGCGAGCGACTCGACGTAGCCGTCGTCGCCGTTCTTCGTCACCACCTTCCAGCGCACCCGGTAGCCCTTCTGGCCCGCCACGGTCACCGCCTCGGACTTGAGCTCCTTGTGCGACGTGATCCCGCCGTAGACCTTCTCCCCGTACGACTCCTCGGCGTTGGCCTCGATGTCGGCCTCCGCCGCGGCCTTCGCCGTGGTCGCCTCGACCTTCAGGGCCTGCGCCGGCGCGGAGAACACCCCGCCGCGCACACACGTCTGGCTCTCGTCGCCCGGGCAGGCGTACTCACCGGTCGTCAGGCCGGCGCCGATGGGGCCGGACTGGCCGGTCCACCCGTCGGGGACGGGAATGCTGATCCCGCTGGCCGCGTCGGTGGCGTAGCCGTCCTCGGCCGGTATCTCCTGGCCGGGGCCCTGCCCCTGGCCGCCGTCCTCCCCGCCGCCCGGTGCGCCCGGGACGCGAGGGCTTGCGGAGGGCCCGGAAGGGCCTGCGGGAGCGTCCGCCGAGCTGCCGACCCGGTCGTCGGAGCTGTCGCCCAGCACGTACGCGCCGCCACCGACGGCGGCGAGCAGGACGACACCGGCGGCTATGCCCGCCCCGATGCGTATGCGGCGGCGCCTGACCGTCGCGGGCGACGGCCGCAGCTGGTCGGTCCAGCGGCTCCCGTCCCACCAGCGTTCCTGGACGGGGCCGATTCCTGAGTGCCCGGGGTCTGGATGCCAGCCGGGCGGGGTCATCTGCGTCACAAGAGCACCGTAGGCGCACTGGGTGAGAAACGTATGAAACGCACAGCGTGGTCGTAGTCACGTCCCAGGTGCACGTGCGCACCTCGCCGGACGGCGGACAAGTCCGGGCGGAGCCGGACCAGTTCGTAACGCACCCGGCATCGGCATGTGTCGCGCGGGACGACGAGGGGCGTACCGTACGGCGGCCGAGCGGGCCTACGGCTCGATCAGCCCGGCCCTGATCGCGTACCGGGTGAGTTCCAGGCGGTCGCGGAGCCCCAGCTTCTGCAGCAGATTCGCCCGGTGCCGCTCCACCGTCTTGACGCTGATCACGAGCATGCCGGCGATCTCCTTCGACGAATGGCCCTCGGCGACCAGCTTGAGGATCTCCTCCTCGCGCTCGGTGATCGCCCGGTCCGGCACGTCGCCGCCCTCCCTGACCCGGTCCAGGTAGTTCCGGATGAGGGCGGTGACCGCGCCCGGGTACAGGAACGGCTCGTCACGCATGGCGGCCCGGCACGCCTCGACGAGATCCCGGTCGGCGACCGACTTCAGCACGAAGCCCGAGGCGCCGGCCTTCAGCGCCTCGAAGAAGTACTGCTCGTTGTCGTACATGGTGAGCATCAGGATGCGCAGTTCCGGCATGACCCGGGACAGCTCCCGGGCCGCCTGCAGCCCCGTCAGGCGTGGCATGGCGATGTCGAGGACGGCGAGGTCCGGGCGCTCGGCGCGGGCCAGTTCGATCGCCTCGGCGCCGTCGCCCGCCTCGGCGACGACCTGGAGATCGGGTTCGCCGTCCAGGATCAGCCGCACGCCCCTGCGGACCAGTGCGTGATCGTCGGCGAGCAGGATGCGGGTCTTCGCGGAGCCGGCGGGGGAGTGGGGCATGGTCAGGCACTTCCGTTCCGTACGGGTACATCGAGGCGAATGTCCGTTCCGCCCGTCGCGCCGGGGCCGACGGTGAGCGTGGCGCCGATGAGCAGGGCGCGCTCGCGCATGCCGCGCAGGCCGGCGCCCTCCTGGGCGTCACCGATGCCCCGGCCGTCGTCATGGACACGCAGCTGCACCCCGTCATGGCTGCGGCGCAGGGAGAGTTCGAGCAGACCGGCCCCGGCGTGCCGGACGGTGTTCGTGAACGCCTCCTGGGCGATGCGGTAGACGACGAGCTCCGCCTCCTCGCCGAGGGGCGGCAGATCCTTCTCCATCCGCCTCCTGACCGTCAGCCCTCGCGGTGTCGGCGTCTCGGTCGTCAGGGCGGTCAGGGCGCTGACGAGCCCCAGCTCCTCCAGCACTCCGGGGCGCAGCCGCCTGGCGATGCGGCGGATCTCGTCCAGGCTGCCCCGGGTGATCTCCTGGACCTGGGCGAGCTCGTGGCGCAGCGGCTCCGGGGCGTGGTTGGTGACCCGCTTCAGTTCGAGCAGGACCGCGGTCAGGGTCTGGCCCACCTCGTCGTGCAGTTCCTGCGCGACCCTCCGGCGCTCGGCCTCCTGGGCCCACAGGGCCCGCGCGCTGCTGGTGGCACGTTCCGCCTCCAGGCGGTCCAGCATGCTGTTGAACGTCTCGATCAGGGCCGCCACCTCCCCCTGCCCCGCGACCTCGGGCCGCGGCCGGGGGCTCAGCAGATCGATGTCCGTCATCGCCCGGCTGACCCGCTGCAGCGGGGCGAGGCCCAGCCGCAGGAGCAACGCGTTCGCGCCGAGCATCAGCGTCATCCCGCCGGCCAGGATCAGGGCCTCGGTCAGCACCACCGGCGCGGACACGGTGATGGGGCCGAGCAGCAGCAGGGCGCCGGCCGCCACCAGGACCGCGGCGTTGAGCAGGAAGATGCGCCAGAACAGGGACAAGACCGCACGGCCTCCTTCGGACGGGTACCCGGTCGGGACGATTGCCTCCACTATCGCCGGTGCGGCGCGCCGCCGGGCCTCGACCGGCCCGCACGGCCGCGTCTGCATGGCCGGCCCCCGCGAAGATGGGTGTCATCCCCGATGGCCACCCGCCCCCGCCGGCGCCGACGATGGAGTCCGGCCCAACGGGTTCCGATCCGGGAGGGAAGTCACCATGGCCCACTACGACCAGCGGCTGAGCGGCATCGAGTACCGGCCCGTGCACGACGGCGGCGCACAGGACGGCAGCGATCACGACGGCGGCGCGTCCGGCGGCGCTCCTCGCGGGGACGCCCCGCGCGAGTCGCGGCCCCGCCAGGTCTGGCTGTGGCTCGCGGCCGGCATCGTGGCCCTGGTGGCCGGCATCGTGATCGGGCACGGTCTGCTCATCGCCGCCGGTCTCGTGGTGGCGGGCATGGCGGGGCAGCTCCTCGAACCGCGCCGGCGGTCAGGCCGCCGGTCAGCGGTGCCGCGCCCACGCTGAGTCACCCCGGGATTTGGTCCGACCACAGCTCCTGTGTGACATAGTCGGTCCATGCGTTTCGCCCGGACCAGGGAGTAGTGGATGCCTGTCGAGTGGCAGCCCGTACGGCAGTCCCGCACCCATGAGCTCGTGCTCCAGAGCATCGAGGAACAGGTCTTCGCCGGGGAGCTCAGAGCGGGCGACCGCCTCCCCCCGGAGCGCGAGCTGGCGCCGGTGCTCGGCGTCAGCCGGTCCGCGCTGCGTGAGGCGCTCCGGGTGCTGGAGACCATCGGTGTCCTGGTCGCGCAGCCCGGCCGTGGCCCCGACTCCGGCGCGCGGATCGTGCGCAACCCGGACGACGCGCTCGGCCGACTGCTGCGCCTGCACTTCGCGCTCGGCAGCTACAGCCTCCACGACGTACTGGAGGCGCGTGTCGTCCTGGAGCGGTCGAGCTGGGCGGCCGCCGCCCGGCACGCCTCACCGGAGGACCTCGACGCGGCGGAGCAGCTCGTCCGGCGGATGGGGGAGCCGGACGTGGGCGTGGCGGAGTTCAACGACCTGGACACCCGCTTCCACGTGCTGATCGCCGGCAGCTCGGGCAACGCGCTGACCTCCACGCTCACTTCCGCGGTGCGTGAGTCCGTCCGCCCGTTGATCCTGCGGGCTCTGGAGGAGACCGGAGACTGGCCGGCGACGGCGACCGCGCTCAACGCCCAGCACGAGCGACTGCTGGGACTGGTGCGTGAGGGGCGGGGCGGCGAGGCCGCCGACCTGGTCGAGGAGCACATCCGGGGCCTGCACGGCACGCTCGTCGACGACAACGACGCCTCGTGAGGGGCTTGTAGCTTCCGGGGCTCGCCCCTTCCGTCATGGCGTGCCGGCCGCGCCCGGGCTGTCGGCCTCCATCGCCTTACGCGGCGGCACTCCCCGCGGCGCCGCGGCCTCGCGCCCCCGCTCGATCATTCCCAGCGCCACCCCGGCGATGATGATGACCCCGCCCGCAGCCTGGGCCGCCCGGATCGACTCCCCGTTGATCACGACGGCGCCGATGACGCCGAAGACCGGGACCAGATTGAGGACGTTCACGGCGACGCTCGACGCCATCCTGCGCAGACCGTAGTTGTAGAGCAGAAAGCCCCCGACCGAGCACGCGACCGCCAGATGGACGAGCAGTGCCGACGCGGTCGCGTCCGGCATCCGCCGGTCGCCGGCCTCCAGCAAGGACGCGAGCAGGAAACCGGCCGCGCCGGCCAGGGTCTGGTAGTAGGTGACGCCCACCGCGTCCTGGCCCGTGCCCGCGCGCTTGCCGAGTACGTTGTAGCCGGCCCATGCCACCCCGCCGAGCAGCAGCAGGATGTCCCCCAGCCAGCGTGAACTCCCGCCCACCTGAGCTCCGTTGCGTACGACGAGGAAGGCGCCGAGGGTGGCCAGCAGCACCCCCGCCACGCGCGTCGCCGGCAGCCGTGTGCGAAAGACGGCCAGTTCCAGCAGAATCGTCATCAGCGGGTAGGTGGCCACGATCAGCGAGGCGTCGGACGCGGTGGACAGGTCGACGCCGACGTTCTCCAGGATGAAGTAGACGGTGATGCCGAGGAATCCGCTCAGATAGAGCTGCCGTCGCTGCCGTGCGTCCGGCCGGGCCGGCCCGTGCCGCCGCATCCGCACCACCACGCCCAGGATCAACGCCGCGAGGGTGAACCGGATGGCGCCGATGCCGAGCGGGCCGACGTCCTCCAGTACCCGCTTGGTCACCGCGTACGAGCTGCTCCAGAACAGCGCGGCGGCCACTACGGCGCACACCGCCCACGCGCCGGGTCCTCGTTCTCTCATCCGAAGTCGCCCTCTCCATGCCATCGTCGGGGCCGCCGTTGTCGTGCCATGACCGAACAAAGGTCAGCCAAATCGCGAGGAGGCTAACAACACATCGATCTTTGCGCTAAGATCCGAATTACCTTCGGATTCGAGCAGGGCGGGACGAGCATGGACGAACTAGATTCGGCACTGGTACGGATGCTCCAGGAAGACGGTCGGCGCACGAACCGGGACATGGCCCAGGTGCTCGGTATCGCTCCCTCCACGTGCCTGGAGCGGATCAGGTCGCTGCGTCAGCGCGGCATCCTGACGGGTTTCCACGCGGAGGCCGACCTCACGGCCATCGGCCGCGGACTGCAGGCCATGATCGCCGTGCGGGTCCGCCCGCCCACCCGTGCGGTGATCGAGGCCTTCCAGGCGTTCCTCGTGCGGATGCCCGAGGTGATCTCGGTCTTCGTCCTCACGGGGACGGACGACTTCCTGGTGCACGTCGCCGTCCGGGACACCGACCACCTGCACGCGGTGGTCCTGGACAAGCTGACGAAGCGTCCGGAACTCGCCGACGTACGGACGTCGGTGATCTACAACCACATGCACAAGAAGGTCGTCGGGCCTCTGTGACGCGGGCTCCGAAGTCCCTGCGGGCGGCCGGCGGGCGACGTGGGCTCTCCGAGGTGTGTGGCGGTCCGGCCGACGTTGTGCAGGTCCGCGAGGTGCGGCGGTCCGGCCTGCACCGTGAGGTCTCCGAGATGTTCGGCGGTCCGGCCGGCGACGTGAGGGTCTGCGAGGTGAGGCGGCCCCTCGGCGCGGAGGCCACCCCCTTACTGGGTAGACTGACCTACCTAGTAAGGGAGGAACGTCATGAGCGAGGCCCCCGCCCCGGCGGCGCACCCCACGAAGAGGCGGGGAACCGCCCGCGCCCGGCTGCTTGCCGCCGCGGCGAAACGCTTCTACGCGGACGGGGTGTCGGCGACCGGGATCGACGCCATCACCGCCGAAGCGGGCGTGGCGAAGATGAGCCTGTACAACAACTTCGCCTCCAAGGCGGACCTGGTGATGGCCTACCTCGACGCCCGTCACGAGGAGTGGCTCGGCCTCTACCGGCGCCGGCTGGCGGCGGTGAGTGATGCCCGCGGCGGCGTGCTGGCCGTCTTCGACGCCTACGCCGATCACGCGGACTTCGCGTACGAGCACGGATTCCGCGGGTGCGGGCTCCTGAACGCGGCGGCCGAGCTCCCCGCCGGTCACGAGGGGCGGGCCGTGGTGCGCCGCCACAAGGAGGACGTCGAGTCCCTGCTCGCCGGGCACCTCGGCGAACTGCTCCCCGGCCGGCCCGAGGAGGCGCGCGCCGTGGCGGAGCATCTGGCGTTCCTGCTGGAAGGGGCCATGGCGCGGGCCGGACTCGAAGGCGGCGGCACGCGCCTGCGGCACGCCCGGACCATGGCGGCCGGCCTGCTGGAGCGGCTGTGAGGCGGCCCGGGGTGCCCGTGGCAGGTCCGGTGGGCAAGGGCTCGCTGTGCGTACTCCTGGCCTCGGTGCTGTGGGGTACCACCGGCACCGCTGCCACCTTCGCCCCCGGAGTGGGCCCCCTCGCCATCGGTGCCGCGGCCATGGGTGTGGGCGGGCTGCTCCAGGCCCTCGTGGCCGTCCGCCGGATCGCCGCGGAACGGTCCGGGCTGCGTGCCCAGCGCGGCGTGGTGCTGCTCGGCGCACTGGCGGTGGCCGCCTACCCGCCGGCGTTCTACTCCTCCATGCACCTCGCCGGGGTGGCCGCGGGGACCGTGGTGTCGATCGGTTCCGCGCCGCTCGCATCGGCGGTGATCGAGCGTGCCGTCGACGGCCGCCGCCTGACGCGCCGCTGGATGGCCGGCGCCTCGCTGGGGCTGGCCGGCACGGTGCTGCTCTGCGTCGCCGAAGCGGCCGGCGCGCACTCCGGCCGGGGCGTCCGCTCCGCGGGGGAGACCGTGCTCGGGGTGGGGCTCGGCCTGGCCGCCGGGGTCACCTATGCCCTCTACTCCTGGGCGGCCCACCGCCTGATCAGCCGGGGGACCGGCTCCCGGGCGGCCATGGGTTCCGTCTTCGGGCTGGGAGCTCTGCTGCTCCTGCCGGTGCTGTTGTTCACGGGCGGGCCGCTCCTCCACTCCTGGTCCAACGCGGCTGTCGGGGTCTACATGGCGCTGGTGCCGATGTTCGCCGGATACGTGCTGTTCGGCTGGGGCCTCGCGCACGTGGCGGCGAGTACCGCCACCACGCTCTCGCTGCTGGAGCCCGCCGTGGCGGCCGTGCTCGCCGTGCTGGTCGTCGGTGAACGCCTGCCCCTCCTCGGCTGGGCCGGCACGCTCCTGATCGTCGGCTGCCTCGCCGTGCTGACCGCTCCGTCCCGCAGGACGCGGAGGGTGCGGGAGGCGGTGGGCGCCATGCCGGAAACCGGGAGCGGCCGCATGCTTCCCCATGCGGACCGAGGCTAGTATGGTCGGACCATAAATCGACCGGGGAGGCCCCATGCGCATCGGACTCTTCGCCACCTGTCTGGGAGACACGCTCTTCCCGGAGGCGGTGAGATCCACAGCGGTGCTGCTCGCCCGCCTGGGCCACGACGTGGTGTTCCCGCCGGGACAGACCTGCTGCGGACAGATGCACGTCAACACCGGCTACCAGCGCGAACCCGTCCCGCTCGTGCGTAACTTCGCCGAGCAGTTCGGGGACCCCTCGATCGACGCGGTCGTCATGCCGTCCGGCTCGTGCGCCGGCTCCGTACGGCACCAGCACGAGATCGTCGCCGAGCGGTACGGGGACGCGTCGCTGCGCGCGGGCGTCGCCACGGTCAAGTCCAAGACGTACGAGCTCTCCGAACTTCTCGTCGACGTCCTCGGCGTCACCCAGGTCGGGGCCTGGTTCCCGCATCGCGTCACCTATCACCCGACCTGCCACTCCCTGCGCATGCTCCGGGTCGGCGACAAGCCGCTCAAGCTGCTGCGGGCCGTCGAGGGCATCGACCTGGTCGAGCTTCCCGAGGCGGACTCCTGCTGCGGCTTCGGCGGCACCTTCGCGGTCAAGAACGCCGAGACCTCCACCGCCATGCTCCGGGACAAGATGCGCCACATCGCCGGCACCCAGGCCGATGTGTGCACCGCGGGGGACTCCTCCTGCCTGATGCACATCGGCGGCGGGCTCTCCCGCATCAGGTCCGGTACGCGCACCCTGCACCTCGCCCAGATCCTGGGCTCCACCCGTACCGCGCCGTACGCCCTGACGGAGGTCGCCCGATGAGCACGTTCCTCGGCATGCCGGCCGCGCCGCCCCGATCCCCCTACGGGACGGGAAACCTGCGCGGGGACCGGAAGTTCCCCGAAGCCGCGCACGACGAACTCCGCAACGACCAGCTCCGCCGCAACCTCGGTAGAGCCACCCGCACCATCCGCACCAAGCGTCTCCACGTCACCGGCGAACTCCCCGACTGGGAGCAGCTGCGCGACGCCGGATCGGCGATCAAGACCGACACCATGAACCGGCTTCCCGAACTCCTGGAACAACTGGAGCGGAAGGTCACCGAGCACGGCGGCACCGTCCACTGGGCGCGGGACGGGGTGGAGGCCAACGAGATCGTCACGCGGCTGGTCAGAGCGACCGGCAGCCGCGACGTCATCAAGGTCAAGTCGATGGCCACCCAGGAGATCGGCCTCAACGAGCACCTCGAAGCGGCCGGCATCACCCCGTACGAGACGGACCTGGCCGAGCTCATCGTGCAGCTCGCCGACGACAAGCCCTCGCACATCCTGGTGCCCGCCATCCACCGCAACCGCGACGAGATCCGGCAGATCTTCCTCGACGAGATCCCCGGCGTCGACCCGGACCTCGACAACGTGCCCGCCCACCTCGCCGCCGCCGCCCGCGCCTATCTGCGCGAGAAGTTCATGACGACGAAGGTGGCCGTATCGGGCGCCAACTTCGGCATCGCGGAGACCGGCACCCTCGCCGTGGTCGAGTCGGAGGGCAACGGGCGGATGTGCCTCACCCTGCCCGACACGCTCATCACCGTCATGGGTATCGAGAAGGTGCTGCCCCGCCATCAGGATCTGGAGGTCTTCCTCCAGCTGCTGCCGCGCTCGTCGACCGGCGAGCGGATGAACCCGTACACCTCGATGTGGACGGGCGTGACCCCGGGCGACGGTCCGCAGGACTTCCACCTCGTCCTGCTCGACAACGGGCGCACCGCCGCCCTCGCCGACGCGATCGGCCGCGAAGCCCTCAACTGCATCCGCTGCTCGGCCTGTCTCAACGTCTGCCCGGTGTACGAACGGGCCGGGGGCCACGCCTACGGATCGACGTACCCCGGTCCGATCGGCGCGGTGCTCACCCCCCAGCTCGCCGGGATGCACGCGACGAAGAACGATCCCAACAGCTCCCTGCCGTACGCCTCCAGTCTCTGCGGGGCGTGCTTCGACGCCTGCCCGGTCAAGATCGACATCCCCTCGATGCTGGTCGAACTGCGCCACCAGCACACCGAACAGTCCGGAACCACGGCCGAGAAGCTGGCCATGAAGGCGGCGGCCGGGCTGATGAGACAGCCGAAACTCTTCACCGCCGCCCAGAAGGCCGCCTCCCTCGGCAGGGTCGCCGGAGGACGCAACGGTACGATCTCGCGTCTCCCCGCCCCGCTCAGCGGCTGGAGCGACAGCCGTGACACCTCCGCGCCGCCCAAGCAGTCCTTCCGCTCCTGGCTGGCATCGGCCGAGGGCGCCGAGACGATGCGCGCGGCGGCCGAAGAGGGCGCCCGCCGGGCGGCCGAAGCTCCCGAGGAGGACCAGTGACAGCGCCCGGTGACACCGCACGCGACACCGTGCTCGGCCGGATCAGGGACGCCCTGGCCCTCGCGCCCGCCCCAGCCGCCGAGATCCCCCGGGCCTACCGTGTCGGCCGTACCCTCCCGGACGGCGAACGCCTGGCGCTCCTCACCGACCGGCTCGTCGACTACAAGGCCCGCGTCCACCCCTGTACGGCCGACCGGACCGCCGAAGTGATCGCCGGGGTACTCCGCGAGAACGGCGCCCGGCGCATCGGCGTACCGCCCGGGCTGGACGAGCAGTGGCTCACCACCTACGACGGCGAGGTGCTGCGGGACTCGGCGGACATTCCGGCCCCGAGCCTCGACGCCCTGGACGGTGTGGTGACCGCCTCGGCCGTCAGCTGCGCCGAGACCGGCACTATCTTCCTCGACGGATCGCCGGACCAGGGCCGGCGCGCCCTGTCCCTCGTGCCCGACCTGCACGTCTGTGTCGTCGACCTGTCCTCGGTGGTGACCGGGGTCCCGGAGGCGGTCGCCCGGCTGGTTCCGGAGAGGCCGACGACGTTGATCAGCGGGCCGTCGGCCACCTCCGACATCGAACTGGAGCGGGTCGAGGGCGTCCACGGCCCCCGCACCCTCGCCGTGGTGATCCGCACGGACGTCTGAGGCCCGCGATGTCCGGGCACCCTCGGTGAGGCGTCCGGACGATCATGTGCCGAGCCGGCCGGTGGGGTTGCGGAGGTCGCGGTGCCGAGGAAGACGTGGCCGCCCTGCAGTCGGCGGCGTGATTTCCGCGCCGCCCCTTCCCGGCCCCCTGGTCCGGTCGTAGTCGCGGTGAGCCGGTTTCGGCTCCCCTGATACGGCATGCGCCGTATCAGATGCCTTCTGGTGCCGAATCGTCCCGAACAGACGTCCGTTGTGGGACAGTCGGCGCGTGATACGTCTGGCGGACCCGCTTCGCTTCTTCAGCATGCTTGTCGCCTGGGTCGCCACACCCTGGGCTCTCGCTCCGTACTCCGTGCTGCTCGCCGTGGTGTCGGTGATCCTGCTGCTCGGCGCGCTGACCGTTTTCGTGACTCCGGGTGACAACGGGATGGAGAGGGAAAAGATCCTCGTGCCCGTCCCGGGAGCCGTGACCATCGGCCTGGTGCTGCTGCATCTGGGCGCGGCCGTCATTTTCTCCTGGGCGGCCTGGCCGACATGGGCGGCCGTCGCCGTGACCCTGCTGGCCGCGGCCAGCCTGATCGCCGAGCAACCTCGCTGGCGGCACCTGCTCGCCGCACGGAGCTGAGGGCTGTCCCGTTCTCCCTGGCGGGCGCAGGGAGAACGGGACAGCCCTTGGCCCCGCACGGCCTTCGGCGACCCCCGCGGCGACCGCGGTGCCCCCTGACGGCCGCCACGGCGCGGTCGTACGTCAGGCCAGGCCGTAGAGGGAGAACTCCTCCCACGAACCGGTGATCGCGGTCGAACGGGCGCGCAGCGCGTACTGGAGCGACCCGGTGTAGCCGTTCTCCATGGCGACGAACAGCCCGTTCAGCGTGGACTGGAGCGCGTAGCGGTCCAGGTCCTCGTTGTAGTACAGGTAGAAGCGCTCCCAGCCGCCCGCGGTCGTGGAACGCGCGCGCAGCATGTTCTGGGCGCTGCCGGTGTAGTTCTTCTCCACCGCGACGTACCGGTTGTTCGCCAGGGACCTCAGGGCGTACGTCGCCGAAGCCTCGTCCCACTCGAAGGCGAAGCCCTCCCAGGAGCCGCCGACCTCGGTGGAACGGGCCCGCAGCGCACCGGTGTCGGGCGCGGCGTAGTTCACCTCGGTCGCGGTGAACCGGCCGTTGCGGGCGGACTGCAGGGCGAGGAGCTCGGGCTCCTCGGCGGCCGAGGCGCTGTCGCCGGCGGCGCGCGGAGCCTGCCGGGCACCGGCCTGCCCCGCGATGCGCTCCAGTTCGCCGCCGTCGACCGTTTCCCAGCCGCTGGGAACCGCCGCCGGTCCGACGTCCTGCGGCGCGGCGCCGGCCGCAGGTGCGGCCATCACGGATGCCGCGAGAACAGCGCTCAGGGACAGAAAGACGGACGTGATACGTCGCACAGTCATCCTCACATGTCGTCAAAAAGAATTCCGGAGGCGAAAAAGGAAGGCCTCGACGGAGGGTTCTCACCCGTTCGGGAGGCGCACGGAACGAAAAGAGATGCCGGTCGCTTCACATACCGGTAGCCGTTCCGTGCGCATGGCAGAGCCAACCCCCCGAAACCGTCCCCCCATAGCCGCGCTGGCGCCTCCCCAGGCGTCGTCGCAGCTGCCGCGCCATGTGGCGAAGCTGTCTCAGCGTAACGGGGGAACGCGATCTGCGGCATCGATCCGAAGGAATTCCGGAGAAGAGCGAAAGCAATCGTGCAGCATTGTTGATTCCGCTGTTCCCCGTTAAGGAAAGCGAAACTGTGCGTTTTCCTCGCGGCTGCCTTCCCTCCGGAAATCCCGCTGCCCCGCCGTCGCCGGTGCTCCCCGTCCGCGCCCTCCGCGCCCTCCTCCGGACGGCCTCAGCCGTGGGTGACCTCCAGCGGCATGAGGCCGATCCGGGTCGTCGTACCGTCGTCCGCCCAACGGACCGCGACCCGCTCCCCGTTCACGTCCACCGCGCTCACCGCCGCTGCGAGCGGGGCGGTTTCGGGCTCCCCCGTGAGCGCGGCCAGTCCCACCAGCACCTCGGTACCCTCGACGTCGGCGCTCAGCCGGGGCAGCACGGCCCAGCGGGTGAACGCCGTGCCCTGCGGAGCCCGTACCTCCTCCAGATCCGTCCAGCCGTGCAGTCCGTGCAACGAGGACCGCACCGTGCCCCCGGGGTCCGTCGCCCAGCCCGTCTGCTCCGCCAGCGCCCCGGCCGGGGCGCCCAGGACCCGGTGGACCCGAAGCTCGTACCGGCCCCGGACCACGGTGACGCTCTCCACGCGCAGCCCCGGCCAGGTCGGCGGCCCCTCGGGGAAGACCGGGATGTGCCAGGACGCGGCCCAGCCCCAGCCGTCGCCGTGCCCCACCCCGAGCGGATGGATGCGGACCCTGCTGCTGCGCGAGCCCGAGACCCGTAGCGAGAAGTGGTTGTCCGCGGTGTTCGTCGACGCCGTGGGGCCCGTGGCCGTCGAGTACGCCAGCCGCGCGTAGAGCGGGTCCGACACGTCCGCCGTCTCCGCCTCATGGGGCCGGACATGGTCGCTGCCGTGGTTGTGCAGCCGTACGATGCCGTCCGCGCGCGTCGACTGGACGAGCAGCCCGGGCGACGGCAGGGCCAGCACCTGGTCCGGGCCCTCGCTCGGCGCCGGTTCCTCGTCGGCCGTCCACAGCGGATGTTCCGCCGGTGCGAGCAGCGCCACGAAGGCCTTGGACGCCCAGTACGGCGAGGACGGCCCGGAGTACACCTGGAGCGTCGCGTCGTGCGGGCCGTGGTAGCCGAGGCTCAGCAGGCCGTCGTCCCCGGCCGCACCACGCTCCAGGAAATACCGCAGGGAGCCGCTGATCAGCCGGCGCGAGACACCCGGCGCCAAGGGGGTGTGCCCGGACACCGCGCCCATCCCGACCGCGGCTCCCGCCGCGAACCGGTAGGTGAGGGAGCGTCCGAAGTGCATCGGCGCACCGTCCGCGCCGAACATCAGCGAGAAGCTCTCCAGGTGCTCCCGCAGCCGGCCGCCGTAGTGTGCGGCCAGTTGTTCGTCGCCCGACAGAAAGGCGTCCAGCACGGGGTACAGGTGCAGGGCCCAGCCGTTGTAGTGGTCGAAGGCTCGCCCGTCCCCGTCGGAGTACCAGCCCTCGCCCCGGTACCACCCCTCCATCAGGTCGAGCGCGCGCTGCCGGGCCCGCGCCGTCTCGGCGTCGCCCCGGCCCACCGACTCCAGGAAACCCGCGACGGAGAACGGGAAGAGGTACCAGTTGTTGGGCGCGGGGGAGTGCCGCAACGATCCGCGCAGCCACTCCTCCGCCCGGTCCTGGGTGCGTCCGTCCAGGGCGTCCCACAGCCAGGGCCGGGTCAGCCTGAGCCCGATGGCCACCGAGGCGGACTCCACCATCGGCTGGCCGAAGACGGTGTGGTCCAGGATGAGCGGCCAGGACTCGGCGTCGTCCCGGCCCGCGGTGCGCGTGCCCGCGTCGAGCCCTTCCGCGTACCGCTCCAGCCAGTTGTGCGGGTCCTCGCCACCCGCGCCCGCGACGCGGAACGCCGCGGTGAGGAACGTCCGGGCGTAGCCTTCCAGGCCGTCGGAGCGTACGCCCGAACGGGACGGGCGACCCGGCAGGTCGATCAGGGCACGGCCCGGGGTCGACCACTTCCAGGCCGCACCGAGCAGTCCGTCGGCCACCGCCTCCCAGTGGTGCCGGGTGTAGCCGGTGAAAGGGCTCGACCCGTGATCCGCAGGGGGGAGCTGAAAGGGGATGAGGGTCATGCGAGGAATGCCAGCCTTTCGCGTCGTACGGGATGGGCGAAGCTGCCGCCCTCGGCCCAGCGGGCGACCTCTCCGATCGCCAGGTCGGCCAGCCGCCGCAGTTCGTTGCCCTGCGATCCGGCGAGGTGCGGGGTGATGGTCGCGTTGCGGCAGTCCCAGAGCGGATGGTCCACCGGCAGCGGATCGGGATCGGTGACGTCGAGCACCGCCCGGATGCGCTCGGACCGCAGTACGTCGACGAGGGCGTCCTGGTCGACGACGGCGCCCCGGGACGTGTTGAGGAGGACCGCGTCGGGCCGCATCGAGGTGAGGAGTTCGCGGCTCACCAGCCCCGTCGTCGCCGGCAGCAGCGGTGTGTGGACACTGACCACGTCGCTCTCGGCGAACAGCGCGGGCAGGGAGACCGGGTGGACCCCGAGCGCGGCGGCCTCGGCGTCCGTGACGTACGGGTCGTGGAGCAGCACCCGCAGGTCGTAGGGGCGCAGCAGCTCGATCACCCGCCGTCCGATCAGGGAGGCGGACAGGATGCCCGCCGTGCGGCGGTAGTTGCCCACGTCGGGAGGGGTGGCCAGCCACGCGCCGCGCTCGCGCGTGGCACGGAAGTCGCGGGCCCGCTCCAGGACGCGCTTGCCCGACAGCAGGATCATCGCGACGGTGTACTCCGCGACCGGCAGGGCGTTGGCCGCCGCCGCGGAGGACACCTCGATGCCCCTTTCCCAGCACGCCTCGGTGACATGGCCCCGTACGGACCCCGCCGTGTGCACCACGGCCCGCAGCGAGGGGGCGGCGGCCAGTACGCCCGCGTGGATCGGCGGGCAGCCCCAGCCGGTGATCAGGATCTCCGTGTCCGCGAGCGCGGCGCGGGCCGTGGGGGTCGTGAAGTCGTCGATGGCGGGCAGGGGCGCGAGTGTGCAGACCTCTCCCAGCGCCGCCAGAGATGCGGGGGAGAGCACCGCCGCGGCGGCGTCCGTTCCCATGGCGAGCGCGGCGCGCGGCAGTCGGTGGGCGGGGGGAGTGCTGAGCATGGTTCTCCTGTGCGGTGGTCCGGGCGGGGCGGCACGGTCACTTGACGGCGCCGGCCGTCAGACCGGACCGCCAGAAACGCTGGAGCAGGGCGAAGGCGAGGATCAGGGGCACCACGGCGAGCAGCGAGCCCATGATGACGACGGGGTAGTACTCCGGTGACACGGACGCGGAGCTGTTCCAGGAGTACAGGCCGAGGCTGACCGGATACAGGTCCTGGTCGGAGAGCATCACCATCGGCAGGAAGAAGTTGTTCCAGATGGCGGTGAGCTGGAAGAGGAAGATGGTGACAAGACCCGGCCCCAGCATGCGCAGCGCCACCCGGAAGTAGGCGGCCAGTTCGCCCGCGCCGTCCATCCGCGCGGCCTCGAGCACCTCGTCGGGCACGTACCCCTGGCTGAAGATCCGGCCGAGATAGACACCGAACGGGTTGAACAGGACAGGGATGAAGACCGCCCAGAAGGTGTTGACGAGCCCGGTGCCGGAGGCCATCAGATAGAGCGGCAGGGCCAGTACCGTCTGCGGCACCATCACCGCGGCCAGCACGAGACCGAACAGCTTCTCCTTGTGCGCGAAGCGGTACTTGTCGAAGGCGTAGCCGCACGCGATGCTGATCAGGGCGCCGAGTGCCGCGCCGAGCACCGCGTACAGCAGGCTGTTGCCGTACCAGCGGCCGAACAGTCCGCCGTCCATGGCGAAGAGGTCCTTCAGGTTCTGCACGAAGGAGAAGCCGCTCAGCGAGAGGATGTCGCTGCTGAAGAGGGCGTCCCTGTCCTTCGTCGAGGCGAGCACCAGCCACAGCACCGGCAGCAGGGTGTAGAGCACCGAGACGAGGACCACCAGGTTGACGACCGAGCGCCCCAGGAGCCGGGGCCGCAGGGGCGAAGCGGTGCGGGAAACGTTCGACGCGCTCATCGGGCGGCCTCCTCGGCCGCGGCGGCCCGGTTGGTCCAGCGGGTGACGCCGTAGGAGAGGGCGATCGTGCACAGCAGCAGGATGACCGAGGCGGCTGCCGCGAGACCGTAGTTGTTGCGCGTGAAGGCGGCGTCGTAGATGTACATGCTGGGGGAGAAGCGGGAGTTGATCATCGGGGTCGACTGGCTGAGCAGCATCGGCTCGGTGAAGAGCTGGAGCGCGAAGATGAGGGTGAACATCGCGACCATCACGATCGACGAGCGCACCAGCGGGGCCTTGACCTGGAGGGCGGTGCGGACCGGGCCCGCGCCGTCGACGACCGACGCCTCGATCACCTCGCGGGGGACCGCCTGGAGGGCGGCGTAGAACACGACCATGTTGTAGCCGAGGTTGCTCCACAGCGCGATGTTCACGATGGACGGGAGCACCATGTGCACCCCGAGGAAGTCGACGGTGAGGTCCGCCCTGCCGAGCAGGTCGATCACCGGGCTGATGCCGGGGGTGTACAGGTACAGCCAGATCAGGGCCGCGATGATGCCCGGAACGGCATGCGGCAGGAAGAGCGCGAGCTGTACGGTGCCCCGCAGGCGGACCACGCCGGAGTCCAGCAGCAGTGCCAGTACGAGGGCGCCGATCACCATCAGCGGGATGTAGACCAGGCAGTACAGGGCGACGACGCCGAGGCCGCCGAGGAAGGTCGGGTCCGCCAGGACGGCGGTGTAGTTGCGGAGTCCGGCGAAGACCGTCCGCTCGGGGCCGAAGCCGAGTCCGGGCTGGTCGTCGCTGAAGAAGCTCAGGTGGACGGCGGTGGCGACCGGGATCAGGAAGACGGTCACCAGGAGGACGAAGAACGGTGTCATCAGGACGCCGCAGGCGCCGAGTTCACGCCGTCGGGCGGACCTGCGGCCCTTCTGTGACGGGGCGGTGGCGGCCGGGCTCCGCGGTGACGGCGGAGCGGTGGCGTCCGCCGCTACGGACACGGGGGTGGTGCTGGTCATGGGTGTCACCTGCCTCTCTGCTGCTGGGAACGGACGGCGGACCGCATGTCAGGTGGAGCGCTCGGTGGTGCTCAGACCGAGCGCCCGGAGGTCGGGCATCGTGCCCTCCTGCGCCGCCCTCACGGCTCCGAGAACGGACCCCTGGCCGCCGCTCGCCCGCGCCAGTCCATCCCTCATGATCTTGCCGGTGGCCGTCATCCGAGGTCCCCAGACCCATCCGGGGCGGATCTTGTCGGCCTCCTGCTCGAACAGGGTGTAGATGTCCTGGCCGCCGTAGTAGGCCCGGTCGAAGGCCTTGCGGCCCACGTCCACCAGGCCGGGCGCGGCGGGGTACTGGCTGCTGGCGCCGCTGGAGAGGCGGGCGCGCAGGGCGTCCGGATGCGAGACCTGCCACTCGATGAACTCCATCGCGGCCTCGGGGTGCGCGCAGTCCTTGGTGATCGCGAAGGTCGAGCCGCCGTGGGTGCCGACAGCGGGGTCGGCCGGATCCCACTGGGGGAGCGGTGCGAGTGCCCACTGCCCCTTCTGGCCCGGACGGGCCTTCATCTGCGCCCCGGCGTCCCACGCGCCGCTGAGCCTGCTGAGCACCAGGCCCTCGCCGATCTGGACATCGCTGTGCCGGCTCTCCACCGCGTTCATGAAGACCAGGTCCTGATCGGTGAGCCGCTGCCAGTACGCGGCCACGCGGCGGGTCGGGGCGTCGGCGAGCGAGACGTTCCACGCCCCGCCCGACGTGTCGAACCACTGGGCGCCGGCCTGCCAGGCGTACGCGGCGAGGTGGGTGTCACCGTCCGTGGGGAAGAGCGCCATCCGGCGGTCACCACTCGCGCGGCGTACGGTCCGCGCCGCGTCCTCGAAGTCCTCCCAGGTGCGCGGGACGGTCAGGCCGTACCTTTCGAAAAGGTCGGTGCGGTAGTGCAGCACCATCGGCTCTATGTCCAGAGGGACACTGAACACCCGCTTCTCGAACGTGGTCAGGCCCAGCGCCTGCGGCAGCAGCTTGGCGCGGAGCCCTTCGCCCACCAGGTCCGTGATGTCGCGGCAGACCCCGTCGATGGCGAAGCCCGGGACCTGGGGGTACTCGATGGTGGCGATGTCCGGGGCGTTGCCGGCCCGGGCCGCGTTGCTGAGCTTCGCGTAACCTCCCTGCATCCCTCCGGGGACCTGCTGGAAGTCGACCTGAATCGTGTCGTGACCGCGGTTGAACGCGTCCACGACCTCCTGGCTGCCCCGCAGGGCCGACCAGAAGGTGATGCGGATCTTCCTGCCGTTCCCGCTTCTGACGGTGCTTCCGGTACTGCTCGTACCGCCCGATCGTGTGTCTCCGCCACCCCCTCCGCAGGCGCTGAGCGCGCCTGCCAGAGGAAGTGCGGTGATCGTGGCGAGCACGGATCGACGGCTCTGTCGACCAGGCATGTGCGCCTCCCGCGGCTCCTGATTCGAGACACGGGAATACTGATCGGCTGATCGATAGTGGTCAATAGATCGATCAAAAGAAGCTTGAAGTGTTCAAACGATCATTCGGCTGGGCGGTGCAGCTCCTGGGTCGACCCGCGCACTTCGAGGCCGGGCAGGAGCTCCACCCGGCGCACCGGACCGGAAGCGCCGGCCGGACGGCCCAGACGGTGCAGCAGGAGCTCGGCCGCCGCCCGGCCGATCTCGCCCCTCGGCGGTGCCACCGCGGTGAGGGAGGTGCTGCCCAGCGCGGCCACGACATCGTCGTACGCCACCACGGAGCAGTCCCGCGGCACCTGGATGCCGTTCTCCGCGAGCTTCTGGACGAGCATCAGGGCGTCCTCGTCGCCGTGCAGGACCGCACCGGTGAAGCCCCGCCCGCGCATCAGTGCCGCGAGATCCGGAGCCTCCTCCCGGCTGCCGGGTTCCCCGGGGCCCGCTGTCGGGGAGCTGAGCACCACGGCCCACTCCTCCACCTCGGACCGCGCCGCCGCGATCTCGGCGAACGCGGCCCTGATCGAACGAGCGGTCGGGCTGTCGTTCCTCGCCGCCAGCACCAGCCGGCGGTGGCCGAGCGAGACCAGGTGGTCCACGGCCAGATGGATCCCGTACCAGTGGTCGGAGCACACCGAGTCCAGAGCGTGCAGCGCGCTGCCGGGCCGGGGCCGCCGCTCCATCAGGACGGTCGGCACCCCCAGCCCGGCGAGCCAGCCGTAGTCGGCCTCCTCGCCCTCCCTGCTGCGCCACCGGGGCGCGATGAGCAGACCGCGCACCCCGGCCGCCAGCGCCCGCTCCACCTGCGGCCGTTCGGCGCCGGCCGCCTGGGGCGCGATGCGCAGGGTGATGTGCGCCCCGGCCTCCTCCAGCGCCGTCCGCGCGCCGTGCAGGGTCTCGTACAGGTAGGAATGGCGTTCCGGGACGACGAGGGCGATCGCGCCTCCCTCCCCGGCCGGTTCAGCGCTCCGGGGGGCCGGGACGGCCGCGGGGCGCTCGACGCCCCCCATCGGGCGGACCACGCCGTGACCGCGCCGCAGCATCCCCGCCCTGGCCAGCTCCTCCACGTCCCGCCGCAGGGTGACCGCCGAGACGTCCAGCTCCTCGGCGAGCGAGCTCACCTTGACGGCGCCGCGCGCGTGCACCACCGAGAGGATGCGCTTGCGCCTCGACTCGACCGGCTCCCGCATGATGGCCCCCTTGCCTACCGCTGTGCCGTGTTCGTTTGAACGTTTCCGCGAGCGATCGCAGCATAGCGAGCGGACGGCTGGAGGAGGCTACGGATGAAACGATGATCCGCCGAGAGGAAGATGTGTCTACCATCTGATCCGGAATGGACACCATCACACTCTGGCAACTGGCCGCACTCGCGGCGGCATCCACCCTCGTCGGCTTCTCGAAGACGGCGGTCAGTGGGGCCAATACGATCAGCCTCGCGGTCTTCGCGGCCGTGCTCCCGGCGCGCGAATCCACCGGAGTGCTGCTCCCGATCCTGATCGCGGGCGACATCCTCGCCGTGCTGGTCTACCGTCGCCACGCCCACTGGCCTACCCTGCTGCGGCTCTTCCCCGCCGTGGCGGTGGGCGTGCTGGCCGGCACCCTCTTCATGATGCGGGCCGGGGACGACGCGGTACGCACCTCGATCGGCGCGATCCTGCTGTTCATGGCGGGGGTCACCCTCTGGCGACGGCGGGCCGGCTCCCAGCCGCCCCCGGAGGAGGAGAGCGCGGACGGGCCCTCGCGCGGCGCTCGGCTCAAGGCCCGTTCGTACGGGGTGCTCGGCGGGTTCACCACCATGGTCGCCAACGCGGGTGGCCCCGTGATGTCGCTCTACCTGCTGTCCGCGGGCTTCCGGAAGCTGGGCTTCCTCGGGACGTCCGCGTGGTTCTTCCTGATCGTCAACACCTCGAAGGTGCCCTTCAGTGTGGGGCTCGGCCTCATCGACGCCCGGTCGCTGCTGCTGGACGCCGCCCTCGTGCTGTTCGTCATCCCCGGGGCGTACCTCGGCCGCGCCTGCGTCGGCCGGATCAACCAGAAGGTCTTCGACCGGATCGTGATCGCCGCCACCGTCCTGGGCGGCCTCCAACTGCTGCTGAGCTGAAGACCGCCCGGGAGGGGACGGTCAGACGATGCCCTCGGCGATCTCCGCCTGCTCACGGGCGTTGCCGTACGCGGCCGGGGTGCTGTACGAACGGCGCGCGACGAACCACCACACCGTCGCCAGAACCAGCACGGCGACCAGGGCGATCGACGCGTAGTTCATCGAGTCGATCGTCACGGGAGACGACTGCGGGAGCAGGAACAGCACGGTGACGACGGCGACCCACACCACGGCGATCCAGCCGATCGGCTTCGACCAGCGGCCCAGATGCCAGGGACCGCGCTGGAAGCGGTCGCCGGCGCGCAGCTTGAGGTAGATCGGAATCGCGTACGCCGGGGTGATCCCGATGACGTTGATCGCCGTCACAGCCCCGTACGCCGTCGCGGAGTACAGCGACGGCACCGCCAGCAGCGCGGCGACACCCACCGACAGCCATACGGCGGGCACCGGGGTCTGGGTACGCGAGCTGACCTTGCGCCACAGGGCCGAGCCCGGCAGGGCGTTGTCACGGCTGAAGGCGAAGACCATCCGGCTCGCCGCCGCGACCTCGGCGTTGCCGCAGAACAGCTGTGCGGCGATGACGATCAGCAGCATGGCGGTGGCGCCGGCGGTGCCCAGCGCGTCGATCAGGATCTGGGCCGGCGGCACTCCGGTGGCGCTGTTCTGGGTGCCCGCGTAGTCCTGGATGGCGAAGGTCAGGCCCGCCAGCAGCACGAAACCGGCGATCCAGGAGACCCAGATCGCCCGCACGATGCCCTTGGCCGCCGTCACCGAGGCGTTCGACGTCTCCTCGGACAGATGGGCGGAGGCGTCGTAACCGCAGAACGTGTACTGCGCCAGCAGCAGCCCGATCGCCGCCACGTAGATCGGGTTCTCCCAGCCGGTCCCGTTCACGAACTCGGTGAAGACGAACGACGGCGACTGGTGGTTCGAGGGCACGATCGCCAGGACCGTCACGATCACGGCCACCCCGCCCAGGTGCCACCAGACGCTGATCGAGTTCAGGACACTGACCAGGCGCACACCGAACAGGTTCAGCACGGCGTGCAGCAGCAGGATGCAGAGGAAGATCACCATGGTGGAGCCGGGCGTCGGGTCGAACCCCCACTGCAGGTTGAGCAGCGCCCCCGTGAACAGCGCGGCGCCGTAGTCGATGCCCGCGATCGCACCCAGGAGACCCAGCAGGTTCAGCCACCCGGTGTACCAGCCCCACTTACGGCCGCCGAGCCGGTCGGCCATGTAGTACAGGGCCCCCGACGTCGGGTACGCGCTGGTGACCTCGGCCAGGGCCATGCCCACACAGAGCACGAACAGACCGACACCGGCCCAGCCCCAGAGCATGACGGACGGGCCGCCGGTCGACATGCCGAAGCCGTACAGCGTCATGCAGCCGGAGAGGATGGAGATGACGGAGAAGCTGATCGCGAAGTTCCCGAAGCCGCCCATGCGACGGGCCAGCACCGGCTGGTAGCCGAGCTCGCGCAGGCGCCGCTCCTCGTCGTCGTGCGGTGTGGCTTCCGTACTCGACGGGGTCGAGGCGGATATGGACATGGGATTGACCTCCAGGTGGTGGGGGGACAGGGGGAGAGGGAGGGGCGCGGGCGCCGGCGGATCAGCCGTGCGGCCCTGTGCCGGGTTCTTGCCCGGAGGCAAGACAGCGGGTGCGGGCACGGAGGAAGACGTCTTCGGCACTGGCCGTGTCCTGCGGGGGACGCGTGCGGTAGGCCCAGGGCACCGAGGTGTAGTACGGGCCCATCGCCCGGAACACCGGTGCGGCGTCCGCGAACCGGAGCGAACCCCACAACGCGTGCGCCAGATGGTTGAGATCGAGCAGGGAGCGGGAGGCGGGATCGGCGGCGTCGAACCAGATGTGCAGGGCCCGCCGGGCGTCGCGCTCGCCGTCCTCCGTGACCCAGTGCAGGTCCAGTGCCCGCTCGTTGCCGCGCTCGCGCCGGTAGCGCTCCACCCGCACATACAGGGGAAGCACGTGCAGAGGGGAGCCCCCCGGTGCCGAAGACGCGGCCCACTGGACGAAGTTGACGGCTTCGGAGAGCGTGCCGCCCTTCTGCCTGGCATAGACGAACTGCAGCATCCGGTGATAGGCCTCGCGATTGAAGGGATCGCGTTTGTCCGCCTCCGCCAGAAGGCCCCAGGGGCCCGGGAACAGCATCGGGCCGGGCGGCAGGAGCCGGTGCTCCTCCAGGCGCTGCCCCTCGTCGAGCTGGGAGAGCGCGAGCAGGCAGACCCAGGGCACCGGGTCCTCCGGAGAGGCATGGGCGGCGGAGCGGCACCCCTCCCACGCCAGCTGCCACAGCTCCTGTGCTCGCGGGTGCCGTTCACGACCGGCGCGCACCGCCCGTTCCACCGCCACCCGGGCGTGCATCACGGTCGCGGCCACACTCCGCGGTTCCTCGGCCAGCCAGGCGTGAACGGTGTCCGAGCCCGCCGCCACGGCCGCGAGGACCTGTGTGCGCTGGGTCCACAGGGCCCAGTCCGGGGTGCTCTCCAGGAGATTCCGCATCGCGAGCCAACGGCCGGTGCGCAGGTCCTGGAGGGCCACCCGTAACGCGTGATCGGGTCCGGCGGGGTGGTAGACAGGCTTGAAATCACCGGTAGCCATGGACGAGCCCCGGCCCTGGACACGTGGTGGGGGCGGGGCGGGAGGCCGGGCACGGCGGCACGGCGCGGGTTCTTCTCGACATGAATCCTCAAGAACGTGGGGGGTTGGGCACAAGGATCGCGAACAGCCCTCGCCGGAACTCCGGTTGTTCACTGCGCGGTGAGTGTAGGGCGCTCTGCACCCTTCATCCGGCAACTTTGCGGATCTTACTCAACTAGTGTCCGTATGACGGACATTGGCCGGTCCGAGGGCTCGGTGCAGGATGTCCGGGCGAGGCTTGACGCGAGGGGTGGACTGCACGACTGTGGTCGCCAGGACCAGATGATCACTGATCCGCCCCCGACCGGGCGGCCGCAGGACTGGAGCGTGGATTGACCGGACCGGTACTCGCCGTCGACCAGGGGACCTCCGGAACCAAGGCCCTGGTGATCTGTCCGGACCGCGGGGTGATCGGCTCCGCGGCGGCGCCCGTGCGCCCGCGTCACGGCGCGGGCGGACTGGTGGAGACGGACCCCGCGGAGCTGCTCGGCTCGGTCCTCGACGCCGGGCGGCGGGCGGTTGCGGAAGCGGGTGAGCCCGTGGCGGCGGTCGGCCTGGCCAACCAGGGCGAGACGGTACTGGCCTGGGACCCGGCGACAGGCCGGCCCCTCACGCACGCCGTCGTCTGGCAGGACCGGCGCGCGGAGGCGCTGTGCGCGGAACTGGGCGCCCACGCGGAGGAGTTGAAGGCGCTCACCGGACTGCCGCTCGATCCGTACTTTGCCGCGCCCAAGATGGCGTGGATACGCCGTGAACTGACCCGTGAGGGAGTCGTGACGACCAGCGACTCCTGGCTGGTCCACCAGCTGACGGGAGCCTTCGTCACCGACGCGGCCACCGCGGGACGCACCCAGCTGCTCGGGCTCCACGACGTCGGCTGGTCGTCCGCCGCGCTGGAGATCTTCGGCCTGTCCGGTGAACAGCTGCCCACGGTCGTCGACTGCGCCGGTCCGGTGGGCACCACCACCGCCTTCGGCGGCGAGATCCCCCTGACGGGCCTCATCGTCGACCAGCAGGCCGCCCTGCTGGCGCAGAACGCTCTGGAACCCGGAAACGCCAAGTGCACCTACGGAACGGGCGCGTTCCTCCTCGCCCAGACCGGGAGCCGGCCCAGCACGGGTGCCACCGGCCTGGTCAGCTGCGTGGCCTGGCGGCTCGCCGGGCGGACCGACTACTGCTTGGACGGACAGGTCTACACGGCGGCCTCCGCCGTGCGCTGGCTCACCGACCTCGGGGTGATCTCCGCAGCCGCAGACCTCGACACCGTCGGCGCGACGGTGCCCGGCACCGGCGGCGTCACCTTCGTCCCGGCGCTCGCCGGCCTCGCCGCTCCCTGGTGGCGCAGCGACCTGCGGGGTTCCGTGACCGGTCTCGGGCTCGACACCACCGCGGGACACCTGGTCCGCGCGCTGTGCGAGGGCATCGCCGCACAGGTCGTCGCGCTGGCCGACGCCGTCACGTGCGAGCTGGGCGCGCCGCTGACCGCCCTGCGGGTCGACGGCGGTCTGACCCGCTCGGCGCTGCTCATGCAGACACAGGCGGACCTGTTGCAGCGGCCGGTCGAGGTCTCGGCGCTGCCCGACGTGACCGCGCTCGGCGCCGGTGCGGTGGCCCGCCTCGGACTCGACCCGAAGCTCCCGACGCGGCAGGCGACCCCCACCTGGCAGCCCTCCGCCGTGTACGAACCACGGATCGGCCCCGGCGAGGCGGCGGAGCGCCTCGACGGCTTCCGGGCGGCCGTGGACGCCCTCCTGGAGCGTTCATGACCGAGACCGTCACCACCGAGGGGCCTCTGCACCGGGACGACGGTCAGGAGGGCAGGTACGACGTCACCGTCGTCGGCGCGGGCGTGGTCGGCGCGGCCATCGCCCGCGAACTGGCGCGCCACCGGCTGCGGACCGCCCTGGTCGAGGCCGCCGACGACGTCGGCAGCGGCACGTCGAAGGCCAACACCGCGATCCTGCACACCGGTTTCGACGCCGTACCCGGCTCGCTGGAGGCCCGGCTCGTACGCGAGGGGAAGGAACTCCTCACCGCCTACGCGGCCGAGACCGGCATCCCCGTGGAGCGCGTCGGCGCCCTCCTCGTCGCCTGGGACGAGGAGCAGCTGGCAGCCCTGCCAGGGCTGCTGGACAAGGCGATCCGCAACGGTTACCGCGCCGCCCGCCTCGTGGACCCCGGCGAACTGCGGGTCCGCGAACCACATCTGGGGCCCGGCGCGCTGGGTGCCCTGGAAGTCCCGGACGAGAGCATCATCTGCCCCTGGACCACTCCGCTCGCCTTCGCCACCCAGGCCGTCCGGGCGGGTGTCCACCTGCACCTGAACTGCCGGGTGCGGGACGTCGCCGGCGACGAGCACGGCCATACGCTCACGACCTCGCGCGGCCCGCTGCGCACGCGCTACCTGGTCAACGCCGCGGGGCTGTACGCCGACGAGATCGACCGGCTCCTCGGCCACGACGTCTTCACCGTGACCCCGCGCCGCGGTCAGCTCATCGTCTTCGACAAGCTCGCCCGTGACCTCGTCAGCCACATCCTGCTGCCGGTCCCGGGCCCCGCGGGCAAGGGCGTCCTGGTCGCACCGACCGTCTTCGGCAACGTCCTCCTCGGCCCCACGGCCGAGGAGCTCGACGACAAGACCGCCACCGGGTCCACCGCCGAAGGCCTGCGGATGCTGCAGGAGAAGGGCCGCCGGGTCGTGCCCGCGCTCCTGGACGAGGAAGTCACCGCCGTCTACGCGGGCCTGCGCGCCGCCACCGGGCAGGAGGACTACCGCATCCAGGAGTACCCGGAGCTGCGGTACGTCGCGGTGGGCGGCATCCGGTCCACCGGCCTCACCGCCTCCATGGCGATCGCCCGGCACGTCGGCGGGCTGCTCGCCGCCGCGGGCCTGGAACTCGGTGACCCCCACGAGCTCCCGCCGCTCACGATGCCCGGCATCGGCGAGGTCTCCGGCCGGCCCTACCGCGACGCGGGTCTCATCGCCCGGGACCCGGCGTACGGCACCCTGGTTTGCCACTGCGAGCGGGTCACCCTCGGCGAGATCCGGGACGCCCTGTCCGCGACCGTCCCGCCGCGGTCCCTCGACGGCCTGCGGCGCCGGACCCGTGCCCGCGGGGGCCGGTGCCAGGGCTTCTACTGCGGCGCGGCCGTACGCTCCCTCTTCGAGGAGGCACGACCATGACCGCGACCGTACGGGAGGTCGACGTCCTGATCGTCGGGGCGGGCCCCGCCGGTCTCGCGGCCGGAGCCGAACTCGCCGCGGCGGGTGCGGGCCGGGTGGAGATCCTGGAACGCGAGCAGGAGGCGGGCGGGATACCCAGGCACTGCCACCACGGCGGATTCGGCGGGCCCGTGACCCGGTCGGTGTACGCCTGGGCCTCGGCGAACGGCCCCGGGTACCTCCGGTCCGCGGTGAACGGTCCGGCACACGTCCGGTCCGAGGGGAGCGGTCCGGCGTACGTCCCGTCCGAGGGGAGCGGTCCGGCGGGCGTCCGGCCGGTCCGGGCTCCGGGAGGGCAGAGCGGTCCCGCATTCGCGCGGCAGCACGTCGAGGCGGCCCTGCGCGCGGGAGCCGCACTGCGCACGGGCATCACCGTCACCGGCTGGGGGGGACCCCGTACCGTCGAGACCACCGGACCCGGCGGGCTCGAACGCATCACGGCCCGCGCCGTCGTCCTCGCCACCGGAGCACGCGAACGGCCGCGCAGCGCCCGGCTGATCCCGGGAAGCCGCCCCGCCGGCGTCTACACCACCGGTGAACTCCAGCAGGCCGTCCACCTCTACGGGCAGCGGATCGGCACCAGGGCGGTCGTCGTCGGCAACGATCCCGTCGGCCATGCCGCCGTCGCCACCCTGCTGGCCGCGGGCGTCCAGGTGGTCGCCGTGGTCACCGATCAGCCGTCCCGCCCGAAGCCCGTCCGCAGCCGCCGGATCCCCCTGCTGACCGGGGCCACGGTCACCGGCCTGACCGGCAGAACCCGGCTGACCGGGGTGGGCCTGCGGCACGACGACGGCCGGACCACCACGCTGCGCTGCGACACCGTGGTCCTCACCGGCGACTACGTCCCCGACCACGAGCTCGCCAGACGCGGCGGGATCCAGCTCGACCCCGGTACCAGAGGGCCCGCCTACGACGCCGCGTACCGCACGTCCCGGCCGGGCGTCTTCGCCGCCGGGAACCTGCTGCACGCAGTCGAGCGCGCCGGGGTCGCGGCCGAGGAGGGCAGGGCCGTGGCCGTGCCCGTACTGCACCACCTGGCCGGTACGGGGGAACCCGCCGGGAGCCGGAAACCACTGCTCGTCGACGCCCCCCTGCGGTGGATCGCCCCCAATGTGACGGGCCCGGACGGTGCGCGGCCACAGGGCGACAGGTTCGTGCTGCGCACCACGCGCAGGCTTTCCCGGCCGCTGCTGGTCGTCACCCAGGGCCGGCGTGAACTCCACCGCCAACGGCTGCTGTTGCCCGCGATCCCCGGCAGGCCGATCCATCTGGCGGCGGGCTGGCTCGACGGGGTCGACCCGGAGGGCCCGCCCGTGCGGATCACCGCGTTGTGACAGGCGCGGCGACCGCTCCTGCCGGCCGTCGGCCGTCGTTCAGGGGATGAGCAGCCAGTCCGCCCCGATCGCCGCCACCAGGCCGACGCCGAGCAGCCAGCTGCCGAGCCGGGTCCGGCCGTTCCTGCTGAGTTCGATCACGACACCGCAGAGGATGAGCGCGAGGCCGTACACCCCGACGACGAGGACCGAGGAACGGCTCGCTATCCGGAGGGCGAGGACCACAGCCGTCGCCGCCATGCCCACCGACGAGAGCAGGATCCGCAGCCGCCGCGCCTGACGCGGTGTGAGTCTCCCGACCCGCGCGGCGGGCTCGGGTATCTCCGCCGCCGCGCTCAGGTCCTCTTCCTGCTCCCGGTCCTCCGGCGCGGGGCCGGGTGCGTCCCGTGCCGTGGGGCCCTGCTGGGCGTCCCGCTCTTGGTCCTGGGCCTGGTCCTGGTCAGAAGTGCTCATGACGCCGGATCGTAATGGCTGCGCAGGGCCTTGTTCGCCGGACCGTGGGATCGGCCGCCGGGACCGGGCCGGAGGAATCGGGCGGGGAGGGACCGGCCGTGAGGGGTCAGGCGATCGACGCCGACACGATGGCGGCCACCGCCAGATTGCAGGACGCCGTCACCCACACCGCCGGGTGCGGCTCCCGCTCCACCAGCGTGGCACCCAGCTTCCCGGGCGTGACCAGGTCCACGACGAGGAAGGCGACGGCCATCATGACCAGACCGAGCAGCCCGAAGGCGGCCGTCGAGGCGAGCCCCTTGCCGAAGTCCTCGTAGGTCGTCCAGATCGAGGTGAACACGATGCCGCCGATGCCCACGAGGGCCGAGCTCAGGAGCAGCGCGGCGTTGCGGTTGCGCTCCTCCCATATCTGCCGGCCGAGCTTGCCCGGCGTCAGGGCGTCGATCAGAAATATGCCGAGAACGAGCAGTACGACGCCGAGGGCCCCGTATGCGGTGGCACGGCCGAGGCCGTTGATGATGTCGGTCATCGGGGCGTCCGTCTCCTGAGCGAGTGGTTCGGAAAAGGGGAACGTGTATCGACCAACGCGATCAACACGCCGTCAAGAAGGAGCAAAACCTATCGCACGTACGTCCTTACTCCTCGGGCCGGTCCCCTCGCAGCAACCGAGGTGCCTCCGCCGCCGCGTCCGGGACGGGAGCGGCTTCCCGCCCGGCGCTCACGCCGGAAGGACCGGCCGCCGCCCCCCGGTGCCCGGCACCGGCCCCCTCGTGGCCGGGCGGGTCCACACGTCCGGCCAACTCCTCGGCCCAGACGATCAGTCCGCCCACCCCGACCCCGTACGGGTCGACACCGCGGAACCCCTCGACGGCGGCGGCGCCGCGCCTCAACAGCCGCGCCCCGCCTGCCGCGTTTCCCCGGGCGGCGTGCGTCAGCCCCACCGCCATCTGCGCCAGGCCGCGCCACAGCTCGCGTTCCTCCTCCGGCCCCGACTTCCACGCGTCCTCGAAGACCTCGTGGGCGTGGAACGGCATCCCCGCGTCGAGCAGTCGCTGTGCCTCACGGACCGTCTCCCCGGGGGAGCGGACCACGCCCTCCGGCTGCCGCTCCACCCCCTCGGCCCCGTACGGCAGGGGGCGCCCGAGCCCGTCCCGGGGGCGCGCATTGCGCGCCCGTCCTTCCTCGTCACGGTCCCTGCGAGATTCGTCCACCCTCCGATTGTGCCTCGCACCTGCGACGAACCCTCGGAACTCTGCCCCTGGACACCCGCGCGCGGCTAGGCTCGGAACCCTCCGCAACCACCCTGGGAAGGGGAGGCATGAAGCCGTCCCGGCCGTTGTACGAGCGCGAACCGGAACTCGCCGCCGCCGCAAAGGCGGTGGACGCCCTCTGCGGCGGGCAGGCCGCCGGAGGGCTGCTGGTCTTCAGCGGCGAAGCAGGCATCGGGAAGACCGCCCTGCTGGCCGAGATCCAGGCCATGGCCGCCGACCGCTGCACCATCTGGTCGGCGCGTGGCGGCGAGACGGTGACCTCGGTGCCGTTCCACGTCGTGCGCCAGCTCCTCCAGCCCGCCCTGGACCGGTTCCCGGCCGACGAGACCCGCGCCCTGTTCGGCGACTGGTTCGAGATCACCGCGCCGGCCCTCGGCCTCGCCGAGCCCAGCGGCCCGCAGCCCGATCCGCAAGGCGTGCGGGACGGCCTGGACTTCGTCGTGTCCCGGCTCGCCTCCCGCCTCAGTCACCGGCCGCTGCTCCTCATAGTGGACGACGCGCACTGGGCGGACGGCGAGTCCCTCGCCTGGCTCGCCGGGTTCACCGCGCGGCTGTCCGAACTCCCCGTCCTGGTCGTCCAGGCCCACCGGCCCCAGGAACTCGCCGACCGCAACGCCGACTGGGCCATGCCCCGGAGCCCGGCGAGCGGCGGTACCGCAGGACACCCGGCCCTGGTCCGCGTCGCCCTGCGCGCACTCACCCCCGACGCCACGGCCGAGCTCGTGCGGGCCGGCCTGGGCGACCACGCCGACGACCCGTTCTGCCGCGAGGTCTGGGCCGTCACCGGCGGAAATCCCTACGAGGCCGTGGAACTCGTCGCCAAGGCACAGGACCGCGAACTCGCGCCGGTCGAGGAATCCGCAGGCCTGCTGCGCGAACTCGGCGCCTCGGCCCGTGGCAGCGGACTCGTCGCCCGCCTCGAACGCCTGGGTACGAACGCCAACCGTTTCGCCTGGGCGGCGGCCGTGCTCGGTACGGAGATCTCCCAGGAACTCGCCGCCACCCTGGCAGGGATGAGCTCGGCGGAGGCCGCGGACTGCACGGCGAGGCTCCGTGACGCCCGTATCGTCAGCGGCTTCGACCCGCTCGAATTCGTGCACCCGCTCATCGCGAGCGCCGTCTACCGGTCCATCCCGCCGGCGACCCGCACCGCCATGCACGGGCGCGCGGCCTGGGCGATCACCCAAGCGGGACTCGGCGCCGCCGCCGCCTCCCGCCATCTGCTCGAGGTCCACCCGGACGACGACCAGGAACTGGTCGCCCAGCTCCGCGAGGCAGCGCGCCAGCATCTGGCGGTCGGTGCCCCGGAAGCCGCCAGGCGCTGTCTCGAACGCGCTCTGGAAGAACCGCCGCGCCCCCACGACCGGGCCGCCATCCTGTACGAACTCGGCTGCGCCACACTGCTCTCCTCGCCGGCCACCACCGTCCAGCACCTGCGGGCCGCCCTCGACACGCCAGGGCTGGACGCGGCGATGAGGATCGACGCCACCTTCCGCCTCGCCTCGGCCCTCTCCCACAACAACCAGCTCAAGGACGCTGCGCTCTCCCTGGCGGCGGAGGCGGCGCGCACCGAACCCGGCCCCGGCCTGATGCGTCTCCAGGCCGCGCACTTCCTGTGGGAGGGCATGCAGGCCTCCGAGGACGACGGCCCCGGACGGTCGGCCCGGCTCGCTCGCAACGCCGACCACCTCAAGGGCCGGGACAACGCCGAGCGCGCGCTGCTCACCCTGCGGGCCTTCGACGCGATGCTCCGCGGTGAGGACGCCCAGATCATCGCGGACTTCTGCGAACGCGCGCTCGTGGACGGCCGCCCCGCACGCGGGCTCGGCTGGACCGACTCCGAATGGGGCTTCGAGCTCCCCGCCATGGTCGGCATCACCTACGCCTTCACCGACCGCCTCGACCGGGCCGAAGCACTCTTCAGCGAGGCCGTGCGCGCCTTCGAGATCTCGGGCTGGAGTGGAGCGCACCTCGCCTTCGCGCACACCCTCCTGGGCCTCGTGCACCGCAGGCGTGGCCGTCTCGCCGAAGCGGAGGGCTTCCTGCGCGAAGGGCTGAGGCTCGCAGACCGGGCCGGCAGCGGACTCCCGGTCCACTGGGACGCCACCTGCCTGCTCGTCGACACCCTGCTCGCCCGCGGCCGGACGGCGGAGGCCCGGCTGGTCGCCGACCGGTACGACTTCGGTCCGCCGTACCCCAGCGCCATGGTCCTGCCGGACGCCCCGTGCGTACGCGGCCGACTCCTCCTGGCCGAAGGCCGCGTAGAGGAAGCCGTGGCAGAGCTGGAGTCGGCGGGAGCCGCACTGGAACCGCGGGGCCGCTTCAACGGGGTCTGGGCACCCTGGGCCTGCGACCTCGCCCGCGCTCTCGCCGACACCGACCCGGTCCGCGCCGCCGAACTTGCCACCCGTGCCCGCGTCCACGCGGAGCGCCTCGGCACCGGCACGGCCATCGGCGAGGCACTGCGCTGCGTCTCCCTCTTCGCGCCCGAGGAGGAGTCCGTCCACCTGCTGGCCGAGGCCGTACGCCACCTGGAGGCCTCTTCGTCCGCCTACGAGCACGCCCTGGCCCGCTTCGAGTACGGCACCGCGATCCGCTCCCACCGGGAGGTCGCCCGTGCGCAGAAGCTGGCCACCGCCTGCGGGGCGGAAGGGCTGGCGACCCGCGCCCAGCAGGTCCGGGCGTCGATCCGGTCCTCGGAGTGAGGTAATGTTTGTCCTGCGCGGCCACCCGGTGACACCGGGAGGAAACGCATCGGGACGTGGCGCAGCTTGGTAGCGCACTTGACTGGGGGTCAAGGGGTCGCAGGTTCAAATCCTGTCGTCCCGACTCGTGAGAGTCGTAGATCAAGGGCCGGTTTCGGAGCAATCCGAACCGGCCCTTGATCATTTTTGGGACCAGTCGGGGGTCGGCGCCCTTGACCAAGTGCGTCGGCCGGTGCGATGGGCATCTTTCAGTCAGGCAGGGGCAGCGCGCGCGAGCGGCCTGAGCGCCGATGTACCGACGCCCGGGGCCCGGCCGCAGCCGGAGCCGGGGGCGGCCGTGCCGGCGCATGCGGCAGCCGTGCGGGAGGCCGTGGCCGGGGTGTTGCCGCTCCGGACATGACGCAGTGCCGTGTCGCCTACGCGCGGGTCCACTTCTGGTTGGCCTGGCTGTTACAGGTCCACAGCACCAGCGGGGTTCCATTGGCGGTGCCGGACCCGCTGGCGTCGAGGCACAGTCCGGAGCGGACGTTGCGGATCGAGCCGTCGGATCCGACGGTCCACTTCTGGTTGTTCTGGGCGTTGCAAGGCCAGGTGATGACACGGGTTCCGTTGGTGGTGCCCTGGTTGTAGGCGTCCAGGCACTTGTCCCCGTAGACGCGGATCTCGCCGCTCGCCCATGTGGTCCACAGCTGGTTGGCGGCCGTGTGGCAGTCCCACATCAGAGTCGTGGCGCCGGCAGCCGTGGAGGCGTTGTCCACGTCCACGCAGCGGCCGGAGGCATTGCCCCGCAGGCGTGAGGTGGTGGCGGCCGACGGGCTGCCGCCGCTCACCCGGTACGCAGCGACGCCGTGCGCGGGGACGCTCGCCGAGATCTGCCCGGACGTGCTCGACGTGCCGCCGGTCCACAGGTCGGTGAGGGTGAACGGTCCTCCGCTCAGGCCGATCTGGGCGGCCGTCGTGGTGACCGTCGCTGCGCTCCCGCCCCGGTTGAACAGGCCCACCGCGACCGAACCGTCCGCAAGGGGCTTGGCGAACACCTCGATGTTGCCGTCATCGCGCACCCTGCGTCCGCCCGCGCCTTGGGGGTCCTGGTTCACCGCCAGCAGGCGCGGATTGCGCAGAATCGCGCTGACGTCGGCGGACATCGTGCGGATGTCGTTGCCGGCCATCAGCGGGGCACTCATCAACGCCCACAGGGCGAAGTGGGAGCGGGACTCGGTCAGCGACAGGCCGGGGCGGCCGACGACCAGCATGTCGGGGTCGTTCCAGTGCCCCGGGCCGGACTGTGCGGCCAGCGGCGCATTGACGTCCAGGACGTTGCCGACGCCCATCGGGTAGCTGTTGGTGTTGCCGTTCTGCCAGATGTCGAGCAGGTCCTCGGTCGTCCGCCACAGGTCGGCGACCTCGCCCCAGTTGTACGTGGACCCGGTGATGGCGTGGAAGCTGTTGGGGTTGATGCTGTAGACGATCGGCCGGCCGGTGGCGCGCAAGGCATCACGCATCAGCTTGAACCGCGCGACCTGCTCGTCACGCGCGCCGCTCGAGGAACACCAGTCGTACTTGAGGTAGTCGACCCCCCACGTGGCGAACGTGGCGGCGTCCTGGACCTCGTGCCCCTTGCTGCCCGTGGAGCCCGGATAAGTGCCCACGGTCTGCGCACAAGTGCGCTCGCCCGGCACCTGGTAGATGCCGAACTTCAAGCCCTTGCCGTGGATGTAGTCCCCGAGGGCCTTCATCCCGCTCGGGAACTTCGTCGGGTTGGCCCGCAGGTTGCCCTGCGCGTCACGCTGCGGGTCGAACCAGCAGTCGTCGACCACCACGTACCGGTACCCGGCGTCCCGCATGCCCGAGGACACCATCGCGTCGGTGGCCTGGTGGACCTGGGCCTCGGTGATCCCGCACCCGAAGCTGTTCCAGCTGTTCCACCCCAGCGGTGGGGTGAGCGCCGGACTGCCCGGCGCGGCCGTGGCCGTGGACTGCGCTGAGGCCGTGACAGACGCGGTCAGCACCAGCGTTGCGGCCGTGAGGAGGCGGAACAGTCGTCCGCCGGATCGTCTGGGCACCGGGACTCCTTCGGCAGGGAAGAGAGGCGAGGAAGGTGTTCGAAATTTCGATCGCCGTTCGGAAACTTCGGAGGCCCCACGGATACTAAAGTGGTGAATGGACGTGTCAACCCCCCTCGGCGGTCAGGGTTTGCCGCACGATCGGTCAAGGGCACGCTGAGGCGCACCGACTCCACGCCAGACACCTCGAATATTTCGAAGCGGCGCGCGAATCATGCGAGAAGGGTTGACAGGGTACGGCAACTTCCTGTCATCCAGAATGCTCGACAAGTCGCACCGTGTTCGATATATCGAATGCGGTGGAGCCGCTCCGACCGATGAGCTCGAGGTGCATACCTCCATGAATCTGTCATGGCCGCATCAATCTCTCACTCGTCGCCGCACACTCGTGGCCGCCGCCGGCCTGGCCGCCGGCGCCCTCGTCCCCCCCCTGGGCCCGCCCTCGCGGTCGCGGCGCAGTACACGAACCCGGTGATCTGGCAGGACTTCGCGGACATCGACATCATTCGCGTCGGCGACACCTACTACGCCTCGGCCTCGACGATGCACTATTCGCCGGGCGCGCCCGTTCTGCGGTCGTACGACCTGGTGAACTGGGAGATCGCTGGGCATTCGGTACCCGTCCTCGACTTCGGCGCCAAGTACGACCTGAACGGCACCCGCGGCTACGTCAGAGGAATCTGGGCATCGTCACTTGCCTACCGGCCCAGCAACAGGACCTTCTACTGGCTCGGCCAGATCGACTTCGCCCGGACGTACCTCTATACCGCCACCGCGGTGGAGGGGCCGTGGAACAGGCTGACGACGATCAACACCCCCTACTACGACGCCGGCCTGCTCGTCGACACCGACGACACCCAGCACTGCTGCGTGACTCCTCCGCCTGGATCGGCCTCAAGCGCGACGGCGGTGCGACACGGGTGGTGATGGTTACCGGGCTGACCATGGACAGCAACTGGAAGACCACCGGCACCGGCACCGAGATCGCGAGCGCGCCCGTCTCCGGCGGCCGCATCGGGCTGCGCGCGAACGCCGACATCCGCCCTGGCGCACCGCGCCCCGGGACCTTCTCCTACAGCACCGACGGCATCACGTTCACCCGTCTCGGCCCCGCCTTCCCCATGGGCAACGACTGGCGGTTCTTCATGGGCTACCGGTTCGCCCTCTTCAGCCACGCCACTCAGGCCCTCGGCGGCGCGGTCCGCGTCACGCGGTTCGAGGTGTCCACACCCTGAACCGGTCCATCGACCGCACCTCCCGGCCCCCGCCCCGATCAGGAGAACCATGAGCCCGCGGAAACGGCTCGGTGTCCGCCGGGCGTCCGTCCTGAGCGTGCCGGCCGCGACCGTCCTGATCAAGCCGGCACCGCGACCGGCATCAGCAAGAAGAGGGGCAGGACGCAACGAGTACCCAAGCCATCGGATCGAACGGCAGTCAGTTTTTCCGTTGCCGGCCCTCGACCACTCCGGCCGGCCTTCTGGACGCCCGCGCCGCGTCCGGGAGCACCCGTTCGGACCGGGGCCGGCCCCGGGCTGTGAGAGGTCAGGCGCTGGCCCGGACGGTCAGGCGGGTGGGGAGAATCAGGGGAGTGGGGTCCTGCCCGTTGACGAGCGCGACGAGCATGCGCGCCATCTCCCGTCCGAGAGCCTCCACAGGCTGATGGACGGTGGTGAGCGGCGGATCGGCGAACTGGGCGACCGCCAGGTCGTCGAAGCCGACCACGGCGACGTCGGCGGGGACCTGTCGGCTGGCCTCCCGCACGGTGCGCAGCGCTCCCGCCGCCATGTTGTCGTTGGCGGCGAACACTCCGTCCACGTCGGGGTGTTCCGCCAGCAGCGCGGCCATGGCTGTGGCCCCGCTGCGCTCCGTGAAGTCCCCCTCCGCCGGCGGGAACGGATCGAGACCGGCGGCCAGCATGGCGTCCCGGTAGCCGCGGTACCGGGCGCGCCCGGCCTCGGTGTCCAGGCGCCCGCAGATCACGGCCACGCGCCTTCGCCCGAGTGAGACCAGATGCTCGGTCGCCTCACGCGCTCCGCCGACGTTGTCCACGTCCACGTACCACCGGGGAGCCGAACCGACGGGGCGCCCGCCGAACACGACGGGCATCTGCGCCTCGTCGGCCATCCGGGTCAGCGGATCGTCCTCGCGCAGCGCCATCAGCATCACACCGTCCGCGCCCCTGGACCGCAGGAGCTCCTCGACCCGTTTGCGGCCCCGGTCGGACGCGGCCAGGCACAGCATCAGATGCAGGTCCGCCGAGTCCAGGGCGGCCGACGCTCCCACGATCACCCGGGCGAAGAACGGGTCGGCGAAGATCGACGGATCCTCCCCGGAGATGACCAGGGCGGCCGCTCCCGTCTGGCGGGTGGCCAGCGCGCGGGCGGTCGAATTGCGTGCGTAACCGAGCTGCCGCACGGCCCGTTCGACGGCCTCGCGTTTTGCGCGGCTCACGTGCGGTGCGTTGTTGAGGGCGCGGGAGGCCACCGAGCGGGAAACACCGGCGTGTTCGGCCACCTCGTCGAGCGTCGGATGCCGACGCGGCGCTGCTTCTGCCATGACTCGTGAGTCTTTCACAGGGGGGGAGGCTCAGGGACGCAGATGTTGGGACCGCTTCCGGTGCATTGGCCTACAGGAGGCCCAGTCCCTGAGTGGGAATCGAATGCTGTGCCGAGTATTGACAGCCCAACGGCCCACCCGCACGATTGGGACCGCTTCCAGTGGGAGCGCTCCCAAAGTACACGTCCTCTGAAATCGAGGTACTGTCTTGAGCCGCAAACTCCGCACCCTGATGGCAGCGCTCTGTGCTCTGCCGCTGGCGTTCGCCGCCGCGCCATCCGCCCACGCCGCCGACCCCACCACCATGACCAACGGGTTCTACGCGGATCCCGACTCGAGCGCGAGCCGGTGGGCGGCCGCCAACCCCGGCGACGGCCGGGCCGCCGCGATCAACGCCTCCATCGCCAACACACCCATGGCTCGCTGGTTCGGCTCCTGGAGCGGCGCCATCGGCACCGCGGCAGGCGCCTACGCCGGAGCGGCCGACGGCCGGGACAAGCTGCCCATCCTCGTCGCCTACAACATCTACAACCGTGACTACTGCGGCGGGCACTCCGCCGGTGGAGCCGCTTCGCCGTCCGCGTACGCCGACTGGATCGCTCGGTTCGCCGGAGGTATCGCGGCCCGTCCGGCCGTCGTCATCCTCGAACCGGACTCTCTCGGAGACTACGGCTGCATGACCCAGGCCCAGATCGACGAGCGCGAGGCCATGCTCACCAACGCCCTCGTCCAGTTCAACCGCCAAGCTCCCAACACCTGGGTCTACATGGATGCCGGCAACCCGCGCTGGGCCGACGCGGCGACCATGGCCCGGCGTCTCCACGAAGCCGGCCTCCGACAGGCCCACGGCTTCTCGCTCAACGTCTCCAACTACATCACCACCGCCGAGAACACCGCCTACGGCAACGCCGTCAACAATGAACTGGCCGCTCGCTACGGCTACACCAAGCCGTTCGTCGTTGACACCAGCCGCAACGGCAACGGCTCCAACGGCGAGTGGTGCAACCCCTCCGGCCGCCGCATCGGCACGCCCACCCAGAAGGGCGGAGGCGCCGAGATGCTCCTGTGGATCAAGACTCCGGGCGAGTCCGACGGCAACTGCGGTGTCGGATCCGGCTCCACGGCCGGCCAGTTCCTCCCCGAGGTCGCCTACAAGATGATCTACGGCTACTGATCGGGGGCGTCCCGCCGCCCGCACAGGCGACCGCAAGCCGCCGGCGGGCGGGCACTGCCCCACGCTGCTTACCCACTCGGGCGAACTGGCGGCCTTGCTGCCGGTCTGTGAGGAGCAGTGGTGCAGCAGTCGTTCCTGGCAACGGCAGGACACCGGACACCGTCTGCGAGCTCAGCGCGAGGCTCCCAGGTCTCATGCCGTGACGGGCCCTGGCGAGCAGGCCTCCTGACCTGGCGGCGACCCTTGGGCGTACGTGTCACGGACACGCCCTAAGGGGACCAGTTGGGGACCACGCGGTGTCCGCGCACCTGAACGGCACGCACGGCATCACCTGCTGTGCCCCCTTGTTTCTGGGCGTATGTGCAGATGAAAGGGATGACCCCTACTCCTGGGGGTCAAGGGGGCGCAGGTTCACATCCTGTCGTCCCGACTCGGAGAGTCGCAGATGAGGGCCGGTTTCGGAGAAATCCGAAACCGGCCCTCGCTCTTTCCCGGCCACCGGTCGAGGGCACGTGCCCTTGTCCCGCGCCGACGGTTCCACGCACGCAGGGGATGCCCGCACCCCGAGGACCGCCGTGAACGGCGCCCGAACCACGGCCGTGGGAACGGAACTGGGCACCGGGCGGATTGGGCGCAGGTCCGCTGGAGTTGGGATGCCCACAGCCCTCGGCGCGAGGGCGACAGCAGACGAGCGCCAGGGGCACCCCTCGACTTCGGCCACGGGAGGCGGCGGGCTCGGCGAACGGGTGGAGACCTGTTTCTACATCTGTGTAGAGCATAGACTTGCCGCGCACAGGCGGAGAGCCTTCCGCCATGGGGCCGGAGAACGGCCGAAGGGGCTGTCGGGGGCTCTCGGGCAGCAGGTGATCCCGTGAGCGCGGTCGGTGGCGCCGTTTCGCGAGTTCGCCGACCGGGAACACCGTTTCGTCCCCAATCGTTCCCAGCAGACCAGAACCAGACTAGGAGCCGACGCTTGTCCGCCAGATCGTCGACGGACCCCTCGGGGCACAGTCCCCGGCCATTCCGCCAGTCAACGCCTGAGCGCGGCACGCTGCGGGGTGGTGTCGGATGAGTGCCCTGGAAGCCTGGCTCGGCGTGCTGGCCGTGTTCGTGCTGACCGCGGGCACCGGCTACTTCGTCGCGCAGGAATTCGCGTACGTCTCCGCCGACCGGCTCGCGCTCGCGCGTGAGGCCGAGCGCGGTGATCACAGGGCTGCTCGCGCCCTGAAGGTGCTGGAGCGGCTGTCCTTCATGCTCTCCGGCGCCCAGCTCGGCATCACCGTGACCGGCCTGATCGTGGGATTCATCGCCGAACCCGCGGTATCCGCCCTGCTGCGGCCCGTCCTGTCCGGTGTGGGCATCCCGGACGGTGCCGTCACCGGCATCTCCGTGGTCCTCGCCTTCGTCCTGGCCACCGTCGTGCAGATGGTGCTCGGCGAGCTGGCACCGAAGAACCTCGCCCTCGCGGTCCCCGAGCCACTGGCCAAGGCGCTGGCACCCTCCACCCTCGGCTACCTCAAGGTCGTCGGTCCGGTGGTACGCATCTTCGACGGCGCGGCGAACAAGCTGCTGCGCACGACCGGGATCGAGCCGGTGGAGGAGCTTCACCACGGAGCCACGCTGGAGGAGCTCGGCCATCTGATCGGGGAGTCCCACGAGCAGGGCCAGTTGCCGCGCGCGACCGCCGAGCTGGTCGACCACGCGCTCGAGTTCTCGGAACGGACCCTGGGCGAGGTGATGGTGCCCCGCGTGGACGTCGTCTTCGTCCGGAAGGACGCCACCGCGGCCGAGGCCGTCACCCTCATCGGCACGTACGGGCATTCGCACTACCCCGTCCTCGGTGATCACCCCGACGACGTCGCGGGCGTCCTCGGAGTGCGTGAACTGATGCGCATGTCCGCACGACAGGCGGCCGTGGCCACGGCGGGGGCGGCGGCCCGACCGCCGCTGCTGCTGCCGGACACCCTGCCGCTCCCGGCCGCGGTGTCACGGATGCGGCAGCGGGACGACGAGTTCGCCGTCGTCCTCGACGAGCACGGTGGGGTGGCCGGCATCGTCACCTACGAGGACATCGCCGAGGAACTCGTGGGCGACATCGCCGACGAGTCCGACGCCGCCACGTTCATCGCGGTCGCGGACGGCGACGGCTGGCTGGTGGATGCCGGCCGCCGGCTGGACGAGGTCGCCGGAGCGACCGGTCTCGGACTGCCGGAGGATGACGACTACGACACCGTCGCCGGGCTGGTCATCGACCGGCTGGGCCGGTTCCCGGCCATCGGCGACCGCCTCACCGTTCCCCTCGCGGACGGCGCTGACGCCACCATCGACGTCCGCACCCTCGACCGGCACGTGCCCGGACGCGTACGCATCGAACGCCAGGCACAGCAGGCGGAGGAGCAGGCATGAGCTTTCCGATGGCGCTCTTCGTGACCGTCCTCCTGCTGATCGGCAGCGGATTCTTCGTGGCCGCCGAATTCGCGCTCGTCGCCGCCAAACGGCACCGCATGGAGAAGGCCGTCGCCCAGGGACAGAGGGGAGCCAAGGCAGCCCTGGCGGGCATGCGCGAGCTCTCCCTGATGCTCGCCGGGGCCCAACTCGGGATCACCGTCTGCACGCTGGGGCTGGGATCCGTCTCCAAGCCGGCGATCTCCCACGAACTCGACCCCCTCCTGCGCGACCTCGGCCTGCCCAGTGCGCTCAGCTACGGGGCCGCCTTCGCCGTGGCGATGATCGTCGTGGTCTTCCTGCACATGGTGGTGGGGGAGATGGCGCCCAAGTCCTGGGCCATCGCGCACCCCGAGCGATCCGCGATGCTGCTCTCGCCCTCCTTCCGCGCGGTCGTGAAGGTGGTGCGCCCCCTCATCTGGGTGCTGAACAGGGTCAGCAACGGCCTCGTGCGGCTGTGCAGGGTCACCCCGCGCGACGAGCTGGCCTCGGTGCACAACCGTGAGCAGCTCACCCACCTCGTGGCGGAGTCCGAGCGGCTCGGCCTGATCAGCGGGACGGACTCCGGTCTGCTGACCCGTTCCCTCACCGAACCGGAGACTCCGGTGCGTGACCTTCAGGTCCCTGCTGATGCCATCCTCGCCGTGGAGGCGGACGCCGGCGCGGAGGAGATCCTGCGGGTCGCCTCCGCCGGCGACCGTACGAGGCTTCTCGTCCGCGACCGCGACGCCGTCCTCGGCTCGGTGCACGCCCGCGACGTCCTGGTCGCCCGCGCCCGGGACCGGGCCGCCGATGCCCGCGCCCTGGCCCGGCCGGTGCCGGAGGTCACCGAGGACACCACGGTCGCCGCCGCCCTGGACCTGCTGCGCCGGCGCCGCTCCTCGCTCGCCGTGGTCCGCGACGACGACGGCCGGCTCACAGGCATCGTGAGCCTGGACGACCTCCTGACCCGCTACCTGCAGCCGGAGGGCAACACGGCCGGGTGACCTCGCGGTTCCCTCTGCCGGGGGTCCGACTCCCGGCGAGGACGTGCCGGTGCTTCCTCGCCACCGAGCGAGGGGGCACCGGCACAGCAGCTGTCCCTGAACGAGGGGGCACCGGCACAGCAGCTGTCCCTGAACGAGGGGGCCCCGGTACAGCAACTGTCCCTGAACGAGGGAGCCAGGGCTCAGCATCTGTTCCTGAGCGAAGGGGCCGTGCTCAGCTGGGTACCGCTCTCCTCGGGTCGGCCGGTGCCATGTCCCGGGCGATCTCGCGTGCGGTGCGCCCGAAGATCTCTATCGCGCGGTTGCCGCCGCCGGACCGCCACATCAGGCCGTAACCGAGGGGCTCGTCCCCGACCACGGGGACGTAGGAGATACCGGGCCGGCCGTGGTACAGGGCGACGTGGGCGCCTGCCAGCAGGGCCCCGTCGCCCCCGGCGACGAGTGTCAGTGCCTCCTGGAAATTGGTCACGGACGGGCCCTGCCCGATCGGCCTGCCGCTGGGCGTGCGCGTCGGCAGCCGGTGCTCCAGCCAGTACGCCGGAATGTCTCCCGCGATCGTCAGCAGCGCCACACCCGCCAGGTCCTCGAGCGTCACCGCGTCCCGGCTCGCCAGGGGGTGCCCGGTGGCGACCGCCAGCACCCTGTCCTCCGCCAGGAGCGTCGGTCCGCCGGTCAAGTCGGCCTCGTGCGCCGGGAAATCGGTCAGCTGGAGGTCGAAATCGCCCCGCCGTAGCATCCCGTACGGATCGGCCAGGGGCACTTCGCACACCTCGACGGCGAGTTCGGGATGCGTGGCGCGCAGCCTCTCGGCCGCCTTCATCACCATCTCACCGGCCAGAGGCGTCGAGAAGCCGACGTGCAGCACCCCCTCGATGCCGCGCGCCGTGGCGACCGCGCGCGCCAATGCGCTCTCGATGCCGCGGTAGTGGGGTTCGAGGTCCTCGCGGAGGCGGCTGCCCAGGACGGTGGGAGTCACACTGCGGCTCGTGCGCGTGAACAGGGGCGCGCCCACCCGGCGTTCGAGTTTCTGGACGAGCTGACTCACCCGGGCGCGCGAAAGGCGCAGGCGGTCGGCGGTCCGGCCGAAGTGCAGTTCGTCGGAGAGTACGAGAAAGCACTCGAGTTCGTTCTGGTCCATGTACGTCTCCGGGATCGCGTGGGACACGGATCGGTAAGCCTGGCTGTACGAACGTTGCGATCATCGCTGTTGTTCCCCTCCGGGGTGTGGAGAAGGCTTGAGGCATCACCAACACCCGCAATCCCGGAAGGGGTTCTTTGTCATGAGTACCTTGAGCAGGTCCGACGGCCTGGACTCGCGCAAGTGGGGCGTGCTGCTCGTGCTGTGCGGCGCGATCTTCCTCGAAGGCATCGATGTCGCGATGCTCAATGTGGCGCTGCCGTCGATCCGTGCGGATCTCGGACTCTCCACCGGTGACCTGCAGTGGGTCATGAGCGCCTACGTACTCGGCTACGGCGGCTTCATGCTTCTCGGCGGGAGGGCGGCCGACCTGTTCGGGCGCCGCCAGATGTTCGTCCTCTGGCTCACCGTCTTCCTGCTGTTCTCCGGGCTCGGCGGATTCGCCACCGAGGGATGGATGCTGATCGTCGCGCGCTTCGTCACGGGTGTGGCGGCGGCCTTCATGACCCCGGCCGGACTGTCCATCATCACGACGGGCTTCGCCGAGGGCCCGGTGAGGAACAAGGCGTTGCTCATCTACTCGGGCACCGCCGCGGGAGGTTTCACGGTGGGGCTGGTGGCGGGCGGGCTGCTCACCGCCATCGGCTGGCGCTGGGTCTTCTTCGCACCGGTCGCGCTCTCCTTCCTCATCCTGATCGCCGCCCTCGCCTTCGTGCCCAGGTCGCAGCGCCCGGACAGGTCCGGCAAGCCGGTCGACGCCGCCGGCGCGCTCACGATCACCACCGCTCTCGTGCTGATCGTGCTGGGCGTCGAGCGCGCGGCCCACGCAGGGATCGCGGCCAGCGCCGCCACTCTGCTGGCCGGGCTGGCCTTCCTCGTCGCCTTCCTCGTCATCGAGCGGCGTTCCGCCGAACCCCTCGTACGCCTGGGCATCCTCCGCAGCGGTTCCCTGGTGCGGGCGAACCTCTCGGCGATGCTGTTCGCCGCCGGGTTCTTCGGCTTCCAGTTCCTGGTGGTGCTGTACCTCCAGGAGCTGCGGGGCTGGTCGACGCTGGAGACGAGCTTCGCGATGCTGGTCATCGGGGTCGACGCGATCCTTTCCCCGACCCTCACCCCACGGCTGGTCGCGCGCTTCGGCAACGCCAGGGTGATCTTCGGGGGACTCCTGCTGGCGGTGCTCGCCTACGGCCTGTTCCTCCCGCTGGGAGCGGACTGGAGCTACGCGGCGATGTTCCCCGGCCTGATCGTCCTCGGCCTCGCCTTCTCCTTGGCCTACGGCCCGCTCACCATCGTGGCCACGGAGGGAATCGCGGAGGAGGAGCAAGGGCTCGCGGGCGGTCTCCTCTACACGGCTTTCCAGTTCGGTGCCGCCCTCGGTCTCTCCGCCGTCACCTCCGTCAGCGTGGCCGCGACGCACGCGCAGACACCTGGCGCCCTGCTGGAGGGTTACCGCGCCGGTCTGCTCGTGCCGTTCGCGGCAGCGGTGGTCGCCGCCGCGATCAGCGCCCTCGGCCTTCGTTCCCGGCGAGGCGCGGTACCGCCCGCCCCGCAGGAGGACACGCCGGACACCTCCGAGCGGGCCGGCCACCCCGCCTCCCGCTGAATCCCCGAAAGGACAGCCACATGACCGACACCGTCAGCGCGTTCTCCGAGATCCAGGAGACCTTCCTCGCCTACGTCCGCGACATCAAGTACGCCACCATGGTCACGGTCGACCGCCGGCACCGGCCGCGTGCCCAGGTGCTGCTGCCCGTGTGGGAGATCGTCGACGGAGAGCCGATCGGCTGGCTCGCCGCTCACCGGACACCCGGCAAGAGCGCGCACCTCGCGGACAACCCCCATACGACGTACGCGTACTGGAGCCCTCGTCAGAACGCGGCCTTCGTGGACAGCGTCTCCACCTGGGCCGACGACGAGAAGTCCAAGGTGCACGCTTGGGACCTGTACGAGCGGGGCGGGCCGCCGGGCCTCGGCTACGACCCGGTCCGTTACTGGCCTGGCGGTCCGGGTGATCCCGGCTACCACGTGCTGCGGATCGTCCCGTGACGAATCCAGCTCGTTCGCGGTTCCGACCTGCACAGCACGCTGTGGCGGAAACGGGAGCCCGCCCCGGCGCACACGGCGTCCGCGTCGGGGGAGCCGGCCGTGGGGGCCGCCCGCTGAGCCGGACGGAGCGGATGCCACCGGCGTGGTGGTGGCATCCGCGTGCCGACGCCCCCGACTCGGCAGCCGCCGGTGACCGGGGGAGGGGCGCCGGGTGGCCGTTCACGGCGCCGGTCCGCGACGGAGGCCGGCGGAAGCGCCTGAGCCCTCGGCCGCCCGGGCGGCGTGCTCAGAGCGGCTGGAGCCGGGTGCGCAGAAGACAGAACTCGTTGCCTTCGGGATCGGCCAGGACGTGCCAGCCCTCGGTCCCGGTCTGGCCGACGTCGGCGGGCCGCGCGCCCAGAGCGAGAAGCCGGGCCAGCTCGGCGTCCTGGTCGCGGTCGGTGGCGTTGACGTCGATGTGCAGCGGGAGCTTCCCGGGCCGTGGGCCGTCGCTCGGGCTGAGGACGAGGGTGGGCTGCGGGCCGCCGAAGCCGGCCGGCGGCCCGATCTCGATGCTTCCGTCGTCCTCGCGGCCGAGTTCCACGTAACCGAGGACCTCGCTCCAGAACGCGGCGAGCCGCTCGGGGTCGGCGGCGTCGAGGACCAGTTCGCTGATGCGGCATGCCATGCCCGGCAGTCTACGTACGGCGGTCCGCGCGTTCGGCGGTCCGCGCGTTCGGCGTTCGCGGCGGGCGGGACCTCGCCCTCGGTGCCGGTGGCCACCGGATCGTCCTGCGTCAGGTCCCGTCCTCTGCCGGGCCGGGCATGTTCCCGACTGGGCGCCCACGTCCGACGACTGCCGGGAGCACGAGGCCACGGGCGGCTCGGCACGTCAGACGAAGTCGTCCCCGAGCGCCTCCTCGGCGACTCCCCTGTCGTCGCGGGTGTAGGGCACGATCTGCACAGGACAGTGCGAATGGTGCAGCAGCGCGTGTACGACATGGCCGAGCCCCAGGGCCGAGACACTGCGCCGCTCGTGGCTCCCGACCACCAGGAGTTCCGCCTTCCGGCTCGCCTCGACCAGGGCGGAGGCCGCCGAACGCGCCGTGTCCGTCCCGGCCTGCACCGTGAGACCGGGCCGCGCCTCGCGGACCCGGGCGGCGAGGTCCGTCAGCAACCGCTCGCGAGGGCTGTCCCGTTGTTCCGTGACCTCGGGCGCGGCCGGACGGCCGTCGAACCGGACGAACATGCTCCGGATGTTCAGCAGCCGCAGGGGACACTTCCGTACCTCCGCCTCCTGCGCGGCCCGCTCCAGCCACACCGCGTCGTGCTCGTCGCGCACCGCCGCCGTGACCGGCGCGCCGTTCCCCCGGCCGGTCTCACCACGCACGACGACGACGGGCGCGGGGCTGCCCACCACCGCTTCCAGACCGACCGAACCGAGCAGGAGGGGGCCGAATCCGCCGCTGCCCCTGCTGCCGACGACGATCGTGCCGCGCGGCCCGACAGCCGAGTGGAGCGCGGTGACCGGATTCCTCCTGCTGAGCTTCACCGTGAGGTCGAGCTCGGGAAATCGTTCCCGTACCTCTTCCTCCGCCGCCGCCAGCACCGCGTTGCCGTTGGTCCGGGCGTGCTCCGACGTCTCGAACGAGGCGAACCGGTCGAGACGGTCCAGGTTCGCGGCGTGTACGAGCCACAGGCCCTGGCCATGGAGGGTGGCCTCGTCCGCACCCCACAGTGCGGCGGCCCTGGCATGTTCGGAACCATCCACGCCCACGACCGTCCTCGGTCCGGCGCCGGACGTGTGGGTACGCATGGCTGCTCCTCGTGCCGTCCGTCCCTCCCTGCCTCCCATGCTGTCACCGCCGGACGGGGCGCGGCCAGCGCCCGGGGTGCCCGGCAGGCCGGAAGCCCCTGTGCCCCCGCGCGCGGGGGCACAGGGGCCGGCAGGCACGGTCGGTACGCCGGGGGGCTGCGCGACGCGCGGCAGGGTGGGTCAGGACGCGACGAAGCGGGCGATCCGGCCCAGCACGCGCGTGTCGGCAAGGAACCCGATGTGGGTCCGGCAGGCGACGGTGTGGACGACCTCGTCCGCCACCATCGCTTCGCCGCGTCGTCACGTCAGGCGACCCGTGGAGTCGTCACGTCAGGCCACCACGTCCCGCGATCACATCGAGCCGCACGCAACCTCGTCAGGTCAGGCCGCACCGTGCGAGGCGTTCGCGGAGAGCCCTCGCTCGCGCAGCCGCGCCTCCACGCGGCCGTCGGTGACCCGAGTGTCGAAAGCGGGCTGCGCCGCGGTCGCCGGGCCCTGGACGTTCCAGCCGTCGGACAGCCGGAAGACGCTGCCGTGCCATGGGCAGCGTACGCACCCGTCGGCGACCTCTCCCTCGGAGAGCGGGCCGCCCAGATGGCTGCACGCGTCGGCCAGCACGTGCACCTGGCCACCGCTCTCACGCACCACCACGACGGGCACCTCGTCGATGTGCCGGCGGACGGCCTCTCCGGCCGGGAAGTCCGCGACGGCGCCGAGCTCGTGCCATCCGGGCTTCACCAGATCGGGCACCGCTTCGGCGTGGTTGGCCCCCGAGGCCTGCCGGTACGCCAGATGACCGCCGATGGCCCCGCCGACCCCCACGACGGAGAGACCCGCGAAGCCCAGGGCCTTCCCGAGCCGGGTGCGCCCGCGCAGGCGGGCAGTGAACGAGCCGGCGTACAGGGCCACGGCGGTGATGTTCGCCGCCGCGTGCACGAAACCGACGCGACGCTGCCGGTACTGCAGCTCCGCCCAGTCGACCCAGCCCGCCACGGCGGCCGGACCCGCGGTGCTCAGTCCCACGCCGACCAGGGCGCACGCCGCGCGGCGCTGCCCGGGAAGGAGGTCGAGCACGGCCGCGGAGAGCCACGTGCCGATCGGGACCTGCACCAGCAGGGGGTGCACGGGATGACCCAGCCAGCGGCCGTGCAACGCGTCGCGCCACGGCCCTAGTGGGAGCGCGTGGACGGCCTTCTGCACCACATCGATGGCGCCGTCGAGCGCGGTGGTGTGTTCGAGGCGGTCCATGGCCTTGAGGACCCGTCCGGGACCCAGAGGCGACGGCATCAGGTTCTTCACCGCGCGCAGGGCCGGACCGGCAGGGGAGGCGCGGTGGTCTGCTTCAGACATTTCGTTCATAGAGGGCGGGTATCCATCTGGCACGGCAGGAAACGGCCGAGCGCCGTTGTCAGTCGATTGCCCGCCGTACGCACCCCGGCGAGTGCAGTGGAGAGCCGCCCGCGACTCGGCCCGCCGACCGTCCGCAGAGGACGGCCGGCGGGCCGGGGCCGGTGTCCGGCGTACTCCGTGTGCCTGCCGTACGCCGTCAGGCGCGCGCCGCGAGGGCCTTGCCGATCTCTCCCAGGAAGGGATCCAGGTCACCCGGGGTGCGTGAGGTGATGAGCGTCCAGCCGCCCGATCCGTCGGTCACCACCGGCGCGTCGGTCCAATCGCCCCCCGCGTTGCGGATGTCGGTCCGCAGCGAGGCGTACGAGGTCAGCCGCTTGCCCGAGACGACACCCGCTTCGACCAGGGCCCAGGGGCCGTGGCAGATGGCCGCCACCGGGCGTCCGGACTCCGTGAAGGAACGGATGATCCCGTTCGTCTCGTCCTGGAGACGCAGGGTGTCGGCGTTCAGGGTGCCGCCGGGGACGAGCAGCAGGTCGTAGTCGCCGGGGACGGCATCGGTCAGGGTGAGGTCGGGGCGGACCGTCTTTCCGGGGTCCTTGTCGCCGACCAGCGTGACGATGTCGTCCATCGACACCGCCGCGACATCCACCTGGGCTCCCGCCCCGCGGAGGTGTTCGACAGGCACCACCAGCTCGTCCTGCTCCACGCCGTAGTTGGTGACCACGGCCAGCACCTTCCGGTTCTTCACGTCGTTGTCGGTCATCGCCTGTCACCTTTCCTCCGGGGGCCACCGGGTCGTGGCCCGCCTCCGTGACGTTCCCCTGATCAGCGGGTGTACGCATCCGGACGCGCCGGTCAGGGGCGCCCAAAGCTCGGTCGCAGGGCCCGGGGTCAGGACCCCGTCCCGTCCTCCTGGATGTGCACCGCGGCCTCCTCGGCGGAGGCCGCGCCTCCGTCGATGCCCACGTCGCGGCCCAGCACCCTGTTGTTGCGGGCGGCGAGAGAGTCCTCGGCCGCCGCGACGCGTCCGGCCCGTTCGTTGCCCGCGTCGCCCTCCTCCGGACCGTTGTCCTCGGGCTCTTCCTCGGTCTCGCCCTCGGTCCGGGCCGCGAGGAAGGGATCCTCCTCGGGCTGCTCCTGCGCGATGCGCTGGTCGAGGGACTCGCCCTCCCTCTGCTCCTCGGCGGTCGTGCCGTACTTGGACACGCCCAGGGGCTTCTCCGGCGGGGAGTACCCCGTGTCCAGCATGTCGTCGAGATCGGGCTCGTCGATCACGTTCTCCGGATCGAGCTCGTCCGTCGGCCGGTTGTCCGCGTCCGATCCTTCCGGCTGGTAGACGTCGTCTCCGCGTCCTGCGTCCGACACCGGCTGCTCCTTCCGTTGAGGTATGCCGCATCCGCCGTCGCCCGTACTCCCGGGTCGTACGGCGTCGCCGCTCTCCTGCCCACCCGAGGCCAGGTCATTGATGCGAACCGGCCGGATCTCGCCGGTGGCTGTTCCGTTCGCCCGGCCCGCACGCTCCGTCGCCCGTGGGCGGACAGCCGGGCATATGGCCTGGTCAGTCCGCTACGGCCCGCTACCGGTCGGCCCCGGCAGCTTATGACCGATATCCGGCCGCTGCGACCGGGCGACGACGCCCGCCGCGGCGAGCAGGCACGGAGGCAGTGCGCAGCCGCAGGTCTGCCCGAGCGCAGAGGGGGCAGACGGCGAAACGCCGGGGCGGGCCGCCCCGGTCCGACTCGCGGCCGAGAGCCCCAGGAACGACGGGAACGCCATGCCCACCGACATACCGGAAAGACACACAGCCCTCCAGGGCGCACCCGCCGGGGTGCTGCCGCCCGGTTCCGCCGAGCCGCGCGAGGCCGAAGCCCCCCGCCCCGCAGCTGAGGCTGCCCGCCCCGCACCCGAGACAGCCGGGGGCATGGGACGCGCTGCCGGAATCATCGCCTCGACGGCGACGTGCCAAGCGGCGCTGATGGTGGGCCTCGGCCTCCTCATCACCGGCCCCGGGGCCGGCGTGTGGCCCATGACGTCCGAGGACGCGGTAGCCCGGACCCTGGAGCGAGCCCGCACCGGCACCCTCGACACGATCTCCCTCGTCGTGTCCGAGGCGGGCAACACGGCCACCGTCGTCGCAGGCACCCTCCTCAGCTGTCTCGTGCTCCTCGTGGTCCCGCGGCTGCCCCGGTGGAGGGAAGCGGTCTTCCTCGCTGTCGCCGTGTCACTCCAGTCCCTGGTCTTCCTGCTCATCACCGAGGCCGTGGACCGCACCCGGCCCGATGTCGAGCGTCTCGACGCCTCGCCCCCCACCTCCAGCTACACCTCCGGGCACACCGGCGCGGCGACGGCGCTCTACGCCGGTCTCGCGGTCCTGGTCCTGCGCCGGGCCAAGGGGCCGTGGCGCCGGCCCGTGGCCGTACTGCTGATGCTCCTGCCGGTCCTGGTGGGGATCGCCAGGGCCTACCGGGGGATGCACCATCCGACGGACATCGCGGGAGGCCTGCTCAACGGCGGGCTGTCCCTGCTGATCGTCGGCAGGGCCCTCCTGGCGGGCCCGCACGTGCCCGCGCCCGCCCCGTCCGGTGAGGCCCCGCTCACGGGGCCCGCAGCCGAAGCGCCGCAGGCCGGGGCGCCCGGCCGCACCGTGGTGGTCTTCAACCCCACCGTCACCGACGAGAGCGGCCGCGCCGCCCTGAGCGAGGTCCTGGAGCGTCACGGCCACCGGGCAGCGGAGTTCCTCCCGACCACGGCCGACGACCCGGGCGCGGGCCAGGCGGCCGGCGCGGTACGCGCGGGAGCCTCACTGGTCGTCGTCTGCGGCGGCGACGGTACGGTCCGGGCGGTCTCCGAGGCCCTGGCCGGCACCGGCGTACCGCTCGCGGTGGTGCCCTGCGGCACGGGCAACCTCCTCGCCCGCAACCTGGGCCTGCCGGTCAAGCCCGCCGAGGCGCTGGCCGCCGCGCTGGGCGGTGCTCCGCGCCGGATCGACCTCGGCCTGATCGAGGGCGACGGCATGGCCCCGGCGCACTTCACCGTGATGTCGGGGGCAGGGCTCGACGCCGCGATGCTGGAGAGCACCAGCGACCGCGCCAAGGCCGTGCTCGGCTGGCCCGCGTACGTGGTCGGCGGCCTGCGGGAGCTGCGCGCCCCCCGGATGCGCCTGACTGTGAGTCTGGACGGTGGGCGGCCCCTGCGCCGCAGCGCGCGGATGGTGCTCGTCGCCAACACCGGCAAGGTGCAGGGCGGGGCGGCGCTCGTACCGGCGGCCCGGCCGGACGACGGCCTGCTGGACCTGCTGATCCTCGATCCGCGAGGCCCGGCGGGCTGGCTCAGCGCCGTCGTCGCGCTGCTCCGCCGCGACACGGGCAGGAAGGGCGCCGAGGGTTCCCGTTCCGTGGAGTACTTCACGTTCCGCCGCGCGGACATCCGCTTCGACGCGCCCCAGCCGCGCGAGCTGGACGGGGACCCGGTGCCACCCGGCCGCCAGTTCACCGCCCGGGTCGTGCCCGGCGCGCTGACGGTCCTGCTGCCCGGGCGGGGGGAGTGACATGGGAACCGCCACTCGCGTCCCGCAGACACGGGACATGATCGGCAGCGAGCTCTCCGGTGACGAGGCGCTGGCCACCCTGAAGCGTTACGGCCGCTGGCCGCTGCTGCGGGACTCCTTCGTGCGTTTCCGCTACGCCGACGGCTTCAGCCACTCCCGCGCCCTCGCCCTGCAGACCGTGCTGGCCGTGGTGCCGCTCGTCATCGCCTTCGTCGGGCTGTCGACGGCCCTGCACACCGAGGACCTCGGGCGGGTCGCGGAACTGACGATCCAGCGGATCACAGCCGGGCCGAGCGCCGAGGTGGTCGACGACGCGCTGGACCGCAGCCGCCGGAACGCCGACGAGGGGGCCCAGGTGGCGCTCTGGTTCGGGCTCGTCTTCTCGCTGGCCAACACGACGACGGCCATGTGCCAGATAGAGCGCGGAGCCAACCGGATATACGGGGTCGAGCGCGACCGGGTCTTCCACCGGAAGTACCTGCGAGGGCTGGTGATGTCGCTGACCGCGGGCATACCGCTCGGCCTCGGTTTCGTCGCCATGGTGGCCGGACGCGACCTGGTGGCGGCGGTGGTCGACGTGTACGACCTGGGCACCGACGCCCGGTCCGCCTGGGACCTGCTGCGCTGGCCCGTGGGCATCGCCCTCGTGCTCCTCTCCGCGAGCGCGATATTCCGCCGCTCGCCACGACGGCGGCAGCCGGGCTACACCTGGCTCGCCTTCGGCGCCGCCGTCTACCTCGTGCTCTGGACCACGCTGACCTGGCTGCTCAGCCTCTACCTCCAGGTCAGTGGGTCCTTCGACACCGTCTACGGGCCGCTCACGGCCTTCATGTCCCTGCTGCTCTGGGCCTATCTCACCTCCATCGCCCTCTTCCTGGCCCTCTCCTTCGCGGCCCAGCTGGAGGCGGTGCGGGCCAAGCGGCCCGGACCCGTACAACCCGACCCTGGAGCCTGAATGCCCGCACGACCTCCTGCCCCCGCCCTCCGACCGGGGCGCCGTGACGCCGACCGGCGTTTCGGGATCCGGCTGTTCGGTTCCGCCGCCGTCGCCGCCGTGGCCGCCGTCCTCTTCGGCCTCCTGCTCGTCCTGGTGGAGAGCGGATGGCACCCGCTGCGGCGCCTGGACGCGGGCGCCGCGCGGTGGCTGAACCGGACCGCCCTGGACCACCCGGCGTGGACCGGCACCCTGCGCTTCCTGTCGGACGTGGTCTGGGACCCCGTGACCCTGCGCGCCGCGGTCGCGGTGCTCACCCTGTGGCTGCTGCATCGCCGCGCCTGGCGGCTCGCCGCCTGGTCGGCCGTCACCGCCGTGGCCGGAGGCCTGACCGGACTGCTGGTGAAGGTCGTCGTCGAGCGGGCGAGGCCCGCCCTGCCGGAACCGGTGGCGCACGCTCCCGGCTTCTCGTTCCCCTCCGGTCACGCGATGACCGCCACGACCTCGTTCGCGATCCTGCTGCTCGTCCTGCTGCCGATGGTGCACCGCAGGCTGCGTCCCCTGTTCTGGGCGGTCGCCGTGGTCTCGGTGCTGGGTGTCGGATTCACCCGCATCGCGCTGGGCGTGCACTGGTTCAGCGACGTGGTCGGCGGCTGGACCCTCGGGCTGGCCGTGGTCGCCCTGACGGGCTGGTCCTTCGAGGCATGGCGCGCGGACGCGGGACTGGGCCGCAGCGAGGTGGCCGAGGGACTGGAACCGGAGCTGAGCGTCGACGACGACCCGGAGGACCCCGGCGCCGGCTGACCGCACGCGCGGGGCGCGGGTCCCACCTCGCGGCCAAGGGAACGTTTGTTCTAATCAGCGCGTAGACTTGTCGCCATGTCTGTTCATCTCCAAGGTTCGCTCTTCGACCAGGCCGACGGCCCGTGCCTCAGCCCACTGACCGGGCTGCGGCGGACGGTCCTCGGTGACGGCGCGTGGACGGACCTGCTGCCCGGCTGGCTCGGCGGCGGCGACGAGCTCTTCGCGGAACTCGCGGCGGACGTCCCCTGGAGGGCCGAGCGCCGCCAGATGTACGACCGGACGGTCGACGTTCCCCGGCTGCTCGCCTTCTACGGCGAGCGGGACCCGCTGCCCAGCCCCGTGCTGTGCGAGGCCCGCGAGGCGCTCTCCTCCCACTACGGCGACGAGCTCGGCGAGCCCTTCGTCACGGCGGGCCTCTGCTACTACCGGGACGGCCGCGACAGCGTCGCCTGGCACGGTGACCTGCACGGGCGCAGCTCCTACGAGGACACGATGGTGGCGATCCTCTCCCTCGGTGCCCCGCGCGACCTGCTCCTGCGCCCGTGCCGGGGCGGCGACACGGTGCGGACGCCGCTCGGCCACGGGGACCTCATCGTCATGGGCGGGTCCTGCCAGCGCACCTGGCAGCACGCCGTCCCCAAGACGGCGCACGCCCAGGGACCGCGGATCAGCGTCCAGTTCCGCCCCCGCGGGGTGCGATGACCAGGGATCTCACCGGTCCGGGCCCCGTTCCGCGACGGGCCCCGCATGCCGGGAGCGGCTCCGGGCAGGCGGTGTTGTGGCAGGCAACACTTCCTACCGGAGGGACATCCCCATGCCCCAAGGGCAGCGCAAGAACATCTTCGTCGTCGGACTCGACGAGGCCAACCTGCGGACACTGGAAGCGGTCCCCGACGCCGGCTCGTACGAGTTCCACCGGCTCCTGACCGTCGAGGAACTGCAGGAGGGCGAGGTGTCCGTGCCCGCCCTGATGGACCGCGCGCGGGCCGTGCTCGACGCGCACGACGGCGTCATCGACGCGATCGTCGGCTACTGGGACTTCCCGGTGAGCACCCTGGTCCCGATGCTCGGCAAGGAGTACGGCGTCCGTACGACCAGCCTCGAATCCGTCGTCAAGTGCGAGCACAAGTACTGGAGCCGGCTCGAACAGCGCAAGGTCATCGATGCCTACCCCCGCTTCGGCAGGGTGGACCTCGACGCGGACGACCCGGAGCCCCCCGAGGGCGTGAACTTCCCCATGTGGCTCAAGCCGGCCCTCGCCTACTCGTCCGAACTGGCCTTCGGTGTATCGGACATGACCGAGTTCCGTGCCGCCGTCGACGAGATCAAGGCAGGCATCGGCCGGGTCGGCAGGCCCTTCGACTCCATACTCGACCTGCTCGAACTCCCGCCGGAGATGCAGGGCGTGGGAGGCCAGGTCTGCCTCGCCGAGGAGGCGATGACCGGCATCCAGGTGGCCGTCGAAGGTTACGTCTACCAGGGCAAGGCGCATGTGTACGGCGTGCTGGACTCGATCAACTACCCCTCTTCGCCCTGTTTCCTGCGCCACCAGTACCCGAGCACCCTCCCCGCGCCGGTGATCCGCAAGCTGCACGAGGTCAGCGAACGCACCATGGGCCAGATCGGCATGGAGTCGGCCACCTTCAGCATCGAGTACTTCTACGACCCGAAGACCGGCGACATCAGCCTGCTGGAGATCAACCCCCGGCACTCCCAGTCCCACGCCGAACTCTTCGACTACGTCGACGGAGCGCCCAACCACCACCGGATGATCAGCCTCGCCCTGGGACGCGACCCCGCGCTGCCCGGCGGTCTGGGCCGTTACGCGATGGCCGCGAAGTGGTACTACCGCTGGTTCGGCGACGGGAAGGTGCACGAGGTGCCCACCCCGGAGCGGATCGCCGCCATCGAACGCGAGATACCCGGCGTGCGCATCGACGTCGTACCGGAAGAGGGCCAGAAGCTCTCCACCGTCTCCCAGCAGGACAGCTACAGCTACGAGGTGGCGCACATCTTCACCGGAGGGGACGACGAGGAGGACCTCCGCCGCAAGTTCGACCGGAGCGTGGCCGCCCTCGGGCTGACCTTCGACGAGACGGAACCGGGAGGCCGCGGCACGAAGACCCGGTGAACCGGCACAGCACCACGAAAGGAGGTCGCCCAGGCATGCGTTACGTCGATCGACTGCCCTGCGCGATCCAAGAAGAGAAGCACGTCACCATCCCCATGGCGGACGGGATCAAACTCTCCGCCCGGATCTGGCGTCCCACCGCGTCGGACGCGGAACCCGTACCGGCCGTTCTGGAGTACATCCCGTACCGCAAGAACGACCTCACCTCCACCCGCGACGCCATCCACCACCCGTACATGGCAGGGCACGGCTACGCCTGCGTCCGCGTCGACCTGCGGGGGACCGGGGAGTCGGAGGGCGTGCTGCTCGACGAGTACCTCGAACAGGAACAGGCGGACGCCGAGTCGGTGCTCGCGTGGATCGCCGAGCAGCCCTGGTGCGACGGGAACACCGGGATGATGGGCATCTCCTGGGGAGCCTTCGCCGCTCTCCAGACGGCCGCCCGCAGGCCGCCGAGTCTGCGCGCCATCTGCATCGCCTCGTTCACGGACGACAGGTACGCGGACGACATGCACTACCTCGGCGGCGCGATGCTGTCCGACAACCTGGCCGAGGCCGGAACCATGTTCGCCTACGCCACCTGTCCGCCCGACCCGGCGGTGGTCGGGGAACGCTGGCGTGAGATGTGGCGGGAACGCCTGGAGGCGGCCCGCCCCTGGGTCCTGGAGTGGCTGCGTCACCAGCAGCGTGACGACTACTGGCGCCACGCGAGCCTCAGCGAGGACTACTCGGCCCTGCGCTGCCCCGTGCTCGCCTCCAGCGGCTGGGCGGACGGCTACTCCAACGCCGTGGCCAGGCTGCTCAGCCGGGTCGACGTGCCGCGCAAGGGCCTCGTCGGGCCCTGGTCGCACAAGCTGCCGCACCTCGGCGAGCCGGGACCCGCCATCGGATACCTCCAAGAGGTGGTGCGCTGGTGGGACCACTGGCTCAAGGGCGTCGACAACGGCGTCATGGACGGCCCCATGCTCCGCGCCTGGATGCAGGAGAGCGTCCCGCCCTCCACCTCGTACGAGGAACGGCCCGGCCGCTGGATCGGCGCGCCGTCCTGGCCTTCGCCGGACATCGCGGAGACCGTCTTCCCGCTGCGCGCGGGAGCCCTGGGGAATCCGGGGGAGCCGGCGGAAGAGCGGGAGGACCGGGTCCACACGGTGCAGTCACCCTTGTCCGTCGGGCAGTTCGCCGGTAAGTGGGCCTCCTACAACGCCCCGCCGGACCTGCCCTACGACCAGCGTGAGGAGGACGGCGGTTCCCTCGTCTTCCAGACCGAGCCCCTGGCCGAGCGCGTCGAGATCCTCGGCGCTCCCGTCGTCGAGGTGGAGGTGGCCGCGGACGCGCCGGTCGCCCAGCTGAACGCCAGGTTGTCCGACGTGGCACCGGACGGACGCTCCACGCGGGTGACCTACGGGGTCCTCAACCTCACGCACCGCGACAGCGAGGAGTCCCCGCAGGCCCTGGAACCGGGCCGGCGGTACCGGGTGCGCGTGCCGCTCCACAGCGTGGCGCAGGCGTTCCCGCCCGGACACCGGATCCGGCTCTCGCTGTCGACCTCGTACTGGCCGCTCGTCTGGCCCGCTCCGGAACCGGTCCTGCTCAGCGTGTACGAGAAGGGCAGCACGCTGACCCTGCCGGTACGCCCCGCCGACGTACCGGAGGACAAGGCCCTGCGTCCCTTCGGGGACCCCGAGGGGTGCGCGCCGCCCGCGGTCACCCGGCTGAGTGAGCCGGAGCAGGCGTGGACCGTGGCCAGGGACCTGGTCGACTACCGGTCGGTGCTCGACATCGTGAAGGACAGGGGACGGCAGAGGCACGAGGACACGGGTATCGAGACCGGGCTGCGCGCCCACGAGACGTACAGCTGGACCGGCGAGGACTTCGGTTCCGTACGCGGCGAGTCGGCCTGGGAGATGCGCTTCAGCCGCACCGACTGGGACGTCCGGGTCGAGACACGCACCGTACTCAGCTCCGACAAGGACACCTTCCAGGTGGACGCGACGCTCGACGGATACGAGGACGGCCGGAGGGTCTTCTCCCGGACGTGGAACGAACGCATCCCGCGGGAGAACGTCTGACCGCCCCGCCAAGCACCCCGACGGACTCTGCCGAACGGGTGGCGGCCGGGGACTCGCCGTGGCTGGCAGCCGGTGCGCGGCAGGTATTACCCGTGCCCGTGCGAAGCGGCGCCTCGGACGAATCCGTACGCCGGTCCGGTGACGGGCTCCACATCCAGGAGGACGAGAAGTGACGGACAAGCAAGGGAAACAGCCCATCCCGGGCGTACCCGCAAGCCTTCCCCCGTCGGTGGAGGAGCCGACGGAACCGCGTGAGCCGCTGCCGCCCAAGCCCGACCAGAGCGGCCCCGAGACGGTCAGCCCCACGGGCCAGCCCACCGGTGCGGACCCCGCGCGCACCGCACAGAGCGGTGCCTACCTCACCACCGCGCAGGGCGCGCGGCTCTACGACACCGATCACTCCCTGAAGGCGGGGCCCCGCGGACCCGTCCTTCTCCAGGACCACCATCTGCGGGAGAAGATCACCCATTTCGACCACGAGCGCATCCCCGAACGCGTGGTCCACGCGCGCGGTGCCGCCGCCCACGGTGTGTTCCGCGGATACGGGACGGCCGCGAAGGTCTCCAAGGCCGCCTTCCTGGCCAAGGACGTGGAGACTCCGGTCTTCGTACGGTTCTCCACCGTGCTCGGCTCGCGGGGCTCGGCCGACACGGTACGCGACACGCGAGGCTTCGCGACGAAGTTCTACACCGAGGAAGGCGTCTTCGACCTGGTCGGGAACAACATCCCGGTCTTCTTCATCCAGGACGCCATCAAGTTCCCCGACATCATCCACGCGGGGAAGCCCCACCCCGACCGCGAGATCCCGCAGGCACAGAGCGCCCACGACACGTTCTGGGACTTCGTGACGCTGCACTCCGAGGCGACGCACCACACGCTGTGGAACATGTCCGACCGGGGTATCCCGCGCTCGTACCGGATGATGGAGGGCTTCGGCGTCCACACCTTCCGGCTCGTCGACGCCGAAGGTGCCTCCACCCTGGTCAAGTTCCACTGGAAGCCCAAGCTGGGCGTCCACTCCCAGGTGTGGGAGGAGGCCCAGATCGCGGGAGGCGTCGACCCGGACTTCCACCGCAGGGATCTGGCGGACGCCATCGAGGCCGGTGCCTTCCCCCAGTGGGAGCTGGGCGTGCAGACCTTCCCGGACACCCCCGAGCAGATGTTCCAGGGCATCGATCTGCTGGACCCGACGAAGATCGTCCCCGAGGAGCTCGCCCCCGTGCAGCCGATCGGCCTGATGACGCTCAACGCCAACCCGTCGAACTTCTTCGCCGAGACGGAGCAGGTGGCCTTCCACCTCGGCAACATGGTTCCGGGCATCGACGTCACGAACGACCCGCTGCTCCAGGGGCGGCTGTTCAGCTACGTCGACACCCAGCTGACCCGGCTCGGCGGTCCCAACTTCCCGCAGCTGCCCATCAACCGGACCCATGCGCCGGTCAACGACATGCTGCGGGACGGCATGCACCAGACGGCCGTCCACCGTGGCGTCGCACCGTACCGGCCCAACTCCCTCGACGGCGGCTGCCCGTTCGTGGCGGGCGCGGACACCGGTGCCTTCGTCGAGGTGCCCGCGGAGGTGGCCGCGAGCCGGAAGGTGCGTGAGGCCCCCGAGTCCTTCGACGACCACTTCAGTCAGCCCCGCCTCTTCTGGCTGAGCATGACGCCCGTGGAGCGCGAACACATCGTCGCCGCTTACACCTTCGAGCTCGGAAAGTGCTACGAGCAGGCGATCAAGGAACGTGCCCTGAAGGTGCTCGCGCGGATCGACACCCAGCTGTGCGAGCAGGTCGCCACCGGTCTGGGACTGCCCGCCCCGCAGGCGGAGGGGGCGCTCGCCGACCCGGCCCCGAGCCCCGCCCTGTCGCAGGTCGGCGGTGTCTGGCCGGTCGACGGCCGGGTCATCGGCATCGTCGCCGACAAGGACGCCGACCTGGACGGTGTCCGGGCCGTACGCGACGCCGTGCAGGAAGCCGGCATGGTGCCCCTGGTCATCGCCCCCGCCGGAGGTGTCCTCGACGCGGGGGGTGACCCCGTCACCGTCCAGCGCACCTTCGCCACCGCGCGCTCGGTCGAGTTCGACGCCGTCCTCCTCGCCGGCGCCCCCGCGGCCGGCGCCGACGCCATCGGCGCCCGGGACGCGAAGGCCGGGTCCGGCGGCAGGGCCACCGACCCGCGGCTGCTCCTCCTGCTCGACGAGGCGTACCGGCACGCCAAGGCGATCGGCGCCTGGGCCGGCGGCGACGCGGTCCTCGCGTCGGCGGGCGTGCCGCAGGACGCGCCGGGCGTGGTGAGCGGCGGCTCCGGCACCGAGGTGCTGGAGCAGGTCGGGCAACTCCTGGGCGGACACCGGGTCTGGGAGCGCTTCCCCGCCACGCTCTGAGGGGCGAGCATCGCACAGCCGGCCACCGGCGGCACCTGAGGACGTCGGGTGCCCCAGGGCCGGCCCGCCCGTCGCCGTGAGGGCGTTCGCTCCGGTGACGGCAACGAGCCGGGTGTCCGGCCCGCCGCTTCTCGCGGTGGGCCGGACACCCGGCTGTGAAGTATGTGGGGGAGGCGGAGCGGCCACCGGCCGTGAGGCGTGGGGCGGTGGAGAGGCGGTCAGCGGGTGACGCGGAAGCTGTGGATCTGGTCGGCGCCGTTCAGGCCGGCTCCGGACTTGTCGACCACGTACGCGGTGCCGCCGGTGATCTCGACGTGGTTCGGGTTGGTGCCCGTGGTGACGGTCCTGACGACCTTGCCCGCCTTCGGGTCGACGACCGTCGCCGTGGCGGCGGTGCGGTTGACGACCACGATATTGCCCGTGCGGTCGTCGTTGGCGACCGACAGGGCGCCCGCTCCGGTGGCGACGGACTTGGTGACGAGGCCCTTCGTGAGGTCGATCACCGAGACGTCACCGCTGGTCTGGTTGGCGGTGTAGGCGGTCTTGCCGTTCTTGGACAGGGCGATCGAGATCGCACCGTCACCGGCGGGAATGAGCCGCGGGGTCGCGGACCTGGTGGTGACCTCGATGACCTGGTCGTTGTTGAGGTCGGCGGCGTAGGCGGTGCCGGTCCGCTCGTTCACGACGAGTCCGGTCGGACCGGTCCCCGCGACGGTGATCCGCTGCTTCTCCTGGAAGGTCTTCGAGTCGAAGGCGACGATGGTTCCGTCGGTGAAGGCGCTCGCCCACACGGTGTCGTGGCGCTCGTCGACCACGATCTCCCGTGCGTGGTTCACGTTCGGGAGGGTGGCGAGGTGCTTGCCGGTGCGCTGGCTGTAGACGGCGACCGTGTTGTTACGGGTGTTGGTCGTCCAGACGGTGTTGTGCTCGTCGTCCACGGCTACGCCGTAGACGGCCTCCAGGGCGCCCGTTGCCGCGTCGGTGACGGGCGGGGTGATGGTCTGCTTCACCTCGAAGGTGTCCGGGTCGACCTTCAGCAGGCTGGAGCTCACGACCGGCGGGCGGCCCACGGCGGCGGTCGTCCACAGGACGTCGTTCCGCTCGGAGTACGAGGACTGGTACAGGCCCTTCACGAGCGGCGCCACCGTGACGGCGTCGCTCGCGGCGTGCGCGGAGGCGGTCCCCGTCAGTGCGGCGGTGGTTCCGGCGGCGATCACGACGGCGACGGCGGCGCGGGTGACGGTGCGACGGCTTCTGCGGTTGGACGTGGTCATGCGGGGGTCAACTCCCTGACAGGGGTCTCAGTAGGAACAAGAACAACTTAGCTTAGGCTTACCTAAGTAACGCGCCTTCAGGTGTGTGACGCAGGCGACAACTTCGCTGTGCGGGTGTTGTGCCGGGTCACGCGCCCGGCGTCAGCCCTGTGCGACGGGCCCGGAGGTGCCGACGGGTCCGGCCGTTCCGCCGGGACGGCGGCGTACGACGAACAGGGTCGTGGCCGCTGCGCCCGCGGCGCCGCCCACGGCTGCCGCCGCGGCCGACCAGGCGATCGTCGGGTACGAGACGGAGCTCTCCGACGAAGCCGCGGTGACGGTGTTCGGCGCGGTCTCCGGCGTGGTGGCCGCCGCGTCGGCCGCGACGGCCGTGGTGCCGGGTGCGGTGACCGTGAAGCCGACCTTCAGGGTGGTGGAGGGGTTCGGGGCCAGGAAGCGCAGCCAGTGGGCTCCCGTGGGTGTTTCGGCGGGGATCGTGACCTCACCCTTGTACGAACCCGAGGCGTCGGCCTTCCACTGGCCGAGGATCTCCTCGTCGTCCAGCTTGATGGTGACGGTCTGTCCGGCCGGGAACTTCGTGACCTCGAAGGGGATCTTGCCTCCCGGCTGCACCTCGCTGGCCGAGATCGTGGCCTTCGCCCCCCGCGAGTTCGACGCGCTGGCCGGCGCGCCCGTGGCCGCGGGTACCGCGCCGGTGCCTGCGGTTGTGCCCGTGGAGCCCGAGGAGGAGCCGCCTCCCGCTTGTCCGGCAGAGGCTCCGGAGGTGACGGTGAAGTCGGCCCGGAGGCTCGTCGACGGGTTCGGGGCGAGGAAGCGCAGCCAGTGGGCGCCCTTCGTGGCGTCCGCCGGGACGGTGACGCTGCCGGACATCGAGCCGTCCGCGCCGATGCCGTTCGCCCACTGGCCGATGATCTCGGAGTCGTCCAGCTTGACCGTGAGCCGCTGTCCCGCCGGGAAGCCCGTCACCCGGAAGGAGACCTTGCCGCCCGCCGCGACCTGGGAGCCTGCGGTGATCGTGGCGGAGGTGCTGCCGGAGCCGGCGCCGGTCGAACCGCCGGTGGTGCCGGAGCCGCCGCCGGTGCCTGAGGGGTCCGAGCCGCCGGTGCCCGAACCGCCTGAGCCCGAGCCGCCCGTGCCCGAGCCGCCGTTGCCGCCCGTGCTCGACGACGTCACGAAGATGTCCGCCCGCAGGCTCGTCGAGGGGTTCGGCGCCAGGAAACGCAGCCAGTGGGCCCCGGCCGAGGCCGACTTGGGGACGGTGACCGTCGCCGTGAGGGTGCCGTCGGCCTTCACGGCCGAGTGCCACTGCCCGATGATGTCGGCGTCGTCCAGCTTGACCGTGACGCTCTGGCCCTTCGCGAAGCCGGACAGTGTGAAGGTCACCTCGCCACCGGCCGCGACCTCGGAGTCCGCCAGCCGTACCGCCGGCTCGGCGGCCGCCGGCGGCTCGGTCGGGGGCGGCGTGGGCGTGGGGGTCGGTGTGGGCGTGGGGGATGGCGTGGGGGTGCTGCCGGTCACCGTCAGGTTCTCGCTGCGGACGCTCGTCTGCGGGGCCAGGAAGCGCAGCCAGTGTTCGCCGCCCGGGGTGGCGTCGGCCGGGACGGTCACCGAACCCGAGACGCTCCCGTCGTCACCGATCGCGAACTGCTTGAGCAGGGTCCTGTCGTCGAACTTGACGCTCAGGGTGGCTCCGGCGGGGAAGCCGGTGGCCTCGAACGGCACATCGCCGCCCGGCTTCACGGCGGCGGTGCCCAAGGTGACCCCGGGGGAGAGGGTGTCGGCGACGAGGGCGACCGTGCCCGTCGCGTCCGCGTCCGCGGTGCCGGCGGCGACCGGGGCCCCGGCCAGCGCGCCGATACCGAGGGTCGCGCCTGCGGCGAGGGCGGCCATGCGTCCCAGCCGGGCGCGCGAGAAGGCGGACGCGGGTGTGCGGGAGGGTCTGGCGGGGTTCATGATGTGCTGCTCCTGGCGGGCGGAGAAGAGTGTGAGAGTGAGGGCATGCGGGACAACGGCCTTGTGAATCAGCCGGTCTGAGCCCTTCGAACTCGCTTAGGTTAGCCTAACCTCAGCTGTGTTCGGCATCCCGTTCGGGGCGTGGAAGGTAAGGTGACCCTAAGTTGCTGTTCCATCGTGTTCGGAGTACCTCTCGTGACCACCTCAGAGCCGCCGCAGGACGTCACGCGCCGGCCGCCCAGGATCGTGCGCCCGGACGACGTGCCCAGGCTCCCGCTGCCCGGATTCCCGCTCCCCGGACCCGGGGAGACCGAGGACTTCTGGGCCCGTGCGCGCGGCACCGGCACCCCGCTGCTCGCCCCTGATCCCCAGGGCAGTCCCGACCACAGTGCCGTGACGTTCCTCTGGCGAGGCACCCCTGCCACCCGGGCGGTGCAGGTCCTCCCCAACAAGATCGGTGATCCGCGCGCCCCTGAGGGCAACATGATGGACCGGGTCCCCGGCACGGACGTCTGGCACTGGTCGCTGCGTCTGCGCGACGACTGGCGTGGCACCTACGACTTCTACGTGGACGAGGGCGACGGCCCCGAGCCCGGTACCCCCGGCTACTGGCAGTGGCTGCGTACCCAGCGCCGCAACGACCCCTTCAACTCCTCCACGCTGCCACGGCGGTGGGACGGGGACCCGGTCTCCTGCGCCGAGCTCCCGGCGGCCCCCGCCGGCCAGGACTGGCTGCCGAGGCCGGAGGTCGCCCGTGGCCGGGTCGCCGCCCACGAGGTGCCGTCGGAGAAGCTCGGGGGCACCCGGCGGGTCTGGCTCTACGAACCCCCGTACGCCCCGGGGCATCCGGAGGAGCTCCCCGTCCTCGTGCTCCTCGACGGGGAACACTGGCAGCCGCAGCTGGGCCTGGCGAACCTGCTGGACAACCTCATCGCCGACGGCCGTATCCCGCCGGTGGCCGCCCTGCTGCCCGACTCCGTGGACTCCGGTACCAGGTGGACGCATCTGACCTGCCGTCCCGAGTTCGTGGCCTTCCTGGCCGACGAGCTGCTGCCCTGGGCGGCCGAACGGCTGCCGGTCACCGGGGACCCCGCGCGCACGGTCGTCGCCGGGCAGAGCCTGGGAGGGCTCTGCGCGGCCTACGCGGCGGTGTCGGCCCCCGGTCGTTTCGGCAACGTCCTGGCGCAGTCCGGCTCCTTCTGGTGGCCCGACGGGCCGCAGGCCGAGTGGCTCACCGACCGCATCGCGAGGACACCACGCCTGCCGGTCCGCTTCTGGCTGTCCTTCGGTGAGCAGGAGTGGGTCGCCCTGCCCGCAGCCCGGCGCCTGCGCGAGGTCCTGAATGCGGCGGGCTACGAGGACGCCCGCTACCGGGAGTTCAACGGCGGGCACGACTACCTCTGCTGGCGTACCGAAATCGCCGACGGCCTGGTGGACCTGCTCGGCCCGTTCACCCCCACGCCGTGACGCCAGGTGCCCGCGGCGTGAGGGCGCGCCCTCACGCCGCGGGCACCACACCGGTGCCGTGACGGCAGGTCACTCACGCCTGCGCCCGTCCCGGCTCCAGCGTGTCCACGCACGTCTCGTGCGGAGCCGGGCCGAAGCGCACCGACCACCCCGGGGGCATCTCTCGCCAGGCCGGCCAGAGCGACAGCCGGCCGTCGGTGTTCTCCAGCACCAGATGGGTGGCGACGCCCTCGGGGCCCGGGTCGAACGGTCCGCTCCACGTACTCACGCGTCCAGCTCCTTCAGACGGGCCGCCACGACGGCGGCGATGTCGTCGAGATGGCGGTCCTGCATCAACTGCGGATGGGTGCAGTCGAGATCGTGGTTGTCGATCGCCCCGGTCACGTGCGCCCGCCATGCCTCACGGGTGAGCCAGTCCTCCGCGCGCGGGGCGGCGGCCGTGAAGAACAGCAGATCGCCCGAGTAGGCCCGGTGGCGGTGTTCACGCATCATGCGGGCATGGTTCGGCACGATGTCGACGATCTTCGACAGCGTGCGGTCGCTGAGTCCCGCGAGCGGACTCCCCGCCTTGCGCAGGGTCGCCAGCACGTCCTCACGGTCGCGCTCGTGCGTGCGCTCGAAGCCCGCCATACGCAGCACGGCGGTCAGCGCGTCACCCTCCTCGGGCGCGGGCCGCTCACGCCACTGCTCGGCCGGGAAGGAGTCCAGCAGGGCGAGCAGCTCGACCTCCTCGCCGTCCTCCTGGAGCAGTACGGCCACTGTGTGCGCCAGCACCCCGCCCACCGACCAGCCCATCAGCCGGTACGGGCCGTGCGGCTGGACCGCGCGGATGTGCTGGACGTAGTCCTCCGCCTCCTCCTGGAGGGTGCGCGGCAAGGCCTCGTCGCCGGCCAGGCCGCGCGCCTGGATGCCGTACACCGGCTGCTCCGGGCCGAGCCTCGCGGCCAGTCCGGCGTAGCACCAGGCGATCCCGCCGGCCGGGTGGACGGCGAACAGCGGTGGCCGCCCGTCCCCGCCGCGCAGCCGCAGTACGACGTCCAGCGCGTCCTCGGAGGCCGGCCCCGTGGAGCCGAGCCTGGCCGCCAGCGCGGCCGGTGTCGGGGACTCGAACAGCGAACCGATGGTCAGCTCCGCGCCGAACTCCTCCCGGACGCGGCCCACGAGACGCACGGCGAGCAGAGAGGTACCGCCCAGGTCGAAGAACGCGTCGTCAGGGCCCACCGTGCCGACGCCGAGCACCTGGGCGAACAGCCGCGTCAGCGCCTCCTCCCGCGCGTCCGACGGCCGCCGCGAACCGGCGCCGCCGCTGAACACCGGCGCGGGCAGAGCGCGCCGGTCCAGCTTGCCGTTGGGGCTGAGCGGAAAGGCGTCCAGCGCGACCACCGCGGACGGCACCATGTGCTCGGGCAGTTCCCGAGCCAGCGAGGCGCGTACCGCCACGGGGTCGGCGCTGCCCGTGACGTAGCCGACGAGCCGCTGCTCGCCCGGCCGGTCCTCGCGTACGAGCGCACACGCGCCGTCCACCCCGTCATGGGCCGTCAGCGCCGTCTCGATCTCCCCGAGTTCGATGCGCTGCCCGCGCAGCTTGACCTGGTCGTCGGTGCGGCCGAGGTACACCACCTCACCCTGCTCGGTCCAGTGCGCCAGGTCCCCGGTGCGGTACATGCGCGCACCCGGACGCCCGAAGGGGTCGGCGACGAAACGGGACGCGGTCAGCTCCGGACGGCCGAGATAGCCCTCCGCGAGCTGGCGCCCGGCCAGGAAGAGTTCGCCGGGGACGCCCGGCGGGCAGGGCCGCAGCGCCGCGTCGAGTACGTACAGACGGGTGTTCCAGACGGGCCGGCCGATCGGTACCGGTCCGGTGGAGTCCGCCGCGCACGCGTGGTACGTCACGTCGACGGCAGCCTCGGTGGGGCCGTACAGATTGTGCAGTTCGGCGTCGGGCAGCTCCCGCCCGAAGGCGTTGGCGGTCTCACGGGGCAGGGCCTCACCACTGCAGAAGACCCTCCGGAGGCTGCCGCACGCGCCGGCGTCCGCCTCCGCCAGGAACACCTGGAGCATCGAGGGAACGAAATGGCAGGTGGTGACGGCCTGTTCGCGGATCAGCCGGGCCAGGTACGCCGGGTCCTTGTGGCCGCCGGGCTCCGCGACGACCAGCACCGCGCCCTGACGCAGCGGCCAGAAGAACTCCCACACGGACACGTCGAACGACGACGGCGTCTTCTGGAGCACACGGTCCTCGGACGTCAGCCCGTAGGCGCTCTGCATCCAGCGCAGCCGGTTGTCGATCGCCCCGTGCGACACGACGACGCCCTTGGGCCTGCCGGTGGAGCCCGAGGTGTAGATGACGTACGCCGGATGGGCGGGGGTGAGAGGCCGCGAGGGGTTCACCCACAGGTACCCGGAGACGTCGAGCCCGTCCAGGACCACCAGAGGTGTGCCGGTGTCCTCGGGAAGCCGGCCCGCCCGGTCGGTCACCGCGCACACGGGTGCCGCGTCCTGGAGCATGTACGTGAGCCGCTGTTCCGGGTAGTCCGGATCCAGCGGCAGGTAGGCCGCCCCCGCCTTCAGCACGGCGAGCAGCGAGACGACCAGCTCCACCGAGCGGGGCACGGACACCGCCACCACCGCGCCGGGCCGGGCGCCGAGCGTGCGCAGGTGCCGGGCCAGCCTGTTGGCGCGGGTGTTCAGCTCCTCGTAGGTGAGGGAGGTGTCCCCGTACACCAGCGCCGTCGCGTCGGGTGTGCGTGCGGCGCGTGACTCGATGGGCCCGATCAGCGTGGTGGGCGGGAGCGTGCGGTCGGTGTCGTTGAACGTGCCGACGACCAGCTCGAGTTCGGCCTCGGTCGCGATGCCGTGCGCGGCCGTCGGCACGTGCGGGTCGGTCCGGCTCAGCCGCTCCACCAGATGCAGGAAGCGCTCCTGGTGCGCCGACAGCTGCTCCTCCCCGTACAGGGCGGGGTTGCCGTCGTGGTCGATGCGCAGCCCACGGCCGTCGGCGCGGTCGTAGATGTTCAGCGTCAGGTCGTCGACCGGCCCGGCCGACAGATTGCGGGCCCGCGCGGGGGACCCCGCGAAGTCCACGTCGTAGTCGAAGGGCATGACGTTGACGAGAGGCCCGACCAGTCCGCGGTTCTCACCGAGCAGCCGCAGGTCACGGCGGATGTCCTCGTAACGGAAGCGCTGGTGGCGGCGGACCTTGCGGATGCCCAGCACGACCTGGCGGACCAGCTCGGCGAAGGTGGCCTCCGGGGACACCTCCAGGCGCAGCGGCAGTACGTTCATCACCATGCCCGGCACACGGAGCGAGACCGACCCGATCCGGCCCATCATGGGCAGGCCGAGCACGACCTCCCGGTGGCCGGTCGCCCGTGAGGTGTAGAGGGCCTGGGCGGCGATCAGCACGTCCGGCCAGGTCGCGCGGAGCTGTTCGGCCAGCTCCCGAATCCCCTCCGTCGCCTCGGGGCCCAGGTGGGCCGTGCGGCGCAGGAAGGTCCGCGAGGGCAGTGCCCCGCGCCCGGCGAGCCGGGGCACCTCGGGGCGGTCGGCGAACGCCTCGTTCCAGTGCCGCCGGTCCGCCTCGAACGCCTCCGACGAGCGGTAGTCGTCGTCCTCGGCCACGAGGTCGGCGAGCGTCCCGAAAGTGCGGGGGCCGGGCTCCGCACCCTTGACGAGCGCCGTGTAGACCTCGGCGGTGCGGCGTACGAGGAGCGAGTAGCCGAAGCCGTCCATGACCAGGTGGTGGATCCGCTGGTACCAGAGCCAGCGCTCCTCGCCCACGCGGAACAGGGCGTGCCGGAAGAGCGGCCCGGCCGTCAGGTCGAAGGGCTCGGCCAGATCGGCGCGCATCCACTCGTCCGCCCGCGCGCCCGCCTCGGCGGCGTCCCGCAGATCCCGTGTGGTCAGCGGCAGTCCGACCGAGGCGAGGACACGCTGGCGCGGGCCTTCGGGGGAGTCCTCGACGCGGACCCGCAGGGCCTCGGCCTCGGAGGCCACCCACCGCAGCGCCCGTGCGAACAGCTCGGAGTCCAGCGAGCCCTCGATCTCCAGGCACTCCGCCGTGTTCTGCGCGGGACTGAGCGGGTCGAGCGACTGGGCGAACCACATGCCGGACTGCGCTGCGGTCAACGGCAGTACGGCCGCTTCCCCGGCCGGCGCGGGCCCGGCGCCCTCGGCGTCGGTGAGCAGCGTGGTCATGAGACCCCCAGCAGCGGGGCCCATGCCTCGACGGCGGGCTGCTCCGCGAGGTCCGCGAAGCCAGCCTCGACACCGTGGTCGCGGCGCCAGCGTCCCAGCAGCGCCATGATGCGTACGGAGTCCAGACCGTGGTCCAGGAGGTTCTCGTCGAGCGGGATGTCCTCGGGGTCCTCGCCGAGGGCGTCGGCGACATCCTGGCGGATCAGTTCAAGGGTGAGCGCCATGGTGTCTCAGATCTCCTTCAGAAGCGTGTCGGTCGTGGTGACGACCGCGCAGCGGCCCGCGGCCCAGCGCAGGGCCATGTCGTGGTCCTCGCGCGAGAAGTCCGCCACGGCGTCCGCGACCAGGAAGGCCCGGATGTCACGCATCCACGCGTCGCAGGCGCTCATGAGCACGCCGATGTGTGCGTACACACCGGTGATCACGAGCTGGTCGCGGCCCGACTCGCGCAGCAGGGACTCCAGTTCGGTCCGTACGAACGCGCTGTACTTCCATTTGGTCAGGACGGTGTCCCCGTCCGCCGGAGCGACCCCCGGCGGGATGGCCAGGGCCTCGGGGTCGTCGGCGGCGCCCGGGCCCCAGAAGTCGAGCTGGAGCCCGCGCTCCTCGGGCGTCTGGCCGCCGCGCTGCACCGAGTAGACGACCGGGACGCCGAGGGCGCGGGCCCGCTCGATGATCCGGGCGGTGTTGTCGAGCATGCCGGTGAGCGGCTGCTCGCCGGGCGGGAAAGCGCCGAGGAAGTGGTTCTGCAGGTCATGGAGGAGCAGCACGGCGCGCGCGGGATCGACGGTCCAGTCCACACGGTTGGCGGGCAGCTCGGCGTCGGTCGGCAGTGCGTAGGGAGCGATGGCGGGAAGTGCCATGGGGTGGAACCTTTCGGTGCCGCTCGGGGCGGAACTCGGTGCTGATCTCGGTGCTGATCTCGGTGCTGGGCGGACGGGTCCCGGCGCTGGAGGTACGGGTCCCGGCGCCGGGCGGACGGGACTCAGCGCCGGGCGGACGGGGCGAGGCCGGGGGCGGTTTCGGAGCGCAGGCCCTTCTTGCTGACCTTGCCGATGCCGGTCTGCGGGAAGGCCTCGACGAACTCGACGAGGTCGGGGACCTTGTAGGCGGCCACACCGCGTTCGCGCACGAGGCGCTTGATCGCGGCCGGCTTCAGGACCTCGGCCCCCTCGCGCAGGATGACGTAGGCGAGGGTGCGCTCACCGAGGTACTCGTCGGCCACGCCGACGACGGACACGTCGTGCACCGAAGGATGGGCGAGGATGATGTTCTCGATCTCCTCAGGAGCGACCTTCTCACCGCCGCGGTTGATCTGGTCCTTGGCACGCCCCTCGACGACCAGGTGCCCCGTCGGGGTGCGGCGCACGATGTCACCGGTGCGGTAGAAACCGTCCGCGGTGAAGGCCTTCGCGTTGTGTTCCGGCGCACGCCAGTACCCGCGGATCGTGTACGGACCACGGGTCAGCAGATGACCGAAACCGCCCTCGGGAACGTCCTCGTCGGCGTCGTCCACGACCCGGACCTCGTCGTCCTCGGAGATCGGCCTGCCCTGGGTGGTGACCACGGTCTCGTGGTCGTCGTCCAGACGCGTGTAGTTGACCAGTCCCTCGGCCATGCCGAAGACCTGCATGAGCCGGCATCCGAGCGCCGGCTCCAGCCTGCGTGCCGCCGACTCGCTGTACTTGGCGCCGCCGACGAGGACCAGCTCCAGGCTCGACAGGTCGTGCGCGGTGTCCTGGCCGGCCTCCGTCCACACCAGGGCGAGGGGAGGCACCATGCCGGTCATGGTGACACGCTCGCGCTCGACGAGTGCGAAGGCCGTCGCCGGGTCGGGGCCGGGGCACATGACCACCGTCCCCCCGGCGTACAGCGTGCCGAGCCAGCCCGGCGAGCTCATGGGGAAGTTGTGGGCGGCGGGGAGCACCACGAGGAAGCGGGTGTCACCGTCCACGCCGCAGATCTCGTTGGACCCGCGAAGCGAGTAGATGTAGTCGTCGTGCGTACGGGGGATGAGCTTCGGCACCCCCGTCGTGCCGCCCGACAGCTGGAGGAACGCCAGGTCGCCGGGCGCGGGCTCGTACCCGGTGTCCACGGAGGCGCACGGTACATCCGAGAGCGCCGTGTGTTCGCCGGGCGAGCCGACGACGAACACGTGCCTCAGGCCCGGGGTGCGCTCCTTGACCTTCGACGCGAGAGCGAGGTGGTCGAAGCCGGCGTGCCGGTCCGGGATCACGTACGCGACGGCCTCGGTGAACGAGCAGAAGTACGCGATCTCCGTCTCCCGGTGCGCGGGCAGCGCGTAGACGGGCAGCGCACCGATCCGGAAGAGCGCGAAGACGACCTCGACGAACTCGGCGACGTTCGGAAGCTGCACGACGACCCGGTCGCCCCGGGAGATGCCGCGTGCCGCGAAGCCGGCCGCCATGCGGGAGGCACGTTCGTCCAGTTCCCCGTACGTCCACTCGCGGCGCTCGGGGGCCGGGTCGACGATCGCGACGCGGTCGGGGTGGGCGGCGGCGCGCTCGCGCAATACGCCGCCGAACGTCTCGCCGCGCCAGTGGCCGGCCGCGCGGTAGCGCTCGGCGAACTCGGCGGGCCAGGTGGGCGCGTCGGCGCCCGTGGCGGCGGTCACAGGGCGGCTCCCACGGCGCTGAGGAACGTACGGAACTTGGCCCCGGTCTCCGCCGTCTCGGCGGCCGGCGAGGACTCGGCCACCACGCCCGCCCCGGCGAACAGCCGCAGGGTGCGGCCTTCGGCCTCGGCACAGCGGATCGTCACGACCCAGTCCCCGTCGCCGTCCGCGTCCTGCCAGCCGACCATGCCCGTGTACGCCCCCCGGTCGAAGGGCTCCGAGTCCGCGATGACCTGCCGGGCCACGTCGGTCGGGGTGCCGCAGACCGCCGGGGTGGGGTGCAGGGCGGACGCCAGGTCGAGGGCGGTGGACGCCGGGTCGCGCAGCTCTCCGGTCAGGGTCGTCGACAGGTGCCACATGGCGGCGGTACGTATGAGGGTGGGGCGTCCGGGCACGTCCAGGCTCACGCAGAACGGCGCGAGTGCCTCGCGGATGGCGTCGACGACGACCGCGTGCTCGTGGAGGTCCTTGGGCGAGTCGAGCAGCGCGGCCGCCCTGCGGACGTCCTCCGCCAGATCGCTGCTGCGCGGTGCGGAGCCCGCCAGCGGGTTGGCGACCAGCCGCGATCCCCGGCGCGCCACGAGGAGCTCGGGACTCGCTCCCACGAGCGTGCGGCCCGGGCCGCTGGGAACGGCGAAGGTGTAGCCCTCCGGGTCACGGCGGGCCAGCCGGCTCAGCATGGCCGGCAGATCGAGCTCACGCGCCGAGGTCAGTTCGAGGGTGCGGGCGAGGACGACCTTGTCGAACTCACCGGCGCCCATGCGCTGCACGGCGGCGGCGACCGCCTCGGAGTAGTCCGCGGCGGCCGGTACCTCGCGTATCCGCCAGTCGTCACCCTGCTCCACGTCGGGCCCGCGCAGGGCGATGAGCGGGTCCGCGCGCAGGGCGCCGGCCCACCGGACGGTCTCCGGGACGGCCAGGAACGCCTCACCGTCCGGCAGGAACGGGACGGAGCCGACGACCACCGGCGCGGGATCGCCCGCGCTCCGGGCGGCGTCCAGGACCTCCCGCACCCGCAGGGGCAGGGGCCGGGCGTCGTGCGGCACCGTGGCACGGGTGCCGGAGCCGAGCAGGGTGTGCCGGGGAGTGGCGAGGAAGCGGTCCGTGCCGGGCCGGTAGGCCTCCAGCAGGGCGGTCGCGACGCCGGGGGCGCTGTGAGGGGGAGCAGCGGCTTGGACGCGCAGAGAGGCAGACATGGGTGGTCTCCAGGGGGGATGGCTCGAACTGCGGCTGGGGACGACGGCGCGGGGTTCAGGCCCGCAGGGTGGCTCCGCCGTCGACGTACAGGTCGTGCATGGTGATGTGGCGGGCGCGGTCGGACGCCAGGAAGGCGACCGCGTCGGCGATGTCCGAGGGGTCCGCGATCCGGCCGAGGGGGATACCGGTGCGGTACGTCGCCGGGTCGCCCTCGACGACGCGCCGGGCGGAGTCCTCCTCGGCGCCGGCCGTCCACATGCCGCGCTGCATGTCGGTCAGGGTGGATCCGGGGGAGACGGTGTTGCACCGCACGCCCCGGGCCGCCACTTCGAGGCCCAGGCACTTGGTGAACATCACGGCAGCGGCCTTGGACGCCGCGTACGCCGACATGTTCGTGCGGGGGATGCCCGCGGCGTTGGACGCGACGGTGACGATGCTTCCCGAACCCCGCCCGGTCATCCGGCGGGAGACGGAGCGTGAGACGTGGAAGACCCCGTGGGTGTTGACGGCGAAGGTCGCCGCCCACTCCTCGTCCGGCATGTGGGCGACCGACGAACCGCTCAGGACACCGGCCACGTTGACCGCGATGTCCAGCGGGCCGAGGGCGGCCTCCGTCTCCGCCACGAGGCTCTCGACGGCCGCGGCGTCCGTCACGTCGAGCGTGCGGGCGGTCACCCGGCCGTCGTACGCCTTGGCGAGCGTGGCGACGCCCTCCTCGGTCAGGTCGGTGGCGAGGACGCGGGCCCCGCGGCCGGCGAGGGCGTGCACGACCGCCTCACCTATGCCGCGGCCCGCGCCCGTCACGAGGGCGAACCGGCCCGCGAACTCCTGATCGGCGGTCACTTGACCATGGCCTTCCGGATGTCGTCGAGGACCGAGACGGCGGCCTGGGCGCCACCGAGGCTCGTCCACTTGGTCCCGTCGATGACCGTGGCGTGCTTGTCGCGCACGGCGCCCAGCTGCTCGTAGGCGGGCTTCTTCGCCAGTTCGCCGAGCAGGTCGGCGTCGGTGGTCGCGTCGAGGGAGCCGATGAACAGCCAGTCGCCGTCGATCTCCGCGAGGTTCTCGTCGCTCAGCGGCGTCGAGTGGCCCTCGCCCTGCTCGTTCTGGATGCCGGGGCGCGTGAAGCCGAGGTCCTTCAGGACGTCACTGATGAAGACGCCTTGCTGCATGACCGCGGTGCCCTTGGCCGAGTAGCGGGCCACGGAGACGCTCGCGCCCGCCTGCGACCCGAGGTCGCTCTTGAGCGCCGAGGCCTTGGTCTCGTAGCCGGCGAGGAACTTCTCGGCCTCGTTCGACCTGCCGAGCGTCGTGCCGGTGAGCTGGAGGGCCTTCTTCCAGTCCTTGGTGCCGCCGATGGTGACGACGGTGGGCGCGATCTTGCGGAGCTGTTCGAGCACCTGCTCGTCGGCGAGCTGTCCGGCCAGGATCACGTCCGGCTTCGCCTGGACGACCTTCTCGATGTCCGGGCCGGTGACGGCACCCACCACCGGGATGCTCTTCGCCTGCTCCGCGAGGTACTGCGGAGCACCCTTCTGGCCGCGCCCCGCGGTCAGGCCGACCGGCTCGACGCCCAGGGCGAGAGACGCGTCCAGGTCCATCTCGCTGAGGGTGACCACGCGCTTCGGCGCGACGGGGACCTTCACCTTCGTCCCCGCCGCGTCGGTGACCTGAGTGGTCGCCGCGGCGCCCGCGCCGGCGGATTCGGCTTTGTCGTCGGAGGATCCGCAGGCGCTCAGGGTGAGAGCGCAGAGGGTGAACAGCGTGGCGGACACAACGGGACGTGCGATACCGCGGGACGAGAGGGACGAATACGGCGCCATGGCCTGGGATCTCCGTTTGCATTCAGACGAATTCGGTTCCGGCCGGGCGCTCTCCGGATCGTGGAACGGAGAGAAGTGGTACGCGACGCCCCACTTCAGGGCACAGGTGTGCCCTGGGACCCGCCAGAACCGGACGAGCTCGATTAGGTTAGGCTACCCTTATGTCGATAGCGCAAGGGGGTCGGCCGAGATCAGCCGGATCCCGCCCATCCGAGAGCCCTCCTCCTCCGGAGCGCCCGATCGCCTGGGCCACCACCGGACTTCTGCTTCTCCTCGCGGCTCTCGTGCTGCTCTCCCTCGTCATCGGCACCGGTGAGAGCGCCGTCGGACGGGCCTGGGACTTCCTCGTCGGCGACCCGGCAGCCCGCGCGGACGCCCAGGTCCGACTGGCCGTCATGGACGTACGGCTGCCGCGCACGCTCGCCGCCCTGCTCGTCGGCACCTGCCTGGGCGCAGCCGGCTGCCTGCTCCAGGCAGCCACCCGCAACCCCCTCGCCGAGACGGGCCTCCTGGGCGTCAACTCCGGAGCCGCCTTCGCCGTTGTGCTCGGGCTCACCTTCTTCGGCGCCGACTCCCCGGGCGCGCTGCTCGTCTGGGCGCTCGTCGGCGGCATGGCGGCGAGCGCCGTCGTCCTCCTGTTCGCCGGATCGGGGCGTACGGCGGGCTCACCGCTGCGCCTCGTCCTGGCCGGATCCGCACTGGGCGCGACCTTCCACGGCTGCACCTCCTACGTGCTGCTCGGGACCCGGTCGACCTTCGACACCTATCGCTACTGGACGATCGGCTCGCTCGCCGGGGTCGAGATCTCCGACCTCGTCCCCCTCCTGCCGCTGGCCGCCCTCGGCCTGCTCGTGGCCCTCGGCTCGGCACGCCCCCTGTCGGCGCTCGGCCTCGGGGACGACGGAGCACGCTCACTCGGTCATCACCCCGGCCGTATCCGGCTCGTGGTCGCCGGAGCGGTCACGCTGCTCGCCGGCTGCGCGGTCGCCGTCGCCGGTCCCATCGCCTTCCTGGGCCTGCTGGCCCCCTACGCCGCGAGGGCACTGACCGGACCCCGCATGACGGCCCAACTCGCCCTGTCCGCACTCATCGCGGCCGACATCATGATCCTCGCCGACATCCTGGCCCGGATCGTCATCCGCCCCTGGGAGACCCCCGTCAGCGTGCTCCTCGCCTTCGTCGGCGGCCCCCTGCTCATCTGGATCGCCCGCTCCTCCCGCCTGTCCACCGCGGGGGCCGAAGCGTGAGCGACCTGAGAAAAGCCGGGGCCCCGGTCCGAGGCACCGGGGAAACCACCGGAAGGCCGTCCCGGAACACGACAGAACCGGCCGAGGGCCCGGTCCGGCACACCACCGATGTGACACCCCCCGACAGCGTCGTCCTGCGCACCGGCACGCTCTCCTGGCTCCTGCCGCGCCGCAGCGCCCTCGCCGCCGCGCTGCTCCTGCCCGTCCTCGTCGTGCTCGTGGCCCTGGCGGTGACGGCGAGTTCGACCGGGATGAGCCTGCCCCGGACCGTCTCCGGGCTCCTCGGTACCGGCGACGCCGGAACCGTGATGATCGTGCGGGAGTTCCGGCTGCCCCGGATCTTCACCGGGCTGATGGTCGGGGCAGCACTCGGCATCGCCGGATGCCTCACCCAGACCCTGGCCGGCAATCGCCTCGCCACCCCCGACCTGGTCGGCGTCAACGACGGCGCCACGGCGGCCGTGGTCGCCGCCGCCGCGGGGTCCACCACCGGCATGGTGGGCGACTGGTGGCTCGGCCCGGTCGGTGCCGTCGTGGCCGCGGCGATCGTCGTCCTGTGCGCGGGCGGAGCCGGGAGCGCCGGATACCGCGTGCTCGTGACGGGCATCGGCGTCTCCACGTTCATCGGCGCGGTGAGCGACCTGATCATGTCCCGCGAGAACGACAACACCGCGGGCGGCGTGTTCCTCTGGACCGTCGGCAGCCTCAACGGCCGGGACTGGGGCGTCGGTACGCCACTGGCGATCGTCCTGCTGGTCCTGGTGCCGCTCGCCCTCGCGGCCGGGCACCGGCTGCAACTCCTGCGCTTCGACGACGACGTGGCATCCTCGCTCGGCGTGGACCTGCGACGTCTACGGGCGGGCGCCCTGGCGCTCGCCGTCGCACTCGCGGGCACGGCCGTCGGCGTCGGCGGGCCCATCGCCTTCGTCGCCCTCGCCGCACCCGTCCTGGCCCAGCGGCTCGCGGGCCCCACCCGCGTCCCGGTCGTCGGCTCGGCGCTGACCGGCGCGGCCCTGATCGCCGCGGCCGACGCGCTGGGACGCGTCGCCGCACCCGTCGAACTGCCCGTCGGGGTCGTCACCAGCGTCCTCGGCGGCCCCTTCCTGCTCTGGGTCCTGTTCCGCCCGGACCGTGCCACCGGAAAGGCCTGACCGACCCCATGACCGACACACCTCGCGAGCCCGTGCCCGGACTCGAAGTCAGCGCTCTGCGCGCCGGATACCCAGGCCGCCCCGTCGTCCACGACGTCGACCTCACCGTCCCCGCGGGCCAGGTCGTCGCGATCGTGGGCCCCAACGGGTGCGGGAAGTCGACCCTGCTGCGCACCGTCGCGCGGCTGCACCGCCCCGACGCGGGCACCGTCCGGATCGACGGCCACGACATCTGGGAGCTCAGCCGCCGCAGGGCCGCCCACAGCGTCGCGCTGCTTCCCCAGTCGCCCCGCGCCCCCGAAGCCGTCACGGTGGCAGGGCTCGTACGCTACGGCCGCCACCCCCAGCAGGGCCTGCTGCGCCAGTGGTCCCGGGAGGACGAGAACGCCGTACGCGACGCGCTCGAGGCCACCGGCACGACGGAACTGGCCGCCGAGCGCCTCGACAGGCTCTCCGGCGGCCAGCGCCAGCGGTGCTGGCTGGCGATGGTCCTCGCCCAGCACACGCCGGTCATCCTGCTCGACGAACCGACCAGCGCCCTCGACCTCGGCCACGCCGTGGAAGTACTGGAACTGGTACGGGAGGTCGCCGCGGCGGGACGCACCGTCGTCATGGTCCAGCACGACCTCGTGGCCGCGGCTCGCTACGCCGACCTCCTCGTCGCCATGAAGGACGGACGGGTCATCGCCCGGGGCAAGCCTCACGAGACGGTCGACGAGACCCTGGTGAAGGAACTCTACGGACTGGACGCGGACATACTCCGCGCACCCGGGGACGCCGCGCCCGTCGTCGTGCCGAGGAGCAGCCGGCTCACGAAGCTGCCGTGACGGCCTTCGGCCCGCGTGCGGCAGGGCGGCACGGCCTGGTGCGGGGGCCGAACACGGCGAGTGCGACGGCACCCACCATCCACACGCCGGCGATGAAGTAGAAGACGCTCTGGTAGCCGGTGCGGTTGTAGAGCGCCGCGATGATCAGAGGTCCCGCGGCGTTCGACAGCCGGCCGATCCCGTACGTGATGCCCGTACCCAGGGAACGGCTCCGGGTGTCGAAGAGCTCGGGGGAGTAGGCGTACGCGAGGGCGGTGTAGCCGCGCTCGAAGAGGTTCACCAGGAACCCGAAGATCACGATCAGGATCGGGTCGAAGGTCAGCCCGTAGAGCAGCCCGCAGGTGGCGATGACCGTGCCGAAGGCGACGAGACACCACTTGCGCTCGAACCGGTCGGTGACCAGGGACGCCAGGAAGGAGCCGAGGGGTGCGCCCACCGTGGTGAGAGCGACGTAGAAGACGGACTTCTCGACGCTGAAACCCTCCTTGGACAGCAGCGTGGGCGCCCAGCTCGAGTAGCCGAAGAAGCCGATGGTCTGGGTCACCCAGAGGACGGTGAGCAGCAGCGTCGGCGCCAGGTAGCGCTTCTGCAGCAACAGGCGGACCGGGGCCTTGACGGCCGGAGGCTCCTCGACGGGCTCCGCCGGTTCGGCCAGCGGCCCCTTCTCGGCGCTCACCTTCGCCTCGATCTCCCGCAGGACGGCGTCGGCCGCGGCGTGATCACCCTTGCTCTCGTGCCAGCGGGGCGACTCCTTCAGGTGCTTGGAGAACAGCACGAGGAGCACGCCGAGCGCTCCCCACAGGTACACCAGACGCCAGGACCAGTCGCTGAGCGGGACGACGAGACTGGCGATCAGGTTGGTGGCCGGCGTACCGCAGATGCCGATGACCATCGCGTAGGCCTGGTACTTGCCGCGCACGGCGGCCGGGTACATCTCGTTGACGTAGATGACGGCCACGACGGTCATCGCTGACAGGCCCGCCGAGGTGAGCACCCGGAAGACGCCCAGGGAGACGACGTCCCACGCGAACACCGAGACGAACGAGAAGAACCCGAAGAAGAGCGTGGTGCGGAGCAGCGTCTTCTTGCGCCCCCACCGGTCGGCGACGGCCCCGGCGACGACGGAGCCGATGAACATGCCCACGAACGACAGCGAGGTGACGTAGGCGACCTGGTCGACCGTCACTCCCCACAGATCGATGAGCTTGGGCGCGGTGGTCGCGAAGCTGTTGATGTCCGCGAACTCGAAGAAGTAGGCGAAGGCGACGGCGAGCAGGGTGGTCTTGTGGAAGCGGGAGATCGGCAGCCGGTCCAGCCGGTTCGCCGCATTGGCGTGCTGCATGGGGACGGTCCCTGTCGGAGTGCGGGTGAGGTGTCGGAGTGCGGGTGAGGTGTCGGAGTGCGGGTGGGGGAGTCAGACGCCTTCGCCGGGCCAGTACAGGTTCATGGGGTTGTCGACGAGGAGCTTGCGCTGCTGCTCGGCGGTGACGGCGACGAGCGGTACGTGGTCGACCAGGAGGCCGTCGTCGGGCATGTGACCGGTCAGATTGGGGTGGGGCCAGTCCGTGCCCCACAGGACCCGGTCGGGGAACTCCTCGACCACGCGGCGGCCGAAGGGCACCACATCGGCGTAGGCGTGCCGCTGACCGTCGAGAGCGGGAGGGCCGGTCAGACTGAGGCGCTCCGGGCAGGTCACCTTCACATGGACGTCGTGGGAGCCGACGAAGCGGAGGAAGCGGCTGAACTGCGGTCCGCCCACCGGCAGCTTCACGTCCGGGCGGCCCATGTGGTCGATGACCAGGGGTGCGGGCAGTGAGCCGAAGAAACCCTCGAGCTCCGGCAGATCAGCGCTCTCGAAGTAGAGCACGATGTGCCAGCCCAGCGGGGCGACCTTCTCGGCGATCGTGCGCAGGTCGTCCTTCGGCGAGGTGTCGACCAGCCGGCGCAGGAAGTTGAAGCGGACTCCGCGCACCCCGGCGGCGTCCAGCTCGCGCAGTTCGGCCTCGGAGACGTCCGGCCGCACGGTGGCGACACCGCGCGCCCGGCCGTCGGCCGCACGGACGGCGTCGATCATGGCGGTGTTGTCCGCGCCGTGACAGGTGGCCTGGACGATGACGGCACGGCTCACGCCCAGATGCCGGTGGAGCGCGGCGAGTTGTTCCCTGCTCGCGTCGCAGGGGGTGTACTTGCGCTTCGGGGCGAAGGGGAATTCCGCCTGCGGCCCGAACACATGGCAGTGGGCGTCGACGGTGCCCGCCGGCAGTTTGAAGGCGGGCACGGACGGATCGGGGTGCCAGTCCAGCCAGCCCGGTGTCACAGGGGAGGGCACGCTCATGAGATCTCCTGGTGGTTCGTGGGGGGACGAAGCGACGCGGACCCTCGGGGGGTGGGAGTGACCGGGGTGCGTGCCGTGTGTTCGCGGGGCCGCCGGGGCCGGGCCGGCCGGCTCGCGCGGGCCGCCGCCGACGGGCCGCGGTCCTCTGCCGGCCGGGGTATCGGGGGTGGTCGACGTCGAGGTCTCCGGTCCGGCCGAGGTCTCCGGGCGGTCGATGCGGCGCGGGGCCGGTCGAGGTCTCCGGTCCGGTGGATGCGGCGCGGGGCCTTCGGGTCAGTCGACGTAGCGCAGGCCCGCTGCTTCGAGGGGGCCCCGCATGCCGTACATGTCGAGCCCGAGTTCTCCCGCGGCGAGCCGGCGGCGCTTGTCCGCCTCGTTCTCCTCCCGGCGGCGGGAGGCGTCCGCGACCTCGGCGACACGGCCGGCCGGTACGACGACCACGCCGTCCGCGTCCGCCACGACGACATCGCCCGGGTGGACCAGGGCGTTGGCGCAGACGACCGGCACGTTGACCGAGCCGAGCGTCGCCTTGACGGTTCCCTTGGAGTTGACGGCCCGGCTGAAGACGGGGAAATCCATGTCCCGCAGTTCGTCCACATCACGGCACCCGCCGTCGATGACCAGCCCCACCCCGCCCCGGGCGCGGACGGAGGTGGCGAGCAGCTCGCCGAAGAAGCCGTCCTCACATTCGGTGGTGCAGGCTGCCACGAGCACGTCACCGGGCCGCAGTTGTTCCACAGCCACGTGCATCATCCAGTTGTCGCCGGGCTGCAGGAGCACGGTGACCGCTGTGCCGCACAGGGCCGCGCCGGGGTAGACCGGGCGGATGTAGGGGCGCATCAGGCCGGTGCGGCCCATGGCCTCGTGGACGGTACTCACACCGAAGGGCTTCAGCGCTTCGACGTCCGCGCCGTCGGGGCGCTCGACCCTGCGGTGGACCACTCCGAGTTCGTTCATGCCGTGCTCACTTCCTTTCGCGGGGTTCAGCGGCCCTGACGCTTCAGCAGCGCGTCCAGGCGCGGGTACACGGAGCGGGCGTTGTGTTCCTGGATGTCGGCGAGGGCCTCCGCGGGCAGCCCGGCGGCCTCGGTGTAGCGGCGGGTGTCGTCGAAGTGGTGGCCCGTCCGCGGATCGATGTCACGGACGGCGCCGATCATCTCCGAGGCGAAGAGGATGTTCCGCGTGGGGATCACGTCGAACAGCAGGTCCGAGCCGGGCTGGTGGTAGACGCAGGTGTCGAAGAAGACGTTGCCGAGCACGTGCTCCTCGAGCGGCGGCCTCCCGAGCGCCACGGCCAGACCGCGGAACCTGCCCCAGTGGTAGGGGACGGCGCCGCCGCCGTGGGGGATGACCAGCCGGAGGGTGGGGAAGTCCGAGAAGAGGTCGCCCTGCACCAGCTGCATGAACGCGGTCGTGTCGGCGTTGAGGTAGTGGGCGCCCGTCGTGTGGAACGCGGGGTTCACGCTGGTGCTGACGTGGACCATCGCCGGGATGTCGTACTCGACCATCTTCTCGTACAGGGGGTACCACGAGCGGTCGGTGAGCGGCGGTGCGGTCCAGTGTCCGCCGGAGGGGTCCGGGTTGAGGTTGAGCGCGACAGCGCCGTACTCCTCCACGCACCTGGTGAGTTCGGGTACGCAGGTCGCCGGGTCCACGCCGGGTGACTGCGGGAGCATCGCGGCGGGGACGAAGCGCTCCGGGTAGAGCCGGCTGACACGGAAGCAGAGCTCGTTGCAGATGGCCGCCCATTCCGACGAGGTGCTGAGATCACCCACGTGATGGGCCATGAACGAGGCCCTCGGGGAGAAGATCGTCATGTCGATCCCGCGCTCGTCCATCAGCCGCAGCTGGTTCGTCTCGACGGTCTCGCGCAGCTCGTCGTCGCTGATCTCCAGGTCGGCGCGTCGAGGAGCGGCCGACGGGTCGGTGAGGCTCGCGATCTGCCGATTCCGCCAGGCCTCCAGTGCGGGCGGGGCCGTCGTGTAGTGGCCGTGGCAGTCGATGATCATCGCTGTTCCTCTTCGAAGTGCCTGCGTGTACGGGGCGGAGAGGCCGCCCTCCGGCCCGTCCCATCCGGCCGGCTGTCACGCCACCGTAACCGTCGATGAAATTGTTGACAATATGCCTGACGAGAAAGTTTCGGGCATCATCGCTGCTGACGCCGCTGGGGAGTCCATGCGGCACGGGGAGTTTCCGACGATGTACGGAAGGCGGAGGGGTGACGTCGAATCAGGTCACCGGCCGGGCGGGCCGGAGCGCGGTCTCCAGCGGAATCCGGGAGGCGCTCGCGGCGGGGGACATGGTGCCCGGACAGCGCCTGGTCGAGCAGGAGTTGTCGGAGGTCTTCCAGGCGACCCGGAGCTCGGTGCGTGAGGCGCTCCAGGATCTGGCCGCCGAGGGACTGGTCGAGCTGATCCCCCGGCGAGGTGCGCGGGTCCGGGTGATCTCCGTCGAGGAGGCGATCCAGATCACCGAGTGCCGGGCCCTGCTGGAAGGGTTGTGTGCCCGGCGGGCCGCGGAGTACGCCTCGGACGAGGTGCGCGGGCAGCTGAAGGACATCGGTGCCGCGATGAGCCGGGCCGTGGCCGAGGGGGACCCCGACGCCTACTCGGTGCTGAACCGCAGGCTGCACGAGTGCCTCGGCGAGGTGAGCGACCAGAAGGTGGCCCAGGAGCTGCTGGAGCGGATGAACGGCCAGATGGTGCGTTACCAGTTCCGTCTCGCGCTGCGGCCGGGGCGCCCGGCGCAGTCGCTGCCGCAGCACCTGGCGATCATCGACGCGGTGATCGCGGGCGACCCCGACGCGGCGGAGAGGGCTGCGCGGGCGCACGTGGAGAGCGTCATCGAGGCCCTGCGGGAGACGCCGGTCGCCACCCGCGCCCACTGAAGGGACGCGGGCCGGCTCGGGCCCGTCGCAGGGACGCGCGGCCGGCTCGGGACCGCCGAAGGGACGCGCGGCCGGCTCGGGCGCGGTCCGGTGACGCGGGTCGAGGGGGCCGGTCGGTCGTGGCCGCGACGCTCCTCGGGCCGGGCGCCCTCGCCCCGGGCTCGGGGCCGGACGCACGTCTCCCGCCCGGCTTCGGCCGCCGGGCGGGAGACAGGTGCTGAGGGCGCGGGTCAGGCGATGCTGGGCGTGCCGTCAGGCGAGGAGCTTGGTCTTGGCCTTGTCGTACTCCGCCTGGCTCAGGTGTCCGTTCTCCTTGAGCTCGGCGAGTTTGGCGAGGTCGGACACGTGGCCGCCGCCGGGGCCCGCCTCTCCTTCGGGCCGTGCGGCCTGCTGTACGTACTTCCGGAAGGCGGCCTCGCGGTCCTCGGCCTGCTTGGCCTCGCGCCGGCCCATGCCTCGCCCGCGTGCGATCAGGTAGACGAGTACGCCCGCGTAGGGCAGCAGGATCACGAAGATCACCCAGGCCGCCTTGGCCCAGCCGTTCAGCGAGTGGTCCTGGAAGATGTCCGTGATCACCTTGAAGAGCAGGAAGAACCACAGCACCCAGAGGAACAGGTACATCATGGTGAGGAAGGCGTTCAGGAGCGGATAGTCGTCCATGGGTCTACTCCGATCGTGCGGAATCTCCCTTATTGGTACATCCGACTTCGAACTGCCGCATTTCCAAGGCTTCAGGCGGATAGCGTGTCGATGAAGGCCGTGAGCTTGCCCCTGGTCCGCTCGATCTGCTGCTCGACCGTCAGCGACTCCTCGAAGCGCCCGCCGGGGGCCGGGGACTTCTTCCCCCGTACGTACAGCGAGCAGTCGAGGTCGGTGCAGAGGTAGATGCCCACCGAGTTGCCGTCCCTGCCCGCCTGACCCGTCCTGCGGGCGGTCATGAGCGAGACGCCGTTGCCCGGGTGCGTGGTCAGGCAGACGGAACACATGCTCCGGTGCAGGAAGCCGCGCTGTCTGGAGGGGAAGCGCAGCGTGATGCCGGTCAGTTCGCCGCGCAGTTCCGTGACGATGTAGCTGCGGTCGGGCGCCGAGAGGTCGCGCCAGCCCAGGAAGTCCAGGTCGCCCCAGGGCTGCTCCTCGAGGTCGCGCGGGAGCGGCAGGCGCTTCGCCTCTCCCTTGGAGCAATTGACGAAGGATGCCCGGATGTCCTGCTCACTGATGGCTCTCATGACCTCGACGCTAACCGTGCCTATGAGCCCTAGGCAAATGGTTATCAGCTCTAGGACTTTTCCTCGGCCGGCACGATCCGCAGCAGATGGGCCGCGGGGTGCTCGATCCCCAGATCGGAACGCCACGCGGCAAGGATCTGCGCCGAGGGGTCGAAGAGCGGGCCCGGCAGTTCGCCGGGAGCGGTCCAGGACCACGCGCTGACGATGTGCGGCTCGGTGACCTGGGCGATCGCCGACTCCACCCTCACCAGGGCGGCCATGCTGATGCGGTTGACGCCCCCGACCACGTCGTGCAGCATCGCGAAGACGTTCACGTCACGCTCGGGCACATGCAGCCCGGTCTCCTCGCGGAGCTCACGGGCCGCCGCCGCCGCGACCGACTCGTGCGTGGGGTCGACCTTCCCGCCCGGCAGCTCCCAGGTGCCGCCCCGGTGCCTGCCGAGCAGGATCCTGCCCTCCGCGTCCTGCACGATGACACCGACCCCGAAGGCGGCCTGGGCGAGCGGAGGACGGGAGTTGCGTGCCGGGACGTCGGCGTCCACGGAATCGGTGGCCATGTGCTGCTCTTCTCCCCGGCTGACCGGATACGGAACTCCACGGACCCGGCCATCCTGTCCCGGACGAGCGGGCCTACGCCACCAGATTGAGGGTGGTGTCCGAGATCCCGAGCCGGACGGACTGGCCCCACGTCAACTCCAGCGCGTCGGACTCCATGCCGTCGCCGAAGACCACCATCCGGTCCGACTCGACGGTGAGCCTGAGCCCGTCCCGGGCCTCCAGCTGACCGGAGACCATCGATGTGCCCGTGGCGGGCGAGGGCCAGGCCTCGCGGACGAACCAGACCAGTCGCGGATCGGACGGCGCGGGCAGCCTGAGCCGGCTGCCGCGCTCAAGCCAGAGGGAGCGCAGCCAGCCGGTGGAGCCCGTCCCCGTTCCCACCAGCACGCCCGAGGACGCCTGGGACTCCCCGGCGGCACCACTGCCGTCCGGACCGATGCGATAGCGCGCGGTCTGGTGGCCGGGCGGACCCAGGTAGATCTCGTTGAGGGCGAGCAGCCGCTGTGTGTCGTCCGCGACGGCCTCCGCCATGGTGAGCGGGTCCACCCGGCCGCCGGCCGCGACGGCGGCCCGGCACAGCGCCGCCGCGTCCCGGGGCCGGTGGCGCACCAGGACGCCCGGATTGCGTCCTGGGTCGGTGTCGATGCCCACCACCGGCTGACCGGACAGGTACTTCGCCGCGTTGGCGACGAGGCCGTCCTGCCCGACCACGATCACGACGTCCTCCGGCCCGAACAGGAAGCGGTCGAGGTCCGCCCGCTCGACCTGGGTCCGGCGCCAGCGCAGCGGCAGAGCGGCGGCCACCTCGTGCAGCGCCTGCGCGTTGCGTCGATGGCGCTCGGCCACCTCCTCGACGGACCGGCCGCGGCCGGCCAGCACGAAGGCGGCCTGACCGTGGGTGCCGTGCCGGGTCAGCAGTTCCTCGTACTCGGTCGTGCGGTGCACCAGCACCGCGCGCGGGGCCAGGCTCACGCGTGCGCCTCCGGCTCCGGTCCCGGCCTGCCGATCCTGGCGAGCAGGCCGGTGAGGACGTCGGGGGAGACGGTCAGGCTGTCGATGCGGGGCAGGTTGTCGGCCAGTCGCGTCGCCGCCAGGGCGTGCAGCGTGCCGGGGTCCACGTCCGCGTGCGCCCGCAGCCAGGCCGACTGCGCCTCGGCGCGGGCGGCCCCGACCTCGCGGGCGGCCTCCGCCTCCGCACGGGCCAGGCGCACGGTGCGGGCGGCCTCGGCCTCCGCGCGCACCCCGTCGGCGGCCGACTTCTCCTCGGCCTCCCGGCGGGCGTTGGTGCCGCGCTGGTCGACCAGCTGCTCCTCTCGGCGCGCCAGCTCGATCTTGCTGGCCAGCTCGTTCTCGGCGATCGCGCGCTCACGCTCGACGGCGACCGCCCGGCGTTCGTAGACCGACCTGTCGGCCTCCTGCTGGATCTGCTCCCTGGCCGGGGTGCGCAGGGCCCGCTCCACCTCCGCCTCGGGACGGATGGCGACGACCCGCACCGCGACCACGTCGATGCCGGTCCCGGGCAACCGGGGTTCGGCGGCGAGACCGTCGGCCACCCGTTCCCGTACGGAGGCGACGCCGTCCACCAGTGCGGCGGCGAGAGGGGTGCGGGCCAGGACGTCCAGGGCGTGCTGCTGCGCGGTCTCCGTGAGCAGGGTGGCGATCTGTTCCAGGGGCGCGCCGCGCCAGACCCCGGTGTCGGGGTCGACCGAGAAGTCCAGGCGGCCGGCGGCCACCGCGGGATCGCTGATCCGGTAGGTGACGGTGGCCTGGACCGTCACGTCCTGGAAGTCGGCCGTGCGGGCGTGGAACGCCATGGCCAGCTCCCGGTCGTCCACCGGGACCTCGGACAGCGCCGCGGACAGCGAGCGGTACCAGAAGCTCAGCCCCGGGCCGTCATGGGTGAGCTTGCCGCGCTTGTGGTGGCGGATGTGCGCGGTGGGCGCGGAGCGCAGATGCCGCCAGCCGAGCCGCCGGGTGATGTCTGCCATGTCGGGACCCCCTCTTTCTCGTCATGGCGACGATAACCGGGAGTCCTGTATATCGTCAAGGGGACGAGAAGGGGGCGGCCGCGCCCGGCTGAGGCGGCGGTCCGGGGGTGATGCCGAGGCGGGGGGCAGGTGCTGAGTACGCGACCGGCCGGTGGTTTCGGAAAACCACCGGCCGGCCGGGTGTGCGCCGTCCCCGTCCCCACGGTGCGGCGCAGGTGGACCGTCGTCATCCGCTCGGGCGACGGTCCACGTTCATCGGGGCCCGCTGCCGGGGGAGGCGGGCGGGGTGAGTCCGAGTGCGGGGAGTACCGCGCACTCGATGAAACGGGTGAGGAAGGCCTCGTCCGTGTACCGGCCCTCCAGGAGTGGCCTGGCCCGCATGATGCCGAGGATCTGGGCGGCCACGTAGTCCGCCGCCGGGTTGTCGGCGTCGATCTCGCCGCGCCGGACCGCGCGCTCGACCATCGCGTCGATCGCGGCGATCGACGGGGCGATCAGCGTCGAGCGCAGTGCGCAGAGCAGGTCGGGGTTCTGGAGCGCGGCATGACTGAGTGCGTGCATGAGCGCGGTGTCCTCACCCGACGCCGCGTCCACCGCCCGTGCCGCCTCGTACAGGTCGCCGCTCAGGCTGCCGGTGTCGATGTCCGAGAGCAGGGTCCTGCGGGTGCCGTGCAGGGCGGCGACGACCAGTTCCGGCTTCGATCCCCACTGCCGGTACAGCGTGGACTTCCCGCACCGGGTGCGGGAGGCGACACCCTCCATGGTCAGCGATTCGTAGCCGCTCTCCCGGAGCAGGTCCAGCACGGCGGTGTACAGCTCCTGCGCCCGCTCCGGTGTGATCTTCGACCGGCGTGACGCGGGTACGGACTCCTGGGCTGAACCGGGCGACGGCATGACTTCCCTCTCTGCGGCTGTGCGGCTGGGGACCCTCGATACGCCAGTGTACCGATACGCGTGTGTACCGATACGCCTCCGTATCGGTACACTGGCGTATCGATACGGCGTGGAGTGGCCACGCCGACCTCGTAAGAGCGCACCGTCAGCAAAGGGGCACGGGTGATGCACACCCGCAGTGAGCCTGCGGAGCGGGAGCCGGACACCTCAGCCCGACCGCCCCTCGTCCGCGAGCTGCTACTGGTAGCCGGACTCTTCCTCGTCTACAAACTCGGCCGGCAGGCAGCGACCGGCCACGTCGACGAGGCCTTCCACAACGCCGGGCACATATGGAGCTTCGAACGGGCCGCGGGGCTCCCCGGTGAAGGGGCCGTGCAGGGTGTCCTGCTGCACAGTCACACCCTCGTGCAGGCGGCGAACACCTACTACGCGACCGTGCACTTCCCGGCCACGCTGGCCTTCCTGGTCTGGCTCTACTGGCGCAGGCCGCTCCACTACGTCTGGTCGCGCCGCGTCCTGACGGCGATCACGGGCGCGGCGCTCGCCCTGCACCTGCTCTTCCCCCTCGCGCCGCCGCGCATGCTGCACGCCGCGGGCCTGGTCGACACCGGTCAGGTCTACGGCCCGACGGTCTACGGGGACAGCCCGGCGACCGACCCGATGGCCAACCAGTTCGCCGCCATGCCCTCCCTGCACTTCGGCTGGGCGCTGGTGGTCGCCGTCGGCCTGATCGCCGCCACCCGCTCCCGGTGGAGCCTGCTGTGGCTGCTGCACCCGCTGCTCACGCTGCTCGTCATAGTGGGCACCGCCAACCACTACTGGGTCGACTCCATCGTGGTCTCCGCCCTGCTCGCCGTCGCCTACGCGGCGCTCAGGCTCCCCCGCACACCGGCCCTTCCCCCTCTTCCGTGGCCGTCCGCCGTCCCGGCCCAGGGCTACGCCTCGCCCGCGTACGCACGCGCGGGGGTGCGCCGATGAACGCCACGCTCATAGCCGTCGCCCTCTCCCTCGTGTCCGCCGGCGCCTACGCCTCCGCCGCGGTGGCACAGGCCAGGCTCGCCGGCCGCACCGAGCCCTCCACCGGGGCGCTGCGGCTGATGGGCCGCGGAGCCTGGTGGTCGGCGGTCGGCCTGAACGCGGCAGGAGCACTGCTGCACGTCGCCGCGCTGAAGTACGGGCCGCTCACCTTGGTCCAGCCGCTCGGCGCGCTCACCCTCGTCGCCGCCGTCCCGCTCGGAGCCCGCTCCGCCGGCCGCAAGGTCAGCCGTACGGAGTGGCGCGGAACGCTGCTGACCCTGCTCGGTCTCGCCGCGCTGCTCCTGGCGGCCGGCGGCGCCGCGCCGCACGACACGCTGACGCTCCCGGAGGCGGTGGGTGTCGGCGCCGTGACCATGGTCTTCGTCGCCGCGCTCAGCCGCCCGGGCACCCGGCCCGGCCTGCGGCACGCCGCGGCCTCGGGCATCACCTCCGGCGTGGCCTCCGCCCTCACCCAGACGCTGACCGTCGCCGCCACCGATCACTCGGGGCCGTTGCTCAGCTGGCGACTGGTCACCGTGGCACTGCTCGTGTCCTTCTTCGCGCTGGGCGGCCTGCTGCTCTCCCAGACCGCCTACCGGGGTGGGCTCGGCGCTCCGCTCGCCGTGGTCACGCTCGCCAACCCCGTGGCCGCCGCTGCCATCGGCCTGGTCCTGCTCGGCGAACGCCTCCAGGGCGGGCTGCTCGGCCTGATCCCCGCGCTCGCCGGGGCCGCCGCCGCGGTGCGGGGCGTGTTCCTGCTCAGCCGCGCGCAGGCGGGTGGTTCGCCTGCGGGCGCTGCGGCGGCGGGCCCGACGGGTCCGGACGCGGCAGATGCGTACACCGTCGGCACCGGCGTCAGCCGCACCCGCGCCGGTGGTTCCGGCGGCGGTTCGGGCGACGTCATCGACCCGGACGGCGGCACCGGCCCGTCGACGCGCGTCGTCATCGCCGCTCCTGCCTTCCCCGCCGCCGTCTCCCTCACCGCACCGCGCGGATCCGAACCGGCCGCCCTGTGGCCGGAGCCGGTCGGCACGCCTGGCGGCCCGGGCTAGGGAAAGGGCCCGGGCCGCAAAGCCGGTCCACGTGCCGGGCGGGAGCCGTACGTCACCCGGGAGTGGCGCCGGTCAGGGACCGTCCGGCAGGCGGGCAGGCGGGTTGTCATCCGGCCCGGCACCCTCGAGGTCGTGGATCGCCCTGGTCAGCCAGCCGGTCCAGAACGTCTCCAGGTCGATGCCGCCACGCAGTACCAGATGACGCAGCCGGTCCTCGTCCGCGGTCCGCTCCGGAGGGAAGTCCCGCTCCTCGATCTCCAGATACTCCGCGAGCTGCCCCTGGTGCAGCGCGAGGTGCCTGCGCAGCTCCACCGCGAGTCCGGGTGCCCCGACCACCGCCGCCGCCCGCATCCTGAGCAACAGCGGGTCGCGGACGGGCCGGGGGTCCTCCGCGAGCGAGACCCAGGACCGCAGCTCCTCGCGGCCCGCGGGCAGCACCTCGTACTCCTTCTTCTGCCCTCGGGCCGGCACCGCCGAGGGCAGGACCCGGATGTGCCCGGCGTGTTCCAGCTTGCCCAGCTCCCTGTAGATCTGCTGATGCGTGGACGGCCAGAAGTAACCGATCGACCGGTCGAACCTGCGCGTCAGTTCGAGACCCGAGGACGGCTTCTCGAGCAGGGCGGTGAGGATCGCGTGGGGCAGGGACATGCGGTGCATCCTAGGGCGGCGGGTCCGGGCAGGTCACAGCTCCGCGGCGAGTTCCGTTCCCTGACGGATCGCGCGCTTGGCGTCCAGCTCGGCGGCCACGTCGGCGCCGCCGATCAGGTGGACGGGACGGCCCGCCGCACGCAGCTCCTCGTACAGCTCACGCCGTGGTTCCTGGCCCGCGCACAGCACCACCGTGTCGACCGGCAGCAGGTGCTGCTCGCCGTCGACGGTGAGGTGCAGGCCCTCGTCGTCGATCCGGTCGTAGGTGGCGCCCGCGATCATCGTCACGCCTCGGTGACGCAGCTCGGTCCGGTGGATCCAGCCGGTGGTCTTTCCGAGTCCGGCCCCGACCTTGGTCGCCTTGCGCTGGACGAGGTGGACGGTGCGCGGCGGCCTCGGACGCTCGGGGGCCCGCAGCCCGCCGCGGTCCGCGTAGCCGGTGTCCACGCCCCACTGCCGGAAGAAGACCTCCGGGTCCAGGCTCGCCTCTTCGCCTCCGTCGCTCAGGAACTCGGCGACGTCGAAGCCGATTCCGCCCGCGCCGACGACCGCCACCCGGTCGCCGACCCGCACGCCGTCGCGCAGGACGTCCAGATAGCTGACGACGCTGGGATGGCCGACGCCGGGAATCGCGGGGGAGCGCGGCTCGACGCCGGTGGCCAGGACGACCTCGTCGAAGCCGTCGAGCGAGGAGGCCGTCGCCGGTGTGCCGAGCCGGAGTTCGATGCCCTCCTCGGCGATGCGCGTACGGAAGTAGCGCAGTGTCTCGGCGAACTCCTCCTTGCCGGGGACGCGGCGCGCCACGTTGAGCTGGCCGCCTATCTCGTCGGCCGCGTCGAACAGCGTCACCGCGTGTCCGCGTTCGGAGGCGGTGACCGCGCAGGCCAGTCCGGCGGGCCCGGCGCCGACGACGGCGACGCTCTTACGCGTGCGGGTCGGTGACAGCACCAGTTCGGTCTCGTGGCAGGCACGGGGATTCACCAGGCACGAGGTGATCTGCAGGCTGAAGATGTGGTCCAGGCAGGCCTGGTTGCAGCCGATGCAGGTGTTGATCGCGTCGGCCCGGCCCTCGGCCGCCTTGGCGACGAAATCAGGGTCGGCGAGGAAGGGGCGCGCCATCGACACCATGTCCGCGCGGCCCGATGCGAGGATCTCCTCGGCCAGCTCGGGGGTGTTGATGCGGTTGCTGGTCACGAGCGGTACGGAGACCGCGCCCCGGACCTTCTCCGTGACCCAGGTGAAGGCCCCGCGCGGAACGGAGGTGGCGATGGTCGGGATACGGGCCTCGTGCCAGCCGATTCCGGTGTTGATGATGGTCGCCCCCGCCGCCTCGATCTCACGGGCGAGGTGGACGACCTCCTCCAGCGTCGAACCGCCCGGCACCAGGTCGAGCATGGACAGCCGGTAGATCAGGATGAAGTCGGGCCCGACCCGCTCGCGGACCCGGCGCACGATCTCCACGGGGAAGCGGATGCGGTTCTCGTACGAACCGCCCCAGCGGTCCTCGCGGTGGTTGGTCACGGCGACGATGAACTCGTTGATCAGATAGCCCTCGGAGCCCATGATCTCGACACCGTCGTAGCCGGCGCGCCGGGCGAGTTCCGCCGCCCGGACGAAGTCCTCGATGGTCTCCTCGACCTCGTCGTCCGTCAGCGCGTGCGGGGTGAAACCGCTGATCGGGGCCTTGAGAGCGCTCGGTGCGACCAGATCCGGGTGGTGGGCGTAGCGCCCGAAGTGCAGGATCTGCATCGCGATGCGGCCACCCGCCGCGTGCACGGCAGCGGTGACCTCGGCGTGCTGCTCCGCCTCCGCCTCCGTGGTCATCTTGGCGCCGCCGGGAAACGAGCACGCTCGCTCGCTGGGTGCGATACCGCCGGTGACCATGAGGCCCACGCCGCCGCGCGCACGGGCGGCGTAGAAGGCCGCCATCCGCTCGAACCCGCGCTCGACCTCCTCCAGACCGATGTGCATCGAGCCCATCAGCACCCGGTTCGGGAGCGTGGTGAACCCGAGGTCCAGCGGGCTCAGCAGGGTGGGGTAGGGGCTCATCCGGGTCTCCTCGCAGGTGTCGTCGAGCCAGTTCTAGAGCATCGGGAAGAGGTTATGCAACTAGTTGCACAATGACGTACGTCGCACTTGGCGACGCCCGTCGTGCTTGACGACGCCCGTCGTACGTGACGACGCACGTCGCACTTCCGGCGCGGCTCGCGGTCGGCGATCGTCGGGCGGCCCTCTCGCCCGTGCGTCCAGCCGCGTGGCCGCCGCCGCTGCCGGCGTCCAGGACCCCACCCGGAGGCCCGCGCCTCCCCGGCTCCCGCACCGCGGGTCCACGAATGGCCTAACACCATCCCGTCCCACGACCACGCCGGGACGACAGTGGATCCGTACGCCTTCCCCGCGCGCACCCTCCTTGTGGACAGGAGTCACCCATGACCTGCATCAACCGACGTGACCTCGGCCTCCTCGTACTCAGGGTCGGCACGGGAGCGGTCCTGGCGGCCCACGGCAGTCAGAAGCTGGCCGGATGGTTCGGCGGTGGCGGCATCCAGGGGACCACCGCCGCCATGGAGGCCATGGGCTTCCATCCGCCGAAGCACAGCGCCATGGCCGCAGGAATCGGTGAGGCGGGAGGCGGGGTTCTGCTTGCCCTCGGCCTCGCCACCCCGGCGGCCGGTGCCGCGGCGGCCGGCACGATGGCGGGAGCCGTCGCCGTGCACGCGCCGGCGGGTTTCTTCGCGACCGGCGGCGGTTACGAATACCCGGCGTTCCTCGGTTTCACCGCTGCGGCGATCGGGCTGACGGGCGCGGGACGCTACTCCCTGGACCACGCCACCGGGCACGCCCTGGACCGCCCGTGGGTCGTCGCCCTCGCGTTCGCGGGCAGTGCGCTCGCCGCCGCGGCCGTCGTCGGCCGCCGCGCCAAGGGGCAGGGCGAGGGTGAGGACGCGGGCGAGGGAGAGGCTGCGGACGGCAGCGCCTGACGCTTTCGCATTGATCGCCGTTTCAGGGGCATCCGGCAGTGCATGAATACGAACGCGCTGTCGATGAACGCACGGGGCCAGGCCAGACGGGCGGCCAACAGCCGGGCCATGGACGCCGGAGCCCGCGCCGGCTTCGTGGCCCGTGGTGTGATCTACCTCCTGGTCGGTCTGCTGTCCCTGCGCATCGCCTTCTCCGACGGGGGCGGGAAGCAGGCCGACCGCGGTGGCGCCATCGCGGAGATAGCCGAGAAGCCCTTCGGCAACCTGCTGCTGTGGGTGCTGGGTGTGGCTCTGGCGGGGATGGCCCTCTGGAGGCTCTCCGAGGCCCTCTTCGGGCAGGTGGGCCCCGACGGGCACAAGGCGAGCAAGCGGGCCATGGCCGCAGCCCGCTTCCTCTTCTACACCTTCGTGTCGTACTCCGTGCTCTCCTACGCCGCGGGTGACCGGAGCAGCGGAAGCGGATCCAGCGACCAGCAGACCGACGACGTGACGGCGCGGGCCCTGCAGTGGACGGGCGGCCAGTGGATCGTCGGTGTCGCCGGCGTCGCTGTGATCTGCGCGGGTCTCTGGATGGCTTTCCGGGCTCTCACACGCAAGTACCACAAGCACCTGAAGATGGCGGAGATGACCAGGAAGGTCCGTCAGGCCGTCGACGTCGTGGGCGTCTTCGGCGGCACCGTCCGCGGTGCGGTCTTCGCCACGGCCGGCGGTTTCGCCGTCGCAGCCGCCGTGCAGCACGAACCGGGCCGTGCCAAGGGCATGGACGACACCCTGCGCTCCTTCACCGAGACGCCTGCGGGCCCGTGGCTGCTCGTGCTAATCGCGCTCGGCCTTGCCGCGTTCGGTCTTTTCTCCTGGGCCAACGCCCGCTGGCGCAAGGTCTGAGACCAGGTCCGACGGACGGCGCGCTCGGCCGAGCGCGCCTCAGTCGAGTCCGCGCGCCTTCTTGAAGCGCGCCAGGGCGTCGGGAAGCGCGACGAGAGGCTCCGGATAGTCGTAGCGGGAGCGCTCGGCCTCCGGCAGCTTCCACGGTTCGTGCACGGCGGACCCGGAGATCCCCGTCAGCTCCGGTACCCAGCGGCGTACATAGGTCCCCTCCGGGTCGTACCGCTTGGCCTGGGTCACCGGATTCAGTACCCGGTTGGGCCGGGTGTCCGTGCCCGTCCCGGCCACCCACTGCCAGTTGAGCTGGTTGTTGGCGATGTCCCCGTCGACCAGCAGATCGAGGAAGTGGCGTGCGCCGGTGCGCCAGTCCACGTACAGCGTCTTGGTGAGGAAACTCGCCGTCAGGAGCCGGCCCCTGTTGTGCATCCAGCCTTCGTGAAGCAGTTGACGCATCGCGGCGTCGACCATCGGATAGCCGGTGCGGCCCTCCTTCCACGCGGCCGTGTCGTCCGACGCCGCCCGTCCGGTGCGCCAGCTGTCCTGCCGCGGGCGGTAGTCGGTACGGGAGGCCGCCGGACGCGCGGCCAGGACCTGGTGGTGGAAGTCCCGCCAGCACAGCTGCCGGACGAAGGCCTCGGCACCCGGACTGCCCGCGGCGCGCGCCCGGCCGACCAGCTCGGCGGGGGACAGGGTGCCGAAGTGGATGTGCGGTGACAGCCGGGAGGTCCCGTCGCCGGCGAGATCGTCATGGCGGTCCTCGTAGGCCGAGAGCCCCTTGCGGAGCCATGCGCCGAACAGTCTGCGCCCCTCGGTCTCCCCGCCCTCGGCCAGCCCGGGGGAGCACCCCTGGATCCCGGACCGCGACGGCACGGCCGCCGACCCCGGACCCTCCGGTACCCGCACGGCCCTGGGCGCGCGGAACGGCGAGCGGATACCTTCGCCGGACCAGCGCCGGAAGTACGGAGTGAAGACCGAGAAGTGGTCCCTGCCCGCACCCGTGGGCACCACCACACCGGGGGCCACCGCCGTGACCACGGCGTCGTGCACCCGCAGACGGCAGCCCACGGACGTGAGCGCTTCGCGCAGCCGTTCCTCACGGCGGTGCGCGAAGGCGCTGACATCGGCCGCCATGTGGACCGCGTCCGCGCCGGTCTCCCGCACGATCCGGGCCACCTCGTCGACGACGTCGCCCTCCCGGACGACCAGACGCCCGCCGCGCGCACGAAGACCCGAGTCCAGGTCCCGGAGGCAGTCGGCGAGGAACGCCCGCCGGTTGGGCGCGCCGAACCCGGCAGCCTCCACCGCGTCGTCCAGGACGAACAGCGGAACAACCTCGTCCGCCGACGCGAGGGCCGCGTGCAGGGGCGGGTGGTCGTGCAGCCTCAGATCGGATGTGAAGAGGACGACCGACACACTCACGCCGCCACACCCGCCGTCTTCCTGGTCGCTGCCCGTGCGATGTTACGGGCCATCCCGCCGAAGACCACCGCGTGGAAGGGGGACACGCTCCACCAGTACGCGTGGCCGAGCAGTCCGTAGGGATGGAACACCGCCCGCTGCCGGTAACGGGAGCGGCCGTCCGCGCTCCGCTCGGCGTACATCTCCAGCCAGGCCAGACCCGGCAGCCGCATCTCCGCCCGGAGCCGGAGCAGCCGCCCCGGTTCGATCTCCTCGACTCGCCAGAAGTCCAGCGAGTCGCCGACCCTCAGCCGTTGGGCGTCCCGTCTTCCCCGGCGCAGACCGACTCCTCCGATCAGCCGGTCCAGCCAGCCTCTGACCGCCCAGGCCAAGGGGAACGAATACCAGCCGTTGTCACCGCCGATCCCCTCGATGACCCGCCACAGGGCGTCGGACGACGCGTCGACGTCGAGTTCCCGCACGTCCGTGTAGAGACTCCCGCCCGCCCAGTCGGGGTCGGTGGGCAGCGGATCGCTGGGAATCCCCGGGGTGGAGGCGGACGACCACCGGGTCGTCACCCTGGCCTCGCGGACCCTCTGCAGGGCGAGCGAGAGGGCGGTGTCGAAGGAGAAGGGCTGTCCGGGCCCGTCGGGGACGTGCTCGGCGATGTCGTGCTCGTGGCACACGACCTCGTAGCGCAGGGACTCCGCCAGGGGGCGGGCGATCGACGCGGGCACGGGGGTGACCAGGCCGACCCAGTGGCTGGAGAGGCCGGGCGACAGCATGGGCACCGGCAGGATCAACCGCTGGCGGAGCTTGGCCACCTGCGCGTACTTCTGCATCATGTCGCGGTACGTCATCACGTCGGGCCCGCCGATGTCGAAGGCGCGGTTGACCTCCGGAGGCATGTGGGCGCTGCCCACGAGATAGCGCAACACGTCCCGGACCGCGATCGGCTGGATCCGTGTCGAGACCCAGCTGGGGGTGACCATGACCGGGAGGCGCTCGGTGAGATAGCGGAGCATCTCGAACGAGGCCGAACCCGAACCGATGATCACCGCGGCGCGCAGCGCGGTGGTCGGCACCCCGGACTCCAGCAGGATGCGTCCCACCTCGGCACGCGAACGCAGATGCGGGGACAGATCGCGCTCCGGCACGTCGGCGGGAGTGAGCCCGCCCAGGTAGACGATGCGCCGGACACCCGCCGCGCGCGCCTGTTCGCCGAAGATGCGGGCCGCCTCGCGATCGGTCCTTTCGAACCCCGCTCCGCTCGTGAGGGCGTGCACCAGGTAGTACGCCACGTCGATGCCGCGCATCGCCGCCCGCACCGACTCCGCGTCGGTCACGTCACCCTTGGCGATCTCGGCATCGCCCGCCCACGGGTAGTCACGCAGCTTGTCGGGGGTACGGGCCAGGCAGCGCACCCGATGTCCGGCGTCCAGGAGCTCGGGTACGAGGCGGCCCCCGATGTATCCCGTCGCGCCCGTCACCAGACACCGCAGTCCGCCGCTTTCGTCCTTGCTGTCCATGACCCCTCGCTCCGGCTCGTGTGTCCTTCGTCCACCGTGTGCCCGTGCTGGGCATTTTGCTTGCCGAGGGGCCCCTGACACGCCGAAACCCACCCCACCGAGTGGCGAGGTGGTCGAACCTCAGTGCGATCTCGTGATGCTCGCGGTGGTTCGACCGTTCGAGTGGGGCAGGAAAGGACGGTGGCTCGGTCCCGGCGGCTCAGCCCCGGCCGGTCTTCTCGGTAAAGGTGCCCTTGATGACACGCGGTCCCGCCCCGCCGTCGTGCGCGTCCGCCCGGCTGTCGTGCGCGTCCGCCCGGCTGTCGTGCGCGTCCGCCCGGCTGTCGCGTGGCCCCTCGTGGCCGCCGTACGGCTTCGTCCGCCCGTTGTGCTCTTCACCTCGGCCGTGCTGTGGTGCCGCCTCTCCTGCGCGCAGGTCCGTGGGGGAGGTGGCAGACCTCCCGTCCGACCTGAGTGTCCGCGCCTCGCTCTTCAGGATGCGGGCCGACTTGCCCAGGGAGCGGGCGAGTTCCGGAAGCTTTCTGGCGCCGAACAGCAGGACGGCGAGGATGATGAAGATGGCGATCTCGCTGACTCCGAGCATGCCGACTGTCTCTCCCTGAGGGTGTGGGACGCACTCGCGGCGGCCCTCGAAGACGCCCTGGTGTCTCCGGGGCGCGCTGCAATTTCTGCGGGGGTGAGGGCAGGGCGACGCCCTGCCCGGGCCTCAGCCCTCCTCGTCCCCCTCTTCCTCCTCGTCCTCGTCACCTTCGAAGAAGTCGCCCTCCTCGTCGACGACTTCGGCAGCCACCATTCCGCCCACGACGCCGACCGCGAGACCTGCCGCTCCGGCCGCCGCCGCGCCACCGAGGCCGTGCCCCGAGTGGGTCCGGGCCTCACCGTGGCCGTACGTCTCGGAGGCGCCGTAGGTCTCGTGCGTGTCGTGCGGCGGCCGGCCTGCGGCAGCCGTCCTGATCCACCCGTCGACCTCGGTGACCCAGTCGCGATCCAGGGACTCGTGACGGCCGATGACGAAACGGCTGAGGGTGTCGCCCTCGGGATGCAGGCCCGCCCGCTTGTCGGCCTCCAGTACGACCTCCAAGGTCTCGGCCCCGGCGAGGAACGTCACCTCGATCTCGCTGATCCGGTCCGCGTACTGCGGAGCGGGCGAGAGCTCGATCTCCTGGTAGAAGGGCAGTTGCTGTCCGCTGCCCCGGATGTGCCCGAGCTCCAGATCCGCGGACCTGAAGCCGAAGCCGAGCCGGCCGAGTGCTTCGAGGACGGCCTCCTGGGCGGGGAGCGCCGTGACGGTGAGCCGGTCGAGGTCACCCTTGTCCCTGGCGCCGGCGACGGCGAGCTCGGTGCGGACGCCGAGGACGACTCCCAGGTCCTGGCCGTGGAGTTCGGTGACCGGCGTCTCCCACGGGAGCGTCACGGTGAACGGGATGCTGTGATCCGCCTCCGCTGTCAGTACGAACCCGCCGGCGACGGCGAAGTGAGCGAAGGTGACGGCGCCTTCGTACTCACCTTCGTCCCGCTCGGCCTCGACGACGGCGACCAGCTCCAGGGTGATCTGCTCGATCGTGCAGTCGGCGCTGCCGCCCTTCAGTCGTACCTGGCCGGTCAGGCTGCCTCCGGGGGTGGCGGCGCCCGGTTCCAGCACCGTGTCCACGGTGGGGCCGCCCACGCCGAGCGAGCCGAGCAGCTTCTTTAACACCATCGTGGTGTCCACTCCTTCTTCCGTACGCGAGGAACGCGTCCGATCAGCCTCTACAGAACTGTAGAAGCATAGCTGCGGCACGGGCTGCGGTGCGGCCGTAGCGCTGCCGGGGAGGCGGGCCGCGGGTGATCCCTGCGCCCTACTATGGGGCGGTGAACAGTGCGGACGACTCTCGTGAAGGATCGGGCCCCGGCGCGACAGGGCTTGCGGAGTTGCAAGCTCTCGCTGTCGAAATGCGCCGTATGAACGGCGAGATCAACCGCTTGGTTCATGCCTTCGCGCACGCGCAGGGCCTTCACGCCACGGACGTACAGGCGCTCGGTGCCATTCTCGACGCGGACGGACCGCTGACCCCCGGCAGGCTGCGCGATCACCTCGGTCTCACGTCCGGGGCGGTCACCGCGTGCCTGGACCGGCTGGAGCGTGCCGGCCACATCCGCCGCGCGAGGGAAAGCTCCGACCGGCGTGTCGTGCATCTCTACTACGAGTCCGGAGCGAAGGCGGCCGCCCGGTCCTTCTTCATGCCCCTCGCCGAGGCTGCGGCGGGTGCGCGCGCCGCGTCCGAGCCGCATGAGCTGGAGGCGGCCCTCCGCTTCCTCGCGCGGATGAACGGTGAACTCGCTCGAATGCAGGTTCCCCGGCGCTGAAACGCCATGCCGGGGGTAAGGGAGTGGTGTCGAGCATGTAATCTCAATCATTGAGATACATCATGATTGAGAGATCGCGGCCGACCCAGGAGCGCCATGTCCACCGCATCGAAGCCGGTTCGCCGGCTGTTCCTTGTCCCTGTATTCCTTGTCCTCGCCTGGCTCGTCGTCGGCGGCGCGTTCGGCTCGTATGCCGGGAAGCTCGGTGAAGTAGCCACCAACGACCAGGCCTCGTTCCTGCCGCAGAGCGCGGAGTCCACCCAGGTTGTCGAAGCGCAGAAGGCGTTCAGCAAGCAGCAGACCGTCCCCGCCATCGTGGTCTGGACGTCCGACGAGGACGGAGGGAAGCTCGACGCGGCGCAGCAGAAGGCGGCGACCGCCGCCCTCGCCTCCGTGGAGGACGGGCCGGGCGTGACCGGTCAGGTGAGTCCCGCGCTTCCGTCCAAGGACGGCCAGGCGCTGGAAGGCGTCGTCCAGTTGCGGCCGGACCTCGGTGAGGAACTCCCCGACGCGATCGAACACATCCGCAGTGCCGCGGAAGGCGTCCCCGGAACGGTGGTGGGGCTCGCCGGCCCCGCGGCCTCCCAGGCCGACCTGTCCGAAGCCTTCGCCGGCATCGACGGACTCCTCCTGGGTGTGGCCCTGGTGACCGTGCTCGTCATCCTGCTCCTGGTGTACCGGAGCGTTCTGCTGCCGCTGATCATCATCGTCGGCGCGGTCTTCGCCCTCGGTGTCTCCTGCGCGATCGTGTACGTACTGGCGGACAACGACATCGTGCGGGTCGACGGGCAGGTCCAGGGCATTCTGTCGATCCTGGTCATCGGCGCGGCCACCGACTACGCCCTGCTGCTCACCGCGCGGTTCCGGGAGGAGCTGGGCCGGCATGAAGACCGGTGGACCGCGATGCGGGCCGCGCTCCGCGAGTCCGCGGGGCCCATCACGGCAAGCGCCGCGACCGTCGCTCTGGGCCTGCTCGCGCTCCTGCTCAGCGATCTGACGAACAACCGCGCCCTGGGGCCCGTGGGCGCCATCGGCATCGTGTGCTCCGTCCTCAGCGCCCTGACCTTCCTCCCCGCTGTTCTGGTCCTGCTCGGCAGGACCGCGTACTGGCCGGCCAAGCCCAAGAAGGGCGACGCCGAGCCCGAGGCCGGCTCGAAGGGCATCTGGTCCCGGATCGCGGGTCTGGTCGACCGCTCCCCGCGCAAGGTGTGGGCCATCACGCTGATCGGTCTGATCGCCTGTGCCGCCTTCATGCCGACGCTCAACTCCAAGGGAGTCCCTCTCAAGGAGATCTTCGTCAACGACGCGCCGTCCGTGGCCGCCCAGGAGACGCTGGGCCGGCACTTCCCCGGTGGATCGGGCAACCCCGCCATCGTGATCGCCGATGCCCGCAGCTCGCAGAAGATCGTCACCGCTGCCGAGGACGTGCAGGGTGTCGCGAGTGCCGCCGTGGTGACGACCTCGGGCCGTCCCGGGGACGGGGAACCGCTCGTCGTGGACGGCCGGGTGCGTATCGACGCCACACTTGCGGACGCGGCCGACAGCGACGCCGCGAAGGCGACCGTCACCCGGCTCCGTGACGCGGTCCACGCCGTCCCCGGCGCCGAGGCGCTCGTCGGCGGCTACACCGCGCAGCAGTACGACACCCAGAAGACCGCTGAGCACGACCGCAACATCATCGTGCCCGTGGTGCTGGTCATCATCCTCGTCATCCTGATCGGCCTGCTCCGCTCCCTGCTGATGCCGCTGCTGCTCGTCGCGACGGTGGCACTCAACTTCCTCGCCACCCTCGGAATCGCGTCGCTGGTCTTCGAGCACGTCTTCGGTTTCAGCGGCACCGACTCCTCCGTGCCGCTGTACGGATTCGTGTTCCTGGTCGCGCTCGGCGTCGACTACAACATCTTCCTGATGTCCCGGGTCCGCGAGGAGTCCCTGATCCACGGCACCCGGCAGGGCGTGCTGCGCGGACTGACCACCACGGGCGGGGTGATCACCTCCGCCGGTGTCGTGCTGGCGGCCACCTTCGCGGCCCTGGGGGTCATCCCGCTCGCCTTCCTGGTGCAGATCGCGTTCATCGTGGCGTTCGGAGTCCTGCTCGACACCCTCGTCGTGCGTTCGCTCCTGGTGCCCGCCCTCGTCCGGGACATCGGGCCCACCGCTTGGTGGCCGGGCGTGCTCAGCCGGGGCGGCAAGGAGGCGTCGGAGGTGAGCGAACCCCGTTCGTAGCCCGCACGCACGCTGGTTGTGCTCCGGCCCGTGTCGCGGCCGGACGCCATCACGGACGGCGCCCCGGTTGGGGGCCGAGCCGGGGCGTCGGCCGCGGAGGCCCTCGGCAAGTGCTTCCGGAGCATTCCGGCAACCGTGTCCTGCCCGCACCGCCCCGGCGGTGCGGGCAGCGTCAGTCGGGCCCGTGTACGAGGCGCCGCGTGTGCTGTGAGTCATGCACCAACCGTGGCAGCCGACGATGCGTCAGACCTCCCTCGCCGGTGTGATCCGCCTCCCTCAGGAGAGGGAGGCGGAGGCGTCCCGGGCGTGTTGCTTCCGCTCCTGGCGCCGCCGGGCGGCCGTGCGTGCTGCTTCCGCCCCTCGCGCCAGCAGGGTGTCCCGGGCGCTCCGTTTCCGCGCGTCATCGGGCGTTCCCGAGAGGCCGGGAGCCGCCGGCCGTTCGGTGGAGGAGCGCACAAAATGTCATGGTGAGACAGATGTCCCACTGCGACACTTAAAGGTGTACGATGCAATTATGAATCCGCAGGGGAACAGCCCGGAACGGCGCGGCCGCAAGGCGCGCAGGACCCGGGACGCGCTGGCGCAGCACGCGTTCGACCTCGTACTCGATCGCGGACTGAAGGACGTGACGGTCGAGGAGATCGCGCAGGCGGCCGACGTCGACCGGCGCACCTTCAGCCGGTACTTCCCCAGCAAGGAGGCCGCCGTCCTCGACGCAGTGCGAGGCGACGGCGACAGGATCAACCGAGCGCTCCGCGAGCGCCCCGTGACCGAGCCACCGCTCACCGCCTACCGTCTGGCCGTCCTCGACTGGCTCGGCGACCCGGAGGCCGAGCCCTGGCACCTACGGCCGCGCATCTTCGACCTGCTGGTCATGGCCGAGGAGGAACCGACTCTCTACGCGGCGTACCACCACATCCGTGTGGACGCCCAGGAGGAGTCGGTACGGATCATCGCGGAACGCCTCGGTGTCGACCCGCGGCAGGACCTCCGCCCCGCCGTGACCGTCGCCGCAGGAGCCGGAGCGCTCCTCGCGGCCCAGGCGGCATGGGTACGAGGCGGTCGTCCGGCCGCCTTGCCCGAGTTCGTCGTACAAGCCTTCGACGCCCTCTCCGCGCATCTGCTGGAATTCCGGCAGGACGGGCCGGCGCCCCACAGCACCACGCAAGGAAGCACAGCATGAGCACCAACCTTCCCACCTCCTACGAGGCGGAATTCGCCGGCAAGGTCGCCCTCGTCACCGGCGGCGCGTCCGGCATCGGCCTCGCCCTCTCCAAGCGGCTCGCCGCGAGCGGTGCGGCAGTCGTCGTCGCCGACTACGACGAGGAGAGCGCCCGCAAGGCCGCCGACGAGCTGCAGGGCACCGGAGCGCGCGCCGTCGCCGTCGCCCTGGACGTCACCGACCCCGCCTCCGTGGAGGCCGGCGTACGCTTCGCCGTCGACACGTTCGGCGCACTGCACCTCGCCGTCAACAACGCAGGTATCGGCGGTCCCGCGCAGACCACCGGCGAGTACGGGATCGAGGACTGGAACAAGGTCGTCGCCACCAACCTCAGCGGTGTCTTCTACTCGATGCGCTACGAGCTCCCGGCCATCCTCGCCGCGGGCGGCGGCGCCGTCGTCAACATCTCGTCGATCCTCGGCACCAACGGCTTCGCGAACTCGCCGGCCTACGTGGCCGCCAAGCACGGCGTCGTCGGTCTCACCAAGACCGCCGCTCTCGAGTACGCGGCACAGAACGTCCGCGTCAACGCGGTCGGCCCCGGCTTCATCGACACTCCGCTGCTCCGCAACACCGACGGACCCGCCCGCGACCACCTCATCTCCCTCCACCCCGCGGGCCGCCTCGGAACCTCCGAGGAGGTCGCCGAGCTCGCCGCCTTCCTGCTCTCCGACCGCGCGTCCTTCATCCACGGCAGCTACCACCTGGTCGACGGCGGCTATTCCGCCTCCTGATCCCCGAGTGGCGCAACGCCACCACGAGGGTCACAAAGGGAGTACGGAGAAACGAAGGAGTGTCATGAAAGCCGTCCAGTACCGCACCATCGGCGCCGCGCCCGAGGTCGTCGAGATTCCTGAGCCCGTCGTGGGGCCCGGTCAGATCCTGTTGAAGGTCAGCGCCGCGGGTGTATGCCACTCGGACATCGCGGTGATGAGCTGGCCCGCCGAAGGGTTCCCCTACGAGCTGCCGCTCACGCTCGGCCACGAAGGCGTCGGCACCGTCGCCGCCCTGGGCGAGGGCGCCGAGGGTGTCTCCGTGGGGGACTCGGTCGCCGTCTACGGCCCCTGGGGCTGCGGAACCTGCGTGAACTGCGCGGAAGGCCGGGAGAACTATTGCCTGCGCGCTGCCGACCTCGGCATCAACCCGCCCGGACTGGGCAGGCCGGGTGCCATGGCCGAGTACATGGTCGTCGACGACGCCCGTCACCTGACGCCGATCGGCGACCTGGACCCCGTCAAGACGGTCTCGCTGACCGACGCGGGCCTCACCCCGTACCACGCGATCAAGCGCTCCCTGCCGAAGCTGCTGCCCGGAGCCACCGCGGTCGTCATCGGCACCGGCGGCCTCGGACACGTCGCCATCCAGCTGCTGCGCGCCATGACAGCGGTCCGTGTCATCGCCCTCGACGTCACCGAGGAGAAGCTCGCCCTGGCCCGCGCCGTCGGAGCGCACGAGACCGTCCTCTCCGACGAGAACGCGGCCGCCAAGGTCCGCGAGCTCACCGGCGGCATCGGCGCCAAGGTCGTCTTCGACTTCGTCGGCGTGGAGCCGACGGTGAAGACGGCCGGAGCGGTCGCCTCCATCGACAGCGACGTCACGATCGTGGGCATCGGCGGCGGCCTGCTGCCGGTCGGCTTCGGAGTGCTGCCGTTCTCCACGTCGGTCACCGCGCCCTACTGGGGTTCGCGCAAGGAACTCGCCGAAGTCATCGAGCTCGCCCACGCCGGCTCCGTCGACGTGCACGTGGAGACGTACTCCATCGACGAGGCCCCCCTCGCCTACGAGCGCCTCCACGCCGGCAAGATCAACGGCCGTGCGGTCATCCTGCCGAACGGCTGACCGCCACGGACGGTGAGCCGGGAACGACTCGCCGGGGCGCCTGAACGGGCGCCCCGGCGAGTCGTCATCCGTGGTTCAGGAAGCCGTGGTCACCCCTTCCGTCCGGGTCAGCCGAACCGGGTCGGTACCGGACGCACTGTGCCGCTCCGCCCAGTTCTCCAGCGCCGTGCGGCAGGCGTGGTCCAGATGGTGAAGGCCGGACAGGTCCAGCGCGATGGGCCGGTCCGTGGGCAGTGCTTCCAGGCTGTCGAGTATCTTCGGCAGCCGCAGGAAGGTCGCGTTGCCCGACAGCCGGGCCCGGACGCCCTCCGCGTTGCTGTCAACGATCTCCAGCTTGATGTGCGAGGCGTCCCAGGCCGCCTTGGCCACCGAAAGGGCCAGACCCGTCAGCACACCCTCGAACATGTTTACCGTCACGATCGCCACGGCTGTGACGATCAGGATCAGCGCCTCTCCTCGGTGGTCGCGCCACAGCGCCACCAGCGCGCGCAGCGGAATCAGCTTCCAGCCGGCGTGGATGAGGATGCCTGCCAGGGCGGGGAGCGGGATGAGCCCGAGCGCGGACGGCAGCAGCGCGGCGAACAGCAGCAGCCACACCCCGTGCAGCACTCGGGAGGCCTTCGTCCGCGCACCTGCCCGCACGTTGGCCGAGCTGCGCACGATGACCGCGGTCATCGGCAGCGCGCCCAGGAGCCCGCTCACGGTGTTCCCGGCGCCCTGAGCCATCAGCTCCTTGTCGTACTCGGTGCGCGGCCCGTCGTGCAGCCGGTCCACCGCGGCCGCGCTGAACAGGCTCTCGGCGGAGGCGATCAGCGTGAAGGCCGCCACGGTTCCGAGCAGACTCATGGTCGCGAGCCCACCGAACTCGGAGAGGGCTGGTACCTGGACTGCGTCGAACAGCCCCTGCACCTGAACGGTGGCGACCGGCAGGTCGAACGCGAGTGTGGCGAGCGTGGCGAGCAGGACGGCCGCGAGCGCGCCAGGAACGGCCCGCACCCGCTTCGGCATCCTGTCCCACAGGGCGACCAGGACGATGGTCGCCGCTCCGACCGCCAGCGACGTGAGAGCCGCCGCGTCGGAGGCGGCGTCGACCAGGAGACCCGGAACACCGGTGAGCTTGCCCAGTCCGGTGAGCGGAGCCTCGATGCCGGCGGCTGCGTAGAGCTGGCCGGCGATGAGGACGAGCCCGATGCCCGCGAGCATGCCCTCGACGACGGAGACCGAGATGGCCCGGAACCAGCGGCCCAGCCTCAGCGCTCCCATGGCCAGCTGGAGCAGCCCAGCGGTGACCACGATCACCCCGAGGGCGGGCAGCCCGAAGGTCTGGACGGCCTCGAAGACCAGCACGGTCAGGCCGGCGGCCGGTCCTGACACCTGGAGGCTGCTGCCGCGCATGCAACCGGTGACGAGACCGCCCACGATGCCGGTGATGAGGCCCAGTTCGGCCGGGACGCCGGATGCCACGGCGACGCCCACGCACAGGGGCAGGGCGACGAGAAAGACGACGAGTGACGCGGCGAAGTCCTGCCGCAGGTGGGGGAATTTGGCGACGCGGTCCATGGCGGCCCTCATCCCGTGCGGAAGGGGGCCGAGCGCACGTCGCCGGGCGGGGGTGCCCACACGGCGCTGTCAGTTGCTTGTCGTGCGTGAACCGCGTGGTGGTCGGCGAGAGCTTGCATACCAGTTGTTCCTCCTGGCGCGCCGAGGACCGGCGCGTCGCTACGGGTGGGTGAACTGAGCGGTACGGGAGGGCACGGCGGTATGGCCCCGTGTCGGTGTGCCCGGCAGGGCCGGGGACAGGGGGACGGTTTCCGTACGCCTCGGATCAGCTCAGCAGCGGAACACCTGGAGCACGGGCGCGGAGTGTGCCGCCGAGGATCTGGCGGTGTGGTGCGCTCTGCCCATCGCGGCCACGGCGGCGGGAGCGAGCAGCCCGCGATCGCCGGTCGCCACCAGGGAGCGTGACGGAGCGTCGGGTGCGGGAACGACGGTCGGACGATGGCGGTCACGATGCCGCAGGAGCCCTTTTGACTCACCGCCGCGATCGGGGGTGCCACACGTGCCGTATTCCCCGCGCATTCCTTCCGGAACCGCACCTGGAAAGGCGGCCAAGTGGATTTGCGGGTTGCGAGCCTGGGCGCCGGAGAAGGGTGCGCCGGACGGCGGGAACAACGAAGCGGACAGGAGACCCATCAGGAGCGTCAGTACGAAGCGGACTGCCGCTGCGCGCATTCTGGCCTCCTTCCGGACTGCATCCTTCCTCGGGACGCTAACAGGCCGGGGGGCTTATGAAGTTAACCCTTTGTGAAGAGTCCGAAAGTCACCGTAGAAACGAGCGAATTGCGCCCCGGACCGGCTGTGGCCTGCACATGAGCCCTTGTTCGATTCTCAAGGACCGGGACAGCCGTGCGTGGGGGCCGTCGCATATGCCGAACGGCTGAAAACAAAGGCGTTCGTACAGTCGTTCGGTCCGGAAGGAGTTCGGAGGTTCCGAGGTCCGGAGGGTGCCGTATTGGGTTGCGCCGGAAAGAGGACTCACGGCATCGGTGCGGCGGGCGTGACGCGGGCGCGGAAATCGGCGATACGGGCTGCGCGTGGCCGGCCGGGTAAATGGTTCCGGTTCTGGGGAAAGGTGCACCGGCACATGATGTTCGGGTGGTGTTCGATTCCTGGTGCGATCGTGCAGCCGTTCCCGCGTGATTCCGAACGCGTCGCCCGTGCGCCGGACGCACGCGGCCGGACGCCGGTACGGATGTACCGCACCGGCGCCTGCCGGTCACTGCCGTTCGCGTCCGCCGCGAGCAGGGGGCCGGCCGGTCCCGTGGCAGCGGTCAGTGAGCGTTAACAGCGCTGCCACTCCGGGATGAGGACGGCTTTGGCGATGACGGTCATGCGCTCGGGGCTGATGCGGCACCTGCGAACGCCAGGGCGTCCCCGTCCTCGCCGACCGCGCCTACGTCGGCGCTCTCAGTGTGCCGACAGGCCCAGGCGTGCCCTGGCGTTCCTCAGGTCGGCGGTGAGCGCGTCGCCCATCGGATCCGCGGCTCGTTCCAGTATGCCGACGAGAACGGCCGCTCCGGCCAAGGCGCTCTCCTCGGCCTCGCGCAGCGGTACGGTCGCGGTGGACTCGCCGGTGTTCAAGGTGGTCCAGCGGCGGGCGGCATCGCAGAGGAGCAGTGCCTCCCAGAGCACCCGCAGTGCCGCGGGAAGGCGGTCGGATGCGATCAGCTGGTGGCCGACCCGGGCGAGCGAAGTGACCTGACGTGGAACAGCGGTGACCACGTTCATCCGGCCCGTAGCCGAGAACCTGCCTCCGTCCCCGCCGCAGAGGGAAAGTCGCAGCGTCCGGATCTCCAGCGGATCCAGGGCGCCGGCCCGCACACCGCCTGCGAGCCTCGTGGACTCCGTCCGCTCCGCTTCCAGCAGTGCCTCCCGCAGACTCGGCGCAAGTGCCGAGCCGAACTCCCGCTCCATCTCCGCGATCCGATCATGCGGCCCGCGGGCGGCCATGGCCAGATGTCCGGCCGCCTCCGCGTCCCGCCCGGCCTCTCTCAGGTGGACGCCGATCCGGGCATGAGCCCCGGAACTCCCGACCTGGCCGAGTTCTGCGGCCTCCAGAATCAGACCGTCCACGGCCAGCGCCGCGTCCCACTGCCCACGCGCCGCCTCCAGCATGGAGACGACCGGGGCGGCGAAACCGATCGCGTACGGCATTGCCTCAGGGCCGATTCGGCCCATCTCCTGGTATCGGGCGAGGGACTCCTGGCCGCATTCCAGAGCCAGTTCATGGTCTCCTGCACGCAGTTGGATCCGCGCCCCGACCGCGAGGATCCGGGCCGCGTCCCCGGACCGGTCCGACAGGGGAGTGAAGGCTCCCGCCCGCATGTACCCCCCGATCGACATGTCCAGATCGCTGAGGGCGCTGAAGGGACGGTCCCACTCGGCATAGGCCCGGGCCCTTCGTAGCCGGACATCGGCCGTCAGCAGGACCGCGGGAACGAGATCCGTCTCCTGCCGGTCACCCCGCTGCTCACCCTCCCTCCGGGCGGCGAGCTGCTCCGACTCCATCCGCTGGTACAGCTCCTCGGCCTGGTCCAGGGCTGCGACTGCACCGGTCACGTCCCCGACATCAGTCCTGGCCCCTCCCGTGGCGTAGAGCAGTCCTGCTCTGGCCTGGGGAACCTCAGGCAGGCCCGGGGAGGCGGCGTCCAAACGGTCCAGGGCGTGCTGCGCCCGCGCGAACTCGGCCAGCGCCTGTGCCGGCCCCTGGCTCTGCTCGGCGGCGAGCCCCCGTTCGTAGGCCGTCCGGTACTCCTGGATCGCCTGCTCGGTACGATCCCGGCCCTGAGAGGCTCCACGCCGCCGAAATATCTTCATCTTCCCTGGATTCCCCTTGAGTTGACTGCATCCAGCCGTCCGGTGAAACGCCGACAGCGGGCGCATCCTGTCACGGCGTCTCCACCGGATGCCCTCATTCCCTCCAAGGGGTCTGTCACGGGGTCTGTCACAGGTTCTCTGGCCGACTTGTGCCGGTGTGTCGGTCGCGCGCGGGTGTTGGCGGGGCGTGCGGCGCCTGCGATCGACGGACGGCCTGGCCCCAGGTGCGCGGCGGCGGCGACGGCGCCTCGGTTCGCTCGAGCGTCGGATCAGGGGAGCGGCAGGGGGCGGTCCAACCGCTCGCGTCCGTCGGGCGCCGTCATGCCGGGGGGCGTGCGCGACGAGCCGGAGGCGGCCGTCGACCAGCAGGTACAGGGTGGTTCCGTCGCGGTCATCGAGGCGGGGAACAGTGACTGCCCCGGTGGGCATGAGTTGCCGGCACAGGCCCTGTCAGGGAGTGAGCGCTTTCAGCGCTGCCTCTCCGGGGTGAGGACGGCTTTGGTGATGACGGTCATGCGGTGGGGACTGATCCGGGATCTGCGGAAGATCTGCCAGGACTTCAGCCGTGCCATGCCGCGATCGACCGGCGCTCTCGCAGCGGCCAGGGCCGGGTTGACGGTGCGCTGGGTCAGGGCGAGTTCACCGCCCGGTGGCCGTTTGAGCCCGGTGGTGGCCCAGGGGCCGGCACCCTGGTAGGCGCGGTCGGCGAGGCTCGGGACGCCCTGGCGTTCGCAGATCCGGATGATGCGGTGGGATGCGGAAGCAACAGGGCTCCTGTGCCGCTGGGTTGAGACTTCGAACACCTTCCCCAACGGCACGGGGGCTTTGTGCGTTGCGGCCCTCACCTCGTCCTCATCGGCGTCATCCGATCAGTGACCACCCTGAGAACGCTCAGTGATCGTCCCAATGGCCGTCGTGCGAGGCGTGCCGGTGGCCGTCGTGCGCGTAGTCGAGGTGGTCTGCGTGCGGAACTGCGACATGGCCGCAGTCCGGGCCGTGCTGGTGGTCGTGCTCTGCGTGCACGGAGTGCTCCGGGTTCACGCACTCGTCCACATGGCCTTCGTGTGCGCGGTGCAGATGGGTGTCGTGCGCGTAGTCGACGTGGTCGTTGTGCGGGATCGCCACGTGGCCACATCCCGGGGCGTGCTGATGAGCGTGCTCGGGGTGGGGGTGGTGCGCCGTGGTCGTGGACATCTCGCTGACTCCTTCACGGTTTGCGCTGCCTGGAGGGCGCCGGGCGACCGCCGAGGAGGATGGCGGATATTTCCGGCGTATCTGGCAGCGTAAGCCTCTCCGGCCCCGGGCACCTCCGGCGCGCCGTCGACGCCGGAGGCGGGTCACCGACGGCTCTCATTCGTCACGTTGCGTCACGCTACCGGGCTGCTCGGGGCCGAATTTCACCTGCCGGAGCCGGAGCCGGAGCCGGGCCCGGAACCGGAGTAGGGCAGGAGTGCCATCTCGCGTGCGTTCTTGATCGCGGCGGCGACCTGTCGTTGCTGCTGAGCGCTGACGCGGGTCACCCTCCTGCTGCGGATCTTGCCCCGGTCGGAGATGAACTTCCGCAGCAGATCGGTGTCCTTGTAGTCGATGTAGGTGATCCCGGCCGCGTCGAGCGGGTTCGGCCGGTGCTTCACGGGAGTGCGGGGGTCCTGGCGGCGGGCCATCGGAATTGCCTCACTGTGTGGGTGTGTGGTGGGTGGGTCAGTGCACCGGATCGAGGAGGGCGTCGAACGCCGCCGGCAGGCTCAACCACGCGGCGCGGCCGGCCCGGTACTCGTCGTCGGTCAGGAGGCAGGAGTCGAGCAGGGCGGTCAGGCCGTCCCGGTCGAGGCCGGGGGAGACGAAGACCAGATGCTGGCAGCAGTCGCCGTGCTCGGGGTGCCAGTCCAGTGCCGCGGCTGCCCTCCGCATCGGCGAGACCATGTCCCAGGCGGCGTCGGGCAAGGATGCGAGCCAGGGGCCGTTGTTCTCGACGCAGAGCGCACCGCCCGCGGCGTCCCAGGACAGCAGGGTGTCAGGACGGTCGGCGAGCCAGAACCTGCCCCGGCTGCGGGCGGCCGCGCACGTCAGATCCTCCAGCGCGTCGTACAGACGCTCCGGGTGGAACGGACGGCGCCTGCGCCATACGAGCGTGCTGACACCCGCCTCCTCGGCCTCTTGCGGCAGCAGGGCACAGGCCGGATGCTGGCCGGCGCCTGCCGCCTCCACGTCGAATCCCGCCAGAGCCAGTTCTGTCAGCTCCGGCGAACCGGACGCGGCATGCGGTGCCGTCGGGTGCAACTGGCGGAGCAGGGCTGTGTCCTCGTCGTCCGCCGTGCCGTCGTCCACCAGGGCGACGGCCGACGCGTACTCCAGCTGCCTGGCCCATGTGTCACCGACGGTCCGCCCGTCGGTCGGGGCCGCGGCCAGGCCGGCCTCGGCGAGGTCGTCGCCGTTGGCGAGGCAGGGCAGTACGAGCGCGGGGTCCACGGCGGTGATCACGCTCGTCACCTCGATCAAGCCCCGGCCGTCGGCTGCGATGACCTCGGCCATCGCCTTCGGCTCGACGGAGTCCCAGAGTTCGACGACGGCCATCCTGGTCGCCCCGTCGGCGGCCAGCCGCTCCAGCTCCGGCACCAGGTCCTCGCGCAGGGCGCAGCAGGCGCAGTCGTTCACCAGCGGGGTGTTGCCGCTGGACAGCACGCCGGAGGCGTCGCGTACCGTCCGGCGGACGGAGCCCTGCTCGGCCGTCGAGAGGTCATGGTGCAGGGCGACGCTGCGGGGCACATCCCTCAGCAGGCCCTCCACCACCTCGTGGCGCGCTTCGGAGTGCAGCCCGTTCACGATGACGACGGGAAGCCTGTGCTGGTTCTTCATCACCGGTCCTGGCCACGGCCGTAGCGCCGCTCGAAGCGTTCGACGCGTCCGGCGGTGTCCATGACGCGGGCGGTCCCCGTGTAGAAGGGATGACTCGCGGAGGAGATCTCCACATCGACGACCGGATAGACGTTGCCGTCCTCCCATCCGACGGTCCGGTCGCTGGTCAGGGTGGAACGGGTCAGGAAAGCGAAGTCCGCGGCCTTGTCGCGGAAGACGACGGGGCCGTAGGCGGGGTGGATTCCGGGCTGCATGGCGGTGTCCTGAGGTCGGTGGCCGGACGGGGGGTGGAGGGGGTCAGCGCTCTTCGCGGAAGTCGACGTGACGGCGGACGGGCGGGTCGAACTTCCGCAGGACCAGCCGGTCGGGGTCGTTACGGCGGTTCTTGCGGGTGACGTAGGTGTAGCCCGTCCCCGCGGTGGAGCGGAGCTTGACGATCGGGCGTAGTTCGTTGCGAGCCATGCCGCTACTATATGGCAATGGTTTCCATTTTCAATACGGATCCATGTCGATGAGAGGCAGGTAACTCCATGTCCGCCCACTGCCAACTGACCGGTGCTCAGCCGGGCTTCGGCAACAACATCTCCCATTCGCACCGGCGTACGTCGCGCCGGTTCGACCCGAACATCCAGCGCAAGCGCTACTGGCTGCCCAGCGAGGGACGGCATGTGCGCCTCGTGCTGAGCACCAAGGCGATCAAGACGATCGACGTCATCGGCATCGAGGCGGCGGTCGCCCGTATCCGTTCCCTAGGGGGGAAGGTCTGATGGCGAAGAAGAGCAAGATCGCCCGGAACGAGAAGCGCAAGGCCGTCGTCGAGCGGTACTCCGCGCGGCGTGCCGAGCTGAAGGGCCTCATTCGCCGGCCTGGCACCTCGGAGGCCGAACGGGCGGCCGCAGTAGCGGAGTTGCGCCGCCAACCGCGCGACGCCAGTGCGACGCGGGTGCGTAACCGTGACAGTGTGGACGGCCGTCCGCGCGGTCACCTGCGGAAGTTCGGACTGTCGCGCGTGCGGATGCGCGAACAGGCACACTCCGGATTTCTCCCGGGAGTGACCAAGTCCTCCTGGTGACGCTCCGGTGTCCGTGACGGGTGGTGGTACGGCCTGAGGGCGGACCACCACCCGTCAGCGTTTTCCCGGACCCCACGGCGAAGTGGCGGGCGGGGGCGCCCGCCACCACACGAGGAGCGCGCCCCCGCCCGGCGGGAACGCGCTCCTCGTGTGGTGGCGGAGGGTCAGTGCTGCTTGACGCCGCTCAGCTCGTTGGGGGCTTCGGGCAGCACCGTCGAGGCCAGCTGCTTGCCGGACTCGATGTCGATGGCCAGCAGCTTCTTGCTCGACGGGTCCGAGACGTATGCCGTGTGGTCGCGCACGAACATCGCCGGACGCGGTTGCTGCCAGTCCAGCGGCTCCTGCCACGGGCCGAGGGCGGAGATCTTCCTGGTCACCTTGCCCGTGTCGGGGTCGATGACGTGGACCTTGCCGTCGGTGCCCAGGACGAGCGCCTCACCGTGCGGTCCCCGTGCCAGCGAGCGGAAGGTGTAGCTCGTACCGATGTCGACGAGCCGCATCGTGCCCGTCCGGGTGTCGATGAGCGACACCTGCTGCGGGCGTTCCAGCTCGGCGTCCTTGTCCTTCTTGTAGTCACCGAGCACCACGGGCGACTCGTCGGACCCGGCCTGATTGCCTATCCGGCCGTACTCCGTGGGGCTCTTCACCTTCTTGACCGCGCCCTCCTTGTAGATCAGGACGCCGTCCTCGCAGCCGATGACGACCGCCTCACCCCGCGCGGTCGCCTCTCCGTGGACGCCGGGGCACTCCTCGCTGCGGGTGATCTCCTTGCGGTCCTTGTCCAGTACGGTGATGCCGACGCGCTTCTCCTCCGTGCCGAGGGTGGTCACCAGTGTGCCGTCGGCGAGCTGGATGGCGACACCGTGGTGCGGGGCGGCGGAGGTGTACGTCTCGGCCTTCGGTGCGGTGTCACCGAGGTCCTCGGGGGCGAAGACCGTGACGACGCCTGTGCCGTCGGCGAAGAGGACGGTCTTGCCCGCGTGGCGTACGACATGGCCCGGCTTGCTTCCCTCGAACTCGACACCGGTGAGCTTCCGGCCCGCCGCGTCCAGCACGCGGAAGCCGGTCGCGGTCGAGACCATCACATGCCGGTCGCTGCCGGCGGGATTGACCCGGTTGAACCCTTCCAGGTGTATGTCCTCGGCGAGCTTCAGCGTCTTGCCGTCCAGGATGTACAGGCCCCCGTCGTACGTCGTGACGATCGGGTCCGCGACCGGAGCCGCCGGTGCACCCGACGGCTTGTCCGCCGCCTTGGCGGCGGGCTCCCCGGCCTCGCCCCCGCAGGCGGTGAGCGCGACGGAAGCCGCGAGAAGGGCGCTGACGGCAGCTGCCGTCCTCGGGCGTACTGCATGCTTCATCGTGTTGTCTCCTTCTTGTTGCTGTCGTCCGTGACGGGCGACGACGTCGCTATGCGGTGTCCAAGCCGGTGGCTATGGACGTGGTGTTGGCGCGCATCATTTCCAGGTAGGTGGCGGCGCCCTTCCCCTTCGCGGTGAGGGACTCCGAGAACAGCGGTACGACGTCGACGTCGATCCCGCTCTCCCGCTTGAGCACCTGGGCCAGCCGGTCGGGTTGCGAGGAGTCCGCGAACACGGCCTTCACGCCTGCCGTTCCGATCGCGGTGGCAAGGGACTTGAGGTCCGAGGCGCTCGGTGAGGCGAGCGTGGTGCCACTCGGGATCACCGCGCCCACGATCCGGAAACGGAAGCGCTGCGCGAGATAGCCGAAGACGTGGTGGTTGGTCACCAACTGGCGCTGAGAGGGCGGGATCTCGTCGAACTGCTTCCGCATCCACGCGGTGAGTTCGGTGAGTTGTGCCGCGTAGGCGGAAGCGTTGCTCTCGACGGTGGGCCCGTCGGCGCCCCGTACGTGCGCGGTGACTTCGTCCGCGATGAGCCCGACAGCCTTGCGGACACGCTCGGGGTCGGTCCAGAAGTGCGGGTCGGGCTGGTCCGCGGACTCGCCCGCCGTGTAGGTGAGCGGGTCGACGCCCTCCCCGACGGCCAGGGTGGCGACACCGGCCTCCTCCGCGGCCGCCACGTGGCGCAGGATGTTCTCCTCCAGACCGAGGCCGTTGTGGACGATGAGATCGGCTTGCTCGATGGACGCCGCCTGCGGAGCCGATATGCCGAAGGAGTGCGGATCCGCGTCGGCCTGCATCAGTACGGTCACCTCGGCCTCGTCGCCGACGACGTTGCGGGTGATGTCACCGAGGATGTTCGTGGTGACGACCACGGAAGGCCGGTCCTTCTCGCTTTTCGCGCACCCGCTCACCCCCAGGAGCAGTACGCCGGCCAGGCAGGCGAGCAGGAGACGCCTGGGCGTCCGGCGCCTGTGGGCGTGTGTGGAATCGAGGTTCATCGGCCGGTCTCCACCATGTACGTCGGAGCGAAGTCGAGTGTGAAGGTGCGGGCGACCCGGAGCCGGTCGTTGTAGTCGATCTCGTGGACCTTCCGGGCAGCGGCGTCGTTGACGTACGCGCGAGTGGTGTCGACCTCGATGGCCACGGATCCAGGGCCCTCGGACTCGGCTCCCTGCGACAGGAGTTGCTTGCGAGCGACGCTCCTGCCGGTGGCTGTGTCGTAGGCCGTGAGCACGCCGTCCGTGCCGAGCGCGAGCAGGGGGGACCCCTCCCCGGCGGTGTTGGCGGACAGGACCGGGCCGGTCTCGACACGTGTCCAGGTGCGGTCGGTGACATCGAGGACCCAGACGGCGTCATCGCCGGACAGTGCCGCGAGTGTGGTGCTGCCCGCCCGGTGGTGGAAACCGGCGGCCCGCTCCGATGGCTTCACCGCTGTGCCGTAGGGAATCTTCTCGGCGTCGAACGTGCCCTTGTCCTCGCTGACCAGGAGAGCGCCGTCGGCACACCCGAACACCACGCCCCGGCGTGTGACTGCTGAACCGCGTACCTGGGCGCACGGCTCCTCGAACGAGGTGACCCGTGTGCCCTCCCGGTCGTGGACCGCGACGGTGTCCTTCCCCGCCTCCGTCCCGGTGACGAGCAGGTGTTCCCTGTAGGGCACGACGGGTCCGCTGCCCGCGCCGGTCAGAGCGCGGCCGGCGGGGACTGTGCCGGCCTCGAATGCCGCACGGTCGTACAGCTTCGTGCCGGCTGCGGAGGAGACGGCGGTGAGGGCCTGATCGCTGTGGATCCCGACCGCGCCCGTCCCCGCGACGGAGCCCACGTCGCGGATGGCGGCGCGGTAGTAGTGGACGTGGTCGCCGTGGTCCACCGTCCATGCACCGGAGTCGACCACGTGAGTGGCCCCGGCGGCACTCACGTACGCGAACCGGCTGTCGGTGCGCAGCCCTTGTACGTCTTCGGCGCCTTCCAGCGGGGTGACGTCCCCGGTGACCAGGTCCAGAGCCCCGACCGTGCCGGTGGCCGCGTCGGCGAGTACGAGGCGGGACTGCTGCTCGGAGGCTTCTTCGGCTCCCTCCACGTATCCGTGGGGTTTCGCCGCGGCCTTCGGTGGGGCTTTCGCATCGCTGCCGCTCTGGCAGCCGGCGAGGAGCCCGAAGCCGGTGAGAGCCGCGAGGGAGAGTGCTGTGGTGGTTCGGATCTTCCTGGGGGTCATGACGGACGTCCGTATTCCAGATGCTGGTGGTCGGTCGGGGAGGCTAGGGAAGAGGGACGCACCCACCGGGCGCGAAGACCGGAGGCGGCGGTCGAGATCAGGAACTGGACGACAGCGGTCGCCGCGATGCTCGCCCCGGCGGCCGTGTGCAGGTGCCAGGAGAGCAACAGGCCGATGAAGGTCGCACAGGCTCCGAGACAGGCGGCGCCGATCATGATCACCGGGATGCGCCGGGCCCACGGCAGCATGGCCGCGGGGGGAGCGATCAGCAGGCCGAAGACCAGCAGCGTCCCCACGACGTGGAACGACGCGACGATGGCCAGCGTGAGCAGGGCCAGCAGGGCCGCGTGTGCGAGACGCGGCCGAAGCCCGAGCGTGTGCGCCTTTCGCTCGTCGAACGCCAGGGCCACGAACGCCCGGTAGCCCAGTACGGAGATCACCAGCGCGATGGCCAGGGCGGCCCCCAGGTAGGCCAGATCGGCGCTGCGTACGGCGAGCACGTCACCGAAGAGGAAGCCGGTCAGGTCGACCGCGAACGACTGGGAACGCGACACGATGATCACGCCCAGCGACAGCATCCCCACGAAGAGCAGGCCGATGCTGGTGTCCTGCGACAGGCGCGGGGAGCGGCCCACGACGCTGACGCCGAGCGCCATGACGGCAGCGCTCGCGGCGGCTCCGAGGAGCAGATTGCCGCCCAGCAGCGAGGCGAGAGCGATGCCGGGGAGCATGCCGTGCGACATCGCGTCCCCGAAGAACGCCATACCGCGCAGGACGACCCACGTGCCGGCCAGGGCGCAGATCAGCGACACGAGTATGCCGCCCCACAGGGCCCGTTGGACAAAGGTCACCTCGAAGGGGCCCATCAACCATTCCATGGAGCGGGACACTACAATGAAAATGATTATCACTTCAATGTCTGTAGCGGGAAGAGGTTCACGAGATGCAGCGGCAGGTAAGGCTCGACGGCGTGTCCGCCGGTTATGCGAACCGCGCGGTGCTGAATCAACTCACCCTGGAGATACCGGCGTTCACCACAACCGCCGTGGTCGGGCCGAACGGGTCCGGCAAGTCCACGCTGCTCGGGGTGATCGCGGGTGTGATCCGGGCGACAACGGGCGAGGTGCGGCACCGGACCGCCAGGCGCCCGGCGTTCGTGACGCAGCGCAGCAGGGCGGCCGATGCGCTGCCGCTGACGGTGCGGGACGCCGTGGCCATGGGGAGGTGGGGAGACCGAGGGCTGTACCGACGGCTGTCACGCCGGGACCGGGAGGTGGTGGAGGCGAGCATGGACCGGCTCGGCATCGGCTCCCTCGGCCATCGACAGCTGGGGGAACTGTCGGGCGGTCAGCGTCAGCGCGCGCTCGTGGCCCAGGGACTGGCGCAGGAAGCGGATCTGCTTCTGCTGGACGAGCCGACCACCGGCCTTGACGCGACGGCGCAGCGGCTGATCGCGGATGTGCTGGCAGAGGTGACCGAGGAGGGGGTGACGGTCGTGCAGGCGACCCACGACCTCAAGGCGGCCGAGGGGGCGGGCCACCTACTGGTGCTCCAGGAAGGCCGGTTGTGGGGGGAGGGCCAACCGGGGGAGGTTCTGACCGGTGATGCGATCGAACGGATCTGGCAGCTGCCTCAGCGGGTGTGATGCCGGCCGGGGCGCTCCTCGCCGCGCCGGGGACGGCGTGGCGGCTGGGGTGCGGCGAGGCGGCGACGACAGGACAGGCGATGTCGTGTCCGCTGCCACCGTCGGCTACGTCCGGCTGTTGTCGGCGCACTGCGTTGTTGTCAGTGCGCTGCGTTTCAATGGCCCCATGGCGCACACCCCGTCGACGCTCAGTGACCTGCTGTCCGGACCAGCCGTCCCGCACGGGTATCTGCGTCTGCCCCCGGGCACCGACCCGCACACGCTCGTCAGGTCGCTGACCGGGCGGTTCGGTGCCCCGCGCACCCTTGTCCTGGACGGCTTCGCCGACCCCACCGTCGACGAGGAGTGCGGCGCGGCTCTTCTCGGCCTCCTCGAAGGCCGGGGGGTGACGATACGGGCCTGGGCGTACAGGGACCGGTGGATCGGCGCGGGAACGGCCAGGGACGCGGCGGGCGACACCCGGCCGGTGCTGGCGACCGTGCCGAGGCGGCAGCCGGACTCCCTCGCGGCGGCGCCCGGAGAGCGCGTGGACTGGGTCGAACGGCTCATCGGCATCACCGGCTGGTCCGCGCCCCCGCGACGGCCGGACGTCGACTGGGCGCGGACCGAGACGCGACTGGGGACACGCCTCCCTGGTGACTACAAGCGCATGGTGGAGACCTTCGGGGAGGGCGCCTTCGACGCGTATCTCTCGTTGAACCAGGAGCCGTGGACCGACCTCGCAGAGGACGGCCTGCTCGCATGGGCGGGCACGGAGCACAAGGACCGGTACTGCTGGCGGCCCGACGACGGCGATCCTGACGGCTGGCGAGTCACGGTCCAGACCTTCGACGGCGAGCTCGTCCACTTCGACTGCCGGGCCGCGGAGTTCGTCTGCCGTATCCTCGTCGACCGGCACCATCCGTTCACCATGGCCCGCTACTTCGACACCCACTGGTTCATGAGCTACCGGGAGGGTGAGTAGCGGAAGTGTGTCGGCGGGGACGGGCAGGCCCACACTGCCCGGCCGCCGCCTTCGCGTGATCGTGGCCGCGGCGCGATCCTTTGAGGCGAGTCGGTTCAGCCCTCCCGGGCCAGGGCGCGCATCAGCCGTTCTCCGGCGGCCTTCCCGGGTCCTGGCGTCGCGCGAACCGGGCGCGAGCGGCCTCGTGAGCGTCGCGCAGGAGTTGCACGACCGTGTCCGTCGTCCTCTCGCCGGGATCGACGACCGAGATCCATCCGAGCGCCCCGTACACGGGATGGGGCAGCACGCTGTCCACGGCGGCGTAGTCGCGGGGCCGGGTGAGGTCGCGTGGTTCCTCCCCCGTGAGCTCGACGAAGGCCGCACGCTCGGTGCGGATGTTCACCCGTCGGCGGCCTGGGGTGTCGAGGTCGGAAGCGGTGTCGTCCGGGTAGTTCCTGCTGACGATCGTTGCGTACGGCTGGACGTTCCGTGGCATGCGCCCGTCGGGAGCGTAGTAGATGAAGGCGTCCCCCCACGTGATCTCAGGAAACGCGCTTCCCGGTTCAGGAGTGAACACGAGTACGCCGTCGAGGGTGCGTGCGGTCGCGATGATCTGTTCCATACTCATGGTTCGAGTATCTGGTTCACGTGCTTATGTGGGGTTGGCTGATGGATGAACCGGTGAGCGGTCTCCGGCGGGTGCCGCTCCGCACCGTCGAAGTGGCCAGGGAGTCGGGGTACTCGGTACAGCAGGTTCGCGACCTGGAGCGACTGGGGGTCATCCCGCCGGCCGCACGGGCGAGCAACGGCTACCGTTCCTACACACCGCTGCACGTGCAGGCTCTTCGCGCCTACCGGGGGCTCGCGGGTGCCGCCGGGCCCGTGACGGCCCGGCAACTGCTCGCAGGACTGCGGACGGGGACGCTCGCGGACGCGGCGTCGGCGGTCGGCGCCGTGCACCTCCGGCTCGCGCGGGAACGAGAGGAAGCGCTCGACGCCCAACGGGCACTCCGTGCGATCCAGGCCGAGGTGGACGGACAGGACCACGAGCCGGTGAGCGACGCGATGACGATCACCCAGCTCGCGGAGGCGCTCGGCGTGCGTCCCTCCACCCTGCGGTTCTGGGAACAGGAAGGCCTCGTCAGCCCCGAGCGGGTGACGTCACTGCATGTGCGCCGCTACGGCCCCTCCGCGATCGGGGCGGCGCGCATCGTCGCGGCCCTGCGCGGGGCGGGGTACGGAATTCCGGCGGTGCGCGAGATCATGAGCTCCCTGCGCAGCCTCGACGGGCTGGAGAAGGCGGCGCTCGTCCTGCAACAGCGGCTCGATCAGATCGCCGCTCGGACCGTCACGCTGCTCAGGGCGGGCGCGGACCTGGCTGCCGTCGTCACGTCCGTACAGGAAGCAGGCCCCACGAGCGTCGGCTGAAGCCCACATTGCGTGGACCGTGAAGGCTGCCCGATCCCACCGTGTCCGTAGGGTCACGCCGCCGGTGAGGTCCGGTGACGACGAGATGCCGGCTCATCGCGCACCCGGCCGCACCGAGCACGATCGAGCCGCGTTCGCGGAGCTGCTCGACGAGCTCGCCGGCCTCGTCGAGTACGCACCATCACTCCGCTGTGACAATGCCCCCGGGGACCCGGAACCTGGCGGGCACCTCACACGTCCCATGCCCGACACTCCCGCCGGAGCGGTCGACGTGATCCGGTCCGGCGGAGAGGGGCATCTACTGGAGGGGGACGTTGATGAACTGGTCCGGACGATGTGCGGGCGTGCTGTCGGCGGTGGTTCTGGTGGTGACGGCAGCCGGGTGTAGCGCCGGCAACAGCGGCGGCGCGGAGGGGGAGGCGTCCTGTGCGGTGGAGTTCACCTACCAAGGGCGCACCTACAAGGACGTCGCGCATGCGGACTTCACGGTCACGGGAAAGCTTGGCACCGCCACCATGCCGCCGTGCGACGACACCGGTGGCGACGGGGAAACGGTCGAGGACGGAACCACGGAGACCGCCTACGGGGTCGAAGGCGTCGCCCCTGAAGTCGCGATCGCGGTGGGGAGCTCTCCGGACGACGTCGTGTTCGTCGTCTCCTACTCCGGCTCGACGCTCCCGCCGGAGGTGCAGAAACTGATCGACGCCTCATGACACAGCGGCTGCGCCTGGACGGCTCAGGCGCAGCCGCTCGACGAGGTGGCGTCGAGGGAGGGCGCCCGCGCGCGGACGCCCGCCGAGAGCATCGGCGGACCGAAGAAGCACGGACGGGCCGTACTGGCCCGGCAGCGGACGCCGTAGGCCGCGCCGACAGCCCCCGGCGGCCCAGGCGCGGATCGCCGCACTCGACACCGTCGCGGACTGACGTGTGATCCCGTCGAACCAGGACGAGGCCCCACCGCACATAGGGCGGGGCTCCACCGCACATAGGACGAGGCCCCACCGCACATGTGGCGGGGCCACGTCCGGGCCGGTGGGCGGGCGACGGGCGACGGGCCTGCCGCGCGGCCACACAGCGCGGTGGGACGCCACGCCGGGCGTCGGCCGACTGACAGAATCGGTCCCATGCCCGAACAGCTTTCCGGTGCGGCGCCGGGCGATGCGCTGCGCTCGTACGCGACGCTCTATCCGGACGTCGTGCGTGCGGGATCCCTGGGCAACGCCCTGCAAACCGTGGCGGACCGAGCCGGCTACGACCTCGCTGTCGAGCTGACGGCTTCCCCCGGCTGGCGGTACGTGGCGGCGAAGGTGACGGCCGGAGGCCGCTCCGCGAACGCCCTGATGGCGATGGACGTCCGCAGCTTCGCCATCGGCTGCTGGGCAGGCACGGTCCACATGGCCGACGGCAGCACGGACGACCTGTCCGAAGCCGCTGGGGCGCCGCACTCCTGGCTGCAGGTGCCACGGGTACGCGAACTCGTGACGCGGCGACCCTTCATGCGGACCTGGGCGTCGGCCGAGGCGCATGAACACGGTCAGGCCGTACCGGCGCGATGGCATCAGCTGCGCACATCCGTGGCGGGCGCACAAAACGCCGAGCTGCGCGTACTCGTGGAGGCGGCCTTCGACCAGCCCGCGCTGCGGGCCCTGTCGCCGGGCCGCAGCATGTACTGGCTCACCTTCAGCCGCCGGGCCGCGCCGCCCCTCTGCGGCGATCTGCCGGGTGTCATGCCGCTCGGGAACGGCCGCTACCGGGTGCGACACGCCGACGGGCGGCTGCTGGAGGCGGACGGAGCGACGGAGGCCGTCGCGGCGGTCCTGGCCGGTCTCCCGGCGGATGTCGCCGTGCCACCCGAGACGGCCTGACGGTGTCGAAGCGTCCGCCCTTGCGTCCGCCTCCACCGGGAAGCCGACCGGCATCACGGGCAGTGGCGGTTCCGTAGTCGGCGCGCCAGGCGGCGTCGCGCGCGGCCGATGACAGCCAGGTCTCGAGCGAGGCGTCGGAGGTGAGGTCCGTACGTAGGGCCGGACGAAGGGCCGGAGCGGCGACGACGTGGCGGCCGGACACCTCTGCTCGTCCCTGACCGGTGCGTTGTCTGATCAGGTGACCTGCTCGGGGTCGTTGCACAGTTGGGCGGTCAGGGACGCGCAGGCCCACTCCTCCCAGGCTTCGGGAGACCATCCCCGGTCGCGTACGAAGACCAGGTACAGCTCTGGGCTGAGCAGGCCGTACAGCAGGTCGGCGGCACGGGCGGTGTCGATGCCGGAGCGGGCGTCCGGCTTCGAGGTCAGCGCCTCCGCGGCGGCGTGCTGGACCGTGTAGCGAGGGTCCGGGCCCGCGGGCCACTGCGCTGCGATCTCCGGGTCCGTGGCCGAGGCGGCGGCGATCAGCGGCATGATCGGGGCGACCCGGCCGAGGATCTCGCGTACGCCTCGCACATGGGCGCGCAGCTGGCCGGCCGCGGTGGGCTCGGCGCACGCGGTACGGAACCAGTCCCGCTGCATCGTGGCGACCGGTTCGGTGTCGCCCGCGATGGACGTGTCGACGACGTCCTTGAACAGCGCGCGCTTGTTGCCGAACACGAAGTACACGGTCTGGACGGCCACGCCCGCGCGGTCCGCCACCTCCTGGAGGCTCGTCGCCCCGTACCCCTGAGCGACGAACAGGTCCCGCGCCGCCGCCACGATCTTGTCGCGCGTGCGCCGCGAGCGCTCGGCCCGTTTGTCGGGGCGCTTGGTGTTCTGTCTGCCGGATCCCTTGACCGCGTCCATGCCGCCAGAGTATCTCTGGAGTTGAACACTAGAGTCCAACTCTAGATACCTGGAGGGGTAGCGATGAGCGAGACCCGGACATCCGTGCAGCTCGACCAGGAGGCGGCGGTACGCCGTGAACTGGAGGACTTCTACCGCGAAGGCAAGCCGCCGTGGGACTGCGGCATCACGCCGCCCGAACTCGTCGAGCTGATCGAGGGGCCCTACCCACTGACCCCCGGCCATGCCCTCGAACTCGGCTGCGGCACCGGGACCAACGCCGTGTACCTGGCCCTGCACGGCTGGCGCGTCGCAGCCGTGGACCTGGTCGAGCGCGCGGTGCTGCAGGCTCGGGAGAAGTCCGCCGCGGCGGGCGTGGACGTCACGGTGCTGTCCGGGGACGCCACCCGGCTCGACGAGATCGGCCTGCCCGGCCCGTACGATCTTTTCTTCGACCTGAGCTGCTTCTGCGGCATTCCGCCCCACCGCCGCGACGCCTACGCCGCAGGCCTCACCGAGCGTTCCGCCCCCGGCGCGCGGTTGCTGATGTTCGGCTACGGGCCCGAGGCGTGGGACGACCCGATCTCCGGTGTCACGGCCGACGAACTTCGCGAGCGGTTCACCGGGTGGCGGCTGACCGACGAGACCCCGGGCACGAACCCGGTACCCACCGCCTGGTTCACCTTGCAGCGCACCGCCGCCGCGGAGTAGGAGGCGAGGCGGCCCTTCGCGGTGGTGCGGGTGGAGGGCCGGGCGGAGGGCGGGGGTGGGGCGGTGAGGGCGCGGGGGCACCCTCACCGCCCCGCCCCCGGAGGCACGGGATGACTCCGCGCGGGCACATGGGCCCTGGGCTGCTCAGCCGGCGTCGGGCGCATCGATGATCTTGCCGTCCTCGTCGAGCGTGTGGGTGTCCCAGTACACGTCCCACTTGTCGTCGACATGCTGCGGCACCTTGCCCTCCGGGTAGCGCGCGAAGCCTGCCGGAGGCTCCTCGTCGTCGGGCACGCACGCGGAGCCGGTGCCGCCGACGGACAGGACGGGGTACTCGCCGCCGCCGCAGATGGCCTCCCGGTACTCAACTCCCGCACACCCGGTGAGTGTCACGACCGCCGCCGCGCCCACAAGGGCGGCGAGGAGGCGCATTCTCGTGGGACGGACGGAGGCGGCGGGCCGGTTCGTTCTGCGGGACATGTGTGTGGTTCCTCTCCAGCGGTCTGGTCTGCCACCACCCTCGCCGCCGGAGGGGTGCCGCGCACTGAGTGCGCGTACTCACCAGTCCATGCGCGGATACCCAATGTGAGTGAATCCGAGGGAATCGAGGGGGGCAGGGCCCGCTGCGACGGAGCGGTGCCCCTGGTGCACGAAACGGCTCCGCCCAGGAAGGGCGGAGCCGTTTCGGGGGACGGGTGTCAGGTCAGGCGTGGCGGCGGTTGCCCGTGATGACGCGGTACAGCGCCAGCAGGATGAGCGACCCGACGATGGCGGCGATCCAGGTGGAGAGCTCGAAGAAGCCGTCGATGGAGTCGACGCCGAAGATGACCTTGCCGAGCCAGCCTCCGAGCAGACCGCCGGCGATGCCGATGAGCATCGTGATGATGATGCCGCCCGGGTCCTTGCCCGGCATGAGCGCCTTGGCGATGAGGCCCGCGAGCAACCCGATGATGATCCAAGCAATGATGCCCATAATGCCTCTCCTACCTGGTGGTGTAAGGACGGTGTCAAAGACCGTCTTTACCGTCCCGGTGCTTTCAAACACTGATCGAACAGTCGGGTTGCCGCGGTGGGTGGGAGAGAGGTGGATGTTGACCGGACTACCGCCGACACGCCGACGCATCTGACAGGGGCAGTGTGGACGGCGAAGACGGGCCGTCGCGGGGGTGAGCCGAAAACGGGCCATGAGAGGCAACGGAGTGCGCAGCTCAGGTCTGCGGCACCGGCGGAGCGCCGCGCTGAGCTAACCGCCCACAGCGACGACACCTCCGCTCACCGGGTGCTGGAGCCCCCGGCACACAGTGATCGTTCGATCAGCGCGCTGGCCGCGTTCTCCTGCTGCAATATGTGCTCCTTGGTGTCGCCGCGGGCTTCGGACATGGAGACCACAGCGCTTCGACGCCCGTCATCCGTGACGCCGTTGAGGGTGATGTAGCCGCCGTCCCCGCCCTCATGGCTCCAGTAGATTCCCCCGCATCCCAGAGGGCGTTCGACCAGCCCGAGCCCGTACCGGCCGTCCGGCCACAGCTCCTGGACCGCCGCACTCACGGCGACGGTCTGCTTCATCTTGGCCAGCTGCCGTGCCGGCAGCAGGCGGCCGTCGAGCAGCGCGCGGAAGAAGCGGTTCTCATCCCGAGTGGTCGTGACCCACGAAAGGTTCGCGTGGTCCACCGGTATCTGGTCGGTGACGTCCACCCGGGAACCGGGGCCGAAAAGCTGGTAAGCCTGGGCGTGCGGCCGGGGCAGAGTGGGTGAGGCGCCCATCCACCGGGTCTGGTTGAGGCCCAGCGGGCGCAGGATGCGGTTTTTGATCTCTTGGTGAGCGGGGTGACCGGTGGCCTTCTGGATGATCATGTCGAGCAGGACGTAGCCGGTGTTGGAGTACGCCCAGCCCTTGCCGGCCGCGAAGTCCTCAGGCTGATGAGCCATGGCGAGGTCGACCAGCTGATCAGGTTCGTAGATGATGTGGCGCTGCTGGTAGTACTCCTCAGGGGTGGTGTATCCGGGCAGAGCGTCCCGGATACCGCTGGTGTGCTGGAGCAGGTGGCGGATGGTGATTTGGCTGCCGTCGTTGCCGTTGCCCCGCACCACTCCGGGCAGCCAGTGGTCGACCGTGTCGGCCAGGGACAGTCTGCCCTCGGCCTCCAGCTGGAGGACCACGGTGGCGACCAGCGTCTTGGACGTGCTGGCCATGCGGAAGTAGCCGCTGGAAGAGACCGGGCGGCCGGTGTTCAGGTCGGCGGTACCGCTGGTGGCGACCGACTGCCGGCCGTCAGGCGCGATCACGCGGGCCTGCACACCGCTCACACCGAGGGCGTGGATCGCCTCGGTGTCCCGGCGTAACTGCTCCACAGGGGAGGGACCGGCGGGCTGAGCGATGGCCGGGACCACCTCGGCGGTGAGCAGCGCAGCGACACCGAGTGCTATGACGAGGTGCTTTCGCAGAGTCGAAGTCATGGCTGGACGCTAGTTTCGCCCCCAGCGGGGCGCGATCCGGTGGGCCCCACGACCGGAACGGGGGATACCCCCAGGCCGTCGCCAGTCCGGTGTCGACCTGCCGAGCGCGGTGTGCCGGTTCTCGAATACAAGACCACCGAGCGGTCCGCCGTCGGACGGGGCCGCTCTCTTGTCGAAGGGGCCTCTACCTCGCTCGTTTCCCTGATCCGGAAAAGGGCGCCGACGGTGATGGACGGCTTCGTATAAGGGCTGAGGGCTGCCCGAGCGGAGAGGAAGCGCTGAGTTCTCTCCGACGCAACTGCACGCCAGGGCTCGCTGGCTATCGTGATCCTGTGGAATCCGACGTTGCAACGTTCCCCCCTCGCCCCGTCAAAGGTGTGCGAGCCGTCTTCGCGCGGCAGGCCAGCTGTCCGTCCGACTTCGCGGAGGTCACGATGGACTTCGAACCGTGGGAGGCAGGCGTCGTCTTCGAGGTGGCCGTTGATCTGGTCGTCGAAGGCGACGAGGATCCGGAGTGGCAGGCCGACTGCCGGGCCGCAGTCGAAAGAGGGGTGCGCGACGAACTCGCACAACCAGAGGTCGAGTTGCTCCCAGCAGTAGCGGTGGTTCTGCGGCACATGCGCTTCCATCCGGTCGACTCCCACCCGCGGGCGTTCCTGCAAGCCGGCCGCGTCGCCGTCCGCAACGCGCTCGCAGCGGCCCGCCGACGTGAGTCTGCAACTGAGCTTGGAACAACCAGCGGTGGGGGCGGCCCCTGCTGAGCACGTCGTCCGGCGCCGCTGGGTCGCTGGATCGCTCGAGGCGCTCTTCCGGAGCGATAGTGCCGCCGGTGTCGGTCGAACTCGTCCTCGTCCTGTACACAGGCCTCGCCGCCATGAGACCGCACGACATCGAGACCGAGATCGATAATCGCGCCCCGAGATGCCCGCCGCGTGATCGTGTGCGCTATCGCGACGGTCGGCTGAAGAACGTGATGGGCCGTTCCCGCCGTACTCCGTCCACGAGGACGTCGACGGACTCGTCGTAGAAGGCCACCCGGTCCTTGATGATTCCTACGGAGGGCAACGGGTCGGGGTAGCTCCAGGCGATGTCGTGCCGCACGTCGGCGTCGCCCGCCCAGGACCAGTACTCGCTCGCCACGCCCTTGTACGGACACCGGGTGCGCCCGTCGGTGCGGGTGAAGAGGTCGAGGCGGACATCCTCCCGGGGGAGGTAGAAGCGCGCCGGCAGACCTGTCTCGAACAGCAGGATCGGCGCGTGCGTGTCCGCGACGACGGTGCCCTCGATCTCGACCTGGACGTGTCGGCTGCTGGGCAGGGCGTCCACCCGTTTGTGGGGGTCGCGCGGGTGCACGAAGATCTCCTCGTCCTCTTCGTACCAGTGGTCCAGCACCTCGCGCCCGAACCATTCGAAGCTGATGTGCCCGGCCAGATCCACCCCCGGGTAGGTCCAGGCGGCTGCGGGGACGGTCCTGTCGGGGAGCACCAGGTCGTAGAAGACCGTCGCGCCGGCGTGGCGCCGCCGCGCGGCGGGCCGCTCCGTCCGCCGCAGCAGGTCCGTCCGGACGTCCCCGGCTGGAAAGGCGTAGAGGGGGACGGGGCGACCGGGCTCCCACACGAGGACCGGTTCACGGCTGTCCACTACCGTGACCTGCCCCGCCGTCGCGCGCACCCAGCGCTCACTCGGTTCCCAGAACACGCTGTCCGGCTCATCGCGGCGGCGGACGACGGGCACGGCTTCCGGGGCGGGCCTCGGTGCGGTCATGGGTCTCTCCTCCTCGTTCCGGTTCCCGCCCCCGGCTGCCCGGTCGGACCTGGAGTCGCGTACCACGACAGCTGATTCCACACTCCTCCGTATCCCGGCCGGTGGCAAAGCGCCCTGGTGGCGGCTCTGGCCGGATAACGTCTCGGGGATCGCGGCCCCCTCAGCCAGACTCGTTGTCCCACGCCACATACGTACCGCCGCTGAGGTGGCCCGTGCCCAGGAGGCCCGTGATGGAGTCGGAAGCGAGGCCGGAGGGAGACGGGGCAGCGGCCACGCCTGGACGGCAGCGGCCTTCCGGCGACCGCGTGGCTCTGCGTGGTGACATGCGGGCCGCCCTGCCCGACGTCGCTGCGGCTGCGGTGGTCACGGCACTGGTGTTCGTGTTCCTGCGCGCGCGCATGGCATCGGGCGAGTCGGACACCGTTGCCGTCATGCCGTTCATGGACGATCCCGGTACCTACTGGATGTACCTGCTCAGCCAGGCATTCGGATGGTCGGGCCTGCTGTGGGCCTGGGGCACGGTCATGATCGGTCTGCTGCTGTCCGGGGCTCACTCGACCAGGCTGCCGGTCTCGCGGCAGGTACTGGAGCGTTGGCACCGCACCACGAGCCTCACGACGACGGCGCTGATGTTCGCACACGCGCTGATGTTCGCGGCGGAACTCGTACGCTACGAGACGAAGGTGTCGTGGGCCGAGCGGTTGTGGGTGGGTTTCGCGGACACCTTCGTGCCGGGCTGGTACGACTCAGGCACCGGCCGGATCGCGATACCGCTCGGACAAGGAGCCCTCTACCTGGCGATTCCCTTGGGGCTGCTGTTCTACGTTCGGCACCGCATCGGAGCGAACGCCTGGCGGCGCCTGCACCGTTTCGTGATCGTCGTATATGTGCTGAGCGTGTGGCACACGCTGCTGTACGGAACCAATGTCTGGTACGGGGACTGGCCGCGCACCGTCCTGTGGTTGCTGCAACTGCCGGTCGCGTGCCTGCTGTTGCTCCGCCTGCTGCGGCCGGCCCGGCGGGCGGAACAGCTGGGCTCGCCGGGTGGGCGCAGGGGTGCAACCGCGGGGTGGTGGGTGCGGGCGGCAGGGCGGGCCGCTGCCGGAGCGGTGATCGTCGGGCTCGTCGTCGTGGTGGCTTCAGACCGTGACGGTGGTCGGGACCGGCCCGCTCACCCGCCCGCGACGGTCCCGCACGCGCAGGAGACGGAGTGACGGCCTGAACCGTCGCCCTGGGCCGGAGTGATTGCGGATGGCCCGGCGACGGTGGCACGAGCACGCGCTCGGGTCGCGTCGGCCGTGGCAGCTGACTCGACCGCGAGCGGTGCCTACTCGTCTTCGAGAGCGGTGTTCCGGAGAGCGGTTTTCCGACGAGCTTCGTTCCGGAGAGCTGCATTCCGGAGGGCTGTGCTCCGGATGGCCACGTTGTGGACCCGGCACCCTCGTCCGGCGCCGCCCGGGAGCCCCCCGCACCCAGTGGGCAGGAGCCGGTTGGGTGGGCGGGGAAGGCGTGCAGGAGCACGTGTTACGGCAACGTGAATGCAAAAGTATGTAGTCGCGAGGTCCAGTACCTGTCCAGAATGCGGATGGCTGGCTGAACAGTGCGGCAAACAGGGTGATTTAGTGGGTCGTATGTCGTGATCGCTTGCTCTACCGTGGCGCGAAAGTGTACGGTTCACGGAATCTTCATGCATTGCCGGACTGCCTCGCACGGAGGGTCCGGACCACTCGGGAGGTCTGCCGGTATGGGATCCATGGCGCCGCGCGGTTTTCGCAGTGTCACCATGAACATGGGGCTCAAGGACGTCGATGACGACTTCGCCGCCGTGGTGTCCGAAGTACCCGCCCGTTCCGCGGCGGTCTTCACCCGTTCGCGCTTCGCCGGCCCGAGTGTCGTCATCAGCCGTGAGGCCGCCTCCCGCCGGAGCGCCCGCGGCATGGTGGTGCTCTCCCGCAACGCCAATGTGGCGACCGGCAAGACGGGGGCCGCGCACGCCGCCGAGGTGCGGGCCAAGGTGGCCGAGGCCGCCGGGGTCGAGCCCGAGGACCTGGTCATCGGTTCCACGGGGGTGATCGGCCGGCCCTATCCCATGGAGGGCATCCGGGCCGGACTGGCCTCGCTCTCCTGGCCGTTCCCCGAGGCCGACTACGCTTCTGCGGCCAAGGCCATCATGACGACCGACACCCGGCCGAAGTACTTCACCGTGCCCTGCGGTGACGCGGTGCTCACCGGCATCGCCAAGGGCGTCGGCATGATCGAGCCGAACATGGCGACGCTGCTCACCTTCTTCTTCACCGACGCCGACATCCCCGCCGACGATCTCGACGCCCTGTTCCGGCGCGTCATGGACAAGACGTTCAACGCGCTGAGCATCGACACCGACACCTCGACGAGCGACACCGCCGCGATCTTCGCCAACGGTCTCGCGGGGGCCGTCGACCTCGACGAGTTCGAGCGGGCGCTGTACGAGTGCGCCCTGCACCTCGTGCGGGACATCGCGTCGGACGGCGAGGGGGCCTCCAAGCTGATCGAGGTCCGCGTGACCGGAGCGCGCGACGACGCGCAGGCCAAGCGGGTCGGCAAGAGCGTCGTCAACTCACCGCTGGTCAAGGCCGCGGTGCACGGCGCCGACCCCAACTGGGGCAGGGTCGCGATGGCTGTCGGCAAGCTCGACGACGAGACCGACATCGACCCCCCGAACGTCGGTATCCGCTTCGGTGACCTCGTCATGCATCCCGAGGAGCCGAGCGATGAGCTCCTGGCGGAGGCGTCCCGCTACCTGACCGGCGACGAGGTCGTCATCCGGGTCGACCTCGGCATCGGAGACGGTGCGTTCACCGTCTACGGATGCGACCTGACCGAGGGCTACGTGAAGATCAACGCCGACTACACCACCTGACGTCCGACGGTCGTCGCGGACCACGCTGCCCGGTGCCACGCACCGGGCAGCTCCGCGCGTCCGGAAGCAGCCCACCAGGCCGGCAGCGGCGTACGGCGCACGACGCCCCTGCTCGGGGAGTGCCGGGAAGAGCTCCGTCCGGTGGGCAGCAGGCGGAGGATGAACAGGGAAACGCCGGGCATGCGGCCGTAGGGCGGGGCCGCGGCGCGCCACTGATCGGGGGGAGATCCATGACGGCGTCGGGGGACGGTGACCGAGAAGGGCCGGGCACAGCGGCGGCCCTCCAGCGCAGGGCGGAGCACCTGTTCAGGCTCGGGCACGCGGACGAGGCGCAGGCCGTCCTCATACGGGCGCTCGCCGTGGCAGGCGACGGGGCCGACCATTCGAAGGCGGAGCTTCTGGAGCGCCTCGGGCGCTATCTGGACGCGTCCAGCTGCAGTTGGACGCACGACTACTTCGAGCAGGCGCTCGCCGAACTGCGCCCCGACGAACCGTTCCACAGCAAGGTCAAGGTGCTGTGCTCGGTCGGCTTCGCCTATGTGCAGAGAGGGCGCACCGAGGAGGGGATGGGTCTGTTACGCGAAGCGTTCGACCTGGCACGGGACGTCGTGGACACCCAGCTGGAGATGACCGTGCACACCGTGGCGGCCGAGGCCCTGCTCGCCCTCGGCACGCCGGAGGAGTCGATCGAACGCACCCGCCGCGCGCGGCGCCTCGGTATGGAGTCCGCCCAGCACCACATCGTGGTCCGCTCCTACCTCAACGAGGCGAGGGCCGCCTACCTGAGGACCGGGAGCGTCGGCGACGCCCTGCGGATCAAGAGGGTCGGGCTCCGGTACGCGCGGGACTTCGGTGAACTCGCCACCAAGGAGGGCGACACACTGCGGCTGTCGCTGGTGAAGGACCTGATCGAGGCCGGCCACTGGTCGGAGGCCGACTCGCTGCTCGGCCCGGCGGTCGCCGACGGGCGCCACGGCTCGATCAACGCGGTGGAGGAGACCCTGGTCCGCTGCTGGCTGACGAGCCGGCAGGGTCCGCGCCCCCGGACGGTGCCGCCGTTCGTCGAACTGGTCGAGTCGAGCAGTCCGACCCGCCACGCCTACCTGCTGAACATCGCGCTGGCCGCCGCCGTGCGGCTGGAGGACTACGCGAGCGTGGAGGAGCTGATAGGCAGGGCGCTGACACTCGCCGAGGGAATACTCACTCCGTCCGGCTGCGGTCTGCACGTCGTGGACGCCCTCGCCTCTGCGATCGAGTCGCAGTGCGAGGGGCGGCACACCCTCATGCATCCCGACAGTTCGCCGTCCCGCTTGCTCGATGTCATCGAACGTACATACCCCAAGGTGCGCGGCCATGTGGCCGCCACGTACGAACTCACCGACGGCGTCGTGGCGCAGGCGCGCGCCCGGTGCGCCCCCGGACCGGATGCCGCCGCGCGGCACTGGGACGAGGCGATCGTCGTCTTCCGTCGGACACATGCCCGCGCCCGCTTGGTCACGGCACTGCTGGGCAGGGCCGCGCTGTACGGGCCCGTGGCCCGGGCCCGCCTCCTCCTCGACGAGGCGGAGCAGATCGCCCGCGACATGCGAGCGGCGCCGCAGCTCGAACGGATCGCGGCCCTGCGCGGTGCCGGGGCGGCGACGGCGGTGCACACCGCTCCGACCGCGGCGCTGACGGGGCGACAGCAGCAGGTTGTCTCCCATCTCGCCCGGGGTCGCACCGACCGGGAGATCGCCGGGGACCTCGGGCTCAGCGTCCGGACCGTCAACGCGCATGTCGTGCAGATCCTCGGACGACTCGGGGTCCGCAACCGCGCGGAGGTCGCCGCCTGGTACCACCGGTCGGGTCCGGTCCGGGAGGTGTGAGCGTCGCGGACCGCGGCGCCCCGGCTGCTCCGCGCCTGGCCGGCCTCCGCCCGGGTGCTTCCCGCGGGGCCTGCCTCCGCCCGGAGGACGTGTGCTCGCCGCCCGGTGGGGTTCTGCCGCACGCCGGCGCGGCTCCTGCGGCCTCTCCGAGCCTGCTGTGACGTCCGTCGGGAGCCCGGGCTCCCGACGCCGAGGGCTCCCGGGGCCTCCCATGTGCCTTCGTGCGGCATCGGCACATCCGTACCGGGGATTCGAATCCACGGGTACGAGTCGCGCGAAGCGCATCGGTATTTCTACCTAGGTACCGTGCGGGAATGTCTCGTCATATGGAATCGTCTTGCGCGGGCAATGTCCGTGTGATTTCTTCGACATGCCCGGTCGCCGCTTCGGTTCGGCGGCCGTGTGTTCAAAGGCAGTGAGTGGGGGAAGCGCCTTTGCGGCGTCGGTTGTTCACGTTTTCGGGGGATGGGCGCGGCTTCGGCCGCTGCGGGGGATGACACGGCCACGCTGTTCACGAAACAGCTGATTCTGAGCAACTCGACTGCTGTACAAGCGGGTCGGGGATGCCGAACGCGGTCCACGTTGCACCTCCGGCGCCCTTGTTCCGCCGTGCGCGTGCGGCGGCGCGGAGACGCGCCGGTGACCGGTCCCCGGCGAGCGGCCGAGTAATTCGTGCAGATTTTCCAAGAGGGTCGATTCCGCTTTGATCGCCTCCCCTGCGTCTGTGGGGGAATTGGTGGATGAATTTCCCTGCGTGTTCCACGTTTCGCGGACGCCGTCGTCCGCGGTTTTCCTGAAGTTCGGCAGAAATACCCTGGAGGAATTCCCGCCGTGACGCAGCACGCCGTGACGCAGCATGCCCGGCCCCGGTCCGCCGGCCCGGCGCCGGGAGGCGAAGGAGAGGTGTACGCGGGCTTCCGTGCCGCCGCCCTCGCCGCCCCCCGGACCCCTGCGGTGATCTCTCCGGACGGGGCCATCACGTCGTACGGCGCACTCCTCGACGCCGTGGAGGCGGCGGCGGCTCGGCTGGCCACCGCGCTCGGGCCCGGGGACGTCCTGGGCCTCGCCGTGGACGACCCGGTCGCCTTCGTCGCCGTCTACCTCGCCGCGTCCAAACGTGACCAGGTCACCGTGCTGCTCGACGGCCGGATGCAGCCGCACGGGACGCCACAAGGGACCGCGCGCTTCGACGTGACCGTGCTCGCGGTCGCCGACGGTGCGGGTTCGTTCGGGCTCAGCCCCGTCGCCGGGCGTGAACAGCCCGGAGGCGTACCCGCCCCGGCGTATCTGCCGGACGACTTCGTCGTGCACTGCACGTCCGGATCGACCGGTGAGCCCAAGGGCATCGTCATGACCGAGGCCGCGGTGTCGGCCCGGGTCCGCCTGTGGGCGGGCGAGATGGAACTGACCGCCGCGGACACCGTGCTGTGCCCCCTGCCCCTGTGGCACTGCCACGGCATCGACGTCCTCACCCTGCCCGCCCTGCTGAGCGGCGCCACCGTCGTCCTGGCGCGAGGGGACCGGCTCACCGGCAGAGGGCTCGCCCGGATCATCCGGCGGCACGGCGTCACCGTCATGAGCGGACTGCCCGTCATGTACGGCATGCTCACCGACGCGAGCAGTGCCCGCGCGGGGGACCTGTCGTCGCTGCGGCTTGCGATCTCCGGCAGCGCGCCGCTCGACCCCGCCGTCCAGACCCTGTTCCACGAACGGTTCGGGCTGCCGCTTCGCCAGGTCTACGGGCTCTCGGAGATCGCCGTCATCTGCTTCGACCGCCGGTACACCGGCCGCGGCTCCATCGGGCTGCCCGTCGCCGGCGTGGAGCACCGCCTCGAACCGGTACCCGAGGAGGACGCCCACGAGGGCCCCGCGTACGAACTGTACGTCCGCGGGCCCGGGCTCGCCCGGGGGTACTACAGCGACCCCGCGGCCACCGCCGAGATGTTCGAGGACGGCTGGCTGCGCACCCGCGACCTGGTGCGCGCCGACGCCGACGGCTGGTACGTCCTCGGGCGGCGTTCCACCTTCGTCAACGTGGCCGGGAGCAAGGTCGGGCCGCTCGAGGTGGAGGCGGCACTGCGCGACTGCCCGGGGGTGCTCGACACCGCTGTGGTGGGCGTCCCGGACGCACGTACCACCGAGCGGATCGCCGCCGTCCTGGTGACCGGGGACGGCTTCGACCTGGCGGCGGTCCGCCGACGCCTCGCGGAGCGGATGCATCCACACCAACTGCCCCGGCAGTACCACGTGACCGCGGCGCTGCCGCGCACACCGCTCGGCAAGACCGACTACGCCGCCGTGAGGCGGCTGGTGCTCGACCAGGAGGGGAAGACCACGTGACCAGCACAGTGGCCGGGGAGGCGGCCGTCGCCGATGCCGGGGCCCGGCTCGACGCCGTGGGGGAGGGGCTCTGGGAGGAGCTGTCGGCCACGCCGCCGGCCGACCACGAGAAGGACGCGTCGGGCGTGTTCGCCCTCCTCAAGCGCACCCGCGCGACGGCGATGCTGATTCCCGCCGCCCTCGGCGGATCCGGCGCGAGCGCCGCGCAGGCGGTGCGTTTCCAGGTCGCCCTCGGATCGCTCGCACCGTCCGCCGCGATCGCGACGACCATGCACCACTACAAGATCGCCGCCCTCGGCAGGGTCGCAGCCTCCGGCGACGAGCGGGCCGGCGCGATCCTCTCGGGAATCTCCCGCGACGCCCTGCTGATCGCCTCCGGCGGCGCCGAGTCCACCCCCGGCCGCGATCTGCGCAGCCTCGGCAGCCAGGCCGTCCGCGACGGAGGCGAGTACCGCGTCACCGGACTGAAGCGGCCCTGCTCGCTGTCGACCAGCATGGACATGATGTCCCTGATGGTGGAGCTGCGGGCACCCGACGGCTCACCGGAGGGGTACGCGCAGGCATTCGTCGACGCCCGGGCACAGGGGCTGACCCGCAGCCCGTTCTGGCAGAGCCCCGTCTTCCTCGCCGCCGAGAGCCACGCCGTGCGGCTGACGGACGTACGGATCGACGCCGGGCAGGTCTTTCCGCTCGTCGGCGACGGGGGACGCCGGTTCGCGACCGACTGCTACCTCTGGTTCCAGCTGCTCATCACCGCCTCCTACCTCGGCGTCGCCTCCTGCCTGGCCGACGCGACGCCCCCCGAGAGGCGAGCCTCGTCCCGGGGCCGGCGCGAGGCCGTGGCCCAACTGCGCGAGCTGGAGGGCGTACTGCTGCGGGCCGCCGGAGCCGTCGACGAGGCCGCACCCGCCCGCGACCAGCTCAACCTCGCCGTGCGCGCCCGTGACCGGGTCGAGGACGAGATCGGCGCCGTCGGCGCCGCGCTGGTGCGCGCCGCGGGTGGCGGCGCGTTCGCCCGCGGCGACCTGTGGACGGGCCTCGCGGGCGCCGTCAACGCGATCGCCTTCCACCCGCCGCAGCGCGGCGCGCGCGAGGGCGTGGGCCTGGAAGAACTGGATGCCGACGTGAGGGACCGCGACTGATGTACACCAGAGACCACTTCAGCCTTCCGCTGCCTGCCATGTGCGAGTTCGTCCGCGCCAAGTCCTTCGGGGTGCTCGCCACCTCCCACGAGGGGCGGATCCACACCTCGCCCCTCCCCGTCGACCTGCGCGAGTCCGACGAGGGCGAACTGTTCGTCGCCGGGCACGTGGCCAGGGCCAACGCCATGTCCGGGACCTTCGGCGCCGGCGGCCTTGCCACCGTGACGGTCCTGGGACCCGACACCTACGTCGCCGCCGAGTGGTTCGGCACCCGCGACCGCATACCCACCTGGCTCTACTGCGCCGTCGAGGTGTCCGGCCGGCTGGAGCTCAGTGACCCCGCACAGACCCGTGCCGACATCGAGGTACTCATCGACCGCCTCCAGCGGGCCACGGTCGAGGGCCCGCCGTGGACGCTCGACGAGATACCGGCGCACCTGTCCGAGGTGTACCTGAAGGACATCGTCGGGTTCCGCCTCCGCGACCTCGAACTGACCTCGTGCTTCCGCCTCAACCAGCGCAAGGGCGGTACGGAGAGCCTGGCCCGCGCGCTGCAGGACGACGGCGCCGGGGCCCTGAGGGACCTGGCCGACATGGTCCTCGACCCGCCGACCACGAGACGCGGGTGTCCGGCCTCATGAGCGCACGGGACAACGGCGCACGGCGCAATGGCACGCGGGACGACGGCACACGGGGCCACGGCGCGCGGGGCAATGGCACGTGGGACGACAGCGCACGGGACAACGGCGCGCGGCGCAATGGCACGTGGGACGACGGCACGCGGGGCAATGGCACGTGGGACGACGGCACATCGTACGGACGCACACAGGACGCCTTGTCCCGGATGCTTCGCCTCACCGGAGACGACCGCACCGCCCTTCTGTGGCGCGGCCGTCGGACCAGCTACGCCGAACTCGTCTACGCGGCCGACACGCTGACGGACCGTCTGCTGAGCGCCGGCGCCACCGGCACCCACGTCCTGGTGATGGGCCCGCTGTGCCCTGCCTACGTGGTCGGGCTGCTCGCCGCCCTGCGCAGCGGCGCGGTGCCGGTGCCCGTCGACGCCGGCCTGACCGCCGGCCGGTACGCGTGGACCGAGCGCATCGCCCGGCCGTCCGCCGTCCTGTCCAGCGACGTCTCACCAGCCGGCCACTACCGGGGTGTCGGCGACCCGGACGAGGTGGTGCTCGACGCCGCCACCGGCCTGGCGGTCGCGGACACCGCCGGCCCCGCCGGGCGGCCAGGCCCGCAGCGCCACACCGACCCCGACGCCGGCTACCTCATCCCGACGTCCGGCTCGACGGGGGAGCCGAAGGCGGTCGTCGGCAGCCGCCGGGGCCTGCACGCGTTCCTCCACTGGTTCACGGCGGAGTTCGCGCTCACCCCGGCCGATGTGTGTGCCGCCGTCACCCGCACCAACTTCGACCCCTCCCTGCGTGAACTCCTCGCGGTGCTCACGGCGGGGGGCACCCTGAGCCTGCCCGACGTGGACGCGCAACTGGACCCGGAGGCCCTGGCCCGTCACCTGGCGGCCCACGAGGCCACGATCGCCTTCCTGGTCCCCTCCCTCGCCCGCCGGATCGGCGACGTGCTCGACGGCGTGTCCCCGGGCGGCCTCGACCACCTGCGGCTGGGGTTCTTCGCCGGGGAGGTACTGCCTCGCAGGGTCGTCGACCGGTGGACCCGGCTGGCCCCGGGGGCCGAGTTCGTCAACCTGTACGGCTTGACCGAGGGCACCCTGGCCCAGCTGTACCGCCGGGGCATCCGCGGCACGTCGGGCCTGGTGGCCGACGGCGTCCCGGTCGGCCGCCCGAGACCTGGCACGTCCGTGCGCGTCGACGACCCCGGACCGGACGGCTCCGGCGAGGTCGTCGTCACCTCCACTGCGCCGGCACTGGGACTGCTCTCCGGCGAACCCGGCCCCGAGCCGGGGACGTTCCGGGTCACCGCACTCCCCAGCGACCTGCGCACCGGTGACACCGGACGCCTCGACGAATCCGGCGAGCTCGTCGTCGTGGGCAGAGGCGGCAACGACCTGAAGGTGTCCGGCCGCCGCGTCTCCTACCAGCGCTTCGTCGACGAGGTGGAAGGGCTGCCCGGCGTCCGCCAGTGCGCTGTCGTCGACCGGGACGGGCCGCACGCGTTCGTCGCCGTCGCCGATCCCGCCGCACCGGCGGCCCGGACGCTGCCCGCCGCCGTCGCGGACACCGCCCGGAGCCTCGGACTGCCCCGGCCGGCCGTCCACGTCCGTGGCGACCTGCCGCTGCTGCGCAGCGGGAAGGTCGACCGGACCGCGCTGGCCGCCTCCGTCGTCCCGGACAGGCCGGCGGATCTCCCGGCTCCCGCAGTTCCGAAGGCGGGCGGCACTGTCGAGGAACAGCTGCGGGCCCTGCTGGGGTACGGGGCCGGCACCGCGTCCACGACACCGTTCGTCGACACGGGCCTGACCTCCCTCGACATCATGGAGTTCGCCCCGGAGGTCAACCGGCGCTTCGCGACCGGCCTGTCGGTGAAGGACTTCTTCGGCCTCCGCGACGTCGCCGCCCTCGCCGAGGCGGTCGACGCCTCGCGGGCCGCAAGCGGTGCGGCCACCTCCGGCGGTGCGGCCACCGCGTCCGGGCCGGCCACCTCCGCCGGTGCGGCCACCTCCGGCGGTGCAGCCACCTCAGCCGTGGAGATTCCCGCCGGCTCAGCGCCCGTGCCCGGGGCGGCCACCGGTGACACGTACCCCCTGTCGGAGCGCCAGCTGGCCTACCGGGCGCTGTGCATGGCCGACGGCAACGCCGACTGGTGCAACATCTCCCGTGAGATCCCCGTCGACGGCACCTTGCGTACGGACGCCGTGCAAGCCGCCGTCGACACCCTGGTAGCCCGTCACGACGTGCTCAGGCTCGCGCTGACCCCCGACGGGACACGGCAGCGGCACACGGAGGCGTCCGTCGTCCGGTGCCTCGTACGTCCCTGTGACGGGCCCGCGGCCCGCGGTGCGGAGCACCGGGCACGTGTCCAGGAAGCCCGTGTACGCGCCGTGTCGGAGCTGATCGACACCGGCGCGGCACCGCCCCTGCGGGTGGTCACCGTCAGGGGCGAGGACACCACCTCGGTGCTCCTCGTCGTCCACCACCTCTTCGTCGACGGCCTCAGCCTCGACCTGCTCGCCCGGGAACTGGGGGAGCTGCTGCACGGCCGCCGCCTCCCCGGCGCCCCGCCCGCGACCGGGTACCGGGACTACTGCGCAGCGACCGAACGCCGCGCGGTGGGCGATCCCGCGGACGCCGCGTACTGGGACGACCTGCTCGCGGGCGCCGGGCAGGTCGTCCTGCCGGAGGCCACCGGCGACGGCGCCGCCTCGGGGGAACTGCTGTCGAGGCCCTTCGGCGTCGCCGCGACACGGGCCGCCAACCGGCTGGCCACCGCGACCGGGGTCTCGGTGTTCTCCGTCGTCCTGGCCGCGTTCGAACTCGCCGTCGCCCGCACGTTCGGGCTCGGGCCGCTGACCGTCGTCGTGCCCGTGCAGATCCGCCACGGCTCCGCAGCGCACACGGCCGGCATGTTCACCAGCCAGCTCGTCGTCCGCGGGCGTGGCCCGGCCACCGTGGCTGAGCGGGCGGCGCAGTTCGCCGCGCAGGTCGAGGCGGGGCTCGCACACAGTTCACGCGAGTTCGACCAGCGCGCCGAGGCCCTCGGCCTCGCCGGCACGGACTGCTTCCCGCTCTCCACCGTGCTGTTCAACCAGCACCCCCGCCGCCGAGGGCTCCGCGCCGGCGACCTGGGGGACTGGCGGCCCCGCCCGCTCGGACGGGCCCTGCGCTACCAACTGCAGGGCGAACTCCAGATGTCCGGCGGCGAGATGGCGCTGACCTACTACTACCGGCGGGGCATCACCGCGGACCGGGCCGACGTCGTCGACCAGGTCCACGCACACGTCCTCGCCGTACTGCGCGACGCAGGAAGGACCCCTGGTGAGCACTGACACCGGCACCGAGATCAGTACCGAGACCGGAACGGACGCCGTTACGGACACCGTTACGGACACCGGTACGGACTCCGGAACCAGCACCGAGACCGGCACCCCCACCCGCGGCAACACCACGCCCGCCCCCACCGACCGTCAGGCGCTGCTGCTCGCCCGGCGGGCCGGCGCCACGCCCGCGTACCTGTACGACCGCGGTGAGCTGCGGGCCGCCGTCGCGCGGGTACGCGCGGCGTCCATCGAGGGCGCCGGCCTGTACTACTCGCTGAAGGCCAATCCGCACCCGGGCGTCGTCAACGCGCTGGCCCCCCTGGTCGACGGCTTCGACGTGTGCTCGCGCGCGGAGATGGAGACCGCCCTCGACTCCGGGACGCCCCCTGGCCGGGTGCTGTTCACCGGACCCGCCAAGTCGGGGGGCGAGGCCGCGGCAGCACTGGCCGCGGAGGTCGCTGTGACCGTCGAGTCACCTCGTCAGGCCGCGCTGCTCGCGGCGACGGCAAGGGAACTCGGCATCGGGGGGCGCGCCGTGATCAGGCTCAACACCCCTTACCCGGCGCGCGTTCCCGGCGGCGAGCCGTCCCCGAACCAGTTCGGTGTCGACGCGGACGACGAGGCACGTGTGGTGGAGACGCTGCGCGCCGGCGGCCTCTCCGTCTCCGGCCTCCAGTTGTTCTGGGGCTCGCAGTACGCCGACCCCGCCGTCGTGCACGCCGCCCGCGTGGCCATGACCGCCCGCGCCCTGGCATGCGTGGACCGGTTCGCCCTGGAGGTCGACTTCGTGTCCGTCGGCGGCGGGATCGCGATGCCCTGGTGCGACGCCGACCCGGACGTCGACTGGGCGGCCATGGCCACGCCGCTGTCCGCCCTCCCGGACGGCGCGGCGGGCCTGCCGCTCGTGTGCGAGTACGGGCGCTCCCTCGTCGGACCGGCCGGAAGCCTGCTGACCACCGTCCTCGACACCAAGACCGTCGGCGGCCTGCGCCACGTCCTCGTCGACGCCGGGATGAACCACGTGATGATCGCCAGCCGCCTCGTCGCCGGAAACGGACGCGGCGAGGTGCGGGTCCGCGCCGTCGGGGCCCCGCCGGACGCGCCGACCGGCCCGGTCCGGGTCACGGGCCCGCTCTGCTCCCAGCTCGACGTGCTCGCCGACGGCGTACTGCTGCCCGAGGTGGAGCCGGGCGACCTGCTCCTGTTCGCGGGGGTCGGTGCCTACGGCCCGACGTTCAGCCCCGGCGGCTTCCTCAGCCGCGAACCCGCACGAGAGGTCGTCCACGGCGATGTCTGACACCGCGACCCTGCCGAGGACCGCGCCGACGGCGCTCCCCGCCCTCGGCCCCATCCAGCGCGCCTACCTCGTCGGCACGCAGGACGGCCTCGAACTCAGCGGACCCGCACGCTACTACCTGAGCTGCGACCTGGACCCGGACCGGGCCGCAGGCATCGGCGCGCGGCTGAGGGAGCTGGTGCGGTCCAACGACATCCTGCGCGTACGGGCCGACGCCGGACTGGCGCTCACCGTCCTGCCGCCCGACGTGGCCGACGCCGTCGACGCGGACGTGCGCCAGGTGGAGGACCACGCCTTCGACGCCGCCGACACCGAGGTCCGCCGCCTCTGTACCGACGACCGGTTCGCCTTCGGTGACTGGCCGCAGCTGGAGGTGACGGTGGTCCGGTCCGCCCACCGGGCACGGCTGCACCTCGTGTACTCGCTGTGGCTCATGGACGCCGCGTCCCTCGCCGCGTTCCTCACCGGCCTGGTGACCGACGGCGGCGCACCGGACACCGAGTCCTGCGCCGTCCCGCCCGCCCCGGACGCCGCCGCGTCCAGCGCCGCCCCGCCCGCACCGCGCCGCAGCCGGACCGCACGCGACGAGCGGTTCTGGCGGGAGCGGGCCGCCTCCCTCGCCGGCCCGGCCGAACTGCCCCTGCGCCCCGGATGGCGCCACACCGGCCCCCGCGTGTCACACCGCATGGTCACCCTGGACCCGGCCACGGCGCAGCGGATCGAGGAGCGGGCCGCCGCCCGCGGGCTCACCCCTGCCATGGTCCACCTGGCCGTCTACGGCACCGTCCTGGGCCGCCTCGGCGGCGGCGCGGCCCACACGGTGACCGTGCTCCACTCCCGGCGGAGCGGGCCGGCCGGCCCCGGCGGCCTCGGCAACCACGGCAGCAGCATGCCCCTGGAGATACCGGCGGCCGCAGGGTTCGCGGACACCGCCCGCGAGGTCCAGCGCCGCTACCTGACACAGGCCGTGCACGGCTCGCTCGGCGGCGCCGAGATCATGCGCCTCGCCGATCCCTCGGCCGACCTCAGCCGCCTCGCCCACCCGTACGCCTTCACCGCGCTCGACGCCGACACCCGTGGCGAGTCCGCAGCGGGCCTGCGGCGCCGCTGGGACGACGTACAACTGCGTGTCCCGCAGGTCCTGATCGACCATCAGGCCGTGCGGGAGTCCGACGGCAGCGTCCGCCTCGGTTACGACTGGCGCACCGACGCGTTCGACCCCGGCTTCGCCGACCATCTGGTGGAGTGCTGCGTGCGGCTGAGCCGCGACCTCGCCGCCGACGACGCGCCGTGGGACGCGCCGCCGGCGCGGCGGCCCGCTCCCGCCCGCCGCCGTCCGTCCGGCCCCGCCCGTTCGGAGACGCTCCACGGACGCGTTCTCGCCACCGCCGCACGCACCCCCGACGCACCGGCCGTGCACGACGAGGGCGGAACGCTCTCCTACGCAGGCCTCGTCGCGCTGGCCCGTGCCGCCGCGGACACCCTGCGGGGCGCCGGGGCGCGTCCCGGCGACCGCGTGGCCGTCCACCTGCCGCGCGGTCGCGGACAGGTCGTCGCCGTCCTCGGCGCGCTGCTCGCCGGCTGCGTCTACGTCCCGCTCGACGACGCCACCCCGGACGGCCGCCTCGACGGCATCGCACGGCGCGGCGGCGTACGGTTCGCGCTCACCGAGCCGGGGGACGGCGCCCGCTGGACGGAGCGCGGCGCCGTGCCCCTGCCGCTGCCCGGCAAACCGTCGCCGACCGCCCCGTCCCCCACCGCCCCGTTCCCGGACGGCGCACCCGGACACCCCACCGCCTACGTCATCTTCACCTCCGGCTCGACCGGCGAACCCAAGGGCGTCGTCGTCTCGCACACGGCCGTCCTCGGTACCGTCGACGCCGTCAACGACATGATCGGCCTGTCGGAGGCGGACCGGGTGCTCTCGGTGTCCTCGATCGGCTTCGACCTGTCCGTGTACGACCTCTTCGGCCCTCTGCTGCGCGGAGGTTCGGTCGTCATGCTGTCGCCGGACAGCGCCAGGTCCCCCGCCCGGTGGGTGGAACTCGTCCACCGGCACGGCGTCACCGTGTGGAACTCCGCACCCGCCCTCGCGTCGCTGCTCGCCGAGGAGCGCTCCGCCCTGCCGTCGCTGCGGTCGGTCCTGCTCAGCGGCGACTGGATACCCCTGTCCCTGCCCGGCGCGCTGTGCCGGCTGGCGCCCCGAGCCCGGATCACCAGCCTCGGCGGTGCCACGGAGGGCGCGATCTGGTCCATCGCCCACCCCGTGGGAGAGGAGGACTGCGCCGGGCGTTCCATCCCGTACGGCCGGGCGCTGCCCGGCCAGGAGATCCTGGTGCTCGACCCCCTCCGGGAGGTCTGCCCCGACTGGCAGGTGGGGGAGATCCACATCGCCGGCGCCGGTGTGGCCGACGGATACGCGGACGACCCGGAGCGCACAGCGGCGGCCTTCTTCGACGACCCGGTGTACGGGTGGACCTACCGCACCGGCGACCGGGGCCGCCGTCACCCCTGCGGGACCATCGAGTTCCTCGGCCGCACCGACAACCAGGTGAAGCTGAACGGGCACCGCGTCGAACTCGGTGAGATCGAGCACCGCCTGGAGCAGGCCCCCGCCGTACGGTCCGCCGCCGTGTGCGTGCGCGGCGACGGGCGGCGCAGGCGGCTCGCCGGCTTCGTCACCCTCGCCCCCGGCGCCCCGGCCGACTGGCGCAGCGGCGTGACGGCCGGCCTGCGGGACACCCTGCCTGCCTACATGCTGCCGGACGTCCTCGTCGCCCTGGACGAGCTGCCCCTCAACGGCAACGGCAAGATCGATCGCCGCCGGCTCGCGGCGCTCCCGATCACCCCGGAACCAGGGAGCACCGCCCCGGGACCCGCAGACCCTGCCACGGCCCCCGGGAGCGGCGACGGGGCCGGCGCTCCGCTGTCCGGCCTCCACGGCCACGAGGTCGCGGCCTGCTGGCGCGAGGTCCTCGGCCGCCCCCCGGGCACCGGGTCCTTCTTCGATGCCGGAGGCACGTCCTACGACGCGATCAGGCTGCTCTCCCTGCTGCGCAGCGGCTACGGGCACGAGGTGTCCTTCGGGGACTTCATGGGCGACCCGACAGCGCGAGGGCTGGCCGCCCTGTGCCTGCGCAGCCGCCCCGCGGACCCCACCGGCGTGTGGACGCACCGGCCGAGGACGTGTACCGCCCCGCGTCTGCGGCTGGTCCTGTTCGCGCCTGTCGGCGGTGGTGTCTCCTGCTACACCGGCCTCGTCCGCGGTCTCGGGGACGACGTCGACGTGCACGTCGTCGGCCTCGACGCCCCCGCTGACGCGGCGGGCGCCACCACCCTGCCGGAACTGGCCCGCCAGTGCCTGCGGAGGCTGCCGGCGGTGACACGCGGCGACGGCGTGCCGACCGTGTTCGCCGGCTGGTCCTTCGGCGGCGCCCTCGCCTACGAGGCGGCCTGCTCGGGCGAGGCCCGTACCGCCCGTGTCGTGGTCGTCGACACCCCGGTCGCCACCGCGGCCAGGGCGAGCGGCGAGGCCACCTGGGAGGACTTCCTGCACGACGTACGGCAGACCGCCGGGGCCACAGCCGTGGCAGGCGACGCCACCGCGGACCCGGCGCTCGCCGACCGGTTCGCGGTCCACCGGCGGAACACCGCGCTGCTGCGGACATGGGCCCCCCGGCCCTCCGATCGACTGCCGCTCGTGGAACTGCGCGCCGTCGACGCGCCCGCCGAACCCGACGGCACCGCCTGGGCACGGCTCGCCCACCGCGAGGAGTGCGTCTCCCTGGCCGGCGGTCACTTCCAGGTCTTCGACGGCGACAACCTGCGCCTGGTCCGGAACGCGATCGAAGGAGCCGCGTGCGGCGACGCGATCGAAGGAGTGGCGTGCGGCGACGCGATCGAACACGTCACGTGCGGCAACGCGACAGAAGGAGAGAAGTGCGATGACCGGCTCTAGTGCGACGACCGGCCCCGAGGTGCGTGGCGCGATCCACGAGGAACTCGCGGCCCACGGATGCTCCGCCCCGCCGGACCGGCACGATCTCGACCTCATCGGCCTGGGCGTCAACTCGGCCGTCCTGATCCAGATCCTGTCGGCCCTGGAGGACCGGTTCGACATCGACCTCGACACGGAGCAGTTGTTCTCCGAGCCGCTGACGGTGGCCCGGCTGGAAGCCGGCATCACCCGCGCCGCAGCGGCCGGCTGACCACGGCCCGCCCCTACGACCACCGGCGCCCAGCCGGTGAACCGACCCTGCACCAGCGGCGCCGCGCCGGTGCCTCCACCGCCGAAGGGACCCCCATGTCCGAACAGACCGCACGCCGGCAGCTCACCCCGTCCGGGATGGGCTCGCTGCTCCCCTGCGACCCGCAGGACTCCGTCGAGGACCTCGCCCTGACGGCCCGCCGGGCCGCACTGGAGACCGGATGCGCGCTGATGCGCGGCGTACGCCTGGACGAGGACGGCTTCCGTCTCCTCGTACGCTCGCTCGGCGACACCGTCGACCACAAGTTCGGCGAGGGACAGGCCGACCTGCTCAAGCTCAACGCCTCCCGTGACAAGGACAAGGTGGTCACCGGACGCGGAGCGCTGCCCCTGCACACCGACGGCCTCCTGGTGGGGGAGCGGGTGGACCTGATCATCCTGTACGCGGCCGAGTTCTCCGACGTCCCCGGTTCCGGCGAGACGTACGTGAGCGACCAGTTGAACGCCTGGGAGGAGATGCCCGCGCACCTTCGCCAGGTCCTCGACGAGCACGAGATCGAGTACCTCGTCACCGAACGCGGCTACTTCCCGACCGTCCCCGAGGACTGGTACACCATCCCCACCACCCGCGACTACGGCCGGGTGAAGTCCCTGAACCTCGCCACCGCCTTCGCCCCCGACGCCGAACCGCGTTCGTGGGACGTACGGGTCAAGGGCATGGAGCGCACCGCCTCCGACGCGTTCTTCACCGAACTCGACACCTTCCTGCGCGGCGAGCGCTACGCCTACACCCACCGGTGGCAGGTGGGTGACCTGCTGGTCATCGACAACCAGCGCACCCTCCACGGCCGCACCGCCATCAGCGACGGCGGCATCCGCGTCCTGTTCCGCGGCCAGCTCACCCTGTCGGCCCCCGCGGCCTGACCCCCGTACGTCACCCGGACAGACACCGCCCCGGCCGCCCGCCGCCCGCACCGCCTCCCGACAGGAGACCCGCATGCTCAAGACCCGCCGCCCCGCCCCCGAACTCGACGTCCCCCTCACCACCGGCGGGCGCTGGGCCCTCGCCGACCAGCGGCCGTCCACCTTCAGCCTGGTGGTCTTCTACCGGGGCGTCCACTGTCCCATGTGCCGGGCCCACATCACCGAACTCGACGCCCACGCCGACAAGCTCGCCGAACTCGGGGTGACCTCCGTCCTCGCGGTGAGCGGCGACGACCGGGGCCGGGCCGAACGCGCCGTGGAGGAGTGGGGCATCACCCGCGTACCGATCGGCTACGACCTGGGCCAGGAGACGATGCGCGCCTGGGACCTGCCCGTCTCCAAGGCCATCAAGGAGGGGCAGCCCAACGAGTTCAGCGAGCCCGGCCTGTTCCTCGTCCGCCCCGACACGACGCTGTACGCGGCCGTGCAGACCAGCATGCCGTTCCTGCGACCGCACATCGACGAGGTCGTCGAAACCATCCGCTGGATCAACGAGAACGACTACCCGGCGCGGGGCGAACTGTGACCACCCCCGGGGCGCTCACCGCGGGTGAGCTGAAGGCGCTCCTGGACGCGGGCGCCCCGGTCGACCTCGTCGACGTGCGCGAACCACACGAGTGGGAAACCGTCCGCATTCCCGGCGCACGGCTGGTGCCCATGGCCGCCTGGCTGGACGGCTCCGCGCTGCCCTCCCTGCGACCTGGCCGTCGCCCCGTCTTCTACTGCCGCAGCGGGGTGCGGACCCTCGCGGTCCTCGCAGCCGTCCGAGCGGCCGGACACACCGACGCCGTCCACCTGGAGGGCGGCGTCAACGCCTGGGTGCGCGACATCGGCCCCGGGCCGCCGTAGGCCTGCTCCGGGCCGGCCTCCGCGTCGCAACGGCGGTCGCCACCACCCGTTCCCGCGCCCCGGACCCGTTGTCGCCGCACACCGCAGAACAGCCCCGTTACCCACCGGCCGCGCACCCGCCCCGTGCGCCGCCCACCCCACCCATTCCCCTGCCCACGGAGGAACACGTGACGAGCACCGATACCGCCAACACGAGCATGCAGTGCGAGGTGCTGCCGGGCGCGGTCGCCCTGGTGGAGTTCTCGCAGGCGCACGAGCAGAACCCGTTCAGCCGCGCCCGCATGCGCGAACTGACCCAGCTGGTGCTGGACCTGGACATGAACGACGAGGTCCGTTCCGTTGTCCTCTACGGCGGAGCGGGGCGCTCCTTCGGCGCGGGCGGCGACTTCCACGAGGTGTCGGAATTCTCCGGTGGCGACGAGGTCGACGCCTGGATCGACGACATCACCGACCTCTACAGCACCCTCGCCGGCATCTCCAAGCCCGTGATCGCCGCGATCGACGGGTTCGCCATCGGAGTGGGCCTGCAGATCGCGCTCTGCTGCGACGTACGGATCGGCAGCAGCGCCTCCACCCTCGTCATGCCCGAGTTCAAGGTGGGCATCGCCTGCAACTTCGGCGGCTACATGCTGGAGACCGTCGTCGGCCGGAGCGTGATGCAGAACATGCTCTACACCTGCGACCCGTGGCCCGCCGACCGCGCGCTCGCCGACGGACTGCTGCACGAGGTCGTCGAACCCGGCCTGCTGCTGGAGCGGGCCCTCGAACACGGCCACCGCATCGCCGGATACACCGCGGCCGCCGTCCAGTCCACCCGGGCACGTGTCAACGGGCCCTACGTACAGGGCCTGCGGCGCGTCCGCGAGGAAGGCAAGCGGTCCCACCGCACCGCATTCTCGGCAGGCGAGGCACAGCAGCGCATGCGCCGCATCATCGGAAAGGCCTGAACATGTTCCCCGTCAGCAAGTGGTGCGTCGTCACCGACACCCCCGTCCCCGCCCTCGCCGGCCTCGCCGCGCACGCCGACCTCGGCGGCCTCCACGTCTACCACCGCGGACCCACCACGGCTCAACTGCCCTCCGAAGCACCGTTCCTGGTCGACGTGGCGACGCTGCGACTGCTCGCCGCCGACGCTCCGGAATCCGCGCCGTGCACCCTGCGGGTGACCCACGACGCCGTCACCGCGCGGACGTCCCCGCTCAACGAGAACCCGGTCTACTACGCGGCCGACCGGATCCGTGGCCGCTTCGCCTACTTCACGGACCTGATGGTCGCCCCGCTGGTCCTGCCCGCGCTGGGCCTGCCCGTCACTCCCGCCGACCTGCCCGGCCCCGACCACGCCACTCCGCTCGCCGGAGTGGTACGCCTCCGGCACGGCACCGTCGTGCGCACCCGGTACCGGCGGGGCCACTGGCTCACCGAGACCGCCGACGAGCCCGACCCCCTGGGCGGCTTCCACAGCCCCCACCGCAACGACCCGGCTGCCGCCGGCGAGGCACAACTCGAAGCCCTGGCAGCGGAGATAGCCCGGATCGACGCACTCGCACCCGCGGGCACGGGCTACGCGACCCTGCTGTCCGGAGGCATCGACTCCGGCACCGTCACCCACCTCGCCGCCACCGCGGGACTCGACGTCACGCCCTACAGCGTCGCCACGCCGTGGGGCGACGAGCTCGCCGACGCCGCGGAACTCTGCGGGGAGCTGGGCATCGGGCTCGAAGCCGTACACCTCACCGAGGACGACATCGTCGCCTCCGTCCCCGAGGCCGTCCGCTGGCTCGGCGTCACCGACCCCGAGGTCGTGGAAGTGGCCCTGACCGCGACAGCCGTGCAGCGCCTCGGCGCCGTCCCCGCCCGGCGCGTCCTGCTCACCGGATACGGCAGCGACCTGATCAACGCCGGCCTCTACCGCCCCTTCGAAGCGCGTGAGGAGCTGATCGACCAGGTCCTCGGCGCCGTCGACCGCACCCGGCGCAGCAACGAGCTGTCCAACCGGATGCCGCTCGCCTACGGCACGGTCGTCCACCACCCGTTCTGGTCGTGGCCGGTGATGCGCGTCGCACTGGAGACCGCACCCGAGTGCAAGGTGCGCGAGGGGCGGGAGAAGTACCACCTGCGCACCGCCATGGGACGCCGGGTCTCCGAACCGATCGCGTGGCGCAAGAAGATCGCCGTCCACCACGGCGGCGGACTCCAGGACGGGGTGGCCCGCCGGCTGGAGCGTGACACCGGCATCACCGACCGGGGCGCCGTCTACCGGGCCGTCTTCGCGGAACTGGTCTCCCTCGCGGGCCAGGGCGAGCTCGAGCCGGCCGACCCCGTGGCCGTACTCGACCGTGCCGTCGCACGCGTCCGGAGCCGCTGAGCCACCGAGCCCCGGCATCCCGCTGCGGCACCGCCGCCGACCGCTGACGACGAGCCCGTCACGACCAGCGGCGGCTTCGCCGCGAGGTACCACCCCGCACCCGCTCCTGCCCGCCACAGCGCTGTGACCGGGTCATCACGTCATCCACCACAGAAGGACCAGATGAGCCAGCAGTTCACCTCGCCGGGAGTCACCACGTCGTCTCCGGCGCGCGACGCGGCAACCGCCCCCACCCGTCCACCGGCGGCCCCGGCGGCGGACGCCGACTTGTACGAGGTACGGCGGCGGCCCCTCAGCACCGCCGAGGCCGACGAGGTCATGGAGCAGATCCGCCGCTCGTCCGCCATCACCGGTTACAGCGCCGCCGAATGGACCGGCGGGCGCGACACCTTCGTCCTGGTCCACAAGGCGACCGGCCGGCTCGCCGGCGCCCTGCTCGTGCACCACCTGCTCGGCCGGTGGAGCGAGATCGCGGTCGTCTTCGTCCTGGAGGAGCACCGGGGAAGAGGGCTTGGACGCCGGATGCTCCACGGGGCCCTCGGGAGTCTGCGGGCCATGGACCGCGACCTCCTGCTCTTCTTCTCCTCCGACACGATGGGCCGGATCTGTGCCGAGGCAGGGTTCTCCGTCTCCGCCTCCGAGGCCGACTTCGTCCGCGGATCCCTCGCGCGCGCCTTCCACCTGAAGGTCGTCTACAAGATCCAGTGGCTCTCCAACGCCTACCGGCTGCGCGAGATGCGCAGGAAGCGCCGGGCCTTCCAGTGCTCCTTCGAATTCCGCGTGGCCGCCCTGACGAGTGAAGGAAACCGTTGACCATGACCGACACCAACCGCGACGACCAGATCTGGCAGGGCTGGCTCACCGGCGGCAGCTCTCTGCTGGAGGAGGTCAACGCCTCCGTACGCTTCGACCACCGGCTCGCCCGTCAGGACATCGACGGGTCCATCGCCCACGCCCGGATGCTCGCCCGCTGCGGGGTCGTGACCGAGACCGAGGCCAAGGAGATCGTCCACGGCCTGGGCCGCATCCGCGAGGAGATCGAGGCCGGGGACTTCGTCTTCGACCCCGCCCTCGAGGACGTCCACATGAACATCGAGGCCCGCCTGCGGGACCTCGTCGGACCCGTCGCCGGACGCCTGCACACGGCACGCTCCCGCAACGACCAGGTCGCCGTCGACGCCAAGATGTGGGTCCGGGCGGCGATCGACCGCCTCGACGCCCTGCTGGGCCAGGTACTGGAGATCATCGCGGAGCGGGCCGAGGCGCACCACGCCGACGTCATGCCGGGCTTCACCCACCTCCAGTGCGCCCAGCCCGTGACCATCGGCCACCACCTGCTCGCCTACGGCGAGATGTTCCTGCGCGACCGCGACCGGCTGCGCTCCGCCCGCCGCCGCCTCGACGAGTCCCCCCTCGGCGCCGCCGCCCTCGCCGGCACCGGCTACCCGATCGACCCCCACGACACCGCCCGGCAGCTCGGCTTCGGGGGAGTGACCCGTAACTCCCTGGACGCCGTCTCCGACCGGGACTTCATCCTCGACTTCCTGTCCGCCGGCGCCACCCTCGCCGTCCACGTCTCCCGGCTGGGCGAGGAGATGGTGATCTGGAGCACCCCCCAGTTCGGGTTCATCGCCCTCCCCGAGGACCTCTGCGCCGGCTCGTCGATCATGCCGCAGAAGCGCAACCCCGATCTCCCCGAGCTGATGCGGGCCAAGTCCGGCCGCATCTTCGGCGACCTGATGGCCCTGCTCACCGTCATGAAGGGGCTGCCGCTCGCCTACAGCCGTGACATGCAGGAGGACAAGGAAGCCCTCTTCGACGCCGCCGACCACCTGGAACTGAGCGTGCGGGCCGCGGGCGCCATGCTCCGCGGCATCACCTTCCGCCCCGAGAAGACCCGCCAGGACGCGGCGCTCGGCAACACCGTCGCCACCGACCTCGCCGACTGGCTGGTCGCCGAGCGGGGCGTGCCCTTCCGGGAGGCCCACAGCGTCGTCAAGGGCCTCGTCAAGTGGCTGGGGGTGCAGGACAGGGAACTGAAGGACGCCGCCCCGGCCGAACTCGCAGACTTCGACGCCCGGTTCGCCGACCTGCCCGCCGAGGTGCTCACTGTCGAGCACGCGGTCGCACGCCGCAACTCCCCAGGGGGCACCGCCCCCGCACTCGTCCGTGAAGCAGCCGTGGAACTGCGCCGGCGCAACGCCGCGCTCGACCGAGGAGAAGACCGATGACCAAGCGCGTAGTCCTTGCGTACTCCGGCGGAGTGGACACCACCGCCTGCATCCCCTACCTGCGCCACGAGATGGGCGCCGACTTCATCGTCGCCATGGCGGCCGACCTCGGCCAGGGCGACGAGCTGGAGCCGATCCGGCAGAAGGCACTGGCCGCCGGCGCGGACGTGTCCGTCGTCGTCGACGCCAAGGAGCGGTTCGTCACCGAGTTCGGCTTCCCCGCCGTCCGGGCCAACGCCCTCTACGACGGCCAGTACCCTCTCTCCTCCGCACTCGGCCGGCCCCTGATCGGCGAACTGCTCGTGGAGACCGCCCACGCCTACGAGTGCGACGCGGTCGCCCACGGCTGCACCGGCAAGGGCAACGACCAGGTCCGCCTCGACCTGACCGTCGCCCTGCTGGACTCCTCGCTGGAGATCATGGCCCCGGCCCGCGAGTGGTCGTTCAGCCGCTCGGAGACCATCGCCTACTCGGAGAAGTACGGCATCGAACCCCACGTCACCAAGGAGAAGCCCTGGGCGATCGACCTCAACATACTCGGCCGCAACGTCGAGGCCGGTCTCATCGAGGACCTGACCTGGGAGCCCACCGAGGAGGTCTGGAGCCTGACGACCGCCCCCGAGGCCGCCCCCGACGCCCCCGTCCACGTCACCGTGGGCTTCCGGTCCGGCATCCCGGTCAGCGTCGACGGCGATGAGCTCGTGCCCCTGGACCTCCTGGCCCGGCTCAACACCCTCGCCGGCGCGCACGGCTACGGCCGGATCGACATGCTCGAGAACCGGGTCGTCGGCGTGAAGTCCCGCGAGCTCTACGAGGCCCCGGGCATGCTCCTGCTCATCCGCGCCCACCAGGAGCTGGAGAACCTGACGCTGCCCGCCGACGTGCTCAACCAGAAGCGCCCGCTGGAGGCCGTCTACAGCAAGGCCGTGTACGACGGACTGTGGCACGGCCCGCTGCTCGCGGCCCTGAACGCGTTCGTCGGCGCCACCCAGACGACCGTGACCGGGGAGATCACCCTCAAGCTCTACAAGGGCGGCGTGAGTGTCGCCGCCCGCACCGCGGAGCGCTCCCTGTACCGCCACGAGCTGGTCACCTACGGCAGCGACTGCACCTTCGACCAGAGCAGCGCCGAGGGCTTCATCGACATCTTCAGCCTGCCCGGCAGGGTGTGGAACAAAGTGAACGGCTGACCATGCTGGAAGCATCATCGACCGTGGCACGCCCCGGAGGACCGGGCGTCTTCCGTACCGCCGTAGGACCGATCGCCGTCATCGGCGTCTTCGGTATGACCCTCGGCATCACCTATCCGCTGCTTTCCCGCATGCTGGAGGAGCGCGGCGTCTCAGGGACGGTGATCGGCCTCAACGGTGCGATGACCCCGCTGGGCATGGTGCTCACCGCCGTGGCCGTCCCGGCACTCGTGAGACGGTTCGGCGCCTGGCGGCTGATGACAGCGGCATCCGCGGGCACGTCCGTGATCATGGCGCTGTTCGCGGTGACCGACAACCTCGCCCTGTGGTTCCTGCTGCGCGGTGTGCTCGGCAGCTGCGCCGTGGCGATGTTCATCCTCAGCGAGACGTGGATCAGCGAGAACGCGGGTGCGACCCACCGGGGACGCCTGCTGACCGCGTACACCTCCGTGCTCGCCCTGGGATTCTGTATCGGCCCCGCCGTCCTGAGCGTGTCGGGCAACTCCAAGCCGCTCGCCCTCACCCTCGCGGTCGTCAGCCCCGTCCTCGCCCTGTGGCCGCTGTGGACGGAGCGCGCACGTGTCCCGTCCATGCGTGCCTCCGGGCGGGTGCCGGTGGCGGCGCTGGCACGGCAGCTGTCGGTGCTGCTGGTGGCGGTCCTCGCGGTGTCCGTCTTCGACGCGGTCACCCTCCAGTTCCTGCCGCTGTACGGGGACCGCTCGGGGCTCGGCTCCGGTCAGGGCGAACTCGCCCTGACCATGCTGCTGGTCGGCCAGATGGTCCTGCAGTTCCCGCTGGGCTGGCTGGCCGACCGCATCGGCGGCCGGGCGGCCCTGATGCTCTCCCTGACCGTGGGGGCGGGCGGCGCGCTGCTCCTCCCCACCGTCATGGACTCCGGCCCCTGGCTCTGGCTCGTGGTCGCGGTGTGGGGCGGCGTCGCCTTCTCCGGCTACGCGCTCGTGCTGAGCATCCTCGGCGCCAATCTCGACGGCGAGGACCTGCTCATGGCCAACACCGCCTTCGCCGTCGTCTGGGGCGTGGGCGGAGTCGTCGGGCCGCCCTACGCGGGCGCGGCGATGGACATCTGGGGTGCGGACGGCATGCCCTGGTCGCTGGCGCTGCTGTGGATCCTGGCCCTGGTCACCGCAGCCGCGGCGCTCGCGGCCCGCACCCGCCGCCGCTGACCGGCACCGCACCCGGCGTGCCACCGCCCACCGTGGGCGGTGGCACGGCGGGCTCGCGGCCGCGATGTCAGAGGGCGATCAGCCCTGCCGGTGTCTCCCGGAAGCCACAGACATCGACATGGAACGAACGCAGAGGTTCCTCGAAGTCGACGTGAAGCCATGCGCAGTTCGCGGCACGGGCCTCCTCGGCCGCAACAGCGACCAGGGTGGCGCCGACCCCTCTCGACCGAAGGTGCCGGGCGACCACCGTATCCAGAATGAAGGCGTGTGCTCCACCGTCCCAGACGACGTTGACGAATCCGATCAGGGAGCCGTCCTCCCACGCGCAGACCCAGCCGAGACTGTGGCGCTCAAGTCGAGCTCGCCAGCCCGTCCGGGCGATCGGGGAGCCGAAACCGTCGGCGTGCAGAGCGCCGAGGGACGCGTCGTCGAAGTCGCCGCGCCACTCGTACGTGATGGTCACGCCCGGATCATAGTGCCCGGTACGGGCTGAACATGACGGGCGGAGCGTCTGCGGACCCAGAACTCCGGGCGTGCCCTGAGCCGTTGAAGCCTCCGGCGAGGCGCAGGTCGGACAGCGCGTTCAGGAAGGCTCGTCCGCCCGGTGTTCGAGGGACCGCTCTTCGAGAACTCCGACGAGGGCCGAGGCGACGAGGGCGACCGCGGCGTCGTCGTCGTGAGCCAGACGGCGCAGGACCTCCTGCGCACGGGTTCCCGAGAGCTCGACCAGTGCCTGGGTGAGGCGGATCCGCGTCGCGGAGTCCGCGGTGGGTGCGGCCAGTTCGCCGGCCAGGGCGGTCATGATCCGGTCCGCGCACCCGGGGTCCAGGGACAGCGTTCCCAGAACCTCCGCGGCGTCCACGTCGTTGGAGCCCTCCACCACCATGCCGACCAGTGTGGGCACAGCCGCGGCCACGCCCTGCCTGCCCAGAGCAAGAGCAGCGTGCCTGCGTACCGTCGTGTCCGGGTCCCCGAGGGCGTCCGCGAGCACTGCCATGGCACCCGGAGCCTCGGGCATCTCGGCGATCGCCAGCACCGCGCGCTGCCGGATGCCGGCGTCCTCCGAGCGCATGCCGGCGTGCAGCGTCGCCACGCCGTCGCTGCCCGTTCGGGCGAGCGCCCAGCGCAGGGCGCCTGCGACGTGCGGATCGGACTCGTTCAGTACCGCCCCGGCCAGCAGTTCTGCGGGCACCGGCACGTCCTCCCGCCGGGCCAGGAGAACCTGCTGTCTGCGCGCGGCGCTGGGCGAGTTGAGTTCCCGCACGAGTTCGACGATGCGCAGTACTTCCTGCCAGTCGGTGGGCGCCGACGCGTCGATCGCGCGGAGCCGTTCGAGCAGTTCCTGCTCTCGCGCCAGGCGCTCCTCCGTCTGACGGATGAGGTCGCCGACCAGGTCGAGCGGCGTGAAGGCCGGGTCCTCCAGCGCGCGCCCGATCTGCTTGAGCGAGAGCCCGAGGGACCGCAGACTCTCCACGTGGAAGATCCTGCGGACATCGTCGGCGGAGTACTCGCGGTAACCACCGAGGGTGCGGCCCGTGGGCCGCACCAGCCCCAGAGCGTCGTAGTGCCGGAGCATCCGGGTGCTCACCCCGGAGCGGCGCGCCACATCGCCGATCAGCACTCCGCGCGCTCCGAAGCCTCCACCTGCTCCGCCCTCTCCGCGGGCCCGGCGGTCTCCGAGGTCTCGGTGCCTGCCGACGTCGCCGCCGCGGCAGCGGCTCGTTCCGGGCCGAGTGCGACCATGCGCTTCGCCTCGTCGAGGGCCGCGTCGAAACCGGTCTCCGGGTTCTGCCGGAGCAGCTCGGTGGCACGGGCGTGCGCGGCCGTCGCCGGGTCGGCACTCTCCGCTGCCCCCTCCAGGGCGGGCTTGATCACGTCACCGAGGTCCACCAGGGCCCGGCTCAGACTCAGCTGCACATCTCGGTCGCCACGGCCGAGCTGCAGAACCAGCTCGTCGGTCAAATCCTTCTCCTCGTGCTCGGGTACGAGGACGACCGCGACGCGCCACGCGGTACGCGCGACCTCGTCGTCGGCGTCCCGCAGCATGTCGCGGGTGATCCAGGCCCACGCACTCCTGTCGCCGATCTTGGAGAGGGTGTGCAACGCCTGACTGCGGGCCCGGGGACGCCCGGAGTCCAGCTCACGGCGGATCCGGGGCAGGGTGATCTCCGTCGGGAGACGGGTCAGTGCCCAGGACAGCATGTCGCGTACGAAGAAGTCCGGCTCGACCGCGCAGCGCTCGACGAGCACCTCCAGGAACACGGGGTCGGGGTCGGAGCCGACCGCCAGGGCCGTCCGAAGCCGGACCGAGGAGTCCTCGGATCCGAGGGCGTCGGTCACACGGGTGTTCTGCATGGTTGCGTCGGTCGCGTTGATCGGGACCACCTCCTGCGCCACAGTAGAAACGTTGTCACCGTGTCAAGGTCAAGCGCGTGACCGACGCGTCGGATGCGTCTTCCGGGCCCCTCGAAGCGGTGTCGCATGGTGTTCGGCAGTGGCTCGCTCACCCGCCCGAACCTCCCCTGTCGCACTTGTCCACCCTGATCGAGTGGGCGATGAGGGGGACTTCCGGGTAGGTGACGTGCTGTCGGTCTCGTGCCCCTTCACGGTCACCCGGGTCGTGGCCGCTCGTCCTGCTCAGCCGTGCCGGGGCACCGTCGTCCGTCGAGGATGCCGAAGAGGTGGCTGCGCGCACGGCGACCGGGTCGCACCAGGACACGGTCCGGGAGTGGACGGCCCTCGCCGACGCCGCGCCCACACCCTGACCCGCCGGAACGCCTGCGGATCTCTCCCGTGGCACAGCCCGGACCCGCCCCTCCGGGGGCGGGCGTACGACGAGCCGAGGACAGAGGGCCTCGGGTGGTGGCGGGTCCGGGCGGGCCCCGCAGGTCGCTCAGAGGCGCTTCAGGACTGCGGCCTTGGCGGTGGCGAACTCCTCGTCGGTGAGGACGCCGGCCCCGTAGAGCTCCCCGAGCTCGCGGAGTCTGCGCAGCAGCAGGTCATGGTCGTCGGCGGCGGGCGCGGCGGCGGCCGGGGCGAGCTCCGGGGCGGGGGAGGGCAGGTCGCGGGGTACGGCCCGGCGGGCGGGCGCCCGCAGCCGGACGAGCACGGCAGCCGCGACCAGGACGGCGGTGTACTCCCGCTTCGACAGCCCCCACAGCTCCAGGGAGTACGGATCGAATGTGGCCGGCGCGGTCGACACCGCACCTGCCCGGTCGAAGCGCAGGGAGCCGTTCTCCAGCCCGATGGAGGGCACCCAGCGCACGCCCGTCACCTCCGGCAGTGGGAGGGAGACCGTGCCGCCGGCCGTCTTGGACTCCGCGGCCTTCCAGTTCCAGGAGAGGCGGACGGTCTCGCCGTCGAAGGAGGCCGTACCGTCCCCGCCCCCACCGGAAACCGGCACCGACGGCCCCGGCAGCAGGAAGCGGTCCACCGGCCCGTCAGGCACCTGCTCGATCAGCAGAGCGTTGCGTATCTCGTCGACGAGATACTCCGCCACACCCGTGCGGTCCTTCTCCACCACCAGATGGTACGGATCGGAGGCATCCTTCAGCCGTCCGTCCGCCGCCCACAGCACGGGGCAGGCTCCGGACCGCAGTCGCAGCCGCAGACGGCCGCCCTTGCGGTCCGGCTCGAACGAGACCCCCGCCACCGCGTGCAGCGGGACGATGATCTCACCGAGGTCCTGACGCACCGGGTGCACCTTGCCGCCAGGCACGATCCGTATCGCGTCTCCGTCGAAGCCCCATGTGCCGTCACGCGTGATGATGTCCGCCATACCCCGGATTCTGCCAGCCCGGTGACCTCGTCGAGCGGTGCGCGGGCAGTGCGGCACACGGCGTCCACGGCCGTCCGCTCCCCAGCTGTGCCGGGTGGCTCTCTCCGTCCGGGACCGACCACAGGATCGCGGCGCCGGCCGCTCCCTGACCACCCGGCCACCATGCCGGGACCGGCCGGCTGCGGGGCAGCGCGAGCGCCCTGCCGGGCCCGATGCGCGGTCCGCCGCCGAGATCACTTCACCGGCCAAGGGCCGGGGCCAGCTGCCGCCCCGTGTAAGCCCAGGAGTGGCGGGCAGGCGGGGACGACGTAGACGTTGCAGCAGATTGGCGGTGAAGGCAGCGTGAGCGAAGGGCTTACAGGTGTTCTCGTGAAGGTCCTCCCGACGAGCGCGGCTGCCGCCCGCGACCAAGTCGATGCATTGCTCCGCGCCCAGTTCCTTTCCGGCAACGAGGGAATCCGGGACGACATCGTCTGGGCCGATGCCCTGCTGGTCACCTCTGAGCTCGTGACCAATGCGTGCCGTCACGGCGGCGGCATCACCGGTTTCTCCGCGAAGATCCACGGCGACGAACTCTTCCTGACAGTTGCTGATGCAAGCACCGAATTTCCCGTCGCTCGCCCGCGCCCCCCAGGCCAGTTCACCGTGGGTGGTTATGGGTGGCCCATGGTCAGCCGTCTGGCGACAAGCCTGACAGTGGTCCCGACAGCTACCGGAAAGCGCATCGAAGCTGTCATACCTCTCATGTGAGGCGGCGTGCTGCCTTAGAATGCGGTCGGAACCGGCCCGGCCGCAACCAGCTGGATGCAGCTGGTGCTCCAGCAGGGCTGCGGCCCATGCGCCGAGCGTTCAACGGCCGGCACGCGTGACGGCTTCGCCGGAGCACCCGCGCGAGGCCGAATGAGCCTCCGGCGCAGCGAGAAGGCGGCCGGTGGTGTCCGTGGCCTCGAGGAGGCGGCACACAGCTAAGGACGGTGCGGTCACGGCGACTCGGGTGCCGTGAGAGTTTCCGCTGAGCAGTGCACGCAAGAAGGAGACATCCGCGAAGGTGACAGCGGAGCAGTCGATCACAAGGCCGGAAATCCCCGCCTGGCGCGCTTGGCACAATGCCTGGACAAGGACGCTGCTCGTGGCGGCGTCGAACGCCCCCTTTGCGTACAACACGTACCGGCCCTTGCTCACGTCTTGACATGCCGTGACCTCGGCCCGCCCGCTGTGGTGCTGGCCCGAGTGAGCTGTGAGCACTGCAGACCTCTCTCGGTGCGTAGATGACACGGTCGGCCTGCCGCGGTAGGCCGTTCGACTCGACGAATGCCCTCGTCCCCCACCCGCACACCCACCCATCCGCGCTTCGCCGCCTGCGTTTCGCGACAGAGGCTGCGGCGCTTCGTTTTGCGACCTTCCGGAGCGCCGCCGGTGCCGCGATCTGCAGGATCTCCTCTGCGGAGCGCCGGCCGCACGGTTCATCGCCTGCACGATGCCCGTGCCGTGGCCTGCGAATTCTGCGTCGTACGATGTGGCAGGACTGCCGCGCCGATGCGCGTAGGGAGAGGTAGAGGTGGAAACGGAGCGTTTCGACAGCAGAAGCCTGGAGGCGACGGAGGAGTTCCTGTCGCGGGCGTACACGCCGATGCGCATCGGTGGCCGGCCCAACGACACGCAGACGCAGATCGTGCGGAACGCGGCCGAAGGCCTCATCGTCGACCGCCTCACCTTCGGCTACACCATGTCCTACACCGCCAACCCGCTGGGCCTGATCTGCTTGATCACCGTGCACAGCGGCACCATGGTCGACACCACCGAGGGCCGCTCCGACGTCTACGGCCCGGGCGAGACCTTCCTCATCGCCCCTCCCGACCGCCCCTATACCGGCGCACTGCACTCCGCGCGCTACACCATCACCATGTTCGACCCGACGGTGCTCGACAAGGCTGCCGCCGTCGGTGCTCAGGCCGCACCGGGACCGGTCCGGCTCACCGGTCAGCGCGCACTCGACGGCGGAGCCAACCGTCGCTTGGGCAGCACCATCGCCTTCCTCCGCGATCATGTCCTGACGGGACCTCCCGCCCCGGACCCTCTCGTCGTCACCACCGCCACCCAGCATCTGGCCGCCGTCGCCCTGGCCGCGTTCCCGAGCACCACACACCGGGAGGAACACCACCGCATCGACAGTCGTGACGCGCACACCGACACCCTGCGCCGGGCAAGAACCTTCATCGAGGAGAACGCCCACCGCGCCATCGGCCTGTCCGACATAGCCGCCGCCGCGTTCGTCACCCCACGCGCCGTGCAGTACGCCTTCAGCCGGCACGCCGACACGAGCCCACTCGGCTACCTGCGCCACGTACGCCTCACCCGTGCGCACCACGAACTGAAGACCGCCGACCCGGCCACGTCCAGCGTGACCCAGATCGCGGCCCGCTGGGGCTTCGCGCACGTCGGCCGCTTCGCAGCGGCGTACCGCCAGCTGTACGGCGCGACCCCCGCCACCACTCTCCGCGCCCGCGGCTAGGCCCGCTCCGCCTCCTGGCCTCGGGAGGTGCCGTAGGTGAACCCCGCCCGTGGTCTCACCGGGTTCCGGTCGACCGTCCCACCGCGGTCTGTGCGTCGGCTGCCGCGAGCACGAGGTCAGCCAGCTCGGCGGCGGACTGTGCACCCCCGGCGTCGATGTGCTCCAGGCCGAGCCTCTCCACGGCCTCCCTCATGAGTGCCTGGTAGCGCTCGGTGCGGGCCAGAAACGTGTCCATCAGTACCTGTTCCTCGCCCAGGGCTGTTTCATAGCAGCCCGCCGCGTGCACGCGGGCGCGTACAACGGAGGCGTCGGCGGTGAACCACACGGCGGCCGTGCGCGGGAACCGCAGCGTGGCGACGCGGACGGGCCAGAGTGCCGACCCTTCCAGAACCAGGCCTGGTCCGCCGGAACCTTCGGAGGCATGCGTGCTGATCAGCTCTTCGATGCGGGGCCACAGCCGGTCGTAGTGGCCGAGAACGGACGTGATCAGCTCGTCGACCGTATGTGATCCATAGTGCTCGGCCACGTGCGCCGGCACCTCCCTCTCCGGGGTTCGCCAGGGTCGCCCGGGATGCCGGGCCAGCCCGTCGGTGCTCATGCATGCGAACCCGAGCCTCTCCGCCACCACGTGGGCAACGGTCGACTTTCCGACGTTCGACGTCCCGCCGATCAGAACCACCCGTACGTCCTGCACGCCGACGACCCTACTGATCATCCCGGGCCCGTGCTCGCTTCCGCACCTGGTACCGGACCGGACCAGGTCACCAGGACGGTGGCGGTGCGCGACGGTCCGCCCGCGACGGCACCGGCATCCGTGACGGCACTCCCGCCGCCGGGTCCCTCGGCGCGGTTGAGCGCCTCAGCCACCTGGTCGGCGAACCTCCGGTCCTGGGCGAGCATGTCCGCGAGAGCGGCGCGGAACGTGCCCTGCCACAGGGTGCTTTCGGGCTCCTGTGCCAGGCGGTCGAGCAGGAGCGCGGTGGCGGGCTCGACGTCGAAGCGTTCGCGGACGACGGCGTAGACGGGTTCGGCGCCGGCCGGCAGTGGCTGAAGGCCGGTCTCGTCGCCTGCCGTCTCCTCCCGACGGCGTCCCAGGAACTGGAGCACAGGCGCCAGCATGGACGACACCGCCGTGACCATGGTCTCGATCTCCACCGATCCCCCTCCAGCGGACCGTGTCGGCCCTCGTGACTGTCACAACACCGTCCTGGTCACCCGCCGGACGTCGAGTCCGCACCGGCGACCGCCGGATACCGCAAGATGTAGACCATGAGCCGTCAAGCTGGCTGTTACGACGACGAGTTGGCCACCTACGCAACGGCGGAGCCACTGCTGGACGGCTTCTTCGGCGAGATCCCCCGTGCCCGGCAGCTTCGCGTCAGAGCCAGACGAGTCGTCCTCCGTCGACCTTGCAGACCGGATGGCTGCCATCGGCGATCTTCGTCAGCATCTCCGCCACGGAGTCGAAATAGTGAGCCAGGGATTCGTACTCGCCCGTGACCGTGATCTCACCGACGAACCACCTGCCGATACGCCCGTCCCGCGCATCGATGAACTTCCCCGTCCAGCCGTCCTGGTCCGACAGGAAGGGGATCCACTCATTGCGCCAGAACGGATTGTCCGGCTGGTCCGGAGGGTCGAAGCCGCCGGGCCTGGAACGGTTGGCATGGAGCTTCTCCATCGCTCGGACGCCCAGATAGAAGCTGCCCTCATCCGGGAACCCGGCGAAGCCGCAGCATTGCACATCGTCGTCCACATCCTCCTCCGGAAGATCCAGATTGTTCTGCAGCAGCCACACCCGCAGATCCTGAGGGAGGGGGACACCCATCCTCTCCTCGGCGGCCGCGAGCATCTCTTCCGTAGCGGGCCCAGGCAGATCCGCGTGCTCCGCCGGGGCGTGCAGCTCCAGAAGACTCATCACGCGGGACCAGCTCTCCACCACATTCATGCCCTCTCCCCTCTCCGCACGGACGGCCCTTGTGACTGCGCCACTGTGGGGGTTGCCGTGCGAGCGTCGATGCCGTGCGCCGCGCTCCCCGACGTGTGTGCAGAATGCGCACGCCGGGGAGCGCCGGCGGAAACCTCGGCAGGGAGGGTACTCGAAGTAATGTCCTGCCCCGCCCGGTCGACGACGGGACGGACCTTTCCGGCGTCGACGAGGGGGGGAGTTCGCGCAGCTGGTCGGCGAGCTGGTGACCGCCGAGGCAGAGGGAGGGGAACGGCCTCAGGCCAGCCGCACCGGGTTGCCATCGGTCCGCTCCGTCTCCAGCACCCACACCTCGTTGGCCCCGGGACGCAGTACGGGGCCGGGGACGTACAGGGCGGACTGGGGGCCCATGGACCAGTACCGCCCCAGGCAGAAGCCGTTGACCCAGACGAAGCCCCTCTCCCAGCCGGGGAGTTCCAGCATCGCGTCCCCCGGGCTTGATACGTCGACGCTGCCCCGGTAGAGGCCCGGCTCGCTATGCACCGGGAGGCGGGACGGTAGCCCGGCGACCGCCTTTGCGTCGTCGAACGCGTCCAGCCGTAGGCCGCGTGCGCTCACCCCGTGCAGGTACTGCCGCTCGTGCAGGATCCCGCCGGTCAGTCCCTTGGTCTCGCCCAGGCGGGGACCGTAGTTGACGCGCCCCAGGGATTCCACCCACAGTTCCAGCTCGGCAGGGCCCGCGACCGCCGTGCCGACCGGGGTCTCGATGCCGTCGACGGACAGCCGGACCAGGTCCCGTACGCCGGGCAGGGTCAGCGGTAGTGGCGGGCGGGGGCCGGGAACACGGACCCGGTAGCGCACCAGGCCCCGGTCGACGCCCAGGTCCTCGAAAGTCGGCGCCGTACCGAAAGCTTCCTCTGGTCCGCCGAGTGTGTCCATCACCTCGTCCAACGGCGTCCACGCATCGAGCACGGCCGTGGCCGGTGCCGTGAGGACCGGCGGGGCTGCCGGCACGGGAGGCGGCGGGGTGTCGGTGAAGTCGGCCAGTACCTCGCGGAAGCGCCGGAACAGTTCCGTGGGCCTGCCCCGTTCGTCGACGGGGGCACCGTAGTCGTAAGAGGTCACCGTCGGCTGGAAGGCGCCGTCGTGGAGGTCGCCCGCGCGGTTGGCGCCCGCCCAGCCGCCGAAGCTCGTCCCGCCGTGTGCCATGTAGATGTTCACCGACGCCCCGCAGCCCAGGATCTCGCGCAGTACCGCCGCCGCGTCCCGGGCTTCGCGCGGCTCGGGCTCGTCGGCGCCCCAGTGGGCGAACCAGCCGCACCAGAACTCCATGCACATCAGAGGGCCGGTGGGCTGGTGACGGCGCAGGGTGCGGAAGGCCTCGGCCGGGTCCGAGCCGAAGTTCACGGTGGCCAGGACACCGGGCAGCGAACCGCCTGTGAGCATGTGGTCCTCGGGCCCGTCGGAGGTGAACAGGGGCACGGTCACCCCGCCGTCCCGCAGGATTCCGGCGAGCTCGCGCAGGTATTCCTGGTCGGAGCCGTAACTGCCGTACTCGTTCTCGACCTGCACCATGATCACCGGCCCGCCGTGGTGGACCTGGCGCTCGACGACCTGCGGCAGCAGGCGGCCGAACCAGCGGCGCACCGGCTCCAGGTACGCCCGGTTCCTGGTGCGGACCTGCCCTGCCAAGGTGCCGGTGAGCCACTGTGGCAGCCCGCCGTTCTCCCATTCGGCGCAGATGTAGGGACCGGGCCGGACGAGGGCCCACAGGCCCGCTGCGTGCACCGCGTCCAGAAACCTGCCCAGCGCCTCCGCGTCCCGGTACTCTCCGGGAAACGGCTCGTGCAGATTCCACGGCACGTACGTCTCGACGCAGTTGAGCCCCATCGCTCGAAGCATTTCCAGCCGGTGCGCCCACTGGGCCTCGTGCACCCGGAAGTAGTGCAAGGCGCCCGACAGCAGTTGCACAGGCCGGCCGTCCAGGGCGAATCCGCTGTCGGTCACGGTGAAAACGCCGTCAGCCGGTGGTTTGGTCATCGACGGTTCACCTTGTGTCTCTCGTTGTGCATGTCAGGTCAGCCGACGTCCGCGTGGGCGGTGCCCACGCGCAGCCGGTCCAGTCGGTTCACGGCGTCGCTCTGTGGGGTGTCCCGGTCGTAGATGCCCCACTTGGGTTCGTTGGCGCTGTCCCAGGTGCGTGCGGCATAGCGGGAGCCGCCGCTGGTGAAGGTCTGCTGGGACCCGTTGAAGGACAGCTCCACCCAGCCTGATTCGGCCGAGGCAGAGGTGTGGATGCCGAGGGCGAACCGGTTCCACGCCCCGGCTGAGACCGGCGCCGACCAGATCAGGCGCCACGTGGCGTCCGTGCTGACGTGGAAAAGGCGTACCGAGCCGTCCTTGACAGTCATGATCAGTGGGTAGTTCTGTGCCGCGTCGGGATACGACTTCCACTGCCACACCACGAAGTCCCCGCTGACGGTGGACAGCTGGGACTCCCAGCCCAGCCAGTAGGTGGAGCCGGGCGCGAAGGCGTACCGGGCGCCGCCCACCGAGATGCCCCGGGACTCACAGCGGACGAGACCACCAGGCTTGGTGAACCGGAAGACGGCCCCGTGACCGTCAGGGTTGGCGGCGGTGACCAGGCTGCCGGGCTCGGCGCACTCCACGCTCCCGAAAACCCGGGTGCCGCCTGCCGCGTCACCGTCCCATACCGTTGCCGCGCGAGCCGGGGTGGCGGAGATCAGGAGGCAGGCCAGCGCCGCCGGCACGGTGATGGAACGTCGTACCGTCATCCTCATGCTGTCCTCACAGTGATCTTCTGCGTGGCGCCCGCCTCGGCGGTGAGATCTCCGAACGTGACGGTCAGCTTGCTTCCGGGTACGGCCTGTCCGACCGTGGCGGGGCGGGATACGACTGCGGTGACACGGTGCCGCCACGTCACGGTGAGCGTGGTGAGGGTACGGGTCGGGTCGGAGACACATACGACCGCGGTGCCGTCGGCCCGGTGCCGGATCAGCACTGAACAGGGGGCGCTCACGGTGAGGTCGCCGACCGTTCCCGCTGCCCAGAAGTTGACAGCGGTGACGCCGAGGGAGGGGACGTGGACGCCCTGGGCCCGTGACGTGTTGGCGAGTGTCCTGAGGAGTCCGCGCGTGCTCGCGGCACGGGCCGCGGTGCGGGCGGCACTGGCGCCTGGCAGCAGGACGTAGGCGTAGCCGCCGTCGACCGGGTCGATGCCGTGGTCGACGTACAAGGTGAGGTAGCGGTCGGTGAGGAGGGCGGTGGACGAGCCGGTTCTGATGTCGCTCCATCGGCCGGTGCGCTCCTCGCGCAGCGCGGTGATGCGGCCGCCCGCCGGGAAGACGTAGCCGCCATGGCCGGCGATGTGCGCCCAGCCGGGGTCGCTCAGCGTCTCCGTCCATCCCTGGGCGCCTGGCTTGCGGTGGCGGTCCACGGTCAGGGCCTGGGTGCCGGTGGGACCGAGGCGGCGGTTGTCGATCACGGTGTCGACCGCCTCGCCGTCCGTCGCGGTGACGCCGGCACCCAGACAGACGATGCCCTCGTCCAGGAAGAACCAGGATTTGCGTGCCTCCAGCGTCGAGGCCAGGCCCTTGAGGTGCTGGCCCACCGCGGCGTACGTGCCGTCGGTGGTGCCGCCGACCCATCGCACCGCGGGGCGTTCGGCCCCCCACTGGCCGCCCTGGCCGTCGGCGAGCTGCTTCCTGGAAGCGGTGATGCCGGGCAGCCGATTGGGGTCCACGGTGGCCCAGAAGGTCTGCGAATACTGCTCGTTGGCGGAGTCGTCCCCCCACCAGGACAGCCAGCCGGCCCCGGTGTGGTAGCCGCGCAGGTTCTCCCCGTTGCCCCACTCGTAGTGCGCGACCCGGTCGGAGGCCATGGACAGGCAGGCGGCCCACCCCCGGCGGCGGTGCACCGCCCGGTCCTGGGACGGGAAGAGCCGGTGTGCGACCGGCTCGGGCAGGGGCTTGACCGAGGAGTCGTCCACGACGCCCTGGAGCTGGGCGAGTTTGTAGACGCCGAGCATGGGATTGGTGTGCGGAGGGCTGAAGTACGCCCGCTGGATCCAGCCCTTGGCCAGGGCGCGCCAGCGCGCGTTCTGCTCGGGGCTCGCGGCGCGGCCCAGGGCGACGATCGACGCGATGATCGAGTGGCCGCGCAGATGGTCGTCGTTGGCGCCGCCGGGATCGCCGGGGGGCAGGCCCCGTGCGACGGCGCGTCCGGAGACGGCGTCCATGCACAGGCCGTTGTAGAGGAAAGGGGCCCAGGCCCGTTCGACGGCGTCGAAGTAGTTCTCCCGGGCCGGGTCGGTGATCTCCCAAGGGGAGTCCGCGAGCAGCGCGCACAGCAGGCTGAGACCGGTGAACAGATCCGCGCCGTACGACCCGGCGTAGGGCACCCACGTGTGCTGGACGAAGGAGCCGTCACGGTAGAGGCCGTCCCCGGATGTCACGTAGGGGAAGACCGGGGACAGGGCCCTGGACGCGAGAGCGAGCCGATCGGCGTCCTCACCGACCAGACCGCTGAGCGCGATCGTCCGGCAGAGGTCGACGCGGTTGGCGCCCGTCGAGGTACCCGTGTACGAGGCCACCGCACTGTCCGGCACGAAGGCGCGGACGGCTTCGGTGATCGTGGCGATCAGGTCGGCGTCCAGGTGCTCGTGAAGGATGGTCGCCGCGTCCAGCAGCGCGTGGGGCCCGCCGATCTGCCAGTTGTACCAGTTGCCGTAGCGGGCTTGACCTGCGTGGTAGACGTCGGTCACCACGTGCCGGATCCCGGTCACGACTTCCCGAGCGAAGGCTGCGTCCCCGGTCAGACCCGTGGCGGGCTGGGCATACGCCTCCGCCATGGAACGCAACCGCTGAAAAGTGAGCTGGATCTGCGCGGAGTGGGCGTACGACTCGGTGTCCGTGTCGGGATCCGGGTCCAGCCACACCATGCCCGGCCACAGGGAGCCCGGCGCGGGCAGCATCGTGGTCCGCCAGGCGGCAGCGTCCCTGCCCAGCCGGGCGAGCTTGGAGGCGAACGGCTCCGCGGTGGGGCTGAAACCGGAGCCGAGTATCAGGCCACGCCAGGTGGCTCTGAGGCTTTCGAACTCGGCGGACGCGGCCGACGCGGCGTGGGCGGGCCCGGAGGTGGTCAGGACCGTCGCCGATGCGGTTGCGGGGAACCCCAGTGCTGCGGCGGCACCTCCCGTCGCCTTGACGAATCCGCGGCGGGACCAAGGTGTGGGCATGGCGTCTCCAAGGACGGGACAGAGGGAGGAAGACCGGAGGGGAACGCGAGAAGGCGGAGCACGAGTGCGGTGGTGGGTTTCTAGCACGGTACGCACAAGATGCTCAATACGTAAGACTCATAAGAATCGATCACTAGAGTACGGTGGGACGTGCACCAATCGGGGGATCGTCAGGAGGGCGACAGATGCGGTCGCATGTCAATCAGCGCCACGAACGGGTGCTGGAGATCGTGCGCAGGCGAGGCGGTCTGCGGGTGACGGAGCTGGCGGAGGAGCTGGGCGTCTCGGCCGTCACCGTGCGGCGCGATGTCGAGACGCTGGCCGAACAGGGGCGGCTGATGCGGCTGCACGGCTCCGTCACGTGCCCTGAGCCGCCCGTCTCCGGCCCGCCCGCCCCCGGCCCGGCCGCCGACGGCGCCGGCGTGGACGCCTCCGTGCGATCGGCGCCTCCCGGACTGGTCCTGGGCATGGTGGTGCCCAGCATGGAGCACTACTTCGCGGAGCTGGTCAAGGGAGCTCAGGACGCTGTCGCGGCGCGCGGCGGCCGGCTTGTGCTCGGGATCGCCCACTGGCGGTCCGAGGAGGACACCGCGCAGATCGGACGGATGCTCGACGCCGGTGTCGACGGCCTGCTGATCCAGCCCAGTTGGCAGCGCGGGGTACCCAGCGCCGAGCAGGAGCAGCAGCTGCTGGCACTCCGGGTCCCGGCCGTTCTGGTGGACCGGCGCGTTCCCCTCGGGAGCAGGCTGGCCGGACTGGACAGCGCGCGCTCCGACCACGCCCTCGGAGCCGCCGCCGCCGTCCACCATCTCGCCGGGCTGGGCCACGAGCGAATCGCCCTGCTCGCGCAGGACAACCCGACGTCACCGCAGGTCCGGGAGGGATACGAGGCTGCCATGGCGGCGCGCGGCCTCTCGGTGTCGCCGCCCGTGACCGTCGACCCGGGGGATCCGGCCGCCTTGGAGGCGGCGGCCCGGTCGCTGTACCGGTCGGTGGCGGCGGGCGGGGTCACCGCCGCGATCGTCCACAACGACCAGACCGCGATCGGCGTGGTGCAACGGCTGCGCGAACGCGGCCTCTCCCTCCCGGGCGACATGTCGTTGGTGGCGTACGAGGACGAGATGGCGGCTCTGGCCGATGTGCCGCTGACCGCCTTGGCGCCGCCGCGGCAGGCCGTGGGGGAGACCGCCGTCGAGATGATGTTCGCCAGGCTCGGAGCGGGGCCCGAAGCAGCGGCGCCGAGCCGACACGTCTCACTGGTGCCTCGGCTCACCGTGCGGGCGTCCTGCGCTCCGCCGCGCTGATCTCCAGAAAACTTGATTGTTTTGATCGAATTGGTTGTTTGGTCTTGACGGGCGATCGTTCTGCACGAAAGATGACCGCAATCGCCTCCGGTCGTTGAGGCGCCTTGCTCATCGAGGAGCCAGTGCAGATGAAGCCCGCCCACCGCATACCTCGCCTCGCCCTCACGGCCTCCCTGGCCTGTCTGGCCCTCCTCGCCACCGGCTGTGGCGGCGGGGGCAGCGGTACGTCCGGGGCCTCGGACGGCAAGCCGGTCACCCTCACCATGTGGTCCTGGATGGTCGGCACCAAAGAGGTCGTCGAGGAGTTCAACGCCACTCACGAGGACATCAAGGTCGAGTACACCGAAATCACCGCCGGTGCCGACGGCTACTCCAAGATCGACAGTGCGATCAAGGGCGGCAACGCACCTGACGTCGTGGGCATGGAGTACGCGATGCTCCCCGAGTTCGCCAGCCAGGGGAACCTGGAGGACCTGACCGGACACTCCGGGAAACTGGTCAAGTCGTTCCCCGAGAGCCTCCAGTCGCTGGTCACGCCCGGCGGCCGTACGTGGGGCGTCCCCTTCGACGTCACTCCGCAACTCCTCTACTACCGCACCGACCTGTTCGAGAAGGCAGGCGTGGAAGTACCGGTCACCTGGGCCGAGTTCGAGACGGCGGCGAGGAAGATCAAGGCCGCCGGCAAGGGGGCCCGCATCCTCAACGTCCCCAAGGGCGGCGACATCCCGTTCATCAACGGACTGGCCTGGCAGGCTGGTTCGCAGGGCTTCGGCGTCAAGGGCGACGCCTGGACGGTGCACGTCGACGACGAGCCCGCCCTGAGGGTCGCCGGGTTCTGGGACGGTCTGGTGCGTGACGGCCTGGTGCTCAACCACCCCGCCTGGAGCGAGGAGGAGAGCACCGCCAGGAAGAAGAACCAGGTCGCCGCGTTCATCGGCGCCCCCTGGAGCGGAGCCGGCCTGATATCCCAGACACCGGAACAGAAGAAGAAGTGGGCCGTGGCTCCGTTGCCCACATGGGACGGCACACCGGCCACCGGAACCTGGGGCGGCACCTCCTTCGCCGTGCCCAAGGGGAGCGACCACATCGAGGGCGCGGCGGAGTTCATCGAGTGGCTCACCACCGATCCTGCCGCGATGAAGGCCCGACTCGCGAACGCCGAGGCACCGAGCAGCGTCCTGCCCGCCGACTCCGGCTTGCAGAAGGTCGCGGCGACGGAGTTCACCCGAGCCGCCGACGGTTACTTCGCCAACGACCTCTACCAGGTCGCCGCCGACCAGGTGGACACCGTCCGCGACGGCTGGACCTGGGGCCCGGTGCAGGGTTCGGTGAACGAGGCGTTCGAGAGCGCCGTGGCCGAGGGCGGCTGGAAGGCCGGGTTCGAGGCGGCCCAGCGGGCGGCGCTGAAGGCACTCGACGACCGCGGTCTGAAGACCGCCGGCTGACCCCACGCCCGGCGGACCCGCGCCACCGGGTGCGGCCGCGACACGGCCCGACCTGGTGGCGGCCACGTGACGCGGGCGGGTGCCGCAGAGGTGCCTGACCTGGTGGACCGGCCCGGTTGGCGTGAGCGCCGCGCAAGCCCCGTCCGCCCCACATCAGCATCCCACGAAAGCCGCCGGCCCCGCCGTCTCGGGCACGTCGCCCCCATCTCAGGCACGTCGGTCCCGATCTCAGGCACGTCGGCCCCGCGGCACACCGTCGGCCTGCCACATCCGGCCGCCTCGCCACCCTGATCCACCACTGTTCCGGCCCCGCTGCCCCGGGCGCCACGGTCAGAAGGACTTCATGACAGTTCCGGCCCCAGCCCTCGTCCGCCGCTCGGCCGGGCGCGCCCGACAGCGTGCCGCCGCGGCCTACCTCATACCCTTCTTCATCCTCTTCACGCTCGTCATGGTCGCCCCCATCGGCTACGCGCTCTGGACCAGCCTGTTCAAGGAAGAGTCCTCCGGCCTCGGCTTCGGGGGCGCCGAGAGCGTCTTCGTCGGCCTCGGCAACTACGCCGACGCACTCGGCGACACGGCCCTGCGCGCCTCGTTCCTGAACGTCGCCGCCTATGTCACCGTCTACATCCCGCTCATGACCTGCACGGCGCTGCTGCTCGCCCTGCTGCTGGACTCGACCGTCGCACGGGCCAAGCGGCTGTTCCAGCTCGCCCTCTTCCTGCCCTACACGGTGCCCACCGTCATCGCGGCGATCATCTGGGTCTATCTGTACTCCCCAAGCCTCAGCCCGGTCATGGATTGGTTCGGCGCCGCAGGCGTCAGCGTGGACTTCTTCTCCGCGTCACTGGCCGTCCCCTCGGTCGTCAACATCGTGACCTGGCACTACGTCGGATACAACATGGTGATCCTCTACGCAGCGCTCCAGGCGATCCCCCGGGAGACGCTCGAAGCGGCCACGATGGACGGCGCCGGGGCGATCCGCACCGCGCTACGGATCAAGGTTCCCCACCTCCGCTCCGCCCTGGTCCTCAGCCTCCTGTTCACCTGCGTCGGCGCCATCCAGCTCTTCAACGAGCCCTACATGCTCACGACCCAGTCAGAGGCCATCAACCGCGACTGGTCCCCCGTGATGTACGTGCACAAGGCGGCGTTCGTCGATCACCAGCCCGGCCTCGCCTCCGCAGCGGCGATCCTGATCGCTCTCCTGGCCGGCGTCCTGTCCTACGCAGTAACCAAGCTCGGCAACCGCTGGAAGGCAGCATGACCCCGCACACCGTCACCGGGCAGCCCACCCCCCGCACGGCCGGCGAGGAGCGTGGACCGAAGATACGAACCCGGCCGTCCGGCCCACATCCGAGCGGCCGGGGCCACGCCCGCCCGAGCCGCTCGTGGACCTCCAAGGCCGTGGTCAACGGCCTCCTCGCCCTCTTCGCCTGCTACACCCTGATGCCTCTGACCTGGCTGTTCGTCGCCAGCACGAAGGACCACGGTGATCTCGTCGGCACCGGCGGATTCACCTTCGCCGACTTCAACTTCTTCGCCAACCTCGGTGACCTGTTCACCTACGGCGACGGAATCTACGGCCGCTGGCTGCTCAACAGCATCCTGTACTTCGGCCTGGGCTGCCTGGCTTCCACCCTCGTCAGCACGGCCGTCGGCTACGCCTTCGACAAGTACGACTTTCCGCACAAGGAGAAGCTGTTCGGCATGGTGCTGCTAGGGGTCCTCGTCCCGAGCGCCGTCCTCGTGCTTCCCCAGTACCTGCTGGCCGGCAAGGCGGGCCTGGACAACACCTACTGGGCCGTCCTGATCCCCCTGCTGGTCAACCCCTTCGGCGTGTACCTCGCCCGGGTCTTCTCCGAGGGGTACATCCCCGGCGAGGTGATCGAGGCCGCCCGGATGGACGGCGCGGGGGAGTGGCGCGTCTTCCGCTCGGTCGGCCTGCCGATGATCGCCCCCGGCTTCGTTACCTTGTTCCTCTTCACCTTCACGTCGAGCTGGAACAACTTCGTCCTGCCGCTGTACATGCTGAGCGACGACAAGCTCTACCCCGTCACCCTCGGCCTGGCGATCTGGAGCAAGTCCTCGCAACAGAACCCGGAGTTCTACATGCTGACCATCGTGGGGGCCCTGGTCTCGGTCCTCCCCCTGATCATCGCCTTCGTCTGCCTCCAGCGCTTCTGGCGCTCCGGGCTCACCGCAGGCGCGGTGAAGTGACAATGACCGCACGGCACACCACGGCGCAGGCCGCCGAGGCCGTTCTCCCGCTCGCGCCCGACCCCCGTCCGCGACGTCCCCGCACCGTCCTCGCGATGTCGCGGGAGACCCGCGACGCTCTGCGCGACGAGGGCGCCATCGACCTGTTCCGCCAGGCGGCCGACCTCGATCCGGACCTGCTCGTCACCGACTTCGCAGACCCTTCCGTCGCCGAGACCCTCGGCCGGACAGAGGTGCTGCTCACCCACTGGGGCTGTCCGCCACTGACGGAGCAGGCGCTTGCGGCCATGCCACGGCTGCGGGCCGTCGTCCACGCCGCAGGATCCGTCAAGCACCACGTGACCGACGCCGTGTGGGAGCGCGGCATCACCGTCTCCAGCGCCGCGGCGGCCAACGCGCTGCCGGTCGCCGAGTACACGTTGGCCGCGATCCTCCTCGCAGGCAAGCGGATCCCGCAAAGCGCACGTGCCTACCGTGAGCGGTGCGCCCCGTATCCACTGCTGCCCTACTTCGCCGGTCACGGCAACTACCGGCGGGTCGTCGGCATCGTCGGCGCCTCGCGCACCGGCCGGCGCGTGATCGAACTGCTGCGGCCGTACGATTTCACCGTTCTGGTCCACGACCCCTATCTGGACGACGCCGGTGCGGCCCTCCTCGGGGCGCGGCCCGTCGGCCTCGACGAACTGACCCGGCTCAGTCACGTCGTCTCCATCCACGCTCCCCAACTGCCCGACACACATCACATGTTCGACGCCAGACGCCTGGCCCTGCTGTCCGACGGTGCCACACTGATCAACACCGCGCGCGGCTCCCTCGTCGATACGGACGCGCTCATCACCCACCTGACGTCCGGACGCATCCACGCAGTCCTCGACGTCACCGACCCCGAGGTACTGCCCCCCGAATCGCCGCTGTTCCGGCTGTCCAATGTGCTCCTCACCCCGCACATCGCGGGCTCGCTGGGCAGCGAGCTGGGCCGCATGGCCGACTACGCAGCCGCCGAGATCACCCGCTACGCCCGGGGCATGCCCTTCGCCCACGGCGTGGAGTCCCAGGACCTGACGCGGACAGCGTGACGGCACCGTCTGCCACACTCCGGTGAGGGGTTCAGCTGCGATGCCCGTCGAGACGGAAGTGCCGTGCCGATCGTCGATGCCACCGGACACCTGCACAGGGCATACGGTCGGTCGGCGGGCAGTAGCAGTACTCCGGCACTGCAGTCACTCCTGCGGGGGACACAACCGGCAAGGGGCCATCTCCTGTGCCACTACGCCCTGTCATGCCCCGGAACAGCCGCAGAGGTGGGACAGCAGCGGAGACATCGGGAGTCGCTCCGCACTCCGCCCTGCGGATCGAAAGCGCTCCTGGGAGGCGCCTGACGGGGGAACCCCCACGTCAGACGCCCTTGCACAGGTGCCTAGAAGAAGCCGAGCTTCTTCGGCGAATAGCTCACCAGGAGGTTCTTCGTCTGCTGGTAGTGGTCGAGCATCATCTTGTGGGTCTCGCGCCCGATGCCGGACTTCTTGTAGCCGCCGAACGCCGCGTGCGCCGGGTAGGCGTGGTAGCAGTTGGTCCACACCCGGCCCGCCTTGATCTCGCGGCCGAGGCGGTAGGCGGTGTTGCCGTCACGGGACCAGACGCCCGCGCCGAGTCCGTACAGCGTGTCGTTGGCGATCTTCAGGGCCTCGTCCACCGAGTCGTACGTGGTGACGGAGAGCACCGGACCGAAGATCTCCTCCTGGAAGATCCGCATGTCGTTGGTGCCGCGGAAGACGGTCGGCTCGATGTAGAAACCGTCCTCCAGGCCCGCCACCGTGCGCGGGGCGCCACCGGTGAGCAGCTCGGCGCCTTCCTTCTTGCCGATGTCGATGTAGGAAAGGATCTTCTCGTACTGTTCGTTGCTCGCCTGCGCGCCGATCATGGTCGCCGGGTCCAGCGGGTCGCCGCCGACGATGGCCCGGGTCCGCTCGATGCAGCGGGCCATGAACTCCTCGTAGATCGAGGCGGGGACCAGCGCACGGGACGGCGAGGTGCAGACCTCGCCCGAGTTGAGGGCGAACATCACGAAGCCCTCGACGGCCTTGTCCAGGAAGTCGTCATCGGCGGCCATCACGTCCGGCAGGAAGATGTTCGGGCTCTTGCCGCCGAGTTCCAGTGTGACCGGGATGATGTTCTCGCTCGCGTACTGCATGATGAGGCGGCCGGTCGTGGTCTCCCCGGTGAAGGCGACCTTGGCGACGCGAGAGCTGGACGCGAGGGGCTTGCCCGCCTCGACACCGAAGCCGTTCACGACGTTGACCACACCGGGCGGCAGCAGGTCCGCGATCAGTTCGACGACCAGCAGCAGGCTGACCGGCGTCTGCTCGGCCGGCTTTATGATCACGCAGTTGCCCGCCGCGAGTGCCGGCGCCAGCTTCCATGTGGCCATCAGGATCGGGAAGTTCCACGGGATGATCTGACCGACCACGCCCAGCGGCTCGTGGAAGTGGTACGCGACCGTGTCCGCGTCGATCTCGGCGACGCTGCCCTCCTGCGCGCGCACCACCCCGGCGAAGTAGCGGAAGTGGTCGATCGCCAGCGGTATGTCGGCGGCCAGTGTCTCCCGGACCGGCTTGCCGTTCTCCCAGGTCTCGGCCACCGCGATCTTCTCGAGGTGCTCCTCCAGCCGGTCCGCGACCTTGTTGAGGATGTTGGCGCGTTCCGTGGCCGAGGTACGGCCCCACCGGTCGGCCGCGGCGTGTGCCGCGTCCAGCGCGAGTTCGACGTCGGCCGCGGACGAGCGGGCGACCTCGCAGAAGACCTTGCCGTTCACCGGCGACGGATTGCCGAAGTAGCGGCCTTCGACCGGGGCCACCCACTCCCCGCCGATGAAGTTGTCGTATCGCGGGGCGAAGGCGACGATGCTGCCGTCCGTTCCGGGCTGCGCGTACACCATGGCGGCTCTCCTCGGTGACGTGAAGGGTGGGTGCGGTGCCTCGACGCCGTGGCGTCGCGGTGCGCCCCACCATGGGCCCGGAAGGTTGGCGAGAGGTTGGCGTCGCCCGCCGGGCGGCGCCGATCGTGTACCGCTGAGCCCGGTGACTTCCTCCCGCCGCTACAGCCAGTCGTGTTCGCGGGCGTAGCGGGCCGCTTCGTGACGCGTCCGGGTCTGCGTCTTCTGCATCGCGTTGGAGAGGTAGTTGCGCACGGTGCCCTCCGCGAGGTGGAGCTGGGCGGCGATGTCGGCGACCGAGTACCCGTGGCCGGTGGCCCGCAGCACGTCCGTCTCGCGGTCGGTGAGGGGGCAGTCGTCGACGAGGGCAAGGGCCGAGACGTCCGGGTCGATCCATCGTCGGCCCGCGTGCAGGGCCTTGATGACCGAGGTGATGTGGTCCGGGTCCGCGGACTTGCTGACGAAGCCCTGCACCCCCAGCTTCAGGGCCTTGCGGAGCACCCCTGGCCGCGCATGGCGGGTCAGCATCAGGATCACCTGCTCCGGCAGTACGTCACGGATCCGTGCCACCGCGCCGAGTCCGTCGACATGGGGCATCTCGAGGTCGATGACGAGTACGTCCGGACGGTGCCGCAGTGTCGCCTGCACGGCGGCCTCGCCGTCGTCGGCCTCGGCGAGCACGGTGATCTCTCCCTCCAGCGGGAGCAGCGACGCGAGCGCCTTGCGGAGCAGGGCCTCGTCGTCGGCGAGTACCACGGTGGTCATCGGTCGTCCTTACGCGTTGTCGGAGGTGGCGCCGGGGCGAGGGGAGGGGAACGCGGCGGCCGTGCGGAACCGTCCGTCCTCCTGCTCCACCAGCAGTTCTCCGCCGTTGTCCACGACCCGCTCCCGGAGGGCGGCGAGACCTCGCAGTTCGGGAAGCGGGGTGTCCGGAACCCCGTCGTTGACGACGGTGATGCCCGACTGCGAGAGAGTGATCCACACCTCGTCGGCCTGCGCGTGCCGGAGGATGTTCGTCGTCGTCTCACGCAGTACCTGCCCGAGCAGTTCGCCCGGACGGCCGTCGAACCCGGCCGCACGGTCGACGTGCACGCGGATGCCCGCGGCTTCGAACAGGTTCTTCGCGTTCTCCAGTTCCGCCGAGAGGTTGAGCCTGCGCTGTGCGTAGGCGAGCTCCTTGGTCTGGCTGATGGTGTCGGCGATCAGGGCGTGCACCTCTCGCAGTTCCTCCTCCACCCGCCCGGTGTCGCTGTGCAGCAGCTTCTGCGCCAGCGCGATCTTCAGCTTCACCACGTGCAGGGTGTGGCCCTGGATGTCGTGCAGGTCACTGGCGAACCGTATGCGTTCACGGGCGACGGCCAGCTCGGCCTCCCGCTCGCGCGCCTCCTCCAGGTCCGCGACCACGTCGTAGAACCGCTTGTTGGGAAACATCAGCCCGGTCAGCGCCGCGGTGACGCCGACGGGGACGATCAGGTACTTGATCAGATCGCCCGAGTCGTCGCCCTCGGTCAGCAGCTTCGCCGCACCCACCGCGGCCACGAAACCCGACAGCAGCACCGCTGCCGCGCCCCGGCGGCGTCGCAGCTGCGGGATCACGTGGGCACCCACGAACGAGATGCCGTAGAAGGCCGTGCCGCTGTCGATCAGGAGCGCGCCGACCGGCCACACCGGCGCGGCGACGGCCAGGCAGGGGACCGCCACGCGTGAGAGGTCGCCCGCGGCCCACCGCGCGAAGGTCACCACCGCCGCGGCCACGCCGAGGCCCAGCACGACGGCGTGCCACCAGGTCCGGGAGTCCATCGCGACCAGCAGCACACCCGTGGCGACGATCAGCGGGAGGATCATCACGAGATTGAGGCGGTGCAGCCGTCCCTGCGCCTGCTCGGGCTGATCGGACACCGTCCGGGCCGGCATCACCGGTCAGCACCTGACTGCCGAGCCGGCAGGATGCGCAGGGGGCTGGCGTGCATGGTGAGCTCTCCGGGATCGACAGAATTGTCTCCAGTATCGAGCCGCCACCGTGCTGCCACCAGTGACACCGTGTCATGCCTGCGGGAGGAAGTCTGTCACGCGGGGTGATGACACGGCGGCACTGCCGCCCGGGTGGCGAGCTCGCCGAAGATCGGATCCATGACCACTGCACCTGTCATCGACGTCGACCGTCTCCATGTCACATACGGTGACTTCCACGCCGTGAAGGACCTGTCCTTCCAGGTGGAACGCGGAGAGCTCTACGCACTGCTCGGCACGAACGGCGCGGGGAAGACATCGACCCTGGAAATCATCGAGGGCCACCGTGCGGCCACATCGGGCTCGGTGCGTGTCTTCGGACAGAGCCCGCGTGACCGGCGAACCGTGCGGCCCCGGATGGGCACCATGCTGCAGGAGAGCGGCTTCTCGCCCGACCTGACCGTCCAGGAGACCGTCCGGCTCATCGGGAAGCTTTCCCGGCGCTCGGACAGGACCGACCGCGTGCTCGGTCTCATGGACCTCACACGCAAGGCGGCGACCAAGGTCTCCCAGCTCTCCGGCGGTGAGAAACGGCGCCTGGACTTCGCCACCGCCGTGTACGGGTCACCCGAGCTGATCTTCCTCGACGAGCCGACCACCGGCCTGGACATCCAGTCCCGGGACGGTCTGTGGGACGTCGTGGACAAGCTGCGTGAAGACGGGACCACCGTCGTCCTCACGACGCACTACCTGGAGGAGGCCCAACAGCGCGCCGACCGCATCGGGCTCATGCACGAGGGAACGCTCCACCTGGAAGGCACCGTCTCCGAGCTGACGCGCACGCTGCCGGCCGTGATCCGCTTCACCCTCCCGGCCTCCGCGCCGACGCCGCCGCTGCCCGCCACCTCCGAGGGCGACGGGACCTTCCGCATCGAGACCACCGACCTCCAGGACGACCTCTACACCCTCCTCCACTGGGCGCGGACCGAGGCGGTGCGGCTGCGGGACCTCGAATCGGGGCCGACCCGGCTCGACGACGTCTTCCGCGCCATCGGCAGTGACTGAACCGCCTCCGGAACCTCCCAAAGGACCTGCACCATGCTTGCCATAGCGCTCAGTGAACTGATCCAGATCTTCCGGAACCGGCTGGCACTGATCACCAGCTTCATCATGCCCGTTGCCGTCTGCGCCTTCTTCATCCGACAGCACGAGCAGTTCGCGGCACTGGGGAGCCTCGGGTACATCGCGGCGGTGGTGATCTTCACCGTCGGAGTGTTCGGCCTCTACACCGGTACCGTGACCACGCTGGCCGCACGCCGGCAGAACCTCTTCCTCAAGCGGCTGCGCTCCACCGCTGCCGACGACGTCGGCATCCTCTGCGGTCTGCTGCTGCCGATCACCCTCATCGTGCTGGTGCAGATCGTCGCGATCCTGTGCGTCCTGGCCGTGGTCACCGGTGCACCGGCCGACATCCTCCTCCTCGGCGCGGCCGTGTTGCTGTCCCTGGTCATGATGCTCGGCCTGGGGCTGGCCACGGCCGGACTGACGAACTCGCCCGAACAGGCCCAGATCACCACCCTGCCCGTCAGCCTCGGAGTCATCGCAGTCGTGAGCTGGGTGGGAATCGCCGGCACCGAAGATCTCACGCTGCTCAAGCGGCTGCTCCCCGGTGGGGCGGCCACCGAGCTCGTGGGCAACGCCTGGCACGGCGGCGTGGCCGTGGCGGACTCCCTGCCCCTGTTCGCGCCCATGCTGGGCTGGATCGTCGTCGCCGTCGCACTGGCCTCACGGCTCTTCCGCTGGGAACCGCGCCGCTGAGGTCCAGGACCGCGCGTCGCGGCTCGGGCCCCCGGGGCCTCGTGATCCACCGGGGCAGGGGCAGCCGGCACCCCGCGTGAGCTCCCTCCCGGAGCCCGTACCTACAACGCGCAGGCCAGCCGGCCCGCCGCGATCGCCCGGCGCGCGTCGCCCGGGTCGAGAAGGTGCAGCGCGTGCTGGTGGACCTCGGCGTCGTACGGTGCCCGCTCGCCGTACAGCAGGGCGTGCTCGGGGCGCTCGCTCGTCAGGACCGCCTCGCGTACGGCAACCTCCAGATGCGTGCGCCACTCCTCGATACCGGGGGCCTGGGACCGGGGGAGCAGCGGGCCGCGGTACAGACGCAGCGCGGTGTCCACGTCTCCGATCCGCAGCGCACGCAGGACGTCGACGGCGTCGCAGGAGACCGGCACGGTGAGTGCGTAGCGGCGGGTGGCGACACCGCCGCCGAGGGCTCGGCGCAGGTGGGAGATCTCCGCCTTGAAGGTCGAGGCCGTGACGGGCCGGTCGCCGTACAGGGACTCGCGCAGCCGCTCCGGGGCGTATCCCTCGGGTTCCAGCGCCAGCAGGGTCAGGATCTCCAGCTGCCGGGGGCGCAGACCGAGCCGGGTACCCGCGCGGACGGCGTTCTCGGCGCCGAGACATGTCAGGCGCAGCGTGGGAGCGTCCGCCGGCACCGGGGAGGGCGCCCCGGCGCGCAGACCGGCCTCGATGGCGGACACGAGGCCCCGCACGGTGGCCATGGCGAGGGGATGCGAGCGGTCCCAGGTCGTGGACAGGTCCAGGACACCCAGGACGCTTCCGTCGGGTCCGTGGACGGGGGCGCAGTAGCAGACCCAGCCGTGGAGAGCAGTCACCAGGTGCTCGGCAGAGAAGACGGTACTCGGGCGGCCGGTGCGCAGGGCCAGCGAAAGGGCGTTGGTTCCCATGGCCTGCTCGTCCCACCGCCCGCCGGGGGCGAAGTTGACCTGTTCCGCCCGCCGCCGCATCGTCCGCCCGCCGCACGTCCACAGGATCGTGCCGGACGCGTCGGTGACCGCGGTGACGAACCCGGCGTCGTCCGCGACACTGCGCAACTCGTGCGCGAGAGCGTCGACCGGACCGCGCAACGGTGAACCGCTCCACCGGTGGTGCACCGCGCCGTCGCCCGTCTCGGGGGCGCTCGCCCGCGCCGGGTCCACGCTGGCCAGCGAACGAGCCCAGGACTCGGTCACCTCATCGCTCAGGACGTGGCCGGTCCGGGGAGGCGTGCCCGGGGCCTTCAAATGCGGAATCAGCCGAGACCACTCGTCCTCCAGCGTGGCCCTGCGCTGCGCGAGGTCACCACTCCGTGACATCTCGTCCCCCATCGTCGAACGGGCACCACCGCCGTGGTCCGAGGGAAGGCGTGGGCGCGCCCGGCCCGGCCTTCGACGTGCTGCCAGTGTGGCCCGTGCGTCCCGCAGGACGCCATGGTGGCGTACGTACCCGGGCGCGGGCTCGCGTATACGGCGCCTGCGTGCGCCTGTGGAGGGCTTACCCGTGCCTGGAAGGCGGCTTCGGGACCGGGCGTGTCGCATTATCAGCATTGACGAGGGTCAGTTGTCGCAACGCGAGCCGACCGTCCCGGGGCCGTTCCCGCAGCGCGGATCTTCCGACGTCGGGGGATCATCCGAAGAGCGAGCGTGCTCCCGGGCTGTCGGCGGTGAAGCGTTGGCCTGCTGCGATCTCCTCGCCGACCACGGACCAGACGGTCTCGTCCTGGAACGGGAACGGGTCGCTCGTCTCCTCACGGACACGCTCGACCTCCCGCTCCAGACGCTCGAAGTCGGCTTCCTCGTCACCGTCGCGTGAAGGTGAACTTCTCCAGCAGGCGCTGGAAGCGGAGGGTGACGTGGATGAGGGACGAGACGTCCGCGTGAACCTGCCGTAGCTCCTCCTCGTCGGGGTCGAAGGCGTACACCGCGCCGGAACCAGGATCGAGTGCGAGGTGCGCGTTGAGGAGCCATCCGATGACGGGCCATTCGCCCGCGCCCTCGGGCGCGTCCTCGAAAGCCTCGGCGTGGACGACGTCCTCGACGAGCGGCAGGCGGCCGGAGTCCTTCTCGAGCGCACGCAGGAGGAGCGTCCCGGTGGGGACGCCGACCGTCTGCAGGAGGCGGGCGCCGTCGGTGTCCGCGATGACGGGCGGGAAGGCGCCGGCGGGCAGGGTCGCGAGCCGGTCCTCGCCGAAGATGTCGGCGAGTTCGCCACGGGTGACGTCGAAAAGCACTGCGCGGACTCCGAACTCGGTGGGGGTACAAGTGCCGGCAGACCTTGGGGTTACGGACGTGGGCACGGGACCGTCCGCTCGTGCAGGTCGAACGACGAATCCGAGGTGAGGTGCCCGACGAACGTGGCGAAATCCGTTGCCAGAGGCAGTTCGGTGCGGTCGTCGGCGTCGAACCACGTGACGGACGGCTCGCCGTGGGCCCCGCACCTCCGGTAGTCGAGAGCGATCCAGTAGTGCCCGTCCCCGGAGAGCAGTACCAGAGGCGAGGGCAGGCCCCACTCCTTGACCAGATACGCCGAGTCCAGCAACGACAACCGGCCCTCGTGACGCCCGATACCCATCAAGCCGTCGAGGGGGACGTGGTGCTCGCTCCACGACGTCGGCTCAGCCGTCGGGAACGCGTTCCACGCATCCGCCACCGGACCGCCGTTCCGGACCCGCAGGATCTCCAGCAGCGACGCCGGCAGACGGACACCCAGCTGACGCTCGGCGTCCAGAACTGCCGCGTCGCTCAACGGCGGCTGAACCCCGTAGGTCCCCTCGCCCCAGAACGTCGCCTTCACCTCGTCGAACTCGGCCATGAGCGCATCCTACGGACCACACCACGATGCCCCACGGCAGCAAGGGTGCGGATGGACGTGATCAGCCGATGTGGTGCCAGGCGCGCGTGCGACCGGTCGTGTCGCGGAGGTCGCCCAACACGGGCGGGGAATCGCGGGCACTGCGCAGGACCCGCGGGCCGAGGTCGGCGGTGATCAGCAGCCCCCGGAGCCCTCACCGCTCGTCAACTGGAAGCGCGGCGCACGTTCGTTACCCTCCACGGAGTGCGAAATAACCTGGTCAGAAGCATAATTGGAGGCAGGGGGGCCACCCCGAGGAGTCGCCATGCCGATGCTTCTGATCAGAGGCTTCTACGATGTCAAGGGCACCCAGCCGGACGGGGACACGGTGGCCTTCACCGCCGGCGACCCGGCCGAGTGGGACCTCGTGGGCGGTGGGCTCGGCCGCGCCGTCGAACACGGTGTCACGGGCCGGGCGAAACTGCGGCTGGACGCGATCGACGCCCTGGAGACGCACTACGGTGCCAACAGAGTCCACCAGCCCCTGCAGTTCGCCCACGCGGCACGTGACGAGTTGCTGGACTGGATCGGCTTCACCGAGGTCCAGCGGCAGGGCGAGAGCGTGATCGCCACCACCCCGGCCACGGTCCCCGGCTTCGTCCTGACCCGAGGCACCGACGTCCACGGCCGGTGCATCGCCCTGGCGGGCCGGGGTGCACCCCCTGGGGACAGCGGCCGGGAGATCGACGTCGACCCCGCCGTGCTGAGGACGACGCTCAACCACCACATGCTCACCGTGGGCCTGGCCTACCCGACGTTCTATCGCAGCCTGTTCACCACCCTGCGCGCCGAGATGGCCACCACCTCCGCACAGGCCCGGACAGAGGGCCGGGGCCTGTGGCCGAGCGACGACACCCTCACCGGAGTGAAGGTGGCCGGCCTGTCCACCCTGACGGACGACGCCGTGCTGCTGCCCAAGCTCTTCCGCCGGCTGGTGGACTACCTGAACCTCGGCATGCCGCCGATCGCCTGTTTCCCCGCCTTCCTGGCAGGCGTGGGGGACCGGTTCTCCATCCTGTCCACGGGCGAACGCTGCGTGGGACTGCACCGGGTCGTGGAGACCACGAACGGCGCGACCGTGCGGATGATCCGCCCGCCCGAGGACCTGCTGTTCGAGGACTCCTGAGACTGGCTGGAACCGGTTCACAGGGCCCCGCCGCACCGGCGGGGCCCTGGTCGGTCATGGATCAGCGTCTCGGTCCTGGCCAGTCCTCAGTCCTCCTTCAGCACGTCGAAACGCAGCCCGCTCGACCCGCACCCGGTCCCGCTGACCTTGCGGCGAGTGGTCCACGCGTGTGCCGAGCCGTCCTGCCACCGGGTGAACTGCCGGCTGCGCTCGACACGGATGCCCGAGCGCGGCACCTCCTGCTCGTGGAGGCCGGCCGTCTCGGCGAGGAGCCGTCCCAGCGGACTTTCGAGCGAGGCGTCGTCGCGGTCCAGGCGGGCGAGCCGCAAGCGGACGGACTCCTCGTCGGCGAGTGTCTCCGGCACCAACGGGTACCAGTGCGCCGGCACTTCGGTGGCCAGCAGATAGCGCGCGGCGGCCTCGCCCGGCGGCCCGGCGGCGGCCGGGGCCGCTGCGGGGGGCGAGGTGGACGCGATCCAGCGCGCGTACCGGTCGACCCGGTCCTCCGCGCGGTCGGCGACCGCTTCCTCGACTGCCCAGCCCAGGTTGGCCTGTTCGTCGCGGAGAAGGAGTACCGATTCGACAGCGGGGCTCTCCAAGCCGTTCGGGAGTGACGCCGGCCTGTAGATCCAGGGCGAGGGCGGCATCGCCATGCCCTCGGCCGGAGGGATGCCGCCGCCGGCGGGGTCACCCAGTCCGAACAGATTCCAGGTGACGGAGTCGCGGGCGGTGGCGTGAGCGAGTGGTGTTCGGCCGCCGAAGACGTCCTGGACGGAGCAGTCCACGACCCGGCTCAGGGAGCCGACGACGAGCGGTAGCGGCACGCAGAACCAGTCGTTGCCGTAGACCGTCGCGAAGGCGATGAGCATGAGCCGGCCCAGGTCGACGGGGGAGGCGTCGACGGAGCCGAAGTCGATGCGGGCGTCCTCCATCTCCCAGAAGCGGGACACGGGCATGCCGCCGTACACCGCCGGGGTGGGGACGATCGTGCGCTTCTCCCGTTTCACCGCCGCCTCGGCGACCGGCAGCCGGGCGTCCGGGGCGGCGTCCACGGCCCACCAGTCGAGGTGGCCGCCCTGGTACTGCCCGGCGCGCAGTTCGAGGCCGGGCAGACCGGAGGCGCGTACCTCGAAGGCGTACTCCAGACGTTCCGGGTTCCAGGCCTCGGGCGGCTTCTCGGGCTGGGGCGGCGCGGCAGCCGGGACGTGCGCGTGCCACCACGTCAGCCAGGCGGCGGCCGCTCTCGCCAGGGCGTCGCGATCGGGCCCGGTGTCGGGCACACCGAACTCCTCGGCGGCCGTCTTGTCGCGCTCGGCGATCCGGGCCAGCCAGGGTGCGAGGGCGACCGGGTCGGGGAGCCTGTCGCGCACGGCGGCGGACAGTCCGGTGGGGGCCAGCGGGCCGCCGGTGGCGAAGGGGCAGACCCGGGTGAAGGCCGGCAGCAGGGCGAGGTGTCCGGCGGCGGTCAGCGCCCGCCGCCAGCGCAGCGCGCCGGCCATCGCCAGCCGGGCGTCGATGCCGTTGCCGGGTTCCCGTTCGACGAGTGCCTCCAGGACCATCGTGTCCGGTTCGTACGGCTGCCACTCGGCGTCGGCACGGGGGCGCCAACCGTCGAGCCGGTGGGTCTCCTGCGCGAGCGAGACCGTGACCGGGGAGGCGGCGTCGTCGCCCCTGAACTCCCCGAAGGCGTACTGGCGGGCGAGGAACCAGGCGGCGTCGGCGGTCCGGGCGGCGAGCGCCTCGTCCAGGCCGGTGTCACGCGGCACGGGTTCGTACCGGAACATGGTCATAGCGGTCCCCATCCGTGTGCGGGCATCGTCCACTGCACCGGCAGCAGGCCACGCAGCTCGGAGAAGTCGTTGAGGTCCATGCCGCGCAGCCGGGCGAGCGCGAAGGTCTCCTCGATCACGGCATGGACGTCCTCCATCCGCCAGCCGCGTGTGCGGTCGGGCGGCAGTGCGAGCAGCAGACTCTGCGGGGCGCGGGCGTCGGGCTGGTTGTAGTGGAAGGAGAGTCCGCCCAGTTCCTCCGGCGGGTGCTCGCCCACGCCCGGCTCGGGTACGGCCTCGGTCCAGGAGTCCACGACCAGTCCGGCGGCGTTCCCGGCGTCGGGCGCACCGTCGGTGCGCAGCACCGCGCAGTGGTGCGGGGCGGGACGGGTGTGCGACGGCGCGGGTGCCCGCCCGCGGGCGATCCAGGGCTGCCCTGCGGGGAGCTGGGCCACGACGGTGGTGCACGGGGCTGTGCCGGCCAGGGTCTCGGCGGCCGTCAGCGCGTCGCCGAAGGCCCGTGACCGGGGCCGGACGCGTTCCATCTCCAGCAGCCAGTCCGCGACCGCGTCCTCGCCGGCCTCCAGCGGCGCGGGCCCGGTCAGCGCGGTCGCGGCGGCGCCGGCGCCCAGACGGAGCACAGGCAGGACGGGCAGGGTCCGGCCGAGTACCGGGGACACCGCCGCGCGCAGCCGGGTCACCCACTCCAGTACCGCCGAAGGATCCTGCGGCGGCGGCCCCGGCAGCGGGGGTACCGGCTCGGCGTCGAAGCGGTTCAGCACCGCGACGGCCTGCTCGCGCAGCGGCTCGACCCGATCGGCACCTTCCGGGGCCGGCGGCGGCCACGCGCCGGACATCCCGAGGTCCGTGAGGGTTTCCAGGACCCGTACGACCTCGTCGACCGTACCCGGCAACGCCCTTACCTGTTCGCGGAGTTCCGCGAGCGCGAAGGTCACCGTCCCGTGCCAGGCCGTGACGCGGGCGGCGAGCTCCGGCAGGTCGGCGGCCGACCAGTCGTCGCCCGCGCCGGCGTCGAGGTCGGTGACGAGCAGCGGCCGCGCGGAGGCCAGGACAGCGGCCAGTGACCGGCTCAGCAACTGCAGTTCGGCGAACCGCGCTGCCCCGGCGTCGGTGACCCGCGCTCCCGCCGGGACGCGGCGCAGCAGCCGGTGCGCCAGCACGCTCTCGGCCCCGGTCACGGCGTCGGGTTGCCCGTCCGCGCCGTCCTGGAACGACCCGGCGCCCAGGACGACGTCCAGCGCACAGACCCCGAGATCGGCGAGGGAGACCCGGTCGGGCGCGGCCGGGTCGCCGAAGGCGAAGGTCCAGCCCGCGGCGTCACCGAGCCGCGTCTGGCACCAGCGCTCCAGGGCCGGTTCCAGCGCCGCGAGCGGCCGGCTGCCCGTCCAGCCGTTCGTGCCGGCCGAGGGCGCCAGCAGACCGAGCCGGTGGGTGAGTGCCACGGCCGCGCGGGGCGTGCGCAGGACCTCGAACTCCTCGGGCAGCGTGTCGCCGCGCGCGATGCCGTCGGCGGCGACGCCGGCTCGCAGCGGATGGCCCGCGACGAGCTGGTGCACGCTCTCGGCGAGCAACAGGTCGCCGACCGCGTCCACGGTGGCCTCCAGGTCGTCCACGTGCGGACCCGCCTGGTCCAGCAGCGGCCGGCTCTCGTCCGTGAGCTGCGCGGTGAGCGCGTCGAGGTCCTGGAGCTGACGGCCGTGGGACGTGTAGTCGGCGACCAGGGCGCGGCCGTCGACGACGTCACGGGCGGCCGTCGCGGTGCGGGCCTCCTCCGCGCCCGGTGCGTCCGGCTCGGCGAGGAGCGGGGTGGGATACGCGGCCCGGAAGGGGGCGATCAGCCCGTCCAGGTGGGCGTCGTGCAGGGCGCGTTCCAGCTGATAGCCCAGCAGGGCGCCCAGGGTCTGGCCGGAGCGGACACCGTCCACCACGGCGAGGGCCTGGCGCACCCGGCCCGCCCGGAGGTCGACGCGGAAGGCCTCCGCGTCGGCGTGGCTGAGCCACCCCGAGCGCAGGACGGCGGCGGTGGTGGCCTGGTGCATGGAGGGGGCCACGAGATAGCCGTCGTTGGTCTCGGCGCTCCCTTTCTCGGTGGCCTCTTCCTCGCCTGTCTCTTCCTCGGCGGTTCCTTCCTCGGCGGTTTCTTCGGCGGGTTGGGCCGGAGTCTGCTCGCCGGTCCCTTCGGCAGGGTCGGCCGGAGCCTGCTCGTCGGCCGGGGGCTGAGGGCTCTCCTCCGGGTTGCCCACGATCTCCGGGTCCTGGTCGTCCTCAGGGTCGGTCGGTACGGACTCCTCGCCGAAGTCCCGGGGACGCAGATCGGTGACCCAGCCGTACGCCCCGAGGTGCGTGCCCTCGGGGCGGTCGCCGCGCAGCCGGTTCAGCCGGGCGGAGGCGACGGAGGTCACCCAGGCGTCCAGGCGGTGCGTCTGCGTGTCCAGGACCTCGCACAGCAGGAGCTCCAGCCGGGACAGGTCGCCGTCGGCCATCTCCTCGACGGCGGCGAACTGGTCGATGGCGGTGGCCGCCCAGTCGAAGAACGCGGGGACCGTGCCGGGCGCGACCGCCACCTGACCATCCGTCAGGCTGATGGCGGGGTCCACCGGGCCGCCGGACTGGATCCGCTGGTCGAGCCGGAAGTTGTACAGGTGGAGGGCCATGACGGTGAGGTGGTACCAGAGCCCGAGCTTGCCGCTGCGGGTCCCCTCGAAGGCGGGGGCCAGGTCCAGCAGCCGTTGGGTGACCTCGGGCGGCACCTCCTGCTGGAGGGACCGCCGGTGGGCGACGTCCTGCAGGGTCCCGAGGAGCGTCCGCAGCGGGTGGGCCCGGAGCAGGTCCAGCACCTCCGGGGCGGGTTCGGCGGTGACGGCGAACTCCAGCGGAGGCGGCAGGAACGCCGGGTCGGGCGGCTGCTGCCAGGCGAAGCCGCTCTTGTACGGAACCGTGCCGGTCGGCGTCTCCGGTGCGGGCTGGAACGGCGGATCGACCGGTTCCTGCTGCACGAAGCGCAGCCGCCGGGAGGCGGGCAGGCGGTGCAGCAGGTCGTTGATCACCTCGTCGGCCTCACCGCTGCCGACGGTCGGCGAACGCCAGCCCTGCGACTCGGCGAGAGTACGGAAACTCTGGAGGTGTTCCAGGATCCGCAGGTCGACCTCGGTGCCGTGCCACAGGTCGAGCGAGGTCACCGGCAGGATGCCGTACGGCTGCCGTCCGATCCGGAGCGTGGGCAGCGGCCCGCGGCTCCGCACGTGCTCGACGAAGTGCTGGACGAGGAAGGTCAGGTCGGCCTGGGTGTCGGAGTCGTAGTTCATCCAGTTCGTGGACGCGGCGGCCATGGCACCGAACGCGGTGTGCAGCCGGCGCAGCAGGTCGTGGTCGTCCACGTCGAGCCCGTCGGTGGTCTCGGCAAGGACCCGCCCGGCGGCGGCTCCGAGGGCCCTGGCCGCGCGGGCGGCGGCCTGGGGGCTGCGAGGCGCCGCATCGCCGAGAGCGGCGAGGGCGGCACGCTGCTCCTCGGCCTTCTCGGGGCTCGGCGGCGGCATCCGGGTGCGCCAGGCCGATTTGGTGGAACCGGTGTTGTTGGTCGGTGTGCCGGTGGGCAGCACCCCCAGGCCGTCGGTGCAGCGGTGGGCGTCCAGCAGCGTGCCGATGAGTTCGGCGGTGTGCTCCGAGGTCCCGCCGCGCACCCCGGCGACGGTGACCAGGCCGAAGTCGGGGCGCATCTCGCCCTCGATGAGCACCTTGACGCCCATGCCGACCCGCACGGCCTCCTCGAAGTCGCCGAGCCAGCCGGGCGGCACCGGGCTGTCCGGGCCGAGGCCGACGTCGAGCACCTCGGGCACGGGCGCGCCCTCCTGCCGCCAGACCAGCCCGATCTGCCCGTCCCCGACCGTCTCGTAGCCGGAGAACACCAGCCGGTCGGGAAGCGCGTACGTGTGCGCCGGCCGGGTCCAGTGGCCGTCGCGGATCTCCGGTTCCACCGCCCAGGGGGCCGGTGAGGGCGCGCTCGCGCCGGGCTGCGTCTCGGTCGTCGGCGGATCCTGGCGGCCGGGCCGCAGGGCCTTCACCGCCCACGCGGCGCGGCCCGGTCCGATCGCGGCGACGAGCCGGGTCCAGGCGGCCTTGCGACGCTCCTGGTTGGGGCCGGCGGCCCAGACCTCGCACCAGTACGCCTCTGCCGCGACGCGCTCGGCCGGAGTCAGGGCAGGCTCGTGGGAGTCGACGTGGACGTCGTCCGGGTAGGCGCGGATCCACAGCTCCAGCGCGGCCTCCCCGGCGTTGCGGTACACCGTCTCCAGGCGCAGCGGCAGGAGCAGCAGCGGGTCGGAGCGGCTGTCGGCCGACCACAGCTCCGGTTCCTCGGAGGCCATTTCGTGGTAGGCGTCCCGGGCGGCCTGGTAGCGGGTCTGGTTGGTGGCCGTCTCCTGGCCCTGGGCGAGGTGTTCGGCTTCCAGCCCACTCTCCCCGGACGCTATGCGCTTGTCGTACATGGCGAGTCCGGCGCGGGACCAGTCGAGCGCGGTCCGGGCATCGGCAACGGCCCGGTGGGCCCTGGCCAGTTCCAGGTTGACGGTCACCGCGGATCTCCGATCAGTTTGCGGGCCGACATGACGACCCGGAAGGGACGTTGCAGACTCACCTTGGCCACGGTGGCGGCGTTCCAGCGGTCCGGCCTCGGTTCCTGATCCGGCACGGCGGGCATCGCCGAGAGATCGGCGAAGCCGCCCTCCGGGACCGGCCAGCTCAGGTCCGACCAGTGCCGGTACGGAGGCGCCGGAACGACCGGGTTGTCGAAACCGAACCTCATCCGGTAGCTGTTCTCGGCGAGGACGAACCACCAGTCGTGGATGTCCCCGGGCAGCACGAACGCGTACGCGCAGGTCCGCTCGTCCAGGGTGAGCACCATCTTCGGGTGCTCCCAGGTGCTCTGTCCGAGGTCGGCCGCGCCCACGGACTGGGCGGGGACGGCGGCCACGACCATCTGGGGGTACCGGCGCACGAGCCGGCCCCGGATGAGGAGCACGTCCAGCTCGCCCGCGCCCAGGGTGAGCTGGGCGTTCAGCGCGGCGCCGGGGTCCCAGCCGTGCACGGGCGGCACGTCCGGTTCGCCGTCGGGGCGCGGCCAGAAGTGTGTGAAGGGGCTGCCGCGCAGGTCGGTGGGGTATTCGCGCCAGCGCATCTCGCCGTTCATCTCGTCGTTGACGCCGACCATGAACGAGGCGATGAACGGCGCGTTGGCCTGGAGCAGCACGGCCCGGTCCTCGGGGATCGTCCCGGAGCCCGGGAGGAACCAGTCGCGGGCGGTGTCCTTGAGGGCCAGGGCCATGGGCGCGGGGAATTCCGGGGCGGCCATGACCGGGTCACCCGGGGAGGCGGGCACGGCGAGCGACTCCTCGGACAGGACGGTGACGGTGCTGTCCAGCCGCGCCGCCAGCAGAGGGCCGGGCGCGAAGGCCTGCGTGAGGCGCTCGCGCATCCCTGGCGCGTCGACGGGCACACCGAACTGCAGGATGTGCGCCCCCTGATCGTCGGACATGGACGCGTCCGGAGACAGGACGGTGTCAGGCTCCGTCACCGTCATCACGGCGTCCGGCGACTGCTCGGCGAACGCGGGGGACAGATCGCCGCTCAGGTCGGCCGGTGCCAGGCCGGACAGCGTCCGGAACATCCGGAGCGCGTCGGCCGGGCCCGTCGCCCCCTCGGCGGGCGCCCCGCCCTCCGCAGGGCGCGCCAGGAGCGCGGTGAGCGCCCCCGCCTGGGCGTCGAAGCCGTTGGCCCACGCCGAGGGCGCCATGGCCGACAGCAGCCTGAGCGTCCGGGCGCCCCGGGTGGACGCGGTCGCCCGCAGGGCCGCGCCGACCTTGGCGTTGAGCTCGACGGTGTCCTCCCCGGCCGGCGCCCCGGCCTCCACGGGCCGGGTCACCATCGCCGTCGGCAGGGGCGGCAGCAGCTCGCCGCTGAGCGTGCGGCGAGCGTACGACTCCCCGTCGAGGCCGGCGAGACGGGCGACCGGCCCACGGCGCCGCAGCAGCCGCCGCAGGGCCGGCGCCACCAGCCCGTCCGGAGCAGGGCTCACCGCGACCTCGGTCCGCAGCGGGAGTGCGCTCGCGGTGCGGACGCGGTCACCCACCGGGGCGGCGAGCCCGAGCGTCTCGTCGGGGGTGAGGGTCTGCACGCTGCGCCGGTGGACGGAGTCGGCGACCGCGGTGCAGAACGCGGTACGGCTACGCAGCCGGTTGGCCTCCCGGACGTCACCGACCTGGTCCCAGGCCCGGGCCATCAGCCACTCCTGGTTCTCGCGCACCCAGCCCGCGCCGAGGGACGCCGCGATCCGGGTCTCCGGATTCAGGTTGAGTTCGGCCAGCCATCCCGGCTCACCGTCCTCGACGTCGTCGCGTACGACGGGACGGCCGCCGTACAGCGGCGGGGCGACGGTCCCCTCGGTGCCCCGGCTGATGTGCCGGGCGACCCGGGTGGCGAAGTCGGCGAGGGCGGTGGCGGCCTGTTCGGCGGGGGAGTCGACGAGCTGGAGCACGCCCTGCACCGTGATGGTCTGCCGGGTCCCGGGCGGGTCGGAGGAGGCCAGCGGGGGACCGTGCAACCAGGGTTCGGTGATGTCGACGGCCCGCCCGGACAGCGGGCCGCGCTCGTCGGCGGACAACGGGACGATCGCGGTGGCCAGCTGCTCGAAGTCGCCCGGTGCGCCGGTCCGGAACTGCCAGCTGTAGTAGACCGGCAGCCGGACACCCCCCTGGTCCCGGCGCCAGGCGTCACCGTGCTGGTCGACCTCGGTGAGGCCGCCGGTCAGTCCCGCCGCGGCCCCGCCCTGGAAGGCCGGCACGACACAGGCCGTGTAGGCGGTGTCCGACCGCAGATGCAGAGGACACAGCAGCCGTGAGATCAGCGGCTCCGACCGCCCCGCGGGGCGCTGGACGTGCGCCCACTGCCACGACTGGTCCAGCGGCGGCAGGGCAGCGGCGTCGACGTCCACGAAGGGCAGTGGCGAGCCGCCCTGCAGCGGATGCCCGGCGGTCTCGACGGCGACCAGCACCAGCCAGGGCCGCAGTATGCCGTCGACGGGCCGGGCGGGTGTGAAGAGCCACGGCAGTTCGGGAGCGTCGAACTCCACGCCGGCCAGATAGTTCGGCTCGGCGTCCAGGGTGCCGGGTGGCGGATCGACGCGCAGGACGTGCCGCGTGTCGATGCCGACGACGCCCTCGGGGCCGAGCATCCGCAGTGCGTCGCCGGGCGGCTTGACCGGGATCTCACCCCCCGGCCCGACCAGGGTCAGCCCGGGATCCAGCAGCGCGGGCCCGTTCGGCACCGTGGCACGGATCGCCCCGCCCACGGGGCTCTGCAGGTACGGGGCGAACTGCAGGTCCTCAGCCATCGCGGTCACACCTCCCAGGCCTCTACCGGCCGCACCCCGGCCAGACCGGCGTACAACCGCCGCAGCTCCCCGTTCGTCGCCGACGGCGAGGCGGGCAGGGAGGCCGCGGTCATCGACCAGGTCGACGCGGCCACGACGGGCGGCTCGTGCGACACGAGCAGCTTCATCTCGGCCGGCCACCAGCTCGGGTCGCGTACGGAGACGGTGGCCGCGACCTTCTCGGCACGCATGAGAGCCTCCAAGCGCAGGAACCGCAGCACGTCGAGCACCCGGGTCGGGTTCGGGTCGGGCACGACCTTCGTCTCCCAGTCCAGCGAGGCCGTGACGAACGCGTCGTCGTCCGGCTCGGAGGTCTCGGCGACGAAGCGGACCCCCGACCGGTAGCGGTCGTACGCGGATGCGGTCAGCTGCTCGTCGTCGGTGAGCCTGCGGAACTGGCCGGGGGCGAAGCTGTCCGTGGTCGCTCCCGCGTCGGCCTCCTCGCCGCCCAGTGCGGCCGAGGCGACGTCCCACTGCTCGGCCGGTTCGACGAGCGACGGTCCCAGGCGCTCTATGTCCACACCGAAGGGCAGGACGCGCTGCCGAGCGACGACGCCGCCGTGCGGGTGGACCCGGCGCCCCTCGCCGATCTGCCGGTTGGCGGCGGGGGACAGCAGCACAGGGATCCGGTCGCCGCCCGCGGGGGGCAGCGCGTTCCACGCCTCCGGACGGGCGAACGCCTCTTCCAGCCTGCGCCGCAGGTCCGCGGGCGGGGCCGGCAGGGCGGGCGGTGGGTTTCCCCAGCGTTCGTCGAAGTCGAAGGAGGCGCTGAACAGGAACAGGTCGATGCTGCCGCGCCCGACCGCGTGCCAGGGCGCCGGTCCTTCCAGGGTGAGGTCGAAGGCGACGCCCACGAGGGACTCGCCGAAGACCTCGACCGACAACGAACCCCGCATCCGCGCGCTGAACGACAGGCTCGGTTCACGGTGGATCAGGACGTCGAGCCCGAAGTGGCCGCGCAGCCCGCAGCCGGCGATCTCGGCCACCAGGGAGAGCTGGGCGCCGAACTGCAGGGTGTTGGTGGTGATCGCGAAGTACGCCTGGCAGCCCAGCTGGATCCAGGGCACCGGGGCCAGGTTCATCGACAGCCGGTGCAGCGCCGGCACGCCGCGCGGGACCGCGAACGCCGGGTGGAAACCGCCCGCGCTGAGCACGAACGTGGGATCGGGCCCGCCACGGCTCAGCACCAGCACGTCCCCGTCGAGCGGCACCCCGGCCATGTGCGAACCGCTGAGGCTCGCCATCAGGAACGCGCTGGGCTCGGCGCTGTCGTACTGTCCGGCGAAGGTGGCCTTCAGCTGGATCAGCGGTACCTCCGGGTCCGGCACCGCAACCCGCAGGATGCCGAGCACGGACAGCCGTACCGGGTCGGGGACCTCGGCCACAACGGCCGCCGCCAGGGAGACCATGCGTCCGCCCCACGAGATCTCGAACATCGGCCCGACGACGGTGCGCCCGGGTGCGGTGGGGAACAGGGCCGGCAGCCGGGGGACGACCCGTTTCGCCGCCGCCACCGGGTCGGGCGGGAAGAGCAGTTCACCGGCGGTTCCGTCGGCTATGGCGGCGATCAGGGCGTCCCGGTTCACCGCCTTGTTGATGCCCACGACACCGCCGACACCGCTCAGCGCGAAGCCGAGTCCCAGCTGGATGCCCGGCTGGGGGAAGGTGGCACCGAGCAGCGCCACGAACGCAGGGCCGCCCGGCGCCGCCAGGTCCAGCTGCCCGAAGGCCGTCACCGTCGTGGCGGGGACGGCCGCGCTCAGCACGCCCGAGAACGAGCGGAACTGCTGCCGCTCCAGCCAGCCCCGCAGCCGCACCGGAGGCAGCGGGGAGTCGATCTCCACCGTCGCCGGGAGCAGGTCGTCGGCCAGCCGTTCCAGATCGAGTCCGAACATGCCGCTCATCACGCACCTCGCAGTCGGGACCGCCCGGCCAGGGAGCCGGCCTGCGGACGGCCGGCCCGGCCCGGCGCAGCCCGCGCCGTCCTCCGACGGCCCGTAGCTTTCGACGCCGCCGGCGTCCGGCCGGGGACCCCGCCGGCGCGCACCCGCCGCCGGCCCCCGGACCGCGCGTCGGTCGGGGCGGCGGCGTGGCACCCCACGGATGGCGGGGTGACCGTCGGAGGTGCGGCCATGAGGACCTCCTAGTACCAGTGAGGAGCCCGGTGCGGATCCGCCTGCTGGACACGGGCCGCGAAGTTCGAACCGGACCGGTTGACGTGGTAGCGGTCGCGGACGTAGTTGACGGTCGCGCACATGCAGGCGACCACGTCGTACGGCGTGGTGGCCGTGCCCGCCTGGTGGTACGTGGCGAACGTGGCCGGGATGCACTGGGTGGCTCCCCGGGAGCAGTTCTGTGGGTGGCCGTCGAGGACGCGCGGGCCCCGCGCGTTCATGTCGGTCGTGTTGATCCGGAACTTCGGGTGATTGCTGGCGGACTCGCGCTTGGCGATGGTGGCGAGCGCCGGGACGCCGAACCGCGTTTCCATCCCGGTCAGTTCGCATGCCTTGTGGGCATAGCTCCGCATGGCCTCCTCGCCGGACCGGTCGCCGGGATCACGGAAGGTGACCTGGCCGAGGGCGAGTCTGCCGCCGCCGGCCGCGGGAGCGCCCCCGCCGTCCAGCTGGAAGAGACCGGTGAGGCGGCCGAGCGCGGCCAGGGAGGTCGGGCCGGGTATGCCGTCGGCGTCGGGCCCTCCGAAGCCCTGGGCGAGCTGCTCGGCCCGGTAGGCGGCCTTGGTCCGGTCGCCGAAGAAGCCGGTGGCCCCGCCGGGGATGGCGCGGCCACGCTTGATGAGGGCCTGCTGGACGATGCGTACGTCCTCGTTGCGCTTGCCGGGCTGGACATCGGACACGACGACCATGACGAGACCTCGCTTGCTCCGGGCCGCGTACGACGCCACGGACCTCCTGCGCCGCGTACGACACGCGCTGGATGTCCTGCGCCGCGTCCGACGCCACGGATCTCCTGCGCCGCCCACGACGCTACGGACGCGGCGTCAGCGAGGCGTCATCCCGGCGTCAGCGGCGTGCTCTCCGGGCCCGGTTGCTGGGGGTGGACAGGCGTCAGAAAATGGGGGAGTGGTACGCGTCGTCGGGCCGTGCGACGTCCTGGACGTCGCGGTCGAGGCGACTGACGCGACCCCGCGCCCTCGCTGCGGAGCAGAGGCCCCGCGCGAGGGGCGCTCACGCGAAACCCCGTGCGCGAGGCGGTCGAAGTGGCGTCCTCTCCTCACCTGAGACTTCTCGGCGGGTTCCGGCTGGAACTGGGCACCGAGCACGTCGATCTGTCCGGCAACGCCCAGCGGCTGCTGGCCTTCATGGGGCTGCGGGGACAGGCGTGCCGTACGGTCCTGGCCGGCACGTTGTGGCCCGACGTGACCGAGGGCCGTGCCAGGGGAAGCCTGCGCACCACCCTGTGGAAGCTGCCCCGTTCCGAACCGCCCCTGATCAGCTGCTGCGGTGACGTCCTGCGGATCACCCCCGCCCTGCGGGTGGACGTCCACGCCCTCACCCGGACAGCGCTCGGCGTCGTGCGGGACCCCGGCCCAGCACCGCACGCCCTGCCTGCGCTGGGACTGCTGACTGTCGAGGATCTGCTGCCCGGCTGGGACGAGGACTGGGTTCTGCTGGAGCGTGAACATCTGCGTCAACTACGGCTGCACGCCCTCGACGAGCTGGCCGAGGCCCTGATACGGCAGGGCAGACCGGCCCTGGCGATCGAGGCGGCCTGGGCCAGCGTGCGGGCGGAGCCGCTGCGGGAGAGCGCGCACCGGGCGGTGGTGTCGGCCCACCTCGTGGAGGGCAACGTCGGCGAGGCAGTGCGCCATTACGAGACGTTCTCCCGCCTGCTGAAGGAGGAACTCGGCGTCGCCCCGTCGCCTCGGTTCGCCCGGATGCTGCCCGCGCGAACTGGAGCCGGCGGCGGAACCGGGAAGACAGCAGCCGGGGGCGGTACCGGGAAGACCGCAGCCGGGGGCGGAACCGGGAAGACAGCGCCATTCATCCGAGCGTCCGCGACCACCGGAACGAACACCGGAGCACCTTCAGCGGCCCGCTGGAAGGACGCGTGAAGGTCCCGCATGCAGTGAGCACGGGCAGTGGCACGGGCTACGAGAGCGACGAGACGGCATCGGACGAGACGGCGCCAGCAGAACCGGACGGCAGAACCGGACGGCAGAACCGGACGGCAGAACCGGACGGTACGGGATTCCGCATCGGGCGGGCCGGCCGCGGCAGCCGTACGGAGCGGCCGCCTCAGCGGTTGGCGCGGCCGGTCCCCGGCAAGGACGTGGCGGACGGCATCGGCGGCAGTCCGGCCGCGAGGTCCGGCACCAGGACGGGCTCCAGCCGGACCTGCTCCCGGCGGGCGAGGTACCGACTGAGCGCCGACGGCCGGTATCCGGCATCACGCTCGTAGCGCTCCCTGGCCGGGACCGCCAGGAACTCGTTCCCGTCGGGCTCGTTCCTGTCGTTCACCGCACTGCCCAGCGGCCGGTGGTAGGCCTTGGCCAGCCGGTACATCCGCGTCCGCGACTCGTGCAGCTCACCGGCGCCGCCCGGCTCCACCCGGAAGGCCACGCTCTGGTGCGGCCTCATCTTTTCCGGCCCGGCCGCGCTGAGCGCCTCGTCGTCGAACTCCAGCCCGTAGCGCCGGGCCTGGTCGACCATCCACAGCAGGGCGATGTCGGACAGCCCCGCCTCCGCGTATCCGCCACCGACGTCGCAGTGCACCCCGGCGAACCAGACCTGCTTCAGCTCCTGCCCCTGCCGGGCGGCGTCGGGCCGCTGGTGCCACAGCGCCGGTCGGAACGCCGAACGCTTCTCGTCGATGGCCAGCGCGTGGAAGGCCCCCTCGACCCAGCCGCTCAGCTCGGTGTCGTGGAACGCCCAGCGGCGGTTGAACCCGTTCACCGCCGACCGGAGCGGAGCGGCGTCCGGCAGGGGTATGCCCAGCGCACCCACGGTGTCCCACACCCCGATGAAGCGGATTGCCGTCTCGTGGGCGTACGAACGCCGGAACAACGTGGACGCCGCGCCGTTCGGATGCTCGGTCCGATCGCGGTAGAGGGACCACGCTGCCTGCGCGCGGTCGGCGTGTTCCCGCCGGAGGATGCCACTGTTGCGCACCAGCCCCGCCAGGCTACGGGCGGTGAACGCGCCCCGGCTGAAGCCCAGGAGGAACAGTTCGTCGCCGGGCTCGTACGTCTCGACGAGGAAGCGGTAGGCGTCCGCGACGTTCCGGGAAAGCCCCACGCCGAAGGCACCGCCCCGAAGCCTTTCCCACTGCTGGGTACCGACGCCGCCGTGGTAGTAGACCCGTTGGTCCTTCCCTCCGAAGGTTCCTTGACGCACCGTCAGGGCGACCTTGGCAACATTCGTCTTGTTCGGCTGGTCGGCGAAGTTCCATGTGCCGTCGCAGCAGACGACCAGACGCTTGGCCATGACCATCCCTCCTCGCGGGAGCGTGGAGTGGCATAAAGGCGTAAAGCACCACTTCCATGTTTCCACCACCCGTAGGGACCCGCCATCCGTGAGGTGCGCGGGGACCTTGACGGCGGAGCAACGCCGTTTCTCTCTCGCCGTGCTCGCGGTATCACCAAGGCCGCCCAGATCCTGGATGCCGGCCGCGGGGAAGACGTATCGAGGCGATCCCGGCGCGCTCGACGAGGTCGAACTGATCCACCACCGCGTGGACGTCACGGCGAGCGCACCGGCAGGTGGCATCCCGGTCTCCACGCCCTCGCTCACCTCAGGTTCAGCGAAGCGGTTCGGTCCGTCCGGTGAAACGGGCAAGCTCCTCGGCGGCTCCACGGGGCAGGTCCGCGACCGCGGCCTCCGGCAGTGTCGTGATCGCGGCGCGCAGTTGCGCGCTCAGGTCAGGTAGCGGAAGCCAGGCCGAGGCCGGGGAACCGAGGACGGTGAGCAGGAGGTCGCCCTCGTAGAAACAGGAGTCGAGCAGGGGCTCTTCGAGCAGCAGGCGCACCGCGAGCGGCAGCACGTGCGGGAGCGCCACCCGCTGGGCGACGAGCATCCGCAGGTCTGCGGGACCGAGTTCGCCCAGGCGTACACGCCGCAACGCGTGCACTGTGCGTACCAAGTGGGTGGCGTCGGCGGAGGGAGGGTCCCAACGGGGCGGGTCCAGCTCGTCGAGCGTGCGGTCCAGATGCAGGAGATGGTCCATGAGGCCCCATTCTCGGGGACTCGCCGTCGACGCCGAGGAGGCGGTCTCCAGCCCGGGGACGGTACCTCGTCCCGCCCCGTGAAACCGAGCTCCGAGAGGCGGTCGGCCGGCAGGCGGCCTCTCCTGGCGACCGGAGGTGCGCACTACGCCTCGCGGCCGGTGGCCGAGGGGCCCGGTGTTCCCTACGCGTATGCCGCGGACCGGCGGTGTCATTGCGTGCTCCACCAGCGGCTCCGGGACAGGTTCACCGCCGAAGCCGACATCCGTCACCGCGTGATCAGGCTCCAGCACCACGCCGCCGATGCACGGCACCCGCCCCTGTCCCATCACCCAGAACTCCGGCAGCGCCCGGCTCGACAGGGATTCCCAGGTCCAGGGCCGGCACTGATCACGGGAGACGCGTGCTCCCCGGCAGGACACCCTGGCGGAACAGGCCGAAACGGGCGTCGAGCCGTGCGGTGCCTGCCGCCCGCGGACTTTGCACCGTTCGCTCGGCAGACCACCCCGGGGGACCAGCTGCGGGGCGGCCTACGCCGCCGCGTAGGTGTGCGCCCGCCCTCCCCGCCACTCCACCCACTCCGGCCGGTCCAGCAGCTGCTCCGCGTCGGGGAGCCCGGCCCGCCGCAGGAACTCGACGACGTCCCGGTCCTCGTATGCGAGCCCGGCGATCTGCCCACGGATGGTGACTCGCCGCCCGCCGGTGGGTGAGACGCGGTGGATGACTATGGGCGCGCTCATCTCTCCAGGGTGCGACTCCTGGCCCGTCACAGCATGCCGGGCGTGCTCCCGGACTCGCGTCCCGGTGGGCGTTGCGTGCGCGTCAGTGTTCCGGGGATCCCGGCTTGATCCTTTCCCGGGCCTTCTTCTCGGCCGCGTCCTTCTTCTTTGCCTGACCGTGCGGTGACGCTTGTGAAGTGCCCTTGTCTTTCGACGCGGGTGGTTTCGGCCTGTCTGCTGAGCTGCCCGAGGACGCGCCGTGCGAGTGAGGGGACACAGGGCGGAGGATCTGCTGGGTTCCGCCGGGGCGTGTGTCGGCGGATGCGCTGTGGTCAGGGGGTTGCGCCGTCGGCGAGGCGGTTGGAGCACCTTTCCGGCCTGTGGTGCCGGATGGGTCCGTCATGCCGCTGGGGGTACCGGTGGCCTCGGTTGCTGAGCGGTCGTTGTCCTGTGGTGTGGAGGTGCCGGTGACGCCGAGCGCGGTCACCACGGCAGCAGTGAGTGCCATCGTGCCGGCTACGAGGGTCCGCCTTCGTCGTGCGGGCGGGCGTGGGCGAAAGTCGTGCGTTCTGGCGGGTATCGGATTCGCGTGTGTGTGGTCGGCCGTTCGTGACGACGGTCGAGCGGCGACGAGGCTCGTGGTGGACGTCGATGGGGCGGGAACAGGGGTTGTACGGGCCATGGCGATCAGTTCGCGAGCGCAGTCGCGGGCCGACGGCCGGTCCTGCTCGTCCAGAGCCGCCATCCTGCCCAGCAAGCGGCTCAGTCGTTCGGGGAGCCCAGGAGGCAGGGCGGGGGGACGGTGCAGTCGTGCGATCGCGGCCTCCAGAGGGCCGCCGTCGTACTCGAGCTTTCCCGTGAGGCATTCGAGGAGCACCAGGCCGAGGGCGTAGATGTCGGCAGGCCGACCGACGGGCCGGCCGAGGACCTGCTCGGGGGAGAGGTACGCGGGTGTGCCGATGATCGTGTCGGTGGCCGTGTGGGTGGTGTCCAGACGATGGGAGATGCCGAAGTCAGCCAAATAGGGCCGTTCGGCGTGGTCCAGGAGGATGTTGGAGGGCTTGACGTCGCGGTGGACGATCCCGGTCTCATGTGCGTGATCCAGCGCCTGGGCGAGCCCGGCGCCGACTGCGGCGGTCGCCTCGGGAGGCAGCGGGCCCCGGGCGATGCGCTCCTTCAGCGTGATGCCTTCGATCAGCTGCATGACCAGGAAGTCACGTCCGTCGTGCTGCCCGGCGTCGAAAGCGGTGACGAGCCCGGGGTGGTGGAGCCGGGCCAGGATCAGCGCTTCGCTGTCCAGGCTCTCCTCCCTGCTCATGCAGGCATCGGGCCGGAAAATCTTGACGGCGACCGGTCGTCTCAGCCGCAGATCGAACCCGCGGTGCACGTCCGCAGCACCGCCTGAGCCGAGGCGGCCGTCCAGACGGTACCGGCCGCTCAGCACCTCCGCTGAACACCGGGAACCTGTGGCCTGAGCGAAGTCGCGCAGTCTCATTCCCACTCCCTCTGCATCGGAGGGCTCGCACCCTTGGTGAGTCCGTGACGACGGGCCTCCGCGACGCGGGTACCCGCCATGAGCGGGAGTAGCCTCGTGCAATCAGAGGCACAGCCCCTCCTGCGGTGGCTGAACGTCAGTGACTGGACGTTCATGTGCACGTTCCTGTGGTGCGGCTCGAAGCAGAGGGAGCGGCCGGCGCAGGCCCTTGCCTACGATGTTGCGATGCTGACGTTCACCGATGTCATTCTCGACTGTCCCGACCCTTGGAAGCTGGCCGAGTTCTACGCTGAGCTGCTGGGATGGGAGATCGACACCGACACGAGCCAGAAGGACTGGGTTGACCTGCGCAACGACGGCGTCGGGCTGTCGTTTCAGCGGGTGGAGAGCTACCAGCGGCCCAGCTGGCCGGGCCAGGAGCACCCGCAGCAGTTCCACCTCGACTTCGAAGTGGACGAGTTCGAGCCCGAGCAGCGCAGGGTGATCGGCCTGGGCGCCACCCTCCAGAAGACTTTCGTCGGCGAGTCCGGCTACGGCTGGCAGGTCTACACGGACCCGGCCGGGCATCCGTTCTGCTTGTGCCGCAACCGTCCCCGGCCCTGACTGCGCAGCGTCTGCCGAGGTGGTGGCGCGAGCCCGAGAACGCGTGCACGTGGTGGTGTTCTCGCGCATGCGGATCAGCCCCATGGGCGCGTGCTACCGCCGTTCGAGAGCGTGTCTACCGGGTGCGGTGGCGGATGCTGAGCATATGGACCCCTTGGCAAGGGCGGTGATCTACTTCGTGCCATGACGACTGTGACGAAGCTTCAGCCTGGCCCTGTCATCGAGGAGACGGTCCGGCTCCTGACCGAGCACTACGTCTTCCCCGAGATAGCCGCGCAGCTCGCCGGCCTGCTGCAACGGCGCCACGCCGAGGGCGCCTACGCCGTCGACGGCGCCGAGGAGCTCGCCCGGCTGGTCACCGCGGACCTGCATTCCGTCAACGGCGACCGGCATCTGAGCCTGCAGTACCACGCCGAGCAGGTGCCTGAGAAGCAGGGAGCGGCGGTCCTGGAGTCCATCCGCGGAGACTTCGACACCTCGCTGGGCGGTGCGCCCCGGGTGGAACTGCTCGACGGAGGGGTCGCCGTACTGGAACTGGCACCGATGCTGTTTCCGCTGGAGTGGTCAGCCGAACCGCTGACCGCCGCCCTGGCCTTGACGTCACGGGCCCAGGCGCTGATCGTGGACCTCCGTGCCAACCGGGGCGGCGACCCGGACACGGTCGCCTTCATCTGCAGCCACCTGCTGGACAAGCGGACCCACCTCAACTCCATGTTTTGGCGCGAGGGCGAACGCACAGAGCAGTCCTGGAGCCAGCCGCACATCCCCGGCACCCGCTTCGGCGGCAGCAAGCCGCTGTATGTGCTGACCAGCAACCACACCTTCTCCGCGGCCGAGGAACTGGCGTACGACCTGCAGCAGCTCGGCCGCGCGGTGGTCGTCGGCGAGCGCACCCGCGGCGGCGCGCACCCTCGGGAGGGCTGGACGGTACACCCACATCTGGAAGCTTCGATCCCTGTCGGCCGCGCCATCAACCCCGTCTCCGGCACGAACTGGGAGGGCACCGGTGTACAGCCGGACATCTCCTGCGCTGCTTCCGACGCACTCGACCGCGCGCACACTCTGGCCCGCGCCCGACTGGCAGGCTGAGCCTCCGGCAGTACCGCACGCGGCGCCGCCCCCTGATCGCGTCGGCCGCCTTCGCCCACGAAGGCCCAGGCTCCGTCGGCCGACGCCGCAACACGACAGCCGGCGCGTGCTCCCACCCGACGGCCGGGTGCAACGACGGTCTGCCAGGTCGCGGAGAAATTGAACAGCGCCAACCACGACCTGTTCTACGGCAAGAACGGTTACCTGCCCGGCTCCCGCAAGGAGTCGCAGAAGGTGTCCATCGGTGCTGCACCTCCTCCAGTCGGCTCGGTGCACGTCAACACCCCGCCGCTTCACGGCATTCTGAGCGAGGAGCAGTGGCAGAAGCGGATCACCGACGTCGACCGGCGGGCTCTGCCACCCCGATTGCCCTGGCTGCCCGTGTACGTCGACGACACCGGTGAGGGTGCGTGGACCCTCGACGGTCTCGGAAGCGTCAGGAGCCTCGTCGGGGCCGGTGAGCCACTGCGTCAGCGGACCGGTGACGCAGTGGCAGTGCATGCCTCAGCGCAGGCCGGCGTGCCCCTGGTTGATCGGCCCCGTCATCGTGTGAACGGTCCCGTGTCCCGTGCTGCTTCTGTGCGTGAACGGACCGGTCCCGTCTCTCCGGCAGTCGGCCGGATCAGGGCCCAGCTCGCCGCCTTGCCCCGCCGCGACCGTAGTGCCCCATCAGCCGCGTCAACCCTGCGGGTCAATACACCTAGCGCGGGCACGAGTTCACGTCTTCGGCGCCCCGGCGACCCGATGACCCGGCGATCCAGGGCACCGTGCAGGCGGTGACGGCCACGGACACCGGCTGTCAGCGCGCCTACTGCCGGACGCTCTTAACCGAGTGCGAGAGTCCTGGTCCCGGTGATACAAGGTCTGCGTGACTGAGCATCGCTACTTCCCCACCCTGCTGCGGATGATTGACCAGCGGTCCGCCGCGTTCCGCGCCGCCGTCGCCGCGGCCCCCAGCCTCGACGCCGCTGTCCCGTCCTGCCCGGGCTGGACGCTGTACGACCTGGCGAACCACCTCAGTGAGGGGGACCGCTTCTGGGCCTACATCGTGCTGAACACCGCGCCTGGCGACGAGCGGCCGAACAAGGACGGGCTGGCGGCGCCCAGGGAGCGCGAGGCCCTCATTACCTGGCTGGCCGACTCGACGGAGCAGCTGCTGGCTGCTCTGCGCGAGGCCGGCCCGGACCGGGGCTGCTGGGCCTGGTGGGAGCCGCTGGCCTCACCGCACGCGGCGGCCGCCGTGGCCCGCCGCCGCGTCCCGGAGTCGCTGATCCACACCTACGACGCCCAGCTGGCCTCCGGTACCCCGCAGGAGCTGCCGACGGCCGAGGCGGTCGAAACCATCGAGGAGTTCCTCGCCACCGTCTGCACCGTCACGGTCGCATGGCCGGGCGAGCCCGCCACCATGGACTACCGCGCAGCCGAGGCCGGCTCCTGGCGCCAGACGGTGGACGCCGCCGGTTCCCGCTTCACCCGCCTCACGGCGGCGGAGGCCGCCGAGAGCAAGCCCACCGCCGCCGTCTACGGCACCGCGAGCGAGATAGCCCTGCTGATGTACATGCGCATCCCGGCCGGCTCGCTGCGGATGGAGGGCGACGCCGGCCTGCTCCAGCAGCTGCAGGACTGGGACTGAGCCGACCGGCACATGGATCACTTGGGGCGCCGGCTGGTGGGGCGGCCGTCCCAGCGGTAGCGCGGGACAGGCTGTACCCAGCCGACCCGCCCACCGCGAACAGCGAAACGAACCCCGGTTCAGGAGGCCACAGGGCGCTGACGGTCGTTCCAAGCAGGGGCGTTCGGCCGTCCACGCCAGTCCACGCAGGCGTGAAACCGCAGGTCAGGGCCTCCTGGTCAGGGCGGCAGTCCGCGACTTCCTGGAGGATCTGGCCCGCAGTCGGGAAGAAGGGGCGACGATAGGCCCCAAGCACTGGACGCCGGTCGTCCTTCGGGCCCTGGCCTCCAGTGACTGGTTCTGCTCCGAAGGCTGCATCGTCCCTCGAGGACCCGACCACGGCGACCGTCGAACCAGGCTCACAGCCGATCTCTCCCGATGGATCGGTGCGCGTACCGGTAGGACTCGAAGCACTGACCGGCTCTGACAGAACCGGGGGAAACGCCTCATGGATTCACGTCACTCACATGTGGCACTGTCGACCACACTCGAGATCGAAGCGCTGTACGCGTAGGCGCAGCGAAGCGCACCGCGACGCCGTGCGCGTCCCGTAGGTGGGCGGCGAGGTCGGCCAGGGCGGGCCGGGTCGCCATACCTCGTCACCGGCAAGGACGAGCCGATCGACGTCAGCGGCGTCGACGTGTCCATGGACGCCATCGAACTCCAGGACCTCGATTTCGTCGCGGCCGTCCGGGAGGGCCGGGAACCCGAGTTTCCTCGCCCGCGTCATGCCCTGCTACCGCACGTTGGTCGAGCTGGATACGCAACTGGCCTCTCAGCGGCTTCCGTGGCCGGCCGACGGCGCCGGCCGGGCTTCCGCAGAGGCGCCTGCCGGGCACATGGCCCCGGCGACAGGTGGTAGACGAACAAGAAGCGGCACAGGTGCGGGTGTTCGGCCATCGAGCCCCTGAACCACCGCAGCACGGAGCCGTCGAGCCACCAACCCACGGAAACGGAGCACGCCATGCGGGAAGCCACTCAGACCGAGGTACGACGTGCCTTCGACAGCGGACTGCCGGGGCTGCGGCCCCCGCGATCCGTCATCGTCGTCGGCGCCGGACTCGCCGGACTGGCCGTCGCCCACGAACTCGCCACGCGGGACTGCGAGGTGACCGTCCTGGAGGCGTCCGACCGGCCCGGCGGGCGCGCGTATACCTTAAGGGCGCCGTTCGCCGACGGCCTGCACGCCGAGGCCGGCGCGATGACGCTCACCCCGCACTGCCACTACGCCATGCACTACCTGCGCGAACTGGGTGTCGAGACGGACACCGCCGACCTCTTCGGCACCACGTTCTCCTACTTCGCGCGGGGCCGCTTCTTCACCCCGGACCCGGAGTCCGTCGCTGAGGCTGGGCTCGACCTGCACCCGCACGAGAAGGACCTCGGCGTCGGTGGCATGATCGAGCGGTACGTCTCGGCTGTCGCTGACAGCCTCCAACCCGATCTGAGCGCCACCGACTGGGCGGTCACCCAGCGCCTCGCCCCCTACGACCACCTCTCCGTGCACGAGGTCCTTACCGACCGGGGCGCCTCCCAGGCGGCGATCGACCTCATGGAGCCCCTCTTTCTGGAGATGCGCGGCGGCGACCTGAAGTCGGCGTCCGCGCTGTCCTGGCTGCGCCACGAAGCGAGCCCGCACTCGCTGGGCAACGCCGACCCGCGCTGGGCCAAGGTGAAGGGCGGCACCGACCGCTTCCCGCAGGCCTTCGCGGAGCGGCTCAAGAGCCGCATCAACTACCGCCGCCCGGTGGTCCGCGTGGAGCAGGACGCCGAGCGGGCCCGGGTCACCGTTCTCGCCCACGGCCGGATGCAGACCTTGGAGGCCGAACGGGTCGTCGTCACCGTCCCGTTCAGCGCGATCCAACACATCGACTTCACCGAAGCGGGCCTCTCCAGCGCCAAGCACGAGGTGATGCGCCGGGTGAAGTACGCCTCGATCGTCCGCGTCTACCTCCAGATGCGCCGGCAGTTCTGGCCGCAGCACAACGCCAGCTTCTCCACCGATCTGCCCATCCGCTGGATACGCGACGCCACGCCCACGCTCCCCGGCCCCCGCAAGATCCTGGAGTGCCTGATGACGGGGTGGCGGGCGCGGGCGGTGTCGGTCATGACCGAGGAGGAGCGCCTTGGCTTCGTGCTCGACGAGGTCGAACGGATGCTGCCGGGCGCCCGGGACCACTTCGAGACCGGCACGTCCGTCTGCTGGGACCAGCGCCCGTACGCCGAGGGCGCGTACATCCTGCCTGAGCGCGGGCACAGCGCCCTCATGCCGGTGATCCGCAGGCCCGAGGGGCGCATCCACTTCGCCGGTGACCACGCCGGTTTCGAGCCAAACGGCGGCTCGATGACCTTTGCGCTGGAGTCCGCGGCCCGCACCCTGCTGGAACTCGGCGCGGCGGCCGAGGAGTCCTGAGCCCGCGCCGGCGGGTCCGGGGGAGTCAGCCGAGGAGTCGGCGCAGTACCCCGGCCCCGTCGGTGGTCAGCACCGACTCCGGGCGGAACTGTACGCCCCGCACGGCACGTTCGCGCAGCACGATCACCTCGCGCCCGTCGGGGCCTGACACGATCGCGTGGGCGTTGCGGAAGGCGGCGGTGACCGGCCGCCCGAAGACTTCCACCTCCCGCGCCAGCGCGGTCCCGCCCGTCCTCGGCACGACCCGGGCGTCCGGCAGGGCGGCCAGCGCCAGCACCTGGAAGCCGAGGCCCACTCCCGCCACCGGGGGCCCGTCGGGCGGCCGCTCCCGGACCAGGGCCGCCGCCGTGCGGCGCAGTCCCGCCATCCGTGCGCACCCGGGGTCGTCGGGGCGACCCGGCCCGGACGCCAACAGCACCGGTGCCGGGTGCCTGACCAGGGTGCCGGCCACGCCGGGGGCGTCGTGGCGGACCACCTCGACCGGGCCGTGCACCGCGCTCACCAGATGCAAGAGGGCCGCCAGTTCGGTGCGGGCGTCACCGCCCGGGTCGAGCACCAGCACCGGGCCGGCGTCCATGGGCGGCGCGGCGGCGCCCCGCGTCCAGAACGACGACAGCGCCGCGTGCCGCCGGGCCAGGGCGTCCCGTACGGCCACGTCCAGGTCCGGGTCGGTGCGGGCGCGCGCCGGCCTGGCGGCGGGACTGTCCGCCGTGAGGGCGCTCAGCACGGCCCGCGCCTTGGCCCGCGTCTCGGCCGCCTCCGCCTCCGGCGACGACCGGCCGCCCACGGTCGCACCCACCGACAGCCGCGCCCCGCCCCGGTGGTCCACGATCAGGGTCCGGATCACCGCCGCCGTGTCCAGCTCCTCCTTGCCCGCCCCGTCGCGGCCGATCAGCGCGAGGAGACCGCCGTAGTAGCCGCGCCCGGTCGCCTCGTACTGGTGGATCGCCCGGCACGCCCGCGCGTACGGGCTGCCCACCACCGTCGACGCGAACAGGGCCCGCGAGAGGGTCTCCCGGGCCCCGGCTGCCGCGGGCCCGCTGATGCGGCACTGCGTGTGCACCAGGTGCGCCATCCCGCGCAGGAACGGCCCCTCCACCCGCACCCCCGGTCCGGCCAGCCGGCACAGCACCGCCAGCTCCGCGTCGACCGTGGTCGCCAGCTCCTCCGACTCCTTGCGGTCGGCGAGGAAGGCGAGCAGGTCTCCGGGGCGCGTCCCCCCGGGCGGACGCCGGTACGTGCCGCACAGCGGGTTCATCACCACCCGGCCGCCCTCGACGCCCACATGCCCCTGCGGGCTCGCGCCCACCAGGGTGACCGGCCGCGTGCCCCCCGTGTGCACGACGAAGGTCCAGTACGCACCCGACTCCGCGGTCAGCAGCCGCCGGAACAGTTCGACCGCCACCGCGGGCCGGAAGTCCGCAAGCCGCGCGGTCCAGTCCCGGCGCAGGAGGACGTTCAGCCCGTCCCGCGCCGCGTCCGACGCCACGAACTCCTGTACCAGGTCCTCGTACTGCGCGTCGGTCGTCGTGAACCCGGCGTCCTGCCACTCCAGCGACCGTTGCGCCGGCGCGCGCCGGCCGGTGAACGCCTCCTGCGGCAGGACGTGGTGCTCGCGCACCCGCAGCACCCGCAGCGGCGTACCGTCGTCGTGGCACGGCAGACCGTGTTCCGCCAGCAGCCGGAACGGCAGCAGCGCCAACAGACCAGGACCCGGCACGGCACCGCGCGCACTCGTCCCGTCCGGCGACCGGACGGTCTCCACGGCCTCGTTGGTCTCCGCGGTCTCCATGGTCCCGAACAACAGCTCCACCGGGGCCGGTCCGGGTACCCCGGGGCGCTGCCTGCGCAGCAGCGCGAAGGGCGGCACGTCCGCCCCGTACAGCCGCTCCAGCACACCCGCGTCCGTCGTCAGCCTCATCGACCGCGCTCCCTCCCGGTCGGCCGCGCGGCGGCGGCCCGCCCGAGGCGATTGGTTTCCCTGCGGACAATACTTTCAGCCTGACGGGCAATAAGTAGCCCGTCGGAGGGGCCACGTGCCGCCCTCCGGTCGCGCCACCCCGTCACTCGACCGAGTCCCCGTGAGGTGTCATGCGAATCGCGATCATCGGAGCCGGACCCGGCGGCCTCTACACGGCCGCGCTCGTCAAACGACTGCGGCCGGGAAGCGAGATCGACGTCTGGGAGGTGAACCCCCCCGACGTGACCTTCGGCTTCGGCGTCGTCTTCTCCGAGGGGGCCCTCGGCGGCATCGAAGCGGCCGACCCCTCGCTGTTCGCCGCGCTCGGCGCCGAGTGCGCCCACTGGTCGAGGATCGACGTCCACCAACGGGGACACACCACGCGCAACGGCGGCTACCGCTTCTCCGCGATCGGCCGCCGCGCCCTGCTCGCCATGCTGCGCGCCCGCTGCACCGACCTGGGCGTCACCGTCCGCCACGGCACCCGCGCCCCCGAGGCGGACGCGCTGGCCCGGACGTACGACCTGGTGGTGGCCGCCGATGGCGTCAACTCCGCGACCCGCGAGGCCCGTCGGGAGGAGTTCGGCACCGAGACCACCCGGCGCGGCTCGCGCTACCTGTGGCTCGGCACCGACCGGGCCTTCACCGCGCTGACCTTTGCCGTTGCCGAGACGGAGCACGGCACGCTGCACGCCCACGCCTACCCCTACGCCCCCGGCCTCAGCACCTTCATCGCCGAGGTCGACGACCGGGTGTGGGAGGCGGCCGGGTTCACCGAGGACGACGCCGGCACGCCGGACGGCTCCGGCCGGAGTGACACGGAGCGGCTCGCGGACCTCTTCGCCGACGTCCTGGACGGCCACGATCTGCGCACCAACAGGTCGCGCTGGGGCCGCTTCGTCTCCGTGCACAACCGGCGCTGGAGCCATGGCCGCGTCGCCCTCGTCGGCGACAGCGCCCACACCACGCACTTCTCCGTCGGCTCCGGCACCCGGCTCGCCATGGAGGACGGGCTGGCCCTCGCCCTGGCCCTGGACGACCACGGGTCGGTCCCCGAGGCGCTCGCCGCGTACGAGGCGGCGCGTCTGCCGGAGGTCGCGGCCATGCAGCGCACCGCGCGCACGAGCCAGGAGTGGTTCGAGGAACTGGAGCAGTACGCCGACCTCGAACCGGAGGCGTTCAACGCCCACCTGATCACCCGCAGCGGCCGCCTCACCCGCGACGACCTCGCGTCCTGGTCCCCGGAGCGCGTCGAACACGTCCGCGAGCGCTTCGCCCGCGCCGACCGCAGCTTGCGCGGGACCGCCGTCCGCTGAACCGGCGGCCCCGGCCGCCCCGTGAACCCCGGGGCGGCTCGCGCTGGGCCGGGCAGCTCCGGGGCGGGTCACGAGGGGGAGTTGCGCCGCTCGGCCACGGACCGACCGCCCACGAACCAGCGGTCCGGCGGCGTATCCTCCACGATCACCCGGACGGCCTCCGCCGGGGCGCCGAGGGCCTCGTGCGCCGCGGCGGTGAGCGCCCTGCCGAGGGCGGCCACCTCCTGCGGCGTCCGGCCCTGAAGCAGGGTGACGCGGATGAGGGGCATCTCCGACTCCTTCCGTTGCGTGCCCGGGACGGTGTGTCCCGGGCACGGCGTCTCAGGACGAGGTGTGCTTGCGCGCGGCCTGTAGATCGGCCGCCAGACAGCGGCCCGTGTGCGAGTCCTTTGACCGGGCCAGCTCGGCGGGCGTGCCCTCGAACACCACCCGGCCGCCCTGGCTGCCCGCCTCCGGGCCCAGGTCCACGACCCAGTCGGCGTGCTTGACGACGTCGAGGTCGTGCTCGATCACCAGCACCGTGTTGCCGCCGTCCACGAGCCGGTCGAACAGGTTCAGCAACCGGCGCGTGTCGCTCATGTGCAGACCGGTGGTCGGCTCGTCGAAGAGGTAGACGGTGCCGGTCTCCTTCAGGCGGTGCGCCAGCTTCAGCCGCTGCCGCTCGCCGCCGGAGAGCGTGGACAGTGGCTGGCCCAGGGTGAGGTAGCCGAGCCCCACCTCGGTGAGGAGGGCCAGCTTGCGCCGTACGGGCGCGTCGTCGAAGAAGTCCGACGCCTCCTCGGCGGTCATGGCGAGGACGTCGACGACCGTCCGGCCGCGCACGGTGTGGCGCAGCGCCTCCTCGTTGAACCGGCGTCCGTCGCAGCGCTCGCACACCGTGGTGACCGGGTCCATGAAGGCGAGGTCGGTCTCGATGACGCCCCTGCCGCCGCACTCCGGGCAGGCGCCCTCCGAGTTGAAGCTGAACAGTCCCGGCTTCTCGCCTGAGGCGCGCGCGAACCGCTGCCGAAGGCTGTCCATGATGTCGGTGTACGTCGCCGGGTTGGAGCGCGCGGAGATGCCCACCGACGACTGGTCGATCACCACGGCCTCGGGGTACTGCGCGGTGAACACCTTCGACACGAGGGTGCTCTTGCCGGACCCGGCCACACCGGTCACCGCCGTGAGCACGCCGGTGGGGAAGCCGACCGTAACGTTCCGCAGGTTGTGCAGCTTCGCCGCCCGCACGGTCAGCTCGCCGGTGGGGGAGCGGACCTCCTCCTTGAGCCCGGTCACGTTCCGCAGCTGCTTCCCGGTGACGGTGCCGGAGCGGCGCAGCCCCGCGGGGGTGCCCTCGAACGTCACCTTGCCGCCGTCGCGCCCAGCCCCCGGGCCCATGTCGACGACGTGGTCAGCGATCGCGATGACGTCCCGGTCGTGCTCCACGACCAGCACGGTGTTCCCCTTGTCGCGCAGGGCGAGCAGGATGTCGTTCATCCGCCGCACGTCGCGCGGGTGCAGGCCGACACTGGGCTCGTCGAAGATGTACGTCAGCCCGGTCAGGCTGCTTCCCAGGTGACGCACCATCTTGAGCCGCTGGGCTTCGCCGCCGGACAGGGTCCTGGTCTGCCGTCCGAGGCTCAGATAGCCGAGGCCGACCGCCTCGATGCGCTCCAGCGCTGCCCGCGCGCCCGCCACCACCGGCTTGACGGCCGGCGCGTCGATCCGGGCGAGCCGTTCGATCAGGTCGGTGATCTCCATCGCCGAGAAGTCCGCGATGTTGTCGCCGTCGATGCGTGAGGCGAGAGCGGCCTTGTTGAGCCGTCCGCCGTAGCAGACGGCGCAGGGGCCCTGGGTCACCACCCGCTCGATCTCCGCGCGCTCCTTGCTCTTCGCTTTGTCCAGGCCGGGGGTGATGTACCGGCGGGTGAAGCGCTCGACGATGCCCTCGTACTCGTTCTTGTAGACGCCGTTGCGGCCCTGCCGGTCGACGGTGAACCCCTTGCCGTGCAGCAGCAGTTCGCGGTCCTTGGCGGAGAAGTCGCGTAACGGCCTGTCGGGGTCGAAGAGCCCGGACTCGCCGTACAGCTGCCACTGGAAGGTGCCGACCGCGAAGGATGGGAACCGGATCGCCCCCTCGTTGAGGCTCTTGTCCTCGTCGAGGAGCTTGCCGAGTTCGAGGCGGACCGTCGCGCCGAGGCCCTGGCACTCCTCGCACATGCCGCGCGGGTCGTTGGGCGAGTACATGTGGGAGGGGCCCGCGCTGGGCGTGCCCGCGCGGGAGAACAGCACCCGCAGCATGGGCAGGATCTCGGTCATCGTGCCGACCGTGGAGCGGGCGTTGCCGCCGACCTGCCGCTGGTCGACGACGATCGCCGTGGACAGGTTCTCCATCACCTCCGCGTCCGGCCGTTCGTACTTCGGCATCCGGTGGCGGACGAAGGCAGGCAGGGTCTCGTTGAGCTGCCGCTGGGACTCGATCGCCAGGGTGTCGAAGACCACCGAGGACTTCCCCGACCCGGAGACCCCGGTGAAGACGGTCAGCTTCCCCTTGGGGATGCGCAGGTCGACGCCCTTGAGATTGTTCTGCCGGGCCTCGCCCAGCACGATGAAGTCCTCGGCGTGGTCTTTCCGGGGAGCCTCCATGTCAGCACCTTCCACGATAGGACGGTGGTTTCCTGTGGGAAACCATTTCATGTCCTTCTCTTCTACCCCGCGACCGCGTACGCCTGCGCGCCGCGCGGACTCGCCACGCCGAGCACCAGCCCGTCCCCGGTCAGACCGGTGGCGCACACCTTGCTGAGCGAACGGTCCGCCACCAGGTCCACCTGGTGCCCGCGCCGCCGCAGCGCCTCGACCTCCTCCGCGGGCCAGCCGCCCTCCAGGACGACGGTCCCCGGGCGGAAGCGGCGCGGAGCGAACGACGTAGGCACGTGGTCGGTGTGGAAGGTACGCGCCTCGATCGCCGCCTGCGGGCCCATCCCGTGCTCCGTGTGGTGCAGGAAGAAGCTGAGCGTCCACTGGTCCTGCTGGTCACCGCCCGGCGTCCCGAACGCCAGGTAGGGCCGGCCGTCCCGCAGGACCAGGGTCGGGCTGAGCGTGGTCCGCGGGCGCTTGCCCGGTGCCACCGTGTTGGGGTGGCCGGGGGTGAGGGTGGCCATCTGCCCCCGGGTACCCAGCGGGAAGCCCAGCCCCGGCACCACCGGGGAACTCTTCAGCCAGCCGCCGCTGGGCGTGGCCACCACCATGTTGCCTGCGGCGTCCGTGGCGCTGACGCAGCAGGTGTCGCCGGTCGCCGCGGTCAGCTTCATGATCGCCGGGATGCCCTGTTCCAACTCGCCCAGCCAGGCCGGGTCGGCGGGCGCACCGCTCTCGTCGTGCAGCGGCGGCAGCAGCGGTTCCCGCCCGCCGGGCCGTCCCGGCCGCAGCTCGTGGGAGGCCTCCGCGCCCAGCAGCGCCCGCCGCGCGGCGGAGTACGCCGGGTCCAGCAGGGCGTCGACGGGGACGTCCGCGTGGTCCGGGTCGCCGTACCAGGCCTCGCGGTCGGCGAAAGCGAGCTTGGCGGCCTCGACCACCGTGTGGACGTAGGCCGCGCTCTCCGGGCCCGTCGCCGCGAGGTCGGCGTCGGCCAGCAGGGCGAGCTGCTGGAGGAAGACCGGGCCCTGCGACCAGGGGCCCGCCTTGTGCACCGTGAGGCCCCGGTGGTCGAGGCTGAGGGGCCGCTCCAGGCCAGGCCGCCAGCCCGCGAGGTCCGCGCCGGTGAGCAGGCCGCCGTTGCGCCGCCCGGTGGAGTCCATCTCCTCGGCCTTGGCCAAGTAGGTGTCGATCGCCTCTGCCACGAAGCCGGTGTAGAACGCCTCCGTCGCCGCGTCGATCCGCCCCTCCCGGTCCCGGCCGGACGCCTTCGCCTCGGCGAGCAGCCTCCGGTAGGTGCGGGCCAGCGCAGGGTTGGTGACCAGCTCCCCGGGGCGCGGGGCGACCCCGTTGCGCAGGTAGGTGCGGCCCGACTCCGTCCAGGTGTCGCGGAACAGCTCCGTGAGGGCGCCGATCATGGCGGCGCACTTGGGTAACACCGGGTAGCCGCGCTCCGCGTAGCCGATGGCGGGCTCCAGGACGTCCTCCAGGGGCAGCGTGCCGTACTCCTTCAGCAGGCGGAGCCAGGCGCCGAAGGCGCCGGGGACGACGGCGGGCAGCAGCCCGGAACCGGGGATCACGGCCAGACCGCGCCCGGTGAAGGCCTCCACGGTGGCCGCCGCGGGCATCGGTCCCTGCCCGCAGACGACGTCGACCGCACCGGTCCCGGAGCGGTGGGCGAGGATCGGCACGTCGCCCCCCGGCCCGTTGAGATGCGGTTCCACCACCTGGATGACGAAGGCGGCGGCGGTCGCGGCGTCGAAGGCGTTCCCGCCTCGGTCCAGCATGGACATGCCCGCCGAGGAGGCCAGCCAGTGGGTCGAGGCGACGGCACCGCGGGTGCCGTGCAGTTCCGGTCGGAAGAGCACCGAGGTATTCCTTTCTGGTCATCCGGTCGCACGCGGTCGTGTCGCGTAGGGGAGACCGGCGGGTCCTGGGCCCGGGCGGGGGCCGCCGGGGGCAGGGCGTGTTTCGAACGTGGCGTCGTCCGCCCGGAGGGCGGGGTGGGGCGTCGCAGGGCGAGACAGTCCTCAGAGCCGCCCGGGGAGTGTCATCCGGCTGGAGGCGGTGGCGGTGACCCGGCCGTGGACCGTGGCGGCGACGGCCCGGCCCTCGGCCAGGTCGACTGTGCAGGACAGCGTGGCCGGGCGGCCGATGTCCTCGCCCTGGCGGACCTGGTAGGAGTAGCGACCGTCGGTGCCGGGCAGAGCCTTCTCCCGCGCCAGCCAGGCGCCCAGGCCCAGCGCGGCGGATGCGCAGGCGGGGTCCTCGGGCATGCCGTAGCCCGGGGCGAACACGCGGACGCGGGCGATGCCGCCCGCGGGGTCCCAGGCGACGAGCACCGCGTCCGCGCAGTCCTCCCAGACCGGGTCGCTCAGGTGAGCCGAGGCGCGGGCCAGGGCCTCCGAGTCCACCGGCAGGACGTGGAACGCCGGCCCGAATCCGGTCAGGTGTGGGGTGCCCGCCAGGTCGGCGTCCGTCAGCCCACAGGCCGCCAGCAGCGGGCCGGGGTCCCACTCGGGGTGCGGGAGCGGCTCGCCCGCGACACACAGGGTCGAGCCGTCGGCGGCTGCGGTCACGGCGAGCTGCCGCCCGCCGCACTCCTGCACCGCCTCCCCGGCCGCCAGCCGCCCGGCGCGCACCAGCACGCTGGCGGTGCCCACCGCGCTGTGGCCGCCGAACGGCGACTCTCCGGCCGGGGTCATCACCCGTACCCCGTATGTCGATCCGGGCAGGCGGGGCGGCACCACGAACGCCGTCTCCGTCAGGGCGATCTCCCGGGCGATGGCCAGCATGTCGGCCGCCGAGAGCTCCGCCGCGTCAGGGACCACACCGAGGGCGCAGCCGCCGTAGGGGGTGTCCGTGAACATGGCCACGATCTCGTACGCGATCAACGTCCCTCTCCTTCGCCGCCCGGCCGCACCGCCGCGGGCCCGGTCCCCGGCGCCGCCTCCCGCGCGGGGAGCAGCACCTCCTCCGCGACTGCCTCCAGCACGCGGGGGTTCCCCTGGTAGGGGAAGGACGCGCGCGGCCAGTGCACCACCAGGTCGGTGACGCCCAGCTCGCCGAAGCGGCCCACCGCGTCCCGGTAGGACTCGACGGACTCGAGGACGCCGCCGACCATGGCGCCGGTCAGCAGCAGCCGGTTCAGCGTGCCCGGATCGCGGCCGGTCGCCTCGCAGGCGGCGTCCAGCTCGTCCAACTGCCGGGCGATGTCCGGCAGCGCCTTCTCGTAGGGCAGCGCGTCGAAGCGGCCCGGCGGACCCGCCGTGACCCAGGTGTCCGCCTGCCGGGCCGCGAGCCGCATTCCGCGCGGGCCGGTCGCGGCGATCGCGAACGGCACCCGGGGCCGCGTCAGGCACCCCGGGTTCACCGGCACGTCCTCGAAGGCGTAGTGCTCGCCCGTGTACGAGGCGGTCCGCTCGGTGAGCAGCCGGTCCAGCGCCTCGACGAACTCGGCGAACCGGTCGGCGCGTTGGCGCGGAGTCCGCTCGGTGGGGTCCACCACCCGGTCGTCGAGGCCGCCCGCCCCCGCGCCCAGTCCGCAGACGAAGCGGCCCCCGGCGACGTCCTCCAGCGACATCACTTCCTTGGCCAGCGTCACCGGATGGCGGTAGGTGGGCGTGGCGACCATCGTGCCCAGTGTGATCCGCGAGGTGACGGCCGCCGCGGCGGCCAGCGTGGGCACGCAGGCGAACCAGGGCTCGTCCCGCAGCCACCGCCACATCAACTGATCGTATGTCCAGGCGTGGTCGAAGCCCAGGCGCTCGACCAGGACCCACTGCTCGCGCGCCCTGGACCAGCGCCGCTCGGGCAGGATCACCACTCCGTGCCGCACGCTTACTCCTCCTTGTTCGTGCTCGTCCGTGCTCGTTCCGTCCGTCGGTGCTCGGTCGCCCCGGCGGTCAGGGCATGCTGTGGTGCAGCACCCTCGGCCTGAGCTGCCGGGCGGCGGCGTCGATCCGGCCCAGGATGGCGGCGAAGCCCTCCTCGTACTCCCGCCGCACCTCCTCGCCTCGCAGTTCCTCGGGTAAGGCGGCTTCGTCCTCGGGCGTGAGACCGGGGTAGAGCCCGTTGGCCGCCACGTCCTGAGCGATCGCGCGCAGCCGGCACCGCAACTGGCCGACCAGCTCCGTCGCGTCGACCGGCGCTCGCAGGGTGAGGAAGTAGTGGTCGTAGATCAGGGCCTGGGTCTCGGGGCGGGTCGGCGTGACATCCGCGGCCGACGCCTGGAGCAGCGAGCGGCCGCCCGGCACCAGCTTGGCCGCCACCCCCGCGTGCACCGTGTGGTACATCCGCACCGCCTTCTTCAGCCGTTCGGCCTCGTGCGTCCCCTCCCACTCGGTCTTCTTCCCGCGCAGCAGCGAGCGCACGGGGACGAAGTCCGGGGCCCAGGTCCCGCTGAAGCTGCGGTGCTGGAGGTACATCGAGGGCCGGATGACCGTGCTGTAGACGTCGGTGGGGCAGGAGCTGGTGTAGAGCAGCATCGCGGTGTACGCGTCGGTGAGGTCCGTCATCGCCCGCAGGGAGGGCGCCGGGTCGGAGCGCGAGCGGGCCTGGTGCAGGGCGTGCGCCGTCAGCTGCCAGATGGCGAAGGTGGCCTGGTGACCCGTGATCCAGCGGAACCAGAACAGCTGGTGGGAGATCTCCTCGGCGGCGAGGGCCGGTCCGGTCCGCGGGCACGGTGCGCTGCGGACCGCGCGGGACGCGTCGGCCGGCAGCACGTCGGATATCGCGGTCTCGGTTCCCGGCATCGGCGGCTCGGGCAGCGTCAGCGGCTCCAGGCCGTACGGGAAGTCCCCGAAGTCCCAGCCGTCGGGCACCGGCAGCTCGGTGACGGTGCGGTGGATGCGCGTGCTCATCGGTCTCCTCCTGGCGGCACGTAGGTGAACTCGAACTCCAGGCCGTTGACGTCGAGGACATAACAGCTGTGGACGCCATCCGCGTCGATGACGATGTCGGTGGGCTGCTCGTCCCCGGCGAACGAGAAGCGGCCGGACTCGTACAGCCGGAACCAGCGCTCGCGCCAGGCCCGCAGCTCCTCGGGGGAGCCGGTGGCCAGGCAGACGTGCTGGAACTGGCGGGTGTTGGCGCCGGGGACGGCGCCGTCCTGCCCGGTGCGCTCGAAGAGGTGGAAGCGCAGACCGGCCACCATCACCTCGGTCAGCCGGGTGATGCCGGGCAGGCGGCTCAGCGTCAGGTCGGAGAAGGTGTCCAGCGTCCAATTGGTCCGGCAGCCGAAGAACTCCTCGTACCAGGCGGTGCAGTTGTCGAGGTCGTCCGTCTGCACGCCCACGTGGTGCAGCTCCGGTACGAGATCGAGATCGAGGTCCGTCGGTCGTTCTGTCGTGGTCCCGGTTCGGGGCAAGATTCTGCGCTCCTCTCGGTGCGGTCGTGCTAGGAGAGATGAAAAGGCGTTCTCTTTCTCGTTCAGGCAGGCGATTTCCCGGAAATTCGGTTCTCTAACCGACGGGGGCAAGTGGACGTAATGAATCCGTCGATTCTCTGGAATTTCTCCCTTCCGGGTGTCGAATTTCCTCCTCACAGGGAACACTGGAGTCATGACACAGAATCAGTGGAGCGCGGTGGACGGCTACTTCGACGTGGTTCTCGGTGACGAGGAACCCGCTCTGGCCGCCGCCGCCAAGGCACACATCGGATTCGACCTCCCCGATATCGGGGTCTCCCGCTCCCAGGGAAAGCTGCTGCACTTGCTGGCCCTCGTCCAGGGCGCCGAGCGCATTCTGGAGATAGGCACCTTCGGCGGTTACAGCTCCATCTGGCTGGCCCGCGCCCTGCCGCCCGGCGGCCGACTCGTCACGATCGAGTGGGAGCGCTCGTTCGCCGAGACCGCCGCCGGTCACCTGGCGCGGGCCGGTGTCGCCGACCGCGTCGACCAGCGGGTGGGCCGCGCCCTCGACATCCTGCCCGACCTCGCGAAAACCGCCCAGGAGCCGTTCGACCTGGTCTTCATCGACGCCAACAAGCCCGACACCCCCGAGTACTTCGACTGGGCGCTCGAACTCTCCCGGCCCGGCGGCGTGATCGTCGTCGACAACGTGGTGCTCGGCGGCGCGGTCGCCGACGCCGACAACCCCGACGGCGGTGTCCGCGGGATGCGGAGCTTCCACGAGAAGGTCGCCGCCGAGCCCCGGGTGAGCGCCACCACGATCCAGACGGTGGGCGCCAAGGGCTACGACGGCTTCACCCTGGCCCTGGTCCTGCCCGGTCAGGACGACCGGCCCGAGGCGGCCGACCTGCCCTGACGCCCGGCGGGAGGGCGGCCCCGCGGGGGCGGCGGCGGACCGGACACACGCCGCCCGCCGCCCCCGTCGCCGTGCCGCCCGGCCGCTCATGCCTGGTCGGGCCCGATCAGGTCCGGCGCCGTCCAGCCGTCCAGGTCGTACTCCGCCATGCACTCCTCGGCGAAGCCCCGGTAGCCGTCGACCAGACCGGACGCCGTCTGCGCCATGAGCAGCTCGATGCGCACGTTCTCGTGGTTGCCCGAGTAGTTGCGCTCGTACAGTTCGTGCCGGCCCGCGAACTCCGTGCCCACCGAGTCCCAGATCAGCTTCATCAGCTTGACCCGCTCCACCGAGTCGTATCCGTTCGACCCCCGCATGTACCGGTCCAGGTGTGGCCGCAGTTCGGGGTTCTGGAAGTCCTTGGCGTGTGAGTTCAAGTAGATGAGGCCGCTGCTGAGGTCCTGCAGAATGATCTCGCGGACGCGCGGATAACCGATCGTCATGAACCAGCGGTACGCCATGCCGTAATCCAGGTTCGGCAGTAGCCCGCCGTCGTGCCACGCGTTCGGATTGTGCGCCATCGCGTCACTGAGACCCCAGAACATGTTCCGCCAGGCGAGCACCTCGCCCACCCGGGTCTGGATGCCCCGGAAATCCTTCGTCCCGGTCACGTCCAGCCCCTTGAGCAGGAGACCGGCGAGGAAGTCCAGTTTCACCGCGAGCCGGGTCACGCCGTGGAAGGTGAGCCGGTGCGTGAACCCGGAAGTGTTCAGGAAGGTCCCGGCCTTCGCCGTGTCCCCATAGATGAAGACGTTCTCCCAGGGGATCTTCACCTTGTCCAGGATGAAGACGGTGTCGTTCTCGTCGAGGCGGCTCGACAGCGGGTAGTCGAACGGGCTGCCCATCCGGTTCGCGGCCAGCTCGTACGACTGACGGCAGATCAGCTTCACCCCCGGCGCGTCCATCGGCAGCGTTGCCACGAGCGCGAACTCCTTTTTCTTCACCGGCAGTCCGTAGTGCGCCACGAAGTTGAAGTGGGTCAGCGCCGACCCCGTGGCCACCACCTTCGCGCCGCTGACCACCAGGCCGTCGTCGCACTCCTTCTCGACGTGCACGAAGACGTCGCCGACCTCGTCCGGCGCCCGGTGGCGGTCCACGGGCGGGTTGATCACCGCGTGGTTCCAGAACAGCACCCGCTCCTGCGCCTCCGCGTACCAGCGGCGGGCGTTGTTAGCGAACTCCCCGTAGTACTCCGGGTCCGCGCCCAGCGTCACCAGGAAACTCGCCTTGTAGTCCGGGCTGCGGCCCATCCAGCCATACGTCATCCGGGCCCACCGGGCGATCGCGTCCCGGTCGCCGACCAGGTCCTCCACGGTGCGCGGCACCCGGTAGAACTTGTGCGTGTAGCCGTCGCTGCCGGTGTCCGTGGGCGTGGTCAGCGTGTCGTGGTGCTCCGGGTCGTGCAGCGCGTCGTACAGCCGCGCGGTCATCCGGGCCGTGTTGCGGAACGCCGGGTGCTTGGTGACGTCGTCGACCCGCTCCCCGTACGCCCAGATCTCCCGGCCGTCGCGGATGCTCTCCAGGTACTCGTCGCCGGTCATCGGGCGGGTCTTGCGGCGCGGCCCGGTGCCCCCGGCGGCCCCGATGCCGTCGGCGATGCCGGGGGCGCCCGGCGTGCCCGCGGTGTGCGTCGTGTCCGTCATGTGCGTCAGTCCCCTGTCCTGTCGGTCCTGTCGGTCCGGTCAGTGCGATCGGTCCGGTCGGGCTCGTCGTGCACCGGGAGGTGCGCCACTGGGTTCATGCCGTCCAGGCACAGCGACCAGGCGACGGCGGAGTCGTCCGGCGCCAGCTCCGGGAAGGCGCCGCCGTGGAACAGCAGCGGCCGCCCCGGGCGGCTCTCGAAGTCCTGGACACTCCCGATGTGCAGCGTGTGGTCGCCGCCGTCGTGTATCTGCCAGGGCCGGCAGACCAGGTGGGCCACGGCGCCAGCGAGCCGCGGGTGCGGCCCTCCCTCGTCCACCCACGGCACCGGCTCCGTCATGGGCCGCCCGGCGAAGTGCATGGCCAGGTCGCGCTGCGAGGCGTCGAGGATGTTGACGACGTAGTCGCCGTCCTCCCGCAGCAGCGCGCCTGCCCGGCTGCGCCGGTCCAGCGCCACCAGGGCCAGCGGCGGGTCCAGCGACACCGAGGTGAACGCGTTGACCGTCGTGCCGTGGACGAGGTCGCCGCGGCGGCAGGTGATCACCGTGACCCCGGTGGCGAACTGCCCCATGCACCTGCGCAGGGCGCGCGGGTCGATCGGACGGGGCGCGGTGTCCACGCCCCCTCGCTCAGGCATGCTCATGGGTCCCCCTGGACTCCCAGGGGCCGGCGCTACGGACACCGGCCGCACAACTGTCGTGGACGCCCGGCCGGTGAGCCGCGGCCGGTGCCAGGGCGCCGGTCAGCAGGTCGGCCAGGATGCCGGGGCCGTCCTCGGTCAGGAACGACTCCGCGTGGAACTGGATCGTGGACAGGGCCGGGCCGCGCAGCGCGATCACCTCGTCGCCGACGCGCTGCACCTGGACCGGCCCGCCGACCAGCGGCGGGCGCAGCCAGTCGTCGTCGGCCCGCGCGGCGTAGCTGTTGTAGAAGCCGGCCATGCGGGGCCTGCCCCACAGCGGGACCTGCAGCCGCCTGCCCTGCGCCGGGTCCGGCAGCCGGGCCACCCGCAGCCCCAGCAGGGTGCACACCACCTGGTGCCCCAGGCAGACCGCCGCCAGCGGCAGCCCGGCCACGAGCCGGTCGGCGGCCGTGGCCCGTAGGGCACGCACGCGTGGATTGGACACGTCCCGCGGATCGCCCGGCCCCGGGCCGAGCAGGAGCACCCCGGGCGCCCCGGCGATCCCGCCGCCCGCGCCCGCCGCCCGGTACCAGGGCACCAACCGCACCGCGCAGCCCAGCGACCGCAGTTGGTAGGCGAGCATCGACGTGAATCCGTCCTCGGCGTCGACGATGGTCACCCCGGCGCCCGCGACGGACCGGGCGGCGGGGGCGCCGCCGGTCCCGCGCAGCCAGAACGCCGCCAGCCCGTCGTTGCGGGCGGCCAGCGCGCCGCGCACCGGACCGGCCTCGGCGAGGCCCGCGGCGGACGCCGGGACCGGCGCCCTCGCGGACCGCCGCCCGGACAGGGCGTCCAGCAGGCCCGACAGCTTGGCGGTGGTCTCCGCCGTCTCGTGCGCGGGCACCGACTCCCGGACGACCGTGGCGCCCGCCGTCAGCCGCACCGAGCCGTCCACCCCGAGGTCCGCCGTCCGCAGCATCAGCGCCGCGTCCAGCCGCCGCTGCCCGCCCTCGCAGCCGAGCAGGGCGATGGCCCCGCTGTAGTAGCCCCGGCCGCGCGGCTCGTACCGCTCGATCACCCGGCACGCGTTCTCCACCGGGCTGCCGGTCACGGTCGGGGCGGGCATCGTGGTGCGCAGGATCTCCGTGAGCGGGCGGTCCGAGCGACCAGAGAGGTAGTACTCGGTGTGGGCGAGCCGGGACATCCACTTCAGGGACGGCCCGCTGACGCGCACCTCGTCGCCGCACAGGGCGGCCATCATCTTCAGTTCCTCGTCGACGACCATGTACAGCTCGTCGGTCTCCTTGGGGTCGCGCAGGAAGCGCAGCAGCCCCGGCAGGTCGGCGCCGGTGCGCGGGTAGCGGTAGGTACCGCTGATCGGGTTCATCTCCACCCGGTCACCCCGCACCCGCACCTGCTGCTCCGGGGTCGAGCCGATCAGGTACCGGTCGCCGGTGAAGATCAGGAACGTCCAGTACGCCCCGGTCTCCGTCGTCATCAGCCCGCGCAGCACCGCCAGCGCGGCCGCGCGGTCGAAGGCGCGGATCCTGCCGTGCAGACTGCGCGCCAGCACGAAGTTGGAGCCCTCACCGCGGTGGATCTCGTGGTGGACGATGCCGTCCACCGCCGCCGCGTAGTCGTCGTCGTCGATGTCGAAGCGGGTCTCCTCCACCCGCGGCGCCCGGACCGGCAGGCAGGCCAGCAGCCGGTCGAGCGGGACGCGCCGGTGCTCGCGCACCTCCATGGCCAGCAGCGGCTCGCCGTCGTCGGGGTGCGCGAAGCCGCGTTCCCGGATCTGCCGGTAGGGGACGAGGACGAGGGTGGCCGTGGTGTCGGCGCCGCCGTCGGTGCCCCGGTCCGTGCAGCCGGGCCGGTCCAGGCCGAGGGAGTCCAGGTCGTCAGCATGCCGCACCGGGCCGCTGAGGATCTCCACTGGCGCCGCGCGGTCGGCACCGGGGCGGTGCAGCACCGCGAACGGGCGGCCCGGCGGCGGCAGCAGCGCGTCGTGGGCCTCCGCCGGAGCTGTGGCGGGGGTGAGGGGCGCACTCATGCCGTCGCCCCCACCGGCAGCCGCCAGTGCGCGGCGGCCGCGACGGCCTGGACGAGGCTGAGCCGGGGGTCGCACAGGCTGCGGTAACCCGGCCCGCGCACCGGGACGCAGCCCGCGCCCTCGCACTCGGAGATGTCGTCGGGGGAGGCCTCCAGGTGCAGGCCCGCGCACCGCTCGGAGTTCTCCGCCAGGAGGTCCACGCACTGTCGGATCTCGGACATGATCGCGTCGAGGCGGCGCGTCTTGAGCCCGTCGGGCGTCTTGACGGTGTTGCCGTGCATCGGGTCGCACATCCACAGCACCGGGTGCCCGGCCTGCCGGACCGCCCGCACCAGCGGGGCGAGCCCGGTGACCCGGCCGGCACCGAACCGGGCGATGAGGGTGAGGCGGCCCGGGGTGCGGTGCGGGTCGAGCACCGCGCACAGGTCCAGCACCTCGTCGACCGACGCCTCCGGCCCGATCTTGCAGGCCACCGGGTTGTCCAGCTCGGCCATCAGCCGCACGTGCGCGCAGTCCGCCTGCCGGGTGCGCTCGCCGATCCACGGCCAGTGCGTGGAGGCCAGATAGCTGCCGCCGTCCGCGTGGCGCCGCACCTGGGGGAGTTCGTAGTCGAGCAGGAGCGCCTCGTGGCTGGTCCACACCCGGTCCTCGGGAGCGGCGCCCTCACCGCGTCCGAGCCGGTCGAGGGCGGTGACGGCGCAGCGGGCGGCCTCCAGCCCGGCGACGACGCGGGACGGGTCGGGGGTGCGGGCCTCCCTGCAGGCGTCCGGCGCGTTGACGACGGGGCCCCGGAACACCGGGAGCCGTCCGCCGGGCACAGTCTCCCAGTCGTCGGAGCGGGGCTTGGCGAACTGCCCGGCCATCCGCCCGACGCGTACGACGGGCAGCCCGGAGCCGGTGCGCATGACGTCACCGAGAACGTCGAGCATCTCCACCTTGCGTGCGACGTCGCAGGGCTCGCACTCGGTGGTCAGCTCCACGCAGTCGCCGGCCTGGATGAGGCAGAACTCGCCCTCCGCGGCCCGCGCGAGGAGCCCGCGCAGATCGCGGACGCTCGCGTACGACACCAGCGGGGACTCGCGGGCCAGTTGGTCGTGCACCGGGGCCAGGAGGGAACGGTCGGGCCACCGCGGCTGCTGGCGGGCGGGGAGTCCGGCCACCATCGAGGTGATCAACGGGTCGTGTCCGGCGCCCGGAGAGGGGTATCGAGACATGCTGTCGGCCTTCGTTCGGAGACGGGCCCGTGGGGGTGGCCGCCTGCGGATGTCTGGGGGGGAGCCGCTGGGCGGCCCGCTCTACGCGCTCTGCCGCGCGGGGGACCGGCCCTCCAGCTCACCGGCCGCCTCGAACCAGCGGATCATGCGGGCCAGGGAGCGGCGGTCGATGTCGGGCCAGCGCAGCCCGAGCCGGTCGAGGAGCCGGGTGGTCCGCTCGTTGCCGTAGGTGTTCTCGCCGAGCTCCAGGGCGCCCTCCCGGAAAAGCGGCACGGCCGCGGCGAGGGCGTTGCCCCCGGGGCGGCGGGCCGACTCCTCCAGGCGGGTCAGCCACTCCTCGGCGGGCACCGTGTCCAGCCGGTGGCCGCAGTCGCGGACGGCGGCGTGCACGGGCGTGAAGTCGGAGCCGCGCGGGTGGAACAGGTGGTACGTGGCGCCGTCGGCGGACGGCTCGCGGGAGAGGGCGAAAACGGCCCGGCCGACGAAGTCCACCGGCAGCAGGTCGGTGGTCAGCTCCTCCGCGGGAGGGGCGGAACCCAGCTCGATGAAGCTCTTGATCTGGCGCCACAGGAAGTCGTCGCTCTGGCAGGCACCGGTGACGCTGTCGCCGGAGATCCGGCCGATGCGGTAGACGGTCACCGGAATCCCGCGCTCGCGGGCCAGCTGGGCGACGCCCTCGGCGACCCATTTGCTCTGCGTGTAGCCGATGCCCAGCCCCTCGCACGTGTCGGGCACCGCCTCCTCGGTGATCGGCCGGCCCTCGCGGCCGGGGGCGAACACCGCGACGGTCGACATGTGGTGCACGTGCTTGAGCCGTCCCGTGGCGGCGAACTCCAGCACCGAGCGCAGCCCGTCGACGTTGGTCGGCTTCACCGAGGCGTACGGCAGCACGAAGTTGATGTGCGCCGCTGCATGGTGGACCGCCTCGACGGACTCGGCCAGCTTGGCGTGGTCCGCGTCGGACAGGCCCATCCGGGCCCGGGTGAGGTCGCCGGCGACGGCACGCACCCGGTCCCAGACGATGTCACCGGCGATGCCGTATCGGTCGGCCGTGGCGTGCAGCCGGGCCAGGGCGGCGTCCGCGTCGTCGGCGCGCACCAGGCAGGTGACGGTGTGTCCGGGGACGGCCGCCAGTTCCCGCAGCAGCCAGCAGCCGAGGAAGCCGGTCGCGCCGGTCAGCAGGAACCGGGTCGCGGCGTCCGGCGGGACCGGTGTGCGGTCGCCGGGCCGGACGGTGTCCGGCAGGGTCACGTCGGCGCGCAGGTCGGTCGCCGGCTCGGTGAACGAGGTGGTGCCGCCCGCCCGCCGCTCGTCGATCCGTGCGGCCATCCCGGCGACCGTGGGGTTGTCGAACAGGGTCCGCAGCGGGATGTCGACGGCGAACGACGTCCGCAGCCGGTAGACGAGTTCGGTGGCGATGATGCTGTTGCCGCCGAGCGTGAAGAAGTCGCTCTCGCGCCCGGGGACACCGCCGCCCAGGACGTTCGCCCACGCCTCGGCGATGGCGCGTTCGGTCGCGGTCCGCGGCGGTTGTGCCGCCCCGGGGCCCTCGTCCGCGCCCCGGTCACGCACCTCCCCGGCGAGCCGCCCGGCCAGCCCGGCCCGGTCGATCTTCCCGCTCGACGTGGTCGGAAGCCGGTCCAGCCGGACGAGGTGCGCGGGCACCAGGTACTCCGGCAGCCGCCGGGCCAGCGCGGCCCGCAGCCGTACGGTGTCGTCGGCGCCGTCGCCCGTGACGGCGGCCACCAGTCGCCGGTCGCCGGACCCGAAGTCCACGGCGACCACCGCCGAGTCTCGCACTCCGTCGAGGGCGTCGAGAGCGGCCTCGACCTCGCTGGGCTCCACGCGGTAGCCGCGGATCTTGATCTGGTCGTCGGCGCGGCCCAGGTACTCCAGGTCGCCGCGCGCGTTCGACCGGACGAGGTCCCCGGTGCGGTAGATCAGCTCGCCCTCGCCGCCGTAGGGGTCGGGGAGGAAGCGGCGCGCCGTCTCCTCGGGACGGCCCCGGTAGCCCGGCGACAGGTACGGTCCACCGATGTACAGCTCGCCGGTGACGCCCGGCGGGAGGAGTTCGCGGTCCGGGCCGAGGACGCGCAGTCGCACCCCGTCGACCGCCCGCCCGATCGGCGGCGCCTCGGGCCAGTCGGCAGGGTCACCGGACAGCTCGTGCCAGGTGGCGAGGTGGGTCTCGGACGGGCCGTACATGTTGAGCAGTCGGGCCCTGGGGTGCCGGGCGAAGAACTCCCGGATCTGCGGAGAGACGACCAGCGCCTCGCCCACCGAGGTCACCTCGCGCAGTGCCTCGCAGCGCAGGTCCTCCGCGACGGCGAGCGCCGCGAACCGCTGGAGCGCGATGTACGGCAGGTACAGGCGGGTGACGTCGTGCTCGGCGACGAATGCGGCCAGCCGGTGGAGGTCCTTCTGGAGTTCGTCGGGGATGAGGGCGAGTGCCCCGCCGACGCAGAGCGTCCCCAGGATCTCCATCACGGAGACGTCGAAGGAGAGCGTCATGTACTGGAGGGTGGTGCCCGTCGCCCCGCACGGGGAGACCCGGTGCTGGGCGGCGACCAGATTGCCGATCGTGCGGTCCCGGATGACGACGCCCTTGGGGGCGCCGGTCGACCCGGAGGTGTGGATGACGTAGATCTCGTCGTCGGGCGTCCGGGTCGGGCCGAGCGGTCCGGGGACGGCCGCGGCGATCCGGTGCGCCTCTCGGTCGATCTCCAGCAGTTGTGTCCCGGGCGGGAGTTGTGCTCCCGTGGCGCTGTCGGTGAGGACGAGGAGGGCCTCGGCGTCGTCCAGGACGTACGCCACCCGCTCCGGCGGGTGCGACGGGTCCAGCGGGACGTAGGACGCCCCTGACTTCACCACGGCGAGCAGCCCGGCGACCATGTCGAACGAGCGGGGAAGGGCGATGGCCACCCGGCGCCCGGCCGCCGCCCCCTCCTCGCGCAGGACCCGCGCGAGCCGTCCGGCGCGCTCCTCGAGTTCCCGGTACGTCCACTCGTTGCCGCCGTCGGTCACGGCCACGGCGTCCGGGGTGGCCGCCGCTTGCCGCTCGAACAGCTCGGCCACCGGCAACGGGGGCGCCGAGCGGTCCACACGGTCGTCGTGCGCCAGCACCTCCCGCTCCTCGTCGGCGGCGAGCAGGCCGAGGTCGCGGACCAGGGTGTCCGGGGCGGCCCCGGCGAACCGAGCCAGCAGCCGGCCCAGCCGTCCGCCCATGCTCCGCGCCGTCGCCTCGTCGAAGAGGTGCGCGTCGTACTCCAGGGTGCCGTGCAGCCCGTCCGACTCGCGGGCGAACACCACCGACAGGTCGTACTTCGCGCCGTGCGCCATGTCCCGCTGGATCGTCAGCGGCTGTCCGCCGTGGGTGACGTGGGCGGAGCCGGGGTCGGTCAGGACGAGCATCGTCTGGACGACCGGCGTGTGCCCTCCGGTGCGGTCGGGTCGCAGCCGCTCGACCACCTTGTCGAAGGGGGCCCACTTCAGCCGCAGGGCGTCGGCCACTTCCTCCCGCGCCCGCGCCAGCACCTCGCGCACGGACATCGCGCCCGTGACGTCCTGGCGCAGCACGACCATGTTCACGAAGTAACCGACGAGGTCCTTGGTCTGCGGGTCGTCCCGCAGGGAGACGGGCGAGCCGATGAGGACCCGTTCCTGCCGGGACAGCTTGGCGAGGAACGTGCCGTACACCGCGAGCAGCGCCATGAACAGCGTGACGCCCTCGCGCTCCGCGAGCCGCTCCAGTTTCTCGGTCACCCCGGCCGGGACGCGCAACGGGACGGTGCCGCCGCGGTGTTCCTGCGCGGCGGGCCGGGGTCGGTCGGAGGGCAGGGCGAGCACAGGCAGGTCTCCGGCGAGCCGCTCGGCCCACTCGTCGAGCAACCGCGTGGTCCGCTCGGGCGTGAGGTGCGTGCGGTGCCAGTGCGCGAAGTCGGCGTACTGCGGGCGTCCCGGCACGGCCTCCACCGGCAGGCCCCGCCCGGTGCGGTCGTAGGCGTCGAGGAGTTCCCGCAGGAAGATCCCGGCCGAGGCGGCGTCGGAGGCGATGTGGTGGATGTTGCAGACGATCGCGCTCTCCTCGCTCGGACCGAGCGCGCAGGTCACCGAGACCACGGGCCCGTGCTCCAGGTCGAAGCGGGTGTTCGCCACTCGCTGGGCGAGCGCATCGAGTTCCTTGTCGTCGCCGTAGTGCTCGACGCCGTAGTGGAAGGCCATGTCGTCGTCGGAGACGACCTGGAGGAGCCGGGCGTCGCGCAATGCGTAGGTGGTACGCAGCACTTCCTGTCGCCGCAGCACCCCGGCGACGGCCCGGCGCAGCTGTTCCCCGTCGAGCCGACACGGCAGCCGCGCCAGGAACGGCCCGTTGTACGCCTGCGGGGTCGGCAGGTACTGGTCGATGAGCCAGATGCCGCTCTGGCCGAACGAGGCCTCCGTCGTACCGCCGGTGCGCGGCGCGGACCCGGCCGTCACCTCTTGCCCGCCGGAGCCGGACCGGCCCCGCGCGAGCCGCTCGGCCACGGCCGCCGCGCTCTCCGCGCCCAACCGTTGCCCGGCCGGCGGGTCGACGGCGAATACGGCCCGCAGCACGGCGCCCATTTCGTCCAGCAGCGCGGGGTCGTCGCAGTGGTCGGAGAAGGCCTCGTCCGGTCCGAGGCCGGGGGACCGAAGCGTTCTCCGTGCCAGGTCCAGAATTGCCGAGGTCAAAGGGTTGTTCACGGGTTTGCCACCCTCCGCGGACATCGGGCGACCGGCGCGGCGCGCGTGCCGGTCGCTGTCGGGCACTTCGTCAGCCGTGCGACGAAGAGGTGGTGGCCTGGGCGCGTGACTCCTCGATGAAGCGCGCCAGCTGCTCGACCGTGCCGTGCCGGAAGACCGACTCGGTGGTGATCTCGATTCCGAATATCTTCTGGAGGCGGGAGGCCAGCTGCACGAAGTGGAGGGAATTCCCGCCGTGTCCCAGGAAGGAGTCGGTGGTCGAGAAGTCGTCCATTCCGGAGATCTCGATCCAGGACTGGAGGACGACAGTTTCGAGGGGGTTCCGCATGGTCTTCTCGCCTTTCTTGGATTTCTCGTTCCGGTTGTTCCGGCTTTTCCCGTCGCTCCGAGATTCCACGGTGAGCGCGGTGCGGTCGATCTTCCCGTTCACATTCGTCGGCATTTTCTCCAGGTGCCGGAACGCGGACGGGACCATGTGGGAGGGCACTGCCGCGGAGAGCAGTCGGACCAGGTCCGCTGAGTCGGCGGGGCGGCCGTCGTGGGTGGTGTAGAAGGCCACGAGGTGCTTCTCGCGGGTGTCGTCGTCCTCGAACGCCTTCACGGCGGCGTCCGCGATCCCGTCGAGGGCGCGTATCGCCAGGGTGACGGCGCTGGTCTCCACCCGGAACCCGCGGATCTTCACCATGCTGTCGGACCGCCCGACCAGCACGATGTCGCCGAACTTGTTCCGTCGGGCGAGGTCGCCGGTGCGGTAGAGCAGCCCGTCGCCGTCCGGGTCCCGGCTGAACTTCTCGGCGGTCAACTCCGGCTGGTCGGCGTACCCGAGGGCCACGCCCGTGCCGCCCACGCAGAGTTCGCCCACCTCGTCGGTGTCGCAGGGGCGCAGCAACGAGTCGTAGACCTCCAGCGTGACCGTCGGCAGCGGGCGGCCGATCGGGACGACACCCGCGCCGTCGACGTCCTCGGGCGAGGTCAGCGGGTGAAGGGCGGTAATGGAGGAGTTCTCGGTGCAGCCGTAGCCGTTGTAGACGACCGCGTCGGTGTGCGCCAGGGCCCGGCGCAGGTGGTCGGGAGAGGGGAAGTCGCCGCTGAGCAGCACGATCCGCACCGAGCGCAGGCACTCCGGCTCCTGGTCGACCAGGGCGTTGAACAAGCCGCAGGGGAGGCTGAGCACGGTCGCGCCGCGCTCCTCGACGGCCTCGCGCAGGTCCGGCAGTGAGGGGAGTCCGGGGGGCATCGGCAGCAGGGTGGCGCCGTGCAGGAGGGCGAGCCAGATCTCGATGGTCGAGGCGGCGAACGAGAACGCGGCCGACTGGGTCAGCCCGTCCTGGGGGGTGATGTCGAGGGGGCCGCTGTGCGGGCCGAGCCGCGCCAGTCCGCGGTGCGCGATCCGTACGCCCTTGGGCCGGCCGGTGGAGCCGGAGGTGTACATGAGGAATGCGGCGTCCTCCGGGCCGGTGCCGGGGTCCCGGTCGTCGTCGGGGAGGTCCTCGGCGCCTCGGACCAGGTCGTCCCGGGTGAGTGCGACGTCGCGGGCGTCGGGGGGCAGGCCGTCCGGGTCGTCGCAGATCACCGGCGACGGGCGGGCCTCGCGGAGGATGCGGGCCAGGTACTCCGCGGGGTACGCGGGGTCGAGCGGGACCACGCAGCCGCCGGCCTTGAGGACCGCGAGGAGGACGGCGTAGAGGTCGGGGGACCGGCGCACGTGCACTCCGACGCGGTCGCCTCTCCTGACGCCGCGGTCCTGGAGGTGCCGGGCCATGCGGTTGGCCCGCCGGTTCAGACGGTCGTAAGTGACGCGCTCCGCGCCGTCCGCCAGGGCGACGGTCCCGCCGTGGTCGCGGACCGTCCGTTCGAAAAGAGTGGTGAGGACGAGAGGGGGGTCCGCAGTCGGTTGACCCCCCGTTCGTAATGCGGTTCCTAACTCTTCCGTCGACTCTCCCGGCTGTGCCGGTTCTTTCCATTCCGCCGATTCCGTCCGTAAGGACGGGATGTTGTTCTCCATGATTGCCGATCTCCTCGGGTGGGGGTCCGGAGGAAGAACTCCCGCGGTTCCTGGGGAACGCGCACCGCTCATTCCCGGAGGGCCTGAGGCGGGCTGGTGCAGGGTCAGCGTGCAAAGGTGAAAATATGGTTTCCTTTGGGAAATCGATGCTAATCACGATTTCGCATCGATGTCAAACGTCTGTGCCGGGACGCGAGTTGAGCGGATATTTCGTGCGTAGTGCGCCCGTGCCGACGGACGGCACGCCGTGGCGTGTGGCGCCCGCTTCCGTACCGGTCCGTTCTGTTCTCTGTGCCCGTTCGGTGTGATCGGCCGACGTGTCCGTCACCGGTCCTCGCACTCCCGTACCCCCGCTTCGGGCCCTCACGCCCGCAGATGGTGTCCTCAGGGAAATCATTTCCGGCCGACCATGGCGACCCGGGGGCGGGCCCTTGATATCTTGGTAACTCCCCCCACCGGTTACCCCCCGTACCGGAGCGCTCATGACTCCACGAGACGGCTCGACCTCCACCCGCCATCCGGAACCGACCGTTCTGCAGACAGCCCTGACCCACCTTCAGTGCCTCCTGGTCGCACGCCGGTCCCGCGTCAACCCCGAGGGCGTCAACTGGCACCAGTACGACGTCCTCGAACTCCTGCGGGCGCGCGGCTCCATGCGGCCCTCCGAACTGAGCGACGTGCTGGAGGTCTCCCGGCAGACCACGTCGAAGGCCCTGCGCGTGCTGAAGGACCTCAACCTGGTGACGCAGGTGGCCGCCGGGGAGGATCGGCGCGAGCTGAGCACCTCCCTCACCCCCGAGGGGCACCTCTTCCTCGCCCGGATCGCCCGGGGCCACCACGACGTCGCACGGCTCGCCGCCTCAGTCCTCACCAAGGGCGAGAGCGCCCTGTTCGCGGAACTCTGCGAGAAGGTCGCCGCGGCCATGGAGTCCGACCAGGTGCGGTAAGGCCGCCCGGTGCCCCGCCGGGAGGTTTCTCGTTGCGTCGGGCACAAGCGACCACACCCCCGTCCTCGGCACCTGCGGCACCACCGGCCGCCGGGTCGCCGCCCGCCTGTGCGACGCCCACCATCCGGGTCCGGGCCGCCTCCCGCGACGCCGAGGTCCCCTGCGACTGGCACGACGACACCACCTGGAAACCGGCCCACCGGCGCCGAAGGCGTCTACCTGATGCTCCCCCCACGAGCTGCCGCTCTCCCCGGACTTCGTCCACACCGCGCGGTCCCGGTGGGCGCACGCCGACTGGTCCTGCTGTCCAGCCGCGCCGTCGAGGAGATCGGCGCCGAGCGCCTGATGGCCGCCGAGCGGCTGGTCCGCGACTCCGGGGCGGACTGGACGGTCGTCCCCGGCCGACTGGTTCAACCAGAACTTCGACGAGGGCATTTTCCGCGACGCCGGCCTCGACGGCACGCTGGCGCTGCCTCTCGGCGAGTGCCGCCAGCCGTTCGTCGAGGCGGACGACATCGCCGCCGTCGCCGCCCGGACCGAGGACGGCCACTGCGGCCACACCTACGAGGTGACCGGCCCCGAGGCGCTCTCTTTCGCGGACGTGCTGGTACTGCTCGTGGGTACGCCCAGCTGGCCCGGCATGTTCCTGTCGGCCTACCAGGAATCCGCAGTGATCCAGGAGATCGGCCAGGCGTTCGCGGCCGACGGCATCTCCACGAAGATCCAGCCAGCGGAGGCGTCTGGCAGGGCGACGACGAGACAGCGTTCAACGACGCACTCGGCACGTGGATCATCAAGGGCATGGTCACAGAAACGCACGATGTTCTAGGAAGTCTCCGAGTCGGAGGCGTGTCGATGTACAATGTTGATCGCCCCTGACCTGCAAAAAACTGGCAGGGAGCCGATTTCCAGGAGTCCAAAGTGCTGCGTACTCTCTTCAAGTCCAAGATTCACCGCGCCACCGTGACCCAGGCCGACCTGCATTACGTGGGATCGGTCACCGTCGACGCCGATCTGATGGACGCTGCCGATCTGCTGCCGGGCGAGCTCGTGCACATCGTGGACATAGACAACGGCGCACGCCTCGAGACGTACGTCATCGAAGGGGAGCGTGGCTCCGGCGTCATCGGGATCAACGGTGCTGCCGCCCACCTCGTCCACCCCGGTGACCTGGTCATTCTCATCAGCTACGCCCAGGTCGACGACGCCGAGGCGCGGGCGCTCGTGCCCAGCGTCGTCCACGTCGACGCCGGCAACCGGATCGTCGAGCTGGGGACCGACGCATCCGCCCCCGTGCCGGGCACCCGCACCGAGCGCAGCCCCCACGCCGTTCCCGCGCGGAGCTGACCCGCTCACGCGGCCCCCGATCGAGGGAGCACCCGCCATGGCAGGAGCGAACACCGCAGTCGAGATCCGGGACGACCGGGAGCACGGCAAGCTGGTGGCCTACGAGGACGGGGCGGTCACGGGCGTCATCGCGTACTTCGTGATGTACCCCGAGCCGGGGGCCCTCGTGGCCGTACACACCGTCGTCGAACCCGAGCACCAGGGCAAGGGCATGGCGGGCGCCCTCGCGCGCGAGTTCTATGCCATGGCGGCCCGCGAAGGGGTTCCCGTCGTGCCCCTGTGTCCGTACGTCGCCAGGTGGGCCCAGCGCCATGCCGACCAGGCGCCGGAGGTCCCGCAGGAACTGCTGCGCGGGGCCGAGCGGCAGCTCGCAGCACATCCCGAGCTGCTCTGAAGCCGGGCGGGGCCGCCGTCGGCACAGTGTGTACGTGTGGACTCGGCAGGCGCGGGCAGCCGCACGGGGAGACGGTGGAGATGAGATCGACTCGTCCTCGCCAGCCGTTGTTGGAGGCCCGTGATGACACACCCGTATCCCGACCCCGTGCCGCCCGCGCCGACGCCCCCGCCCGTCCCGGGGCCGCCGACGCCGGTGCCCTCCCCGCCGCCTGTTCCGCCGGGGCCCGTACCGCCGGGTCCGGCGCCGGACCCGATCCCGCAGCCGCCCAACCCGAACCCCGAGCCGGTTCCCGAGCCCGAACCCTCGCCCCAGCCGGCCGGATGAGCGGAGCGGAAGTCCGGAGGGCATGACCACCGGTCCGGGGCGGACCCGTCCGGCCGACGGGTCCCGGACCGGCCGGGGCCGGACCCGCCCGGCGGACGGAACCACCGGTCTAGCGGCGGAGGGTCCCGCAGAGCTCGGTCAGCGCGTCGACGTGGCCCAGCCCGCTCTCCGCCGCCACCGAGTCCAGCGACTGGGCGTCACGCACAGGGGCGAAGCGCAGGCCGGCGCCGCCCGGATCCCCCGCGAATCCGTACACGGCGGGCCGGGGCAGGCTGTTGTAGGCCCACGGGGTCGAGAAGTAGTAGGCCCCCGTGTCGTACAGCGCCACGAAGTCGCCCTCCCGCAGTTCGGGCAGTTCCCGTGCGTGGGCCACGATGTCCCCGGCGAAGCAGCAGGGCCCCGCGATGTCCTGGACGACCGGCCGCCCGCTCCGGGGGCGTCCCTCCGCGTCGAAGGCACCGACCCGGAGCGGCCAGGCCTCAGGCATGAGGACGGTACGGGTGGCGACCTGCGCGCCCGCGTGGGTGAGGGCGATCCGGCGTCCGCCCGCGTCCTTCGTGTACTCCACACGCGCGCCGATGAAGCCGTTCTTCGCCAGCAGCGACCTGCCGAACTCGGTGACCAGGTCGTACCGCCCGTCGAAGATCTTCGGAGCGGCCTCCTTGAGCGCGGTCACATAGTCCGCGAAGGCGGGCCGGGCCTCCTCGCCGGCGAAGTTCACGGGAAGCCCGCCGCCGATGTCGATACCCGTGATGCGCCGGTCACCCAGGGTCGCGTTGATCTCCTCGGCCAGCTCGTACGTCTCGGCGATGCCCGCGGCGATGAGTTCCAGCGAGCAGCCCTGCGACCCCACGTGGGCGTGCAGCCGAGTCAGCCAGGGCCGCTCGGCGAAAGCCCGTACGACCTGTTCCCTGGCGCCGGGGTCCCTCAGGGCCACACCGAACTTCGACGTGGTCGTCGCCGTGCTCATCGGGCCGATGGACCCGCCGCCCACCTGGGGGTTCACCCGCAGGCCGAGGACCGAGGCCGAGTCCGGCGAGCGCAGCCTCTCGATGCGGCGGATCTCGCCGAAACTGTCCGCGTTCACCGCGACACCCAGAGCCAGAGCGAGCCGCAGCTCGTCGCGGGTCTTGGCCGGTGAGTCCAGCACGATCCGTTCCGGGGCGAAGCCGGCCTCGATCGCGAGCCGCAGCTCGCCCGGGCTGGCCACCTCGCATCCCATGCCGCAGTCGGCGAGCAGCCGCAGCACCGGAATCAGGGAGGCGGCCTTCGCGGCGAAGGTGTGCAGAACCCGTACCCCCGGCTCGGCCGCGAAGGCGTCCCTGAGCGCGTCGACGGACGCGCGCACCCCGTCCGCGTCCAGGAAGCCGGCGACCGGACGCTGCTCGCCCAGCAGCTCCTGTGCCACGGCGAGACGGAGCGCCTCGGCGAACCGGGTGGGGCGGAGCTCCTCGGCGCGGCCGGTGGTGCGCGGAGAGCCGGGGGAGCCCCCGGTGGCGGTGGCGTGCGGCGGTGGCGTGCGGCGGTTGTCGTCGATGGGAGCCTCGCAGGTCTCGCAGGCCGGAGCCTTCAGGCGATGAGCGGGACCACGGCCTCAGGGGTCAGCATCCGGAAGGTGAAGGCCTGATGGAAGTAGAGCCGGATACTCGTGGCGTCGTGGTCGAGATAGCCGATGGACAGGTCCTGGCCCAGACAGAGCTCGAAGTCGCCGCCCCGGGTGGACAGCAGCACCCCGCCGGCCACAGCGGGCGCCCACAGGATGGGTTCGTCGAGCTGCCGGGCGAGATGGGTGGTCACGGGATAGCCGTGGTCGGAGGTCTCGGACGCCTCGGTGAAGGCATCAGCGCCGAGCAGCAGCCGGTACGGCCCGTCGACCCCTGAGAGCCGCAGCCGGGTCAGCGCCTGGCTCACCGCGGCCGGATAGTCGCGCGCGTCCGCGGGCAGCGGCAGCGGGGAGTGCGAGGAGCCGTCCCGCAGCCCGGTGATGCCTGCCGCGGCGTAGCCGTCGATGACGGCCATGTCCTCGGCGAAGGCACAGGTGCGGGCGGCGTCCTTCACGGGCTGCCAGTCGCTGTCCTCGGAGCCGCGCTCCACGTCGTCGACGGCCGCCCTGGTCACGGTGAACGGCACCCGCCACTCGATGACGGGGGTCGCCGTACGGGCCCGGGCGATCACATCCGGGGTGGGCGGGTCGATGTCACGCAGATGGCCGTCCCCGATCGCCGCCAGCGTCGGACCCTGCGGGTCGCTCACGTCCACCACCCGGCGGCCCGCGACATGCCTGCTGAAGGTGCGTCTCGCCTCCTCCTCGATCTGGTCCCAGGCGGCTTCGGTGACGGGGGCGAGCTCACGGTGGAGGTTGTTCATCGCGGGGCGCTTTCTTGCAGGCTGCCGATACGCAGCGAACCGTCGCGCACCACCGAGGCGTCGACCGGCGGCCTGGCCTGTGCACCCTGAGGCTCGGGGACGCCAGTCGTACCGGCGGGGGAGGGCGGCGGCGGGGGAGCGTCGAGGAAATCGGCGCGCGGGGCGTGGAAGAGGCTGCCGGTGACCGCGGTGGAGAAGTCGAGAATGCGGTCGTGGACACCGGGCGGGCTGCCCAGGAACATGTTGCGGAGCATCTGCTCGGTGATTCCCGGATCGGCCGCGTACCCGATGAAGTACGTGCCGAACTCGCCCTGTTCGAAGCTGCCGAACGGCATGTTGGCGCGCAGGATGTCCCGTTCGGTCCCGTCGGCCTCGGTGACGGTGTTCAGGGCCACGTGGGAGTCCGCGGGTTTGACCTCGTCGGCGAGTTCCATGTCGGTGAACTTCGTACGCCCGATGATCCGTTCCTGCTGCTCGGTACTCAGCGCGTTCCAGCCGGCCAGGTCGTGCAGATACTTCTGCACGACGACGTAACTGCCGCCTTCGAACGCCGGGTCCTCCGGCCCGACGAGGGCCGCGGCCCTGGCGTCGTCGCCCACGGGATTCTCCGTGCCGTCGACGAAACCGAGCAGATCCCGGTGGTCGAAGTAGCGGAAGCCGTGGACCTCGTCGACCACCTTCACCGCGTCACCGAGCCTGCCGAGCAACTGAGAGACCCACTCGAAGCACACGTTCATCTGCTCGGCCCGGACATGGAACAGCAGATCCCCAGGAGTGGCCGGGGCGTGATGCAGCGGCCCCCGCAGTTCCTGGAACGGGTGGAGCTCCGCCGGCCGGGGGCCGGCGAACAGCCGGTCCCAGGCATCCGAGCCGAAGCCCGTCACACACGCGAGACCGGCGCTCGGCACACGGAAGCCGATCGAGCGGGCGAACGCCGCGAGATCAGGCAGCACCGCGCGTACGGCGGACTCACCGCCGGGCTCGATCGTGGCGACCAGAACCACTGCGGCGCTGGTCAGAGGTGCTACGACCGGCTGGACCACGACGGGTTCCGGTACGGCGTCCGACATGCGCGCGCTCCGTGGTCGGTGGACAGGGCTTCCTGCCACTTATCCACACCAGGCGCCCGGCCGCACCCCCTCCCGGTCCGGCCGGGCGACGCGTCCGGCCGGGCGACGCCTCGCCCCGAGCCGCCACGTCCTCGGCCCTCACCCGGAACGCCCACGCGGCTGACGGCGGTCATCTCACCCGGCGGACGTCTCCGACCTGTCGCCGCCCCAGAGCGTGTGGAACGAGCCCGCACGGTCGGTACGCCGGTAGGTGTGCGCCCCGAAGAAGTCCCGCTGGGCCTGCGTGAGCGCCGCGGGCAGCCGCTCGGCCCGCAGCCCGTCGTAGTACGAGAGCGCGGCGGCGAACCCCGGGGTCGGCACCCCCTGCCGCGCGCCCTCGGCGATCACCGCACGCCAGTCGTCCTGGGCCGCGCCGATCTCCCGCGCGAACTCCTGGTCGGAGAGCAGACTCGGCAGATCGGGGCGGCTGTCGTACGCGGCGCGGATCCGGTCCAGGAACGCCGCCCGGATGATGCACCCGGCCCGCCAGATCGCCGCCACGGCCCCCAGGTCGATGTCCCAGTCGTACGCCTCGCTGCCCGCCCTGATCTGGTGGAAGCCCTGGGTGTACGAGACGATCTTGGAGGCGTACAGCGCCTGTTCGACCCGGTCGGCGAAGGCGGCGGCCTGGGTCCCGGACAGCGGGGTGGGCGTGGGACCCGGCAGAGACCGGGCGGCCTCCCGCAGGTCCGCGTGGCCGGACAGGGAACGCGCGAAGACGGCCTCCGCGATGCCGGAGACCGGGACACCGAGGTCGAGCGCGATCTGTACCGTCCAGCGGCCGGTGCCCTTCTGCTCGGCCCGGTCCTGGACGACGTCGACGAAGGGCTTGCCGGTGGCCGCGTCCGTGTGGGCGAGCACCTCGGCTGTGATCTCGATCAGGTAGGAGTCGAGGCGGCCGGTGTTCCAGGAGCGGAAGGTGTCCGCGATCCGTGCGGGGGAGTAGCCCGCCACGGACCGCAGCAGGTGGTACGCCTCCGCGATGAGCTGCATGTCCGCGTACTCGATGCCGTTGTGGACCATCTTCACGAAGTGCCCGGCGCCGTCCGGCCCGATATGTGCGCAGCACGGCGTACCGTCGTCGGCCTTGGCGGCGATGCTCTCCAGGAGGGGGCCGAGCGAGGTGTAGGACTCCGCGGACCCGCCGGGCATCATGCTCGGCCCGTTCAGCGCTCCCTCCTCGCCGCCCGAGATGCCGGTCCCCACGAAGTGGATACCCCGCTGCCGCAACGCCTTCTCGCGGCGCCGGGTGTCCTCGAAGTGGGCGTTGCCACCGTCGATCAGGACGTCGCCCTCCTCCAGGAGGGCCGCGAACTCGTCGATCACGGCGTCGGTCGCCTCTCCCGCCTTGACCATGATGACGATGCGGCGGGGCTTCTGGAGCGAGGCGACGAACTCCTCGGCGGTCACGGCCGGGACGAAGTCCCCCTCGTCGCCGTGCGCGTCGAGGAGGTCCCGGGTGCGCGCCTCGGTGCGGTTGTGGACGGCGACTGTGTGACCGTGGCGGGCGAAGTTACGGGCGAGATTGCTGCCCATGACGGCGAGTCCGGTCACGCCGATCTGTGCGGTGGCTCCGGACGAGGGGGTGGTGGGCATGGAGGTGCGCTCCTGTTGCGATCGACGTGCTCGTGCGCCGGGCGCGCCCCTGCCGGGGGCGGAGGGGCGGCGCCGGGCCCTTGGTATCCGTACGCAGCCCGGTCATGGTCGCACGCCGGACCCGGGGGAGCCCGGCACGGGGAAGGCGGCAGGGGGCGTGTCACCCCGGCTGTTCGGCCGGGGTGACGGGCCGTCCGGCCGCGGTGTCGACGAGGAAGCCACCGGACTGGTGGTGCCAGAGCTTGGCGTACGCCCCTCCGGTGAGCAGCAGCTCCTGGTGCGTGCCCTGCTCGGCTATGCGGCCCCGGTCGAGGACGATCAGGCGGTCCATCGCCGCCACCGTGCTCAGGCGGTGGGCGACGACCAGGGCGGTCCTGCCCTCCATCAGTTGCCACAACGCCTGCTGGACGAGGGTCTCGCTCTCCGAGTCCAGTGCGCTGGTCGCCTCGTCCAGCAGCAGGACCGGCGCGTCACGCAGGATGGCCCTGGCGAGGGCGACCCGCTGGCGCTGACCGCCGGACAGCTTGACGCCCCGCTCCCCGACCATGGTGCCGAAGCCCGCGGGCAACTGGTCGGCGAACTCGGTGACGTGTGCGGCATCGGCGGCAGCACGGATCTCGGCGTCGGTGGCGTCCGGCCGGGCGAAGAGGATGTTCTCGCGCAGGGTGCGGTGGAACATGGCCGGTTCCTGGGGGACGTACGCGATGAGGCTCCGCAGGTCTGCCTGCGTCAGCCGGCTGATGTCCTGCCCACCGATCAGGATGCGGCCGGACTGGACGTCGGACATGCGTAACAGCAGCCGGGTCAGAGTGGTCTTGCCTCCGCCGGAGCGGCCGACGAGACCGATCCTCGCGCCGCTCGGGACGTCCAGGTCGAGTCCGTCGAAGATCGGCCGGCCGCCGTCGTGCGCGAAGGTGACCTTCTCGAAGCGGACGTCCGCCGTCTTCGCGCGGAGGGGCTCCGGCTCCGGCGGATCGAGCACGGTGGGCGGCGCGACGAGCAGCTCGGTGAACTGCGCGGCCTCGGTCATCGAGCTCTCGAGACGGCGGTAGATCTGGTTGAACTCGAACATGATGCGGGTCGAACCGGTGTAGTAGGTGAACGCCACCACGATCGCCTCCACGCTGCCGCCACCCGCGCCGAACGCGACGGCGAGGAGCAGTCCCAGGCCGTTGGTCAGTACCGACATCGGAGCAACGAAGGTGTCGATGCGGAGGTTTCCGTAGTCCCACGAGCGCAGAGTCAGCCGCCGGGACTCGGCGACCCGGGCCCTGTGCTCGGCGGCCTCGCGCTCCTCGGCGGCGAACGCGCGCACGGTGTCCATGTTCATCAGCGCGTCGGACACATGTCCGGAAACCCGCGCGATCGCCTCCTCGCGCCGGTTGACCAGCTGCTGACGGCGGCGGATGAGCGGGGCGGCGCACACGGCGGTCAGCGCGATCATCGTCAGGAGCCCGGCCACCAGCAGGGGGTCGTAGGTCCAGAGGATCACCGTGCCGAACAGCAGTGGTGCCAGGCTTCCTATGACGCTGAACGTGAGAGTGTCGACGAACTCCTCGAAACGGGAGGCGAAACTCAGCACCCGCTTGGTCAGGGAGCCTGCGAAGTTGTCCTGGAAGAAGGCCGCGTCCTTGGCGAACAGGGCATCCATGCCGGTAACGTACAGGTGCTCGATACCGAGTGCGTCGACCCGGTTGAGGCAGTGCAGGCCGATCCGCCACATCGTCTCCGCCAGGAGCAGGACCCCGGTGAAGACGGCGATGTAGGGCAGTGCCTCGCGGACACCGATGCCCCCGCCGTCCGCTATCCGGCCGACGAGCTTGGCGACGACCAGCGGTGCGAGATAGGTGATCCCGATGTTGCCGATGGCCGGCAGCAGTAGCGCCGGCACGGACAGTGCGGGTACGCGGGACAACTCCCGAAGGTAGTGGCGAAGTGCGATCCGGACCGGGCCGCTGACCGGTCCGGTGCCGTGAGACTGCTGCGATCCCATGCCGACCTCATGTCGTTTCGCGGGCAGTTGCTCCGGGTTCCGCCGCGGTGTGAGGCCTGCGGGAGGGCAGCGCCGTACCCGGCGGAGCGCTCGCCGTGCGTCCGCGGCAAGAGATCCGGGACTGGGAAGTCTCCCGTGGCAGGGCAGGCGGAGTCCAAGCGTTTTCGTGGGGAGGGGCAGTACAACGGTGCGTTTCGGCCGGACCCTGTGCGCGCCCTCGCACCACAGGGCGCGTGCGTACGGTCCTGCCGGGCCGGCAGTGCACGTCGGCGAGGGGCAGGCGCGCAGCCGCGAGGAAGCGAGCCCGTGCCGCGCCTCAGGAAGGGCTGTGCGGGGCGCGTCGGCGGTGATCGGCGGACGGCCGCGAGGGAGCGCGCCCGGGAGGGGAGGGCCGCGAGGGAGCGCGGGAGGGGACGGCGGCGAGGGATCGCGCGGGAGGGGACGGCGGCGAGGGATCGCGTCGGCGGTGGCCGCGGACGACGGCGGGAAGCGCGGCGGCCGTGATCCGGGGCAGGGGCCTGGAGGTACTGGCTCTCCGTGCCGTTCGGCGTGCCGACCGCTGCTCGGAGCGGTCGTCGGCGCCCAGGCCGCCGCCCGAAGCGGCGTCGCCGCGCGGACCGCTACCCGAACAGGTCCTCCTCCTCGGGGATCACGTGCATGGCCGCTTCCTCGGCGGAGGCAGCCGCGCCGTCGATACCGACATCCTGTGCGGTGAGGGTGGCGGGCACGTGGCCGTCGCCGCCCTGAGTGAGCCGCCCGGCACGATCGGTGCCCACTTCCGTGTCGTAGGGCTCTCCGTCACCACCCGCGAGATCGCCGATCCAGTCGTCGGCGGCCCCCGGCGTCTCGGGAACTTCCCTGGTCAGGCGGGTGTCGAGGGATTCGCCCGTGTGCTGCTCCGACGCGGTGGTCCCCTCGTCGTCGACGGCCCAGGGCCGGTCGGGCGGGGAGTACCCCTCCTCCAGGACGTCCGTGACCCCGGACGTGTCCAGGGTGTCCTCCACGTCCAGCAGGTCGGCGGGGTCGGAGGCCTCCGGCTCCTGCGGCTGGTAGACGTCGTCCCCCCGGTCGCTCTCCCTGTCGGTCATGGCGAGTCCCTTCCTCCGGGTCCCCCTGTACGTAATTCCACTCCGGTCCGGCGAGGGGCGCAACGGATAGGGGTCCCGGCCAGCCATGACGCTGATTCAGATGACAATGAAAACGATTGTCGATAGCGTATGTGCGGGCGGCCCGGAACCTCCGCGGGGGTGACTCCTGCCTGCCCGCACAACCCGATCACGCTGTGGAAAAGGGGGAGTTCGTGAGTCATCTGCTGGTGGTCGAGAGCTGGGTGGGGTCGATGAGCAGACTGCTGCCCCGCGCCCTGGGGGAGGCGGGGCACCATTTCACCTTTCTCACCCGCGACCTGAGTCATTACCTGCGGTCGGCGCCCGAGGGGGCCGGTCACCCGCTGCTCACCGCCCGTAACATCGTGACTGCGCCGACCAACGACATCGACCTGCTGATTCCGCAGGTCGAGAAGGCGCACGGCGTCCTGGGCTTCGACGGGGTGGTCACCTCCTGCGACTACTACCTGCCGACCGCCGCCCGGATCGCCGCCCGCCTCGGCCTGCCGGGCCCCTCGCCCGAAGCCATGGAGAACGCCTGCCGCAAGGACGCGACCCGCGCAGTCCTCGCCGCCGCAGGCGTCCCCGGTCCCCGCTTCGCCGTCTGTACGGACGCGGCGGACGCCGTCGTGGCCGCCCGCGGCCTGGGCTACCCGCTGGTCGTCAAACCGGTCGACCTGTGTGCCGGCATGCTCGTGCGCCGGGCCGACGACGAGGAGCAGCTGGCCGAGGCCTGCCGCGCCCTGGCGGCCTTCCCGTACAACGCGAGGGGGCAGCGGCGCTCGCCCCACATCCTGCTGGAGGAGTTCCTCCCGGGGCCGGAGGTGAGCGTCGAGACCGTGACCTGTCGCGGGGTCGCCCACGTCGTCGGGGTGACGGACAAGAGCGTCGGCGGGGCCACGGCCTTCGTCGAGACCGGACACATGTTCCCGGCCGCCCTCGCCCCCGACGCGCTCGCCGCGGTCACCGCGACCGCGCTGGCCGCGGGGGCCGCGCTCGGGCTCGACGACGTCGTGGCGCACACCGAGATCAAGCTGACGGCCGACGGCCCCCGGGTCGTGGAGGTCAACCCCCGGCCCGCGGGCAACCGCATCACCGAACTCGTCCGCCATGTCACCGGGATCGATCTGGCCGCCGTCTGCGTCGACGTGGCACTCGGCAGGGAACCCGTCCTCCAGCCGCGCGACACCGGGCTGCGCAGTGCGGCCATCGGCTTCCTGGTTCCCGAGGCCGCCGGGACCCTCGCCTCCTTCGACGGCGCCGCCGGAGTGGCGGACACCGACGGGGTCATCGAGGCGCAGTTCGCCGAGGCGGGCCGCACGGTCGAGGCTGCGGACAGCAACAACGCCTACCTCGGACACATCATGGCGGGCGACACCACCGGACTCGGCGCCCGTCGACGCGTCGAGTCCCTCCTCGCGGGAGTGCGCCCCCGGCTGGTGCACTCATGACGGCGGGCGGATCTCCGCGCACCCTGACCCCGTGTCTCGACACGCTCCTCGACCAGGTTCTACGAGGGGAATTCGGCCCGGACCCCCGGACCCGGCGCATCGATGTCGCCTTCACCACCTCCCAAGCCGTACGGCACGAAGGGCGGCACGGCGGCTATCGCAACGAGGTCCTCAGCCTGCGTCTGGGCCGCAGCGTCGGCTCGTGCGCGGTCGAACCGGGCGCCCTGCCCGACGGCACGGTCGAGGACTGTGCCGGTGCGGAGCTGGCCGCGCTGCTCGCTCATCCGCTGCTGCCGGTCCGGGTCGCGGCACTCGACGCCTTCCTGATGGACGTCCTGCCGCACGCCCCCGCCCAGGGCGCCCGGCCCGTGGACATCCCCGCCGGCAACTCCCTGGAACGCTCGCGGGCCCGCGCCTGTGCGGTGGTCGACCTCCTGGAACTGCCGCCCGGACGAACGGTTCTGGTGGTCGGGGTCGTCAACTCACTTCTCGCAGAGATACGTACACGAGGCATGCGTGCAATTCCCTGCGACTTCAAGGGCGGCACCACGGAATGGGGCGAGCCCATCGCGACCGACGCCCTCGACGAGGTCGGCCGCTGCGACGCGGTGCTGGCCTCCGGAATGACGCTCGGCAACGGCACCTTCGAACCGCTGCGCCGGAGCGCGCGGGAACACGGAAAGCCGCTGGTCATGTTCGCGCAGACCGGAAGCGCGGTCCTGCCGCGTTTCCTCGGCGCGGGAGTGGCGGCGGTGTGCGCGGAACCGTACCCCTTCTTCTGGCTCGACGGCGGACCCGGCACCCTCCACCGCTACCGGGCGCACGACGGAGGCACCTCATGAGCACCCTGTCCCTGCCCGCCCTCGCTCCCAACCGCGAGCTCCTGTCCCTCATCGGCCACACCCCGCTCGCCCGGATCACGACCGGACTGCCCGCGCGGCATCCGGGCTTCTGGGCCAAGCTCGAAGGACACGCCGTCGGAGGCATGAAGGCCCGCGCGGCGGTGTCCATGCTGCTCGGTGCGGAGGAACGCGGCGAACTGCTCCCCGGGGCACCGGTCGTCGAGTCCACCTCCGGCACCCTGGGCATAGGGCTCGCCTTCGCGGGACAGGCGCTCGGGCACCCGGTCGTACTGGTGGGTGACAGTGAACTGGAGCCTTCCATGCGCCAGTTGCTCCGCTCGTACGGAGCTCGGCTCGAAATCGTCGACCGCCCGGCCGTGCACGGCGGCTGGCAGGGCGCCCGCCTCCAGAGGCTGCACGACCTGCTCGGCCGGCTGCCCGGAGCCTACTGGCCCGACCAGTACAACAACCCCGACAACAGCGCCGGTTACGCCTCCCTCGCGGCGGAACTTGCGACCCAGCTCGACCACCTCGACATCCTCGTCTGCAGCGTCGGTACCGGCGGACACAGCGCCGGCATCGCCGGGCCCCTGCGCCGGCACTGGCCCCGGCTGCGCCTCATCGCTGTCGACTCCACCGGATCGACCATCTTCGGGCAGCCTCCCGCGCCCCGGCTGATGCGCGGTCTCGGCAGCAGCATCCACCCGCGCAACGTCGCCTACGAGGCCTTCGACGAGGTCCACTGGATCGGTCCGGCCGAGGCCGCGGACGCCTGCAGACGGCTCGCGCGGGGCAATTTCGTCAGCGGCGGATGGAGCACGGGCGCCGTCGCACGCGTTGCCGCGTGGGCCGCGGGCGCCCACCCCGGACAGGCCGTCGCGACCGTCTTCCCCGACGGCCCCCACCGCTACCTCGGAACGGTGTACGACGACGACTTCATCACCGCCCACCAACTGGACCCCCGTCTCGCCGCGGACCGTCCCGTCGACATCCCGCACCCGCGCGCCGCGCAGACCGGGGGATGGGCCAGGTGCACCACCGTCACCGATCCACTGGCCGGCGGCGAACCGGGGAGGCAGCCGTGAAACTCACCCAGACCACGGTACGGCTGGTGCTGGCCGAGCCGCTGCGCATCTCGCGCTCCACCATGACCGCCCGCGACGCCGTCCGTCTGACCGTCGAGCACGAAGGGCTCAGCGGTCACGGCGAGGCCGTCACCAGCGTCTTCTACGGCCTCGACACCCCCACGCTGCAACGCCTCGCCGCGCTGACCGCCGAGTCGCTCACCCGTTTCGCGGGCCCGGAGACCGCGCTGCACGCGCTTCGGGTCGGTGAGCTCACCGGACCCGGGACCCCGGCCGCGATGACGGCAGCGACCGAGGCGGCACTCCTCGACCTGGTCGGCAAGCGCACCGCCACCGCCGTCCACCGCTTCCTGGGGTCCCCGGTGGCGCCGAGAGCCGCCACCGCCCGCACCATCTCCCTCATGTCGCCCGGCCGGGCGGCCACCCAGGCACGCGCCCTGGCCGATGCGGGCTTCTCCCTCATCAAGATCAAGGCCGGCGACCCGGACCCCGAAACGGACCTCGACCGGGTGCGCGCCGTCCGCGCCGCCGCGCCCCGCGCCCGGCTCCTCCTCGACCCCAACGGGGCCTGGACTGCGGGCCAGGCGCGCACACTGCTGCCCCGCTTCGCCGAACTCGGAGTCGAGGCAGTGGAACAGCCGCTCACCCCCGGTGACCCCGAAGCCCTCGCCCGGCTCGCAGCGCGCTCTCCCGTGCCCGTCATCGCCGACGAGGACGCGGTCACCTACGAGGACGCGCGGCGGCTCGCCGGGCGCGTCCACGGAATCAACGTCAAGCTCCCGAAGTGCGGCGGTGTCCACGCGGCCCTGCGCATCGCGACCCTGATCGAGGGCAGCGGCACGGACCTGATGCTGGGCTGCCTGACCGCCAGCACCCTGGGCATCGCCCCCGCGGTCCACATCGCCGACCGTGCCCGCTGGGCCGACCTCGACGGGCACCTCCTGCTGGCACACGACCCGTGGACCGGCATCGGCGGCGCGGACGGATTCGTCACCGCCGGCGGAGAGCCGGGCCTCGGCGTGCGACCGCGCGCAGTGGGCGCACCCCGGGCGGACGCCGGGTCCGGTTCCGATGCCGCGGCCGTTGCGGAAGACGCGCCTCGCGCCGGTGCCGACGCCGGTTCCTGTGCCGGATCCCGTGTCGCAGCCGCATCCTGGAGCGAGGCCTCATGAGGACCTGGCACGAAATCCGCGGCTACCCGCTCGCCATCCGTCTGCTGCTGGTCAACCAACTCGGGGTCAACACCGGTTTCTATCTGCTCATCCCGTACCTCGCCACCCACCTGGGCGACGACCTGGGCATGTCGGCGGCCGTCGTCGGCGTCGTACTCGGTGTACGCAATCTCAGCCAGCAGGGCCTGTTCCTCATAGGCGGCTCCGCCGCGGACCGGCTCGGCGCGCGTGGCGTCATCATCGCCGGCTGCGGGATACGCACCGTCGGCTTCGCCCTCTTCGCACTGGGCGACGGGCTGCCCGTCCTGCTCGCCGCGTCCGTGCTCAGCGGAGTGGCCGGCGCGCTCTTCAACCCGGCCGTCCGTACCTACCTCGCCCAGGAGGCGGGGGAGCGGAAGGCCGAGGCCTTCGCCCTCTTCAACGTCTTCGCGACCACCGGTGCCCTCATCGGCCCACTCCTCGGCAGTCTCCTGCTGCTCGTCGACTTCCGGGCCTCCGCGCTCACCGCCGCCGGGATCTTCGCCCTGCTCACTGTTGCCCAGGCACTGGTGCTCCCCGCCCGGGACGTGCCCGCGGCCACCGGCAGCCTCGCCGCCGACTGGCGTGAGGCCGTCGGCAACCGGGCCTTCCTCGCCTTCGCCCTGGCCATGGTCGGGATGTTCACCCTGGAGAACCAGCTCTATCTGCTGCTGCCCGACGGTGCCCGGCAGGCCACCGGCTGGGACGGCGCCGCCGGCCTCGTCTTCCTCACCGGAACCATCGCCGGAATCGCGCTCCAACTGCGGATCACCCGCGCGCTGAAGGGGCGAGGGAGCAGGGGCCGCTGGATCGCCACCGGGCTCGTCCTGATGGGGCTCGCCTTCGTACCCCCCATGCTGGTGGCCGGCACCGGCACACCGCCGGACGGCACACTCGACGCCGCCCTGCGCGTCCTGCCCGTCCTGGCGGGGGCCCTCCTGCTCCACCTCGGCGTGATGACCGCCCAGCCCTTCGTCATGGAGCTGATACCCGGCTTCGGGCGGCAGGCCCTGACCGGTACGTACTTCGGGATCTTCTACGCCGTCTCCGGGATCGCTGCCGCCCTCGGGAACGCCGCTGTCGGCTGGGCCATGGACGCCGCTCAGCGGCAGGGGGCGCACGGCGGTACGACCGAACTCCTGCCCTGGGCCTGCTGCCTCGTGACCGGACTGGCCTCGGCCGCAGGCGTGTTCTGGCTGCAGCGCAGGGGGACCCTCCCCCGGACACAGCCCGCACCCGTGGCGGTGGCGGCATGAAGCAGCGCACGGGGAACCTGCTCACCGATCGCCCCGAACTGTACGAGGCGAGGTTCCCCGACCCCGAACGGCTCGCGGGCCGCTGGGCGGAGGAATGCCTGCGGCGGCACGGCGCGGGCCCGGCCGTCCTGGACCTCGGCTGCGGTACCGGCCGCGACGCGGCCTGCCTCCACCGTGCGGGGCGCCGCGTCACGGCCGCCGACCTCTCCGCCACCATGCTCGCCCACGCCCGCGTCCACCACCCGGGGCCGGTCCACGTACAGGCCGATCTCAGCCGGTTCGACTTCGGGCGGGGGGTCTTCGACGCGGTGGTGTGCCTGGACAGCTCCCTGCTGTACTGCCACACCAACGAGCAACTGGACGGGTTCCTGACGTCCTGCCGCCGCGCCCTGGGGCCCGGTGGACTGCTGGTCGCCGAGATGCGCAACGGCGCCTACTTCCTCGGGCGCGCCGAACCTCCCGCCGCGCCCGGAACCGCCCTCTTCACCTGGGAGGGCACCACCTACCGCTCGACCACCACCCTGCACCTGGACCGAGCCGCGCAGCTCCTGCGCCGCACCCGCCGCTGGACCTCCGACGACGGCACCCCGCCCGTCGAGGAGCGGTCGGCGTGGCGGCTGCTCCTGCCCCAGGAACTGCGCCACTTCCTCACCGTCCACGGCTTCGACGTCCTCGCCCTGCACGACGGCCCCGGGCCACGAACCGAACCCGTCTGGCGTCCGGGTGCCGAACCCGGCACCGCGGCCGACGGAGACCGGCTCCACCTCGTCGCGAGGAAGAGGACGGCCCCCACTTCCGCCCACCCACCCGTAGGAGAGCAACCATGACAGCACCCCACGACAGACACGAGCGCTTCCCCGCCCTGCGCAGGCGGGGCTTCCTCGCCGCCGGCGCGGCAGGCGCCGGCGCGCTCGCCCTCGCCGGTTGCTCCGGATCCGGAGCCACACAGGACACGGGCGACAAGGCGGACGGCGCCCCACGGCGCGGCGGCCGGCTGCGCGCCGCCTTCGCCGGGGGCGGAGCGGCGGAAACCCTCGACCCGCACCTGGGCAACCTCTTCGCCGACGCCGCCCGGGGCAAGGCCCTCTTCGACAAGCTCGCCGACTACGCGGCCGACCTGTCCGCCGAACCGCGCCTGGCCGAGACCTGGGAGCCGAACGCGGCCCTCGACCGCTGGAAGGTCACGCTCCGGCAGGCGGACTTCCACGACGGGAAGCCGGTGACCGCGGCCGACGTCCTGTACAGCTACCGGCGCATCGCCGATCCCGACAAGGCCTACCGCGCCCGCGCGTCCCTGGAACCCGTCGACCTGACGGCGAGCCGGGCCACGGGTGAGCGCACCGTCGAATTCGTACTCAAGCGCCCGACCGCCGAGTTCCCCAACGTCATGGCGGCGTTCGGGACCTACATCGTCCAGGACGGCGCCACCTCGTTCGACCGCGACCCGGTGGGCTCCGGCCCCTTCGAGTTCGTCTCCTTCACACCCGGCCGATCCACCGTCCTGCGGCGCAACGACGCCTACTGGGACGGTGCCCCCTATCTCGACGAGCTCGAATTCGTCGTCGCCAACGAGGAGTCCGCCCGGATCAACGCCCTGCTCGGCGGCCAGGTCGAGTACGCCCACGAGCTCACCCCCGCAACGGGACGCGCCCACGAGAAGGCCGGCACGATCGGGATCGTCCGGCTGCGCAACAGTGCCATGCAGGCGTTCGCCATGAAGACCGACCGCCCGCCCTTCGACGACCCCCTGGTCCGCGAGGCGTTCTTCCACATCGCGGACCGCGCGGAACTGGTCGCCGGCGCCCTGTCCGGCGCGGGCGAGCAGGGGAACGACCTCTTCGGCAAGGGCTACGAGTACTACGCCGACGAACTGCCCCAGCGTGAGCAGGACCTCGACCGCGCCCGCCGGCTGCTGAAGCGGGCCGGCGCGGAGGGCCTGAAGGTCACCCTCGACACCTCCGCCGTCGCGGCGGGGTTCACCGAGGCCGCCGGCATCTTCAGGGACCAGGCGGCACGCGCCGGAGTGGCCGTCGAGGTGCGGATGGGCAGCAAGGACTCGTACTGGAAGGACATCCTCGACTCCGGCACCCTGTGCTGCTACCGGTCGGGCGCCATGCCCATCGAGTCGCACATCTCCCAGCGGCTGCTCACCGGCTCCACCACCAACGCCACGAAATGGCAGGACAAGAAGTTCGACGCGCTCTACCAGCAGGCCCAGTCCACCAAGGACAAGGCGGGACGGGCCGCCCTGTACGGCCGGATGCAGCGGCAGCTGCACGCCGAAGGAGGCTTCCTCGTCTGGGGGTTCGGTGACTGGATCCTCGGTACCGCACCCAACCTGCGCGGCGTCGCGCGAGAGGCACCCGCCAACACCCTGGACTGGGCACGCTTCGACAAGGTCTGGCTGGCGTGAACGGACTGCGTTCCTGGATCGCCCGGCGGCTGGTCCTCGGCGCCCTGCAGACCGCCGCCGTCGTGCTGCTGGTCTTCGCGCTCACCGAGGCACTGCCGGGCGACGCCGCCGTGGCCTTCGCCGGAGACCAGCCCGACCCGGAACGCATCGCGGCCGTCCGCGAGGCGATGGGACTGGACCGGCCCGCCCACGAGCGCCTGGCCGAATGGGTCCGGGGACTGCTCCACGGCGACTTCGGTACCTCGCTCACCTCCGGGCGGCCGGTGTCCGGCTTCCTCGCGGACGGCTTCGGCCCCACGCTGCTGCTCGCCGGCCTCACCGTGCTGCTCCTGGTGCCCCTGGGCGTCGGACTCGGCGTCCTCGCCGCACGGCACGAAGGCCGGTTCACCGACCGCCTGATCAGCTCGGCGACACTCGGCGTCTACGCGGTACCCGAATTCGCCCTCGGCGTCCTGCTGGTGAGCGTCTTCGCGCTGCGGCTCGGCTGGCTTCCGCCGACCGCGGTGGGCTACGGGGACGGCCTCCTCGCCCACCCCGCGGCGCTCGTCCTGCCCGTCCTGGTCCTGCTCGCCAGGCCCGTCTGCTCCCTGGCACGGCTGGTCAGAGCGGGCATGATCGAGGCGCTCGCCGCGCCCTACACCGCACAGGCGCGACGCTACGGACTCTCCGGCACCCGCGTCCGCTACGGGCACGCCCTGCCCAACGCCCTCGCCCCCGCCACCCAGCAACTGGCACGTACCATCGACTGGCTGCTGTGCGGTGTCATCGTCGTGGAGGCCCTCTACGTGATCCCCGGACTCGGCACCGTCCTCATGAACGCGGTCGCCGACCGCGACATACCCGTCGTGCAAGGTCTCGCCGTGGTGTTCGGCCTCGCCACCGTCGTGCTCAACCTCGGCGCCGACCTCGTCACCCACCGGCTCGCGCCACGCTCGGAGGTGGCCGCGTGAGACGTCTTCGCCGATACGGCCCCGGAGCGGCCGTCGCCGCCCTCCCGCTCGGCCTCGCCCTGGCCGGCCCCTACCTGGCAGGTGAAGCCCCGGCCCGCGCGGCCTCCTTCACCCTCGGCGAGGGCTACCGGCTCGGTACCGATTTCGTCGGCCGTGACGTCGTGCACCAGGTGCTGCTCGGAGGCCGGCCCGTGGTCCTCGTCGCGCTCGCCGCGACGCTCCTCGCGTATCTCGTCGCCCTGCCCGTCGGGCTGGCCGGCGCGCTCACCCACCGCAGATGGCTGGAGGAACTTCTGATGCGTCCCCTGGACGTGCTGCTCGCGGTTCCCTCGCTGCTCATGATGCTGCTCGTCGCCGCTGTCTTCCCGCCCGGCGCCGCCGGACTCGTGCTGCTGGTGGCGTTCGTCTCGGTCCCCGACGCGGCCCGGATCGTGCGTGCGGCAGCGGCCGAGGTCGCGTCCCGGCCGGCCGTGGAGGCGCTGCGGATGCAAGGGGAGAGCTGGTGGCGCCTCGCCGTCGGCCATGTCGGGCGGTCCATCGCACGAACCCTGGCGGCCGACGCGGGCATCCGGCTGACCGGAGTGCTCTACCTCGTGGCCACCGCGGCCTTCCTGGGCATCGGAGTCGCCCCCGACGCCTCCGACTGGGCGGTGATGGTCGACCGCAACCGCACCGGACTGCTCATCCAGCCCTGGGCCGTCGTCGTGCCCGCCCTGCTCATCATCGCCCTGACCATGGGCAGCAACCTGCTGGTCGACGCCGCGATGGAAAACCGCACCCCGCCCCGGAAGGGCCGCCGCCCATGAACCAGGAACCAGTGCTCGCCGCCCTCACCGACCTGACGATCGAGGTCGACGGCGAGGTGCTCGTCGACCGGGTCTCGCTCCGGATCCTGCCCGGCACCGTCACCGCGCTGGTCGGTGCGTCCGGCAGCGGCAAGACCACCACCGGCCTCGCCCTGCTCGGCGAGTACCCCGCCGGAGCCCGGGTCACCGGAGACGTCAGCGTGCACGGGGCCCGGATCGGCTACGTCCCCCAGCACCCCGCCGCCGTGCTCAACCCGACCCGCCGGACCGGGGCCCTCCTGCACGACATGGCACGACAGCAGGTACACGGCCTGCCCCGCCGCGAGCGGCGAGCCGCTGCCGGAGAGCTTCGCCTCCAGGCACTCGCCGACGCCCAACTCGACGACGCTGAGACGCTGTCGCGCCGCTACCCGCACCAGCTGTCCGGTGGCCAGCAGCAACGTGCGGTGCTCGCGCAGGCGCTCCTGCTCGGCGCCCGCATCGTCGTCGCCGACGAACCCACCACCGGCCAGGACGCGTTGACGAAACGGCGTATCGTCGGCGAACTGGCGTCGCTGGCCGCTCGTGGCATCGCCGTGCTGCTGCTCAGCCACGACCTGGACGTCGTACGCGAACTCGCCGACGAGGTGCTGGTGATGCGCGGCGGACGCGTCGTGGAGCAGGGCGCGGCCCGCGCCGTCCTGGACACCCCCACACACCCGTGGACCAAGGAACTCCTCGCCGAGCCGCGGAACATGCCGTACGCGGACCCCGGCCACGCAGGCGCGGAGGTGCTCACCGTCGACGCGCTGGTCGCCCGGCACCGGAATCGGGGCGTCCGCGAGCCCGTCCTGCGTGTGGACCGGCTCTCCCTGCGCGCCGGGGAATGCCTTGCCGTGCTCGGACGCTCGGGCAGCGGCAAGACCACTCTCGCCCGCTGCCTCGCGGGACTGCACCGCGACCACTCGGGGCGGATCCTGCTGGACGGGACGGCGCTTCCGCGCAGCCTGCGCGAGCGCGGTCGCGAACAGCTCGCCGCCGTGCAGTACGTGTTCCAGGACGCCCGGGCCGCATTCGACGAGCACCGGCCGGTCCTGGACCAGGTGGCCCGTACCGCGACACGCCTGCGAGGGGCGGGCCGGCGGGAGGCGACGGAGGAGGCACGGCGGGTCCTGAGTGACCTGGGCCTGGACGAGAGCCTCGTCCGCAGGCTGCCCGCCCGGCTGTCCGGCGGCGAACTCCAGCGCGCAGCCCTCGCACGGGCGCTCCTCGCCCGGCCCCGGGTGCTGATCTGCGACGAGATCACGTCGGGACTCGACCCGGTGACCCGGCGCTCCCTGCTGGACCTGCTGGCCGCACTGATCCGGCGGAGCGACGGGCTGAGCGTCGTCCTGATCACCCACGACATCGACACCGCCGCACCGGCGACACGCGTGGCCGTGCTCGACGCGGGCGAGGTGGTCGAGGAGGGGCCGAGGGACCAGGTCCTGACCGCGCCCGAGCACCCGTTCACGGCCGAACTGATCGGCGCTTCACGAGGGTGGGGAGCCGCGGCACGTCCCTGAGCCGGCAGGGGCCCCGGATCGCGGCGCGGGGCCGGGCCCTCGTGGTGTGACCACACGGCAGGCACCCCTGACGGCCCTTGCACAGCAGCGTGCTGCGGCGTCACTCCGGCCACGGTGAGTCGAGGACGGTACGCACGAGGTCCCCACGCTCGAAGCCGGGAACGTAGTGCGGGAGCGCGTCGGCCTTGATGTTGCCGAAGGTGGTCTCCGGCTTCGGCGCGATGCCCTCCGTGAACGCGCCGTTCGAAGTCCGGCCGGGGATGGAGGGCCACGATCGCGGCGCGGTCGGCTTCGGAGACGTCCTCGTAGCCGATGCCGAGCTCGTCGTACTCCAGGACCGGCGCTCCCGGGTCCCTGCGCATGGCCGGCAGGCCGTCAGGTCGCCCGACCGATTCACATCACGGATGCGTCAGTCGGTGATGCAGAGGTGTTGGCCCGCGACGGCCGCCAAGTGCGAGGCTGACCGCGGACCGCGCGGGCGAGGTATGGGGAGTACGGATGAGAGTGTTCACGACGAAGGCCGGGGCGGTCACGGGGCGGCGCGCCGAACGAGATCCCGGCATCGTCGTGCTGCGTGGAATCCCTTACGCCGCACCGCCGTTCGGGCCGAGGCGCTTTCGCGCCCCGCGTCCCGCGCCGTCCTGGGACGGGATCCGGGACTGCGCCGGCTTCGGGCCCGTCGCCCCGCAGTCCGCGCGGTTGCCGGGGGCGCCGGCCTGGTCGCCCGGTGACGAGGACGTGCTCAGCCTCAACGTATGGACCCCCGGCGGGAGCGGCGACTCGATGCCCGTGCTCGTCTGGATCCACGGGGGCGCCTACGTCTTCGGTTCCTCGGCCCAGCCGGACTTCGACGGGACCGTTCTTGCCGGTCACGGCCTGGTGGTCGTGACACTCAACTACCGGTTGGGCTTCGAGGGGTTCGGTCACGTCCCGCACGCCGGGGACGGCGGCATCTGCCCGGACAACCGGGGTCTGCTGGACCAGGTGGCCGCCCTCACGTGGGTGCAGGACAACATCGCCGCGTTCGGCGGTGACGCCGCCCGGGTCACGGTGGCCGGGCAGTCCTCAGGAGCGACCTCGGTCGCCTGCCTCATGGTCATGGACGAGGCGCGAGGCCTCTTCCGGCGCGCTGTGGCCCACAGCGCGGTGAACGCCTGCGCCACGCCAGGGTCGGCCGCCCGGACCACGGCGGAGGTGGCGGCGGAGGCCGGGGTCCCCGCCACGTACGAGGGCCTGGTGTCCGCCTCACCGAAGACGCTGGTCGATGCCTCCGACCGGGTGGCCGACACCTACCGGCGCGACCCCGGATCAGGTCAGCGGCACTACGATCCGGCCATCTACGGCCCCGTGGCAGGAGGACCCACCCTGCCCCTCGACCCCCTCACGGCATGTGCCGGGGGAGCCGGCCGCGATGTGGAGCTGCTGGTCTGTCACACGGCGGAGGAGTACTGGCTGCTGGACGCGGTGGGCAGCTGCGCCAGGATGTCCGATGCCGGTCAACTCGACCGCTTCGTAGCCGACTTCCAGCTGCCACCCACCGTGCTGGAGGCCTACCGCGCACGCGTGCCCGAGGCCTCCGCGCAGGAGCTCTTCCTCGCTCTGTACGGGGACCTGCTGTTCGGCGAGTACAGCAGCCGACTGGCCGAGGCCCACGTGCGAGCGGGTGGCCGCACCCGCCTGGCGCGCTTCGTCCGGCAGCGCGACGGCCTGGGGAAGCCGGTCAGGGCGTGGCACTGCGCGGACATCCCGTTCGCGTTCGGCACCTTGTACGACGAGAACGTCCACTTCCTCATCGGTGGTCCGCCGGGCGATGCCGACCGCGCACTCGCGTCCCGCATGACGCGCGCGTGGGTGCAGTTCGCGGCCACCGGCGACCCCGGCTGGCCCGCGCTCACGCCGACGGGTGGTCCCGTGCGGATCTGGGACACCGCGCCAGAAGAGCCTGGCGGACGGTGGGACGACTTCCGTGGTCCGTGGCGTGAGGCAGGGCTTCCTCTGCTCGCCCCGTGACCTCGCGCCGACGCCGGTCGGCGCGTGAAGGCGTCATTGGCATGGACCTGCCCTTCGAACTGGTCTACAGTCCGTAACGGCACTTCTGAGAGCGCTCTCAGACGGCTCTCGGCTGCTTCCTGTTCCACCCCCACGATGCTGGAACAACACGAAGGGGCACTCCCTTGAGACATACGACGATGGTGCGGACCGGTCTCTCCGCACTGCTCATCATCGGCACCTGGGCGACCGCCGGCCTCACTCAGGCCTCCGCGGCGGACGCCTCCTCCTCCGCCGGAGCCCCCCAGGCCTCCGCGGGCCTCATGACCGCCATGCAGCGGGACCTCGGGCTGACCGAGGACCAGGCCGTGGCCAGGATCACCGCGGAAAAGGCGGCGACCGCGCTGGAAGGAAAGGCGCGGAGCGCCGCCGGCGCGTCGTACGGTGGCTCCTGGTTCGACGCGGACAGCGGCAAGCTGACAGTCGCGGTGACCGACGGCGCCAAGGCCCGAGCGGTCCGTGCCACCGGCGCGCAGACGAGCCTCGTCAGCCATACGGCGCGTCAGCTCGACGCCGCGAAGAACAAGCTGGACGCACTCTCCGCCCCCAGCGGAGTCAGCAGCTGGCACGTGGACCCCCGGGCGAACAGTGTGGTGGTGAACGTCGTCGCCTCCGAGCAGGGTGACAACGATGTCCGCGCATTCGTGGCCAAGGCGCGCGCAGCCGGCCCCGTCACGGTCGAGCAGACCGCCGAGGCCCCGCAGACCTTCGCCGCCGGTACGGTCGGCGGCGACCCGTACTACACGGGCAACGTCCGGTGCTCCATAGGCTTCTCGGTGCACGGCGGCTTCGTCACGGCCGGGCACTGCGGACAGGCCGGGGGAGCGGTGCGGGGCTGGGACGGCTCGGCCATCGGCAACTTCCAGGGCTCGTCCTTCCCCGAGAACGACTACGCGTGGGTCAACGTCGGCAGCGGCTGGTGGACCGTCCCGGTCGTGCTGGGCTGGGGCACCGTGTCGGACCAGCTGGTTCGCGGATCCAGCGAGGCCCCGATCGGTGCCTCCATCTGCCGCTCCGGTTCCACCACCCACTGGCACTGCGGCAACGTCCTGGCGAAGAACGAGACCGTCAACTACAGCCAGGGTGCCGTGCGCCAGATGACCAAGACCAGCGTGTGCGCCGAACCCGGCGACTCGGGCGGTTCGTTCATCAGCGGCGACCAGGCGCAGGGCGTCACCTCCGGCGGCTGGGGCAACTGCGGCAGCGGCGGGGAGACCTGGCACCAGCCCATCAACGAGATTCTCAACCGGTACGGGCTGACGCTTCACACCGCCTGATCCGACTGACCCCGCCGGGTGCCGGTGGCCCGGCGGGGTCACCGGCACCCCGCGGAACATGACTGGTCTGCTGCGGCAGCAGGGTGGCCCCCTGCCGCAGCAGACTTTTGCCATTCCGGGCGTCAGGGGTCCGGGCCCCTTGCGGAGCTGCGTTGAAGGCGCAGTCCACGGCGCCTCCGCGCTTCCATGGCCACTGCCGGACTCCCGGGGCCGCTGCTGAACTTCCGGTCCCGCCGTCGAACCTCCGGGCCCGCTGCCGAACTTCTGGCTCTGCTGACGGACTTCTACTGCTGAGTCGGTCCCCGTGCCCGGCCGGGGCGTACGGTCACACAGTCGGCCCTCCTGCCCAGCCTGAGTGGCGTACGGCCACTTTGCAGGTCCAGCGGGAGCGGGACCTGCTGAGCCGGCAGCCGGAAGCCCTTGTGCACTGGTGGTTCCCGGCAGGGCGAGGGCCCCTTGCACACTGGTGGTTTCCGGCAGTCCGGCAGGGCGAAGGTCCCCTGTGCGCAGGTGGTCCCCGGCAGCGTGAGGGAGCCCTTGCGCCGGTTGGTTCCCGGTCGGACCGGAGCCGAGCAGAGCAGCTTCTCGCGGGCATTCCTCCCACTTCCCGTCGCTGCACCGACCGGGCGACCCGCTCTCTGCGGCGGAAATCTCGACGCGGCCGTCAACTCCTCGACCGCGCGACCGGAGGCCGTTCACCTTCTATTGACATGTTCTCGGCGGCAGCGCAACACTGACAGCGCTTCGGAGAGCGCTCTCCGAAGCGCTCGCGCACACTGCGCCGACAAGCTCCACTCTCCCCCCACCGTGCACCTGAAGCGCACGGGACGCAGAGCAGTATGGAGGTCCGCATGGCCGAATTACTCGGACGAACCCGCTTGGTGTCCGCCCTCGTCGTAGCTGCCGCGCTGGCCCTGGTGGTCATGGGGTTCGCCGCGATCGACGGCGGCGGAGCCCTGAAGGCAGGCGCCGCCCCGAAGCCCGCCGAGGCGCCCGGCGTCGCGTCACACGTGATGCAGGGCCACGTCATGGCGGCGGCCGATCCCGTTCCCTCGGGTGACGACCCCGACGGCGACGGCTACATCCCGGCGAACCCGCCGGTCACCGGAGTGGTGCCGTCCACCGAAATACCGCCGCACCGGTATTTCCACGAGTTCCAGGCGAACTGCTCCGTCAGCCACACCGGATCGGTGGACCCGATCGTCTACCCCGGTCAGACAGGCAAGTCCCACAACCACACGTTCATGGGCAACGACACCACGAACGAGAACAGCACCACCTCGTCGCTCAGCGCGGGCGGCACCGCGTGCAAGGCGCCCGGCGACCTCTCCGCGTACTGGATGCCGACCCTCTACGACGGTGACAGGGAAGTTCGCCCCGTCGGCCCGCAGACCATCTACTACAAGGCGGGAGTCACCGACTACCGGACCGTGCGGCCCTTCCCCGAGGGGCTGCGGTTCGTCGTCGGCAGTCCGACGCAGACGGCCGAGCAGTTCCGGGACCACCCGGGCATGGTCGAGGGGTACGAGTGCGGTGAGAGCTACCACAACTACGAGTTCCCGGCGTCCTGCCCGACCAGCCGGGACACGCAGCTCAACCTCCGTATGCAAGGCCCCAGTTGCTGGGACGGCAGGCATCTGGACACCCCGGACCACCAGGCCCACATGGCGTACCCCGCCGTGATGGGTGCCAATCAGGACGTCTGCCCGGCGACCCACCCGGTCGCGCTGCCGATGATCGAGTTCAAGATGGCCTGGCCGGTCAACGGTGACATGTCGCAGGTGAGGCTGGCCAGCGGGACCGGTCACTCCTTCCACTACGACTTCTTCAACGCGTGGGACGACGCCACGCTCGACGCCATGGTCGGTCACTGCATCGTGGGCGGCCTCCAGTGCGACGCCCGGGGCTACGACCAGAACAACCCCGGTGCGGGCGCCGCGCTGGACGAGAACTACGAACTGCCCTGACCGCTCACGCTCTCCCTCGGGGGTGCACCGCACCCAAGAGGGAGAGCGCTCTCCCACAATTCCCCCACAGAGGAGCCGCAGCCCTCATGAAACTGCCACCTACCATCCCCGCGGCCCGGCGTCGCAGACGAACGACGGCAAGGATCGCCGTCGCCGCCCTCATCACCGCCGCGGCGGCGACCCTCCCCGCGCCGGCCGCGCAGGCGGCCGGAAGCGTGGTGAAGGTCGAGGGGTCGCAAGGAGCCTGGAGACTGACCGTCGACGGTGCGCCGTACACGGTGAAGGGCCTGACCTGGGGCCCCGCGGTCTCCGACGCCGACCGCTACATGCCGGACGTCAGGTCGATGGGTGTCAACACCATCCGCACCTGGGGCACCGACGCCACCACCGAACCCCTGCTGGACAGCGCGGCCGCCAACGGCATCAAGGTCGTCGCCGGATTCTGGCTCCAGCCGGGCGGCGGGCCCGGCAGCGGCGGATGCGTCGACTACCTGACGGACACCGGCTACAAGAACGCCATGCTGGCCGAGTTCCCCCGGTGGGTGGAGAAGTACAAAGACCACCCCGGCGTCCTGCTCTGGAACGTGGGCAACGAGTCGGTGCTCGGCCTGCAGAACTGCTACAGCGGTTCCGCCCTCGAACAACAGCGCGACGCGTACACGACGTTCGTCAACGACATCGCGAAGAGGATCCACGCCGTCGACCCGAACCACCCGGTGACCTCGACCGACGCGTGGACCGGAGCCTGGCCGTACTACAAGAAGAACGCACCCGACCTCGATCTGTACGCCGTGAACTCCTACGGTGCCGTCTGCGACATCCGGAAGACCTGGGAGGACGGAGGCTTCGACAAGCCCTACATCGTGACCGAGGGCGGGCCCGCCGGTGAGTGGGAGGTACCCGACGACGCCCATGGAGTGCCGGACGAGCCGACGGACGTGGCGAAGGCCGAGGGATACAGCAGGGCGTGGCAGTGCGTCACGGGCCACTCGGGAATGGCGCTCGGCGCCACGCTCTTCCACTACGGCACTGAGTACGACTTCGGCGGCGTCTGGTTCAACCTGCTTCCCGCCGGACAGAAGCGGCTCGCGTACTACGCGGTGAAGAAGGCCTACGGCGCGGACACCTCGGGCGACAACACGCCCCCGGTGATCACCGGCATGAGCGTGGACCACGCATCGGCGGTCCAGGCGGGCAAGCCCTTCACCGTGAAGGCCCAGGTCACCGACCCCGACGGTGACCCGCTCACCCACCAGGTCCTGCTCGGCAGCAAGTACGTGGACGGCAGCGGACAACTCGACGACGCACGCTTCACGGACAAGGGGAACGGCACGTTCGAGCTCACCGCCCCCGACCGCCTGGGTGTGTGGAAGGTCTACCTCAAGACCACGGACGGGAAGGGCAACGTCGGCATCGAGACCAGGTCCTTCCGGGTCGTGCCGCCGCAGGTCGGAGGGACGAACCTCGCGGCGGGCAAGCCGGCGACCGCGTCGAGCTTCCAGCCCGGCGGCGTCGGCTGCCCGTGCCCGGCGAGCAACGCCGTCGACGGTTCCTTCGACACGCGCTGGGCGAGCGAATGGGCCGACCAGCAGTGGATCCAGGTGGACCTCGGCACGAGGTCGGCCTTCGACCACGTGCAGCTGGCCTGGGAGACCGCCTACGCCAAGGGATACACGGTCCAGACCTCGGACAACGGCCAGGAGTGGACCACCGTCCACACCGTCACCGAAGGCGACGGCGGCATCGACGACCTCGCCGTCACCGGCGAGGGACGTTACGTACGGGTGAGCACGTCCGTGCGTGGCACCGCCTGGGGCTACTCGCTCCACGAGTTCGGCGTGTACCGGAGCTGACCGCCCGCAGAGCCTGCCGCGCCGTCCCACTCCCCGCCGTCGGCGCGGCCGGAAAGTCCGCGGCGGGCCACGAACCACCGTGGCCCGCCGCGGACTCGCGCGTGCGCACGCTGTCCGGAATCCGTCTGATCCGTGCGCTCCGGTCGGCGAGGCGCCGTACCCGCACCGTGGGGATCGAACCGCCTTCGCGTGGCGCCGCGTTCACGGCACCGCATGGATCGTCCTGCCGTCGCGCGGTGCGGCGTTCAGCGCATCGTGGGGACCGAGCCGCCGTCGCTCAGCACCGCGCTCACCCGGAAGGCGGCGTCCTGCCGTGCGCGGACCGCCAGTGTCGGGCCGTCGGACACCCCGTGTACGGAGCCCGACACCTCGACGCGCCGCACGGCACGGCTGCCCGCGGCGAGGACGTACCAGCCACCGACCGGGGATCGCCACAGGATTCCGGCTGCCACGTGCTGGCCGAACCGGCTGCACAGCGCCGTGTTCCGGTGCTCGGACACCAGTGCGGCCGGCGCGGAGGGCGAGGCAGCGGGCGGGACGAACTGGACCAGTACCCGGCCCGGCCCGCGCCAGGTGTCCGCCCGGGTGCACACCCAGTCAGCCGTGGCACGGGTGCCGGGCAGCGGCTGCCGCGCGAAATGCCAGTCGTTGACCGCGCGGACCCCGGAATGACGCAGATCGCGCAGCGAACACGCGGTGCGGGCCCAGCCGGCCAGGCCGTCGGTCCCGGTCGCCTCGCGCGGCTGCCTGGCCGGAGCGCCTGCTCCCGGCCTCGGGGTGTGCGTGAGGTGCACCGGTGCGAGCTCGCCGAGGTCCGTGACGAGGAACGCGTGCTTCTCCACGATCCGTTCCGACGATCGCAGCTGCATCGCCGGCCAGGAGGCGCACCCACCGCCCGCTCCCGGACGCGGCACCGCCGCGGTGACCCCGTTCTCGTCCACGGGCAGTGACCGTGCCGGTGTGCCGGGCGCGAGGAGGTCCCGGATCGCGGACTCCGCCACCCAGGGCGCCAGCAGAAACCTCGTGGCGGAGCCGCTGCGGCTGACGGCGATCGCCGCGGCCGTGGTGACGTCCGCGTCGTCGACCCGGGCGAAGTCCAGGACGGAGGCTCCTCCTCCGGACAGCGGCTCGGCGTAGCGGACGGCGCGTACCCCCCTGTCGTGGAAGAGCACCACGGCTTCACCGCCGACATCGCCGGCGAACAGCAGCCGAGGGGGCTCTGCGGGAGGCACCAGAGCCGTTCCGGGGGTGGCGGTGACCGCGGTGTCCGCCGGGCGGCCCGCCCAGGTGCCGAGCGCCCGCTCCAGAAGCGCACGGTCGTCGGTGCGTCCGCCACGTGGCGGCCAGGCGGTGAAGTCCACCCGCGAGGTGTCCGCCCACTGCCCGGGGGGTGTCCGTACCAGGGCCGCCGGATCGAGTGCCCCGCCCGGTACCGTCCGGCGCAGCGCGGAGACCGAAGGCCCGGTGTCCTCGGTTCCGGAGCCGGCCGTGAGGGCCAGGCCTCCTCCCGCCACTGCCAGGAGCAGGAGGGCGGTCACGCCGGCCCGCACCCGCTGCCGCCTCCGCAGCAGGTCGCCCGGGCGGGTCTGCACCGTGCAGGGATCGAACTCGTCGGATCGCAGCATGCGTTGTACGTGGTCGTGGTCGTGGTCGTCGACGGCGAGGTGCGCGGCCGCACGTACGGCGCCGGCCGGGTCCGCCACGCCCGCTTCGGCGAGGAGCGCGGCGGTGCTGTCACCGGACAGCGCCTCGAGCAGACGCAGGCCCAGAGCGGCCCTGACGGGCGCGGGAACGTCCGCCAGGGTGCGGTCCAAGGCGAATTCGTCCATTCCGCCGGCGCGGGGGAAGAGGCGGAGCCCTCGCACCACGGGCCCCGAAGGGCGCAGCGTCGCCGGAGCGGGGGCCCGCGCCGGCCACCAGCGGGGCCTTCGCCCGTACGCGAGTGCGGACCGTACGACACGCAGGCGGACCAGGGCGTACGCGGGGGTCTGCCTGCCGTCACCCGTCCGGGCACCGGAGCGCGGAGCGGGGATGCGTTCCCGGTCCGGGTGCGGCAGGTGCTGCGTCCTGCCGTGCAGGGCCCGCTGGACCGCCGCGTGGGCGGCGAGCACTCTGCGGTGCCTGCCGAGAGCCGGCGGCAGCGTGAGATAGGCCAGGCGTACGAGGCGTGGGTAGTGCTCGACGAGTGCCGCCTCGGCTTCCTTCACACCGAGGTGCGCGCCGGAACCGAGGATGCGAAGCGGCGAGGGGTGGAGCGGCATACGAGGGGAGCCTTCCGGGCCGTGGGCAGAGAACCGTCACCCCGGCAAACGAGCCGATCGTGTGACGGTCACATCGGCCCGTGCGGCCGGTCTCCCGCCCGACGGCCGACGGAGCCGAACCGGCCGGTCACATCCCACCCCCACCGCCGGCGCCGGTACCGGTCAGGTCTGTCTCCCGCCCGACGGGGCCTGCCCGCAACGGTCACCCGGCCCCCGGAAACGGCCTGCGTCCTCGACGCGATGTCAGAGCGGTCCCTCCGGGCCCTCGTCGCCCGAGCTCAGCTCCTCGGCCCGCAGGGCCAGATCCTGGAGCACGTCGGCGGAGCTCACGTCTCCCTGGCCGGAGTCATGGATCTGCGCGAGCGCGATGAAGGCAAGGGTGAACGCTCCGACGAGCTGTTCGACGGCGCCGCCGACCTCGCGCCCCACCAGGACGGCCATCTCCTCGACCGTGGCGTCGGAGGGGATGGCGATGTGGGGCATGGTCTCGTTCAGGAGAGTCGTCACCATGTTCCCGCCCGCGTCGGGGTCACCGCCGCCGTCGTCCTCCTCGGCGTGGCGCTGCATCTCGGCCGCTTCCGTGAGAATGCCGATCACTCGCTTGAGGACTTCGCTCTGCTCCATACGGCGAGCATAAGCGCCGGACCTCCCACGCCTCGTCGCCCTCCGTTGGTGTGCCGGACGGCGGACGCCCCGGACACCGGCGGGTGGGGCCGCCGGGCCGGGGCTCGGGCCGTGGCCCGGGGAAAGGGCTCAGGCCGCTCCACCCCGCGAGAGGGGTGCCGCCTGAATCCCGGTCACTTGACGGCTCCCGCCGTGAGGCCGGCGACGAGATAGCGCTGCAGGAGCAGGAACCCGGCGACGACCGGCACGCTGACGACGAGTGAGGCCGCCATGACCTGGTTCCAGTACACGTCGTTCTGGGTGGCGTAACCCTGCAGGCCGACCGCCAGGGTGCGGGTGGCGTCGTTCGTCATCACGGAGGCGAACATCACCTCGCCCCAGGCCGTCATGAACGCGTAGACGGAGACGGCGACGATCCCCGGCACCGCCGCCGGTACGACGACCCTGAACAGGGCACGGACCGGGCCGCAGCCGTCCACCATGGCGGCCTCGTCCAGGTCCCTCGGGATGGAGTCGAAGTAGCCGATCAGCATCCAGATGGAGAACGGAAGCGAGAACGTCAGATAGGTGAGGATCAGTCCGCCCCGCGAGCCGTACAGGGCCAGGCCGGTGCTGTTGCCGATGTTGACGAAGATCAGGAACAGCGGGAGGAGGAAGAGGATGCCCGGGAACATCTGGGTGGAGAGGACCGTGACGGTGAAGACCCGCTTGCCGCGGAAGGCGTAGCGGCTCACGGCGTACGCCGAGAACACCGCGATGATCACGGACAGGACGGTCGCCGCCCCGGACACGATCAGGGAGTTGACGAAGTACCTGGCGAGCGGGACGGTCTCCCAGATGTCGAAGTACGGCTGGACCGTCAGCTCGTCCGGGAGCCAGTGGAACTCCCCCGACACGTCCTGGAGTGGTTTCAGGGAGCTGCTGATCATCACGTACACCGGCAGCAGCACGAAGCCCGCGAGGAGTGTCAGGACGACGCGGCGGGTCCAGAGGAAGGACCGTGGCGCCGCCATGGGGGACCGGACGGTGCGCGCGGCGGTGCGGCTAGGCATGCGAGCCCTTCCTTCCGCGTGAGGTGAGGAACAGGTAGACGGCCGTCACGACGAGGAGGAAGAGCAGCAGCAGCACCGACATCGCGGAGCCGGTGCCGAAGTTCCAGGTGACGAACGACGACTGGTAGATGTGGATCGATATGAGGTCCGCGCTCGCGGGAGCCGCCTTCCCGAACAACACGTACGGCGTGTTGAAGTCGTTGAACGTCCACAGGAACAGGACGAGCACCAGGACCTGGTTGACGGGCCGGAGCGAGGGCATCGTGATCCTGCGGATCTGCTGCCAGACGCCCGCGCCGTCGATCGAGGCGGCCTCGTACAGCTCGCGCGGGATGTTCTGCAGGCCTGCCATCAGCATGAGGAAGGCGAAGGGCCATCCCTTCCAGACGGAGACGATGATCAGCGCGTAGATGCTGTTGTCGCCGATCAGCCAGAAGGACGGCTCGTCGGTGAGCCCCAGCTGGTCGTGCAGGACGTGATTGATCATCCCGTTGTCCCGCTGGAACATGAACGCCCAGGTGATGACCGCCGCGTAGACCGGCAGGGCGTACGGGACGAGGAAGACGGCCCGCAGGAACCCCCGCCCCCGGAAGCTCTCCTGGAGCATGATCGCCGCGGCGACGCCGAAGAGCCATGCGAGACCGACGGCAAAGAAGGTGAACGCACAGGTGACGAAGAAGGACTGGAGCAGGGCCTCACCGATCGGCGCGTCGAAGTCGATGGCGACCCTGTAGTTGTCCAGGCCGGTCCAGGGAGCGGCGCCCCAGTTGCTGATGAAGAACTGGGTCAGCCGGCGGAAGCTCATCACGATGCCGACGACCATCGGAATCACATGGATGAGGAGTTCGAGCAGGACGGCGGGGAGGAGCAGGAGATAGGGCAGTCCGCCGCGGCGGATCCGGTCGGGGATGCGCGGCAGTCGCCCGCGCGCATCCCCGCTGCCCCGGTTCGTACCCCTGGTCGACTTGTCGACCAGGTGGTCCGTGGTGACGGTGGCGGTCATGGAGAGGGCCTCACTGCTGCATCGTCTGCTGGGCCTTTTCCAGGCGCGCCTTGACTGATTCGGTGGTGACGGGGGTACCTGCCGCCGCGTCGGCGAACAGCTCCTTGACGGCGGTGCCCACCGCCGTCTCGAACTGCGACTCGTTCGGCACCTGGGGGAGCGGCGCGGCACTGGTGGCGAGCGTGTCGCGCAGGACCTTCAGCTCCGGGGCGGCGAAGGCGGGATCGGACTGGGCGGCCTTGACCGGCGGGATCGACCCGTAGGTCTTGCAGAGGATCCTCTGCTCCTCGTCGCTCGTCATGAACTTCACGAACTTCTTGGCGCCGTCGATGTTCTTGGTGTTCTTGAACACCGCCATGTTGATGCCGGCCACCATGGAGTTCGTCTGCTTGCCCTCGCCCGGGGCGCCGGCCGGGACGGGGACGGGTGCCACGCCCCACTCCTCCGGCTTCATGCCCTGGGCGGCGAACGTGGTGGCGGCGGCCTGCCACAGCACCATGGCCGTCCTGCCCTTGGCGAAGTCCGTCAGCGACTGGTTCTGCGCGTACTCGGCGTTGCCCGGGGCGATGATCTTGTCCTTGGCCATGAAGTCGATGTACTGCTTCACGGCCGCGACGGCACCGTCCGAGGTGAAATCGGCCTTGCCCTGCTCGTCGAAGAAGTCCGCGCCGTGCTGCTGCCCCAGGACGAACGTCTGGTGGATGTTGTTGGAGAGGTTGGAGCCCTCGGCGCCCAGGGCCCACTTTCCGTCCTTGGAGAGCTTCTTGCCGGACTCGACGAGCTCGTCCCACGTGGTGGGGGGAGCGGTGACGCCGGCGTCGGCGAACATCTTCTTGTTGTAGTAGAGGGCGTACGACAGGGAGTAGAGCGGCACCGCGGCGGGGGGCTCGCCTTCCTTGCCCGCGGAGGCGACAGCCGATTCGAGGAAGCGGTCCCTGCCGCCGATCGCCTCGAAGTTCTCGTCGTCCCAGGGGAGCAGCGCGCCGGTGGCCTGGAGCGACGCGGACCAGGTGTTGCCGATGTTGAGAACGTCCGGGCCCTGACCGGACGTGGTCGCGGCGAGGATCCGGTTCAGCAGGTCGGCCCAGGGCACGACCTCCAGCTTCACCTTGATCCCGGTCTCCTTCTCGAACTTCTTGAGTTCGGGCGTGAGGATCTTCTTGTCCGCCTCGATGCTCGGGCCCTGGTTGGACGCCCAGTAGGTGAGGGTCTTCGGCGACTCGTTGCTCCCGCCGGCCGACGACGTGCCACCGCCGCAGCCTGAGACTCCAACGGCTACCGAGACGGCGAGGGTGACTGCTGCTGCGGCTCTGAGGTGACGCATGAAAGGTGGCCCCTTTCCGGGGAGGGCGGCGTTCGGGATCCGAACGGGCGCCTTCACTTAATTTAGGTTGTGATTTAAGAGGTGAAGAAAGTGCCCGTCAAGTGCCGGGACCGGGGTATGTTGCCGGAGGGAAGGGAGCAACATGGCTGAGCGCAGCAGACGGACCGTGCGTGACCTGCGAAGGGGCAACCGGGCACGGGTATTGCAACGGTTGTATTTCGACGGGCCGTTGAGCCGTCAGGAGCTGGGCCCCGCGACGGGGCTGAGCTCAGGATCCATCAGCAACGTGGTCGCCGAGCTGGTCTCGGAGGGTCTGGTGGAGGAGGCGGGGATCGTCGACTCCGACGGGGGCCGCCCCCGCACCCTGCTCCGGATCGCCTCGGGCGGAGGGCTGTTCGTGGGCATCGACATCGGTGAGACCCGGGTCCGCGTCGAGCTGTTCGACCTCTCACTGGCGGAGCTCACGCGTACCGACCGCCTGCTGGCGCAGCACGGATACGACGTCGAGCGCATCGTCGGCCATGTCCGCTCCGGCGTTTCCGACGTCCTGCGGGACGCGGGGGCCGACCCCCGGATGCTGCTCGGTATCGGGATCGGGGTGCCCGGCATCATCGAGCGCGACGCACCGGAGGCCAGGGGCGGACCCGGCGCGGTGGTGCACGGCCAGACCATCGGCTGGAGCGCCGTCCCCTTCGAGCGGCTCCTCCGGGAGGCCGTGGACGTCCCGCCGGAGGTGCCGTTCTTCATCGACAACGGTGCGAAGACACTGGGCCGCGCCGAGATGTGGTTCGGCGGCGGCCGGGGGGCCGACGCGGCCGCGGTCGCGCTGATCGGTTCCGGAGTCGGCGCGAGCGTCAACCGGGGGGACATACTCGACGAGGACCTCTCGAACGCGGCGCTGGAGTGGGGCCACACCACGGTGCAGCTGAGAGGCCGCCGGTGCCGTTGCGGCTCCATCGGCTGCCTGGAGGCGTACGCCGGCGCGGAGGCCATGCGTGAGCGCTGGCAGGAGGCAGGCGGCCCCCTGCCGGCGGACGCCGACGACGAACGCGCCCTCGCCGCACTGCTCGCCGCCGCCTACCCCGGCCCCGGCGGGGGAGCCCCGGACCCGGTGGCGGTCTCGATCCTGGACGAGACGGCGGAGTGCCTGGGCGCGGCGCTCGCCGACCTGGTCAACCTCTTCCTGCCCGAACGCATCCTCCTCGGCGGCTGGGCGGGCCTGCTCATAGGCCCCCATCTCCTCCCGGAGATCCGCCGGTACGCCCAGGAGTACGCCCTGCGTCACGCGGTCGCCCGCACCACGATCGATCTGGGACACCTGGGACCGGACGCCGTCACCGTCGGCGCCGCGACGTTGCCGCTGGCCGACTTCCTGGCCCGCGGTGGCACACGCCCCGCGGGGACACCGCTACCGGCCGGGGGAGCGGCATCCACGGCCAAGGAACGGACGACACCGAGCCGCAGCCGCGCCACGACGGGCTGAGCGGCGCCGGGCGGGCCCGGTGGCATCGAAGGGCGACCGTCGGTCGAGCCGGAAAGTCGGCGACCTGGCAGCCGGCGGCAACTGCCGGTCTCCGGCCTTCGGCCTTCACCGCCGGACAGGCCGCTGACACCCCCGCCTTCGAGCCGGTGATGGCCGCCCTTCGCGTCCCGCGGGCCACGGGGCGCCCCCGCACCCGCCCCGACATGTCGCGGCCAGGCGCCGACAGCGACGGCACGGCGGTCCGTCCGTCGAAGCCAGGGCCTTGGGAACCTGGTCGGCGAAGTGCACAAGCGGAAGTCGTCATTCGCGTAGCGCGGATGATCTTCGCTGACTACGGTGGGCCACCGGATGACGGGCGTGCCCGCTCATCCCACGACCACGCGCTCGGCCGTCGACGCATGCCATGCACGGGAACGCCTCTGCGGCGGGGATGGCGTGCCACCGGGCGACGGCACGTTCCGCAGCCCCGGCCGTCAGACGGTTCGTGTCGCCGGGACCGGAGACGCGCGCCGCCGGACACCGCAGAGGCCAGAATGTGAGCAGACAGATGCAACCGACGTTCGTCCTGGTTCATGGGGCTTTCGCAAACTCCTTCTCCTTCGCGCCGCTCCAAGCCGAACTCGGCCTCCTCGGACATCGCTCCGCTGCTGTCGATCTTCCGGGGCACGGATTCGCGGCGACGTACCCGCGCGCCTACCAGGCGCCGCAGGATCTCGAAGGGCTTGCCACCGCACCCGGGGCCATCAAGGGCGTCACGCTCGCCGACAACGCCACGCACCTCATCGGGATACTGGAACGGGCCAAGCGCAACGGGCCCGTCATCCTCGTCTCGCACAGCCGGGGCGGCATGACGGCCACCGTTGCGGCCAATCGGCGGCCCGACCTGATCGACCACATCGTCTACGTCTCCGCCTGGTGCCCCGTCGACCTCGACGTCGGTGCCTACTACGCCGAGCCCGAGATGGCCACGGTCGACGCCACGGGGCTGGCCTCCGCGATGGTCGGGAACCCTGCCGAGCTCGGACTGCTGCGCTCCAACTTCCGCACCGCCGACCCTGGCGTCCTCGCGGCCTTCAAGGCGGCATTCCTCGCCGACGGGACGGACGAGGAGTTCATGGTCTTCCTCAACACCTTCCAGCCCGACGAGAACCTCGACGCCGGCACACCCGATGACCGGGCACAGGCCGACACCTGGGGGCGGATTCCCAAGACGTACGTCCGGCTGGCCGAGGACACCAGCGTCCCCCTCGCCATGCAGGACCGGATGATCCGCGAGGGCGACGCGCTGACGCCGGAGAACCCGTACGACGTCCGAACGCTCCCCAGCAGTCATCTGAAGTGGTTGGTCGACCCGGCACCGGCAGCCCGGATTCTGGGTGAGGTCGCCGAGCTCCTGCCTGCCCGCCCATGAGGGGAACCGGCTGGTAGCGAAGGCCCCGAACTGCCCGAGCGCGCCGATGGTTCTGCCTTCGCGGCCGTGCCCTTCCCGTACCGGTCCCTGCCGGAGCCCGAGGCCGTCCGCCGCTCGAACCCCCCTACGGGCGGGCGGCGTTGCGGCCGAAGGCCTCCTCGTCGGTACGGCTGTACCGCCCGACGGCTGCGCCTCGGGCCGCGACGGCTGCTCCTGGGTTCCTCGACCACCGATACGGCCGTCTCCTGGGCGGCCGAACCTGACCGGCACCGTGGCCGCCTGTCAACCGAAACGCTGGATCGTTGTGTCCGCCCCGCCTTACGGTGATGCCATGAACGATCACTCGGAAGCGCCTGTCGCGCCCGTGGGAGCCTTCGCGCCTCCTTACTACGCGGTCGTCTTCACCGCCGTGCGGACACAGCACCAGCACGGCTACGGCGAGACCGACGCGCGCGTGGAGGACCTGGTGAAGGACGTCCCCGGCTATCTGGGGATGGACCACGCGCAGACCCCTGGCGGGCTGGGCATCACGGTCGGCTACTTCCGCGACGAGGACGCCCTGACGAGGTGGCGGACCGACGTCGAGCACCGCGCGGCTCAGGAGCGCGGGCGGGCCGAGTGGTACGAGCACTACACGCTGCACGTGGCAAAAGTGGAACGGAGCCACGCGTTCACGCGGGCGGAGAACGCGCAGAGCCCGACGACAGGCTGACCGGCCGAGTCCAGCCGTCACACCGCAGCCAGTCCCTACCGGGTCAGTGTCTCGAAGCCGGAGTCCGCGCAGTAGTCCACGAGTCGCCCTTCCGCCTCCGAGTCGTTGTCGTGCATCGCCGCCGACGTGGCCTCACCCAGGGACCGGCCCCCGCCCACGGTCTCCTCCTGGACCGGGCGCATGGCGATGAAGGCGTCCTCGGCGAGCGCCCCGACCTCGTCGAACTCCGAGGCGTCCGGCGGGTCCGCTTCCGCCGCGTTCCGGGCCTTCTGCCACGTCCCCAACTGCGCGCAGTAGTTCTCCCGCTGCTCGGTGAGCCGTTGCTGGTCCGCGGCGTCGGACCCGGAGGAACATCCCGCCGTCAGCACCGCCAGTACGACGAGGGCCGGAAAGACCGCCTTGCGCATGAGTACCACTTCCGTCCGGCCTGAACCGCGCCCGTTCGCCCCTGTCACCTGCGACTCCGCGAGGAGGATACCGGTGCGTGGCACCTCGGCCGCCGCGGCGGTCGTCGGCGGGCGGCGTTGTCACGGGGGAACGCGGCGGTGGAGCGCGCTCCCGCGGAACGGCCACCACTCCGGCACTCAGGCGGAGTGCCGTACCACCAGCAGCGGTTCGAAGATGACGGACGTCGCCGGGCGGTCGGGCGCGGCCGGCCGGTCCAGCAGAAGGCGGCACATCTCCGCCGCCATGTCCTCCACCGGCTGGCGCACCGTCGTGAGTGGGGGCCGGCAGGCCGAGGCGGCGCTGCTGTCGTCGAAGCCGATCACGGCAACGTCCTCCGGCACCCGCCTGCCGTGTTCCCGCAGCACGTGGCAAGCGCCCACGGCCATCAGGTCGTTCGCCGCGAACACCCCGTCCAGGCTGGGATGCCCGGCCAGCAGCCGCTCCATCGCCGCCTCGCCGCTCTCCTGGGTGAACACCCCCTCGGCGACGGGGACATCGCTCTGTCCGCGCCGCGCCATCGCGTCCAGGAACCCGTCGAGACGCTCCTGGCCCGCCGGTAGGTCCAGCGGCCCGCTGATGGTGGCGACCTGCCGGCAGCCGCGTGCCGCCAGATGCGCGGCTGCCAGCCGGGCACCCTCACGGTGGTCCAGATCGACGTAACTGATCCGCGCGGGCCGCCCGGGGCGGGCGTACAGGACCGCGGGCAGTCCGGCGTCCGTGACCAGCCCGGGCAGCGGGTCCCGCGCGTGCGTCGAGACGATCAGGGCTCCGTCGGCGCTGCCCTGCCGCAGGTACGACACCACCTCGTCCCGGGCCCGTGAGGTCTCGGCGAACATCAGCACCGGGTGCATCCCGCGCGGACGCAGGTAGTTGACCACCCCGGTCACCACGCGGCCGAAGAACGGGTCGGCGAACACCTGCGCGGTGAAGGAGCCCTCGTCCGCGTCCGCTTCGACTCCTGCTCCCGACACCACCAGGGCGATGGTCTCCGTACGCCGGGTGACGAGGGAGCGGGCCGCCCGGTTGGGGGCGTATCCGGTGACCGAGACCGCCTGTCGTACGGCTTCCTGGATCGCCGGGTCGACGTTGCGCACCCCGTTGACGACCCGCGAGACCGTGGCACGGGAGACACCGGCCGCTCTCGCCACGTCCTCCAGGGTGGGGGTCGCGCCGGCCGGGCGCGGAGCATCCGTCATGGGCGCATTTATAGCATCAGCCCGGCGCCGGGATAGAGCGCTCTCCCAAGGTGGCCGAAGCTGGTCGGCGGGGGAGCGAGGGCCCGGATCCCGGGGGTGGTGCGCCGGGGCGCACGGGCGGCGAGCGACGAATGTTCACTTGTCACCACCCGTCGTATGCCCATAAGTTGGCCGCTTGCGACGTGTCCTACAGCAGTGGGGGAGCCACATCATGGCCGCGAACGGACGGCACCGCAGATATCAGCCCAGCCGCATCAACCGTGCCTCGCTCACGGTGACGGCGGGAGGTGCGGGCCTCGCGCTCCCGCTCCTCACCGCCGCCTCGGCGGGCGCCGCATCGACGGATGTGTGGGAGAAGGTCGCCGCCTGCGAGTCGACCGGGAACTGGCACATCAACACGGGTAACGGCTACTACGGGGGCCTGCAGTTCACCAGGTCGACCTGGGCCGCCTACGGAGGCACGGCATACGCCGCGCGGGCCGATCTGGCGACCAAGGACCAGCAGATCGCCGTCGCCGAGAAGGTGCTCGACGGGCAGGGCCCGGGAGCCTGGCCGACGTGCTCCGTACGGGCGGGTCTGAAGCAGGGGGCTGAGGCGCCCGGGGCCGACCCGCAGACGAAGCGCCGGGCCGCCGCCGAGACCGGGCAGGGGAAGACGCCGCAGTCCGGCCCGTCCAAGAAGACCGCCGCCGGGGCCGGGGCGGCGAAGGCCTCGCCGACGGCGGTGCCCGGTGAGCGCGAGTCGTACACCGTCGCGCGTGGGGACTCCCTCTCCGGTATCGCCACCGCCGAGCGGGTCCAGGGCGGCTGGCAGCGGCTGTACGCGGCCAACCGGACGGTGGTGGGCGCCGACCCCGACCTCATCCTGCCCGGGCAGCGGCTGTCCCTGGACGTGGCGAACGCCCCCGTGGCGGCGCCGAAGCCCGCGACCGCGGCGCCGAAGCCGAAACAGAAGAGCGCGCAGAAGGCAGCCCCCCAGGCCGCGCCGAAGGCGGTTCCCGAAGCCGCGCCGAAAACGGCCCGCCAGCCCGCGAAGCCCGCGGCCCGGGGCGACAAGAAGACGTCCAAGGCGAGCACCGGACTCACCGCCCCGGTCGCGGCCCGCACGGGGACCCCGTACCACCAGGCGGGATCATGGTCCAGCGGCTACCACACCGGCGTCGACTTCCCGGTACCCACCGGCACGTCGGTGAAGGCCGTGGCATCGGGAAAGGTCGTCTCGGCCGGCTGGGCGGGTGCCTACGGCTACGAGGTCGTCATCCGGCACGGGGACGGCAGGTACAGCCAGTACGCGCACCTCTCCTCGCTCCATGTGCGCGAGGGCCAGCAGGTCGGCAGCGGCCAGCGGATCGCCCGCTCGGGATCCACCGGCAACAGCACCGGCCCGCACCTGCACTTCGAGATCCGCACCGGCCCCGGGTACGGCTCCGACATCGACCCGCTGGCCTACCTCAGGGCGGGCGGAGTCAGCCTCTGACCTGCGGCCTGCCTCAGGGCGCGGAGTCAGCCTCTGACCGCCGGCCTACCTCAGGGCGGGCGGAGTCAGGGTCTGCACCGCGCCGGCAGGCCCTAAGTCACCCCGGCGGGCGGACCCGGACACGGGCCGGGAGTCGCCGAACTCCACGCGGCCGCTCCCGTGGTCCAACGGCAGGGTCAGCGGCAGCGAGAGCGCCGTGGGGGCGGGAAACTGATCGGGGAGGGCGGCCCGCGGCGGCGCACCGGGCTTCGCCGGCTCGGGCAGCACCACGACGCCGTCCGTGTGACCGTCCGCCTCACCGTCCCCAGGCGCGTCGTCGCCGGAGCCTTCGGGGGCGCCCTGCCCGGCCCCGGAGTCCTCGGGCTCCCGCTGCTCCGCCCCCACCCGCTCCGTGGTCAGCAGCACCAGACCCGCTGCCGCGAGCGCGCCGCAGGCGATGGCGAGCAGCGTGCCCGTCATGCCGTAGCGGAACTGCTCCCCGAACATCGTGAGGCCCACCGCGGCCGCGACGACCGGGTTGACCACCGTGACCGTCGCGAGGGGGGCCGCGAGACCCGCGCCGCGGTAGGCGGCCTGGGAGAGCAGGAGCCCGGCCGCGGCGAGCGCGGCGATCACCAGCAGGGTCGGCAGCCCCGACTTCACCGCGCCGGAGGTCCACTCCACGGCGACGGTCTTCGTGAACACCGACGCCATGCCAAAGGCGACACCGGCGCCGGTGGCCAGCACCACGCTGCGCAGCATCGGCCGGTGGAGTCCCTTCGCGACGACGAGCAGCGCCACCACCGCGCCGAAGGTCCCCGTCGCGAGCATCAGCTGCTCAGGCCCGGCCAGCGTGTGCGATCCGGCGTTCCCCGTCAGCGCCAGCAGCCCGGCCAGTCCGACCGTTGCCATCACCGCGCCGCGCCAGGCGGTACGCCCCGCCCGGCGCCGGACGAAGACGGCCGCCATCGGCAGCGCGAACACGATCGTCAGGGCACCCAGGGGCTGTACCAGGCTCAGAGGTCCGTACGCCAGCGCCACCACGTGGAGCAGTGCCCCCACTCCGTTGAGCGCCACAGCCACCCACCAGGCGCCGTTGCGCAGCGGAGCGTACGGACGGCTGTCGCCGGCCGCCGCCACGCGCTCCTGGACGATCGCGCCGGCCGCGTACGCGACGGCTGAGACCAGCGACAGGAGCACGGAAAGCACGAGGGAACTCATGTACACCACGATGTCTCGTCGGAGCGGCCACGTCGTCGTCCTTGAGACGGCGATTCGGCCTACTGCTCCGGTAGTACGTCCATCACTCCCGGGTCCTCCTCTCGACGGTAGTCCTCCTCGCCCGAGAGCTCAGAAGTTCGCCCAGGAGGTCACGCCGCGCCACCGAGCAGTGGCGCAAAGTACGCGAAAGCGACCCGTGCCGGACATGTCTCCGGAACGGGCCTCAGATGGTGACTCAGGTGCTGAGCTGGAACTCGGCACGGATGCGCTTGCCGACGGGCACCCGCTCCGCCGTGACCCGGTCGCAGAGCGCGACGACGATCTCCATGCCGTGGCCGCCGAGACGCGCCGGGTCGGGGGAGTAGAGCACCGGCAGCGCCGTGCTGCTGTCGTACACCGTCACGCTGACGTGCCGGGCGTCGCCTTCCAGCTCCAGCAGGTAGGGACCGTGGCTGTAGCGGTCCGCGTTCGTGACGAGTTCGCTGACGGCCAGCATCAGATCGCTGCGGGTGTGGACACCGAGGACGGCCAGCCACTCCGCCGCGAGCCTCGTGAGGAAGCGGTCGGCGAGGGCGCGGGCCTGCGCGATACAACCGGGCTCTCCGTCGAACACCTCCGCGGCGTGCAGAACCTCCGTGGAGGGAGACCCCTGACAGGGGTGGTCCGGCCGTGAGGTGGCCTGTTCGTTCATGTGCTCCAGCCAGGGCGCGCAGGGGAGGTCGTCGACCTCTTATCGCCGTTCGTCTACCCGCGTCGAGAGATCTCACTCCGGCGAATGTCCTGAGATCTTACGCGCGCGGCGGCAGCCGGACCACGCTCACGAAGAAGTCGTCGATCTGGCGCACCGCGCCGATGAACTGCTCCAGGTCGACCGGCTTGGTGACATAGGCGTTGGCGTGCAGTTTGTAGCTCCGCAGGATGTCCTCCTCGGCGGAGGACGTGGTGAGGACCACGACCGGGATCAGCGCAAGCTCAGGATCGGTCTTGATCTTCTCGAGCACCTGCCTGCCGTCGTACCTGGGCAGGTTCAGGTCGAGGAGCACCAGATCCGGACGCGGCGCGTCGGCGTACCCGCCCTGGCGGTAGAGGAAGTCCAGCGCCTCCTGGCCGTCGCGCACCACGTGGAGCGTGTTGCGGATCTTGTTGTCCTCGAACGCCTCGCGGGTCATCAGCTCGTCACCGGGATCGTCCTCGACCAGCAGGACCTCGATGGGCTTTACGGCGTCGTTCACGGGGTGTCTCCCGACCGGGGGGTGAGCGGGGCGGGGGCGAGCAGCTCCGCGGTGGTGTGCGTGGGTGCCTCAGGAAGGACAGGCAGGGTGAAGTGTATGAGTGTGCCCTCGGCGGGTTCCGGGTCCAGCCAGATCCGGCCACCGTGGAACTCGACGATCTTACGGCACAGCGAGAGCCCGATCCCGGTGCCCTCGTACTCGTCGCGGGCGTGCAGGCGCTGGAAGATGACGAAGACCTTGTCGGCGAACTCCGGCGCGATCCCGATGCCGTTGTCGGCGACCGTCAGATGCCAGTCCTCACCCTCCCGGACACACCCGACCGTGATCCGGCACGGAACGTCCGTCCTGCGGAACTTGACCGCGTTCCCGACGAGGTTCTGCCAGACCATGGTGAGCGACGTCGAGTCACCGAGGAGCTCGGGGAGCGGGTCCTCGCGCACCACGGTGGCCCCGGACTCCTCCACGGCCAGCGTGAGGTTGGACAGCGCGCGGTCCAGCGCTCCGCCGAGGTCGACGGGCTTCCAGCTCTGCTGCACCCGTCCCACCCGGGAGAAGGTCAGCAGGTCGTTGATGAGTACCTGCATCCGCTTGGCACCGTCGACCGCGAAGTCGATGTACTGCCTTCCGCGCTCGTCCAGCTGCGTCCCGTAGCGCTTCTCCAGGAGCTGGCAGAAGGAGGCGACCTTCCGCAGCGGCTCCTGGAGGTCGTGCGAGGCCACGTACGCGAACTGCTCAAGCTCGGAGTTGGACCGGCGCAGTTCCGCCGTCTGCTCCGCGAGCAAGGTCTCGCGCTCCTGCGACTCGGCCAGTTCCGCGACCAGGCGCCGGCGCATGTCCTCCGCCGCCGCGGCGACCGCCCTGACGTCCGAAGGGCCGCGGACCGCGATCTTGCTGGTGAAGGCGCCTGACCTGACCCTGTTCGACGCCGCGGTCAGGGCCGCCAGCGGCCGGCCGACCACGCGGTGGAACAGCACGCTGAGCGACACGACGGCCAGCACGAAGCCGACCACCAGGGCGAGGAGCACGCGGTCGCGCGTGACGCGCGCGTCGTCGAGTTCCGCACGGGCATGGTCACGCGCGTCGTCCAGATGACTCTGCTGGACCGTGTAGAGCGCACGCAGCGCGTCGAACTCCTGCTTGCTCCGCAGGATCGGTGCGGACGACGCCGCCGTCGGCCCGCTCGCCCGCACGGTGGCGATCAGCGGTTCGGCCCGCAGGGTGCGCCACTGCTGGGCGGCCTTCTCGATCCTGTCCAGATCGGTGGCGTACGGCTCCTCGCCCCCGACCAGTTGCCGCACCCGGGCCAGCCGCTCCGCCTCGGCCCGCCCGCCGGCCCGGTAGGGCTCGAGGAAGGTGGTGTCACCGGTGAGGGCGTATCCCCGGACCCCGGTCTCCTGGTCCAGCAGCGAGTTCTGCAGCTGGAAGGAGGAGGAGCGGGCCGGCTGGATGCGGTCGACCAGGTCCGTCGTCCGGTCGGAGATCCGGGAGAGGACGAGTCCCCCCACGACCAGGCATCCGCAGACCACCAGCACGAAGCCGGCGAGGATCAGGTGGACCCAGTTCTGCACCGACAGGCGGGCTATCGGCCCCTGGCTCGTTTCGGTTGTTTCCCGTGTGCTCATGATTCCGGCCTCCAGCCGAGATGGAGTACGGCCACGTCGTCGGCGAGCCCGCCGTAAGGCGACGCGCTCTCGGTGGCCTCGGCGACCAGGGCGTCCACGAAGGCGCGGGGCTCCAGCGCACCGTACTTGCCCGCCATGGCCAGCAGCCCCTCCTCGCCCAGCCGGGACCGGGGACCCGTACGCCCCTCGAAGAGACCGTCGGTGAACAGGACCAGCTCGGTGCCCGGGCGGAGTTCCAGCTCGGTGACCGTCCAGCGGCCGAGGCCGGGCAGCAGGCCCAGTGCCATGCCCGTGTCCGGCTCCTCCCAGCTGACGTCCGTGCCGTGCCGCATCAGGAGCCCCGGGTGGCCGGCACGCCCGACGAACACCTTGTCCCGGCTCGGCGGGAAGACCAGCGTGGTCAGGGTGGCGAACACGTGAGGGTCGGACCGCTCCGCGACGAGGATGCCTTCCAGCAGGCCGATCTTCTCCCGCTGGGAGACACCGGTCAGCACGGCCGTACGCCAGGCGACCCGCAGGCACACCCCCAGCGCCGCTTCCGCGGCCCCGTGCCCCGACACGTCGCCGATCACCGCGTGCACCGCACCGTCGGCCGTCTGCACCACGTCGTAGAAGTCGCCGCTCAGCAGTCCGTGGGCACGGCCCGCCTCGTAGCGCGCGGCCACCCGGAAGCTGTCGTCCAGGAGCAGCGGAATGGGCAGCAGAGCGCGCTCCAGACGGGCGTTCTCCTGGGCGATCAGCTGGCTGGTCCGCATGGCGGCCGCCGACCGCTCGGCGTGCTTGCGCTGGAGGGCGTAACGGACCGCGCGCCCGAGGACCTCGGGGTCGATACGGCCCTTGACGAGATAGTCCTGGGCGCCCTGCGCCACCGCGGACAGGCCGGTCTCGGACTCGGCCAGACCGGTCAGCACGATGACCGCGGCATCCGGCGCGGACGCCACGAGCTGACGGACCGCGTCGAGGCCGTTCACGTCGGGCAGGTGCAGATCCAGTAGGACACAGACGGGCGTACGGCACTCCAGCAGGAACCGCCGGGCCTCGGCCAGCGTCTTGCACCACGTCAGTGGGGCGTCGAGCTCACTGTCCGTGAGCATCTCCTCGACGAGGAGTGCGTCCCCCGCGTCGTCCTCGACCAGGAGAAGGGCAGCGCCGACTTCCCAGACGGACGCGTCGTCAGCGGCGACGACGCGCTGCTGTTCCGGGATCGCGCCGGGCGCTCTCACCAGCGCAGAGGTGTTCAACGGCGACTCTGTCACTTTCCACCCCCTCCGACGGACGGCACGGGGCATCCGCTGCCGTTTCGGCAGGAAGCATATGCGACTGATGCCCGGCGCTCGGCCGGGCATCAGGGATTCAGGGGGTGCGGGGCGCGATCACGCCTCGACGCACATGCCCGCACGAAGGCGCTGCACGATCCGGCTGAGCAGGCGCGACACGTGCATCTGGGAAACACCCAGCTCAGCGCCGATCTGAGCCTGAGTCATCTCCTGTCCGAAACGCATCCTGACGATCTTCCGCTCACGGTCGTCCAGCTGCCGCAGCAGCGGTGCCAGGGCGTGCAGGTTCTCGACGGTCTCCATCGCCGGGTCGTCCTCGCCCAGCACATCGGCGTAGGTGCGCTGGTCGCCGCCCGACTCGCTGTCCGCGCTCGGGGTGTCCAGCGAGCCCGCCGAGTAGCCGTTGGCCGCGACGAGACCCTCGATGATCTCCTCCTCGGGGAGATCCAGATGCGCCGCGAGCTCGGCGACCGTCGGGTCGCGGTCGAGATCCGCCGACAGCTTCTCCTTGGCCTTGGCCAGCTCGACCCGCAGCTCCTGCAGGCGGCGCGGCACGTGCACGGACCAGGTCGTGTCACGGAAGAAGCGCTTGATCTCGCCGACGATGTACGGCACGGCGAATGTGGCGAACTCGACCTCGCGCGACAGGTCGAACCGGTCGATCGCCTTGATCAGGCCGATCGTCCCCACCTGGATGATGTCCTCGGTGTCGTCCCCGCCCCGGTTGCGGAACCGGGACGCGGCGAAGCGCACGAGGGAGAGATTCATCTCGATCAGGGTGTTACGCGCGTACTGGTACTCGTGCGTGCCCTCCTCCAGGTCCTGGAGGCGGTCGAAGAACAGCTTCGACATCGCCCGGGCATCCTGCGGGGCGACCTTGCCGGCGTCCTCGATCCACGGGAGCGCGGCCGTGTCGGAACCCGTGCCCGCCTCGTCGCACCGCGTGGCAGCCGTGCCGATCGCTTCCGTGGTTCGCACTGACATGGCCGTCATGGTGTCGCCCTCCCTGGAGTCCTGTGTGGTGACGAGCGCTTGCCCCGGTATCCGGAAGGTATGCCACCGAATTCCTGGAAATTTTTCCGAGGGCGCCGAGCGAGAGCGAGTGCCACCGGCGGATGTAACGATTCGTGTCGGTTCGGGCGGAAATTCAACGCCTCCCGGAAACCGAGGTGTGAGTCGCGCCGCATTCCGGGCACCTGTGGTGTTCCCGGAGCAGCGGGGCAGAGAAAAGAGGAGCGGCTCATGAGCGGAACCGGCCCGGCGGGCCGTCCGGCCGACAGGACCGTCACCACCAGGATCCCGGCACGGCTGGACCGGCTGCCCTGGTCGCGCTGGCACTGGATGATCGTGATCGGGCTGGGGACCGTCTGGATCCTGGACGGTCTCGAGGTCACCGTCGTCGGCAACATCGCCAGCCGCCTGTCCGAGGACGGCAGCGGCCTGGCCATCACCGACGCCCAGGTCACCGGCATCGCAGCCGCGCTGTACGTGGCGGGAGCCTGCTCGGGCGCGCTGTTCTTCGGATGGCTCACCGACCGCTACGGGCGCAAGAAGCTCTTCCTGATCACCCTGGCCGTGTATCTGGCGGCGACCGCGCTCACGGCGATCTCCTTCTCGGCGTGGTGGTTCTTCCTCTTCCGCTTCCTGACGGGCTTCGGGATCGGCGGGGAGTACGCGGCGATCAACTCGGCCATCGACGAGCTGATCCCCAGCAAGTACCGGGGCCGCGTCGACCTCATCATCAACGGCAGCTTCTGGCTCGGCGCGGTTGCCGGTTCCCTGCTCTCCGTCCTCGCGCTGAACACCGACATCTTTCCCAAGGACATCGGCTGGCGGCTCACGTTCGCACTGGGCGTGGTCCTCGGGCTCGTGATCCTCCTGGTGCGCCGCCATGTGCCGGAGAGCCCTCGCTGGATGTTCATCCACGGACACGACGAAGCCGCCGAGAAGCTCGTCGACGGGGTGGAACGAGAGGTGGAGGCGGAGACGGGGAGGAGCCTGCCTCCGGCCGAGCCCGCCATCACCGTGCGGCAGCGCAAGGGCATCGGGTTCGGGCTGATCGCCAGGACCGTGTTCCGGTCCTATCCCAAGCGGGCCGTCCTCGGGATCGCCCTCTTCATCGGCCAGGCGTTCCTCTACAACGCCATCACCTTCGGCTTCGGCTCGATCCTGGTGAAGTTCTTCGACGTCTCCAGTGGCGCCACCGGCTACTACTTCGCCGTCATCGCCTTCTGCAACTTCCTGGGACCGCTCCTCCTGGGCCGCCTCTTCGACACGGTGGGACGCAAACCGATGATCGCGGGGACGTACATCCTCTCCGGCCTGCTCCTCTTCGGCACCGCCTGGCTCTTCGGTGCCGGGGCCCTGACGGCCGTCACGATGACGGCCTGCTGGTGCCTGGTCCTCTTCGTCGCCTCCGCCGGGGCCAGCTCCGCCTACCTGACGGTGAGCGAGATCTTCCCCATGGAGACCCGGGCGATGGCGATCGCGTTCTTCTACGCCGTCGGTACGGCGGCGGGAGGCATCACCGGTCCGCTGGTCTTCGCGGACCTGACCGCGAGCGGGGTGGTCGGCGAAACCGTCCTGGCGTTCTGCATCGGAGCCGCCCTCATGGTGGCCGCCGGCCTGGTCGCCTGCTTCTTCGCGGTGGCGGCCGAGCAGAAGTCCCTGGAGGACATCGCGACCCCCCTGTCGGTCAGCGGGGACCGGGAATGACATCCGAACGGAGCAACGCCCGACTCATGGCAGACTTGACCGGGGCATTCGGCCCGTGAGTGCCTGCCCTCGCCGGCCCCGGCCGGATCACTCCCCACCGAAGCCGAGAGCGGCATGAGTGACGAGTGACAGAGGAACGGCAATGACGGTGACAGAGGACAGCCCGGAGTTCGCTCCCGGTATCGACGAGTTCGGTCCCGGAATCGACCCGGAGCGGCTGGCCGTCTGCCTCAGCGTGCTCGACGAGCTCGACAGCATCGAGGTCGACCACCCCGACGCCATTGCCGTACGCCGGGCGACCGCGGGCATCTACCGCACCGTGAAGCAGCGCCGCCGCCAGGAGCGCCGCGCCGCCAAGACCGCGCACGACAAGGCCGTCACCGAAGCCACCGCGACCGGATCGGCCGAGCGGATCGACGACGAGACGCAGGGCGTCCTCCCGTCCTCCTCCGCCACCGCCGAGATCGCCGGCGTCCTCCGGCGCCCGAGGTCCTGCTACGTCTGCAAGACCCGGTACGTCGAGGTGGACGCCTTCTACCACCAGCTCTGCCGCGATTGCGCCACGGAGAACCGCGAGCGGCGTGACGCGCGCACCGATCTCACCGGACGCCGCGCCCTGCTCACCGGCGGCCGCGCCAAGATCGGCATGTACATCGCGCTGCGACTGCTGCGTGACGGCGCGCACACCACCATCACCACCCGCTTCCCCAACGACGCGATCCGCCGGTTCAAGGCCATGCCGGACAGCGATGACTGGATCCACCGCCTGAAGATCGTCGGTATCGACCTGCGTGACCCCGCCCAGGTCGTCGCGCTCGCCGACTCGGTTGCCGCCGAGGGCCCGCTGGACATCCTCATCAACAATGCCGCTCAGACGGTCCGCCGTTCCCCGCAGGCCTACAGCGAACTGCTCAGCGCCGAGTCCGCCCCGCTGCCCGCCGGCGAACTCCCCGCGGCCCAGGTGATCGGTACGTTCGGCAGCGGCACGGTCGACCGCGTGGCCGCGCTGCCCGCCGCACGCAAGGAGGGGGAGGGGCTGAGCGCACAGGACGTGACGGACCTCGCCCTGGTCACCGGCTCCGCCTCGCCGGCCCGTATCGCGGCCGGCACCGCGATCGACGCGGGCGGACTCGTTCCCGACCTCCACGACACGAACAGCTGGATCCAGACCGTGGAGGAGGTCGAGCCCATCGAGCTCCTCGAGGTCCAGCTCTGCAACTCCACCGCGCCCTTCATCCTGATCAGCCGGCTCCGTCCGGCGATGGCCAGGACGGAGGCGAAGCGCGCCTACGTGGTGAACGTCTCCGCGATGGAAGGCGTGTTCGGCCGCGGCTACAAGGGGGCGGGACACCCGCACACCAACATGGCCAAGGCGGCGCTGAACATGCTGACCCGCACCAGCGCGCAGGAGATGTTCGAGAAGGACCGCATCCTGATGACGGCCGTGGACACCGGCTGGATCACCGACGAGCGGCCGCACCCCGACAAGATGCGCCTCGCGGAGGAGGGTTTTCACGCCCCGCTCGACCTCGTCGACGGCGCGGCCCGGGTCTACGACCCGATCGTGCGTGGCGAGGCGGGCGAAGAGCTGTACGGCTGCTTCCTGAAGGACTACGCGCCCGCAGGCTGGTGACCTCGAACCCCTGACGCCGCTCCAGCATCTTCCGCGGCACCCGTTTCTTCCGAACCACCTGCCACCTGCGTCAACAGGCGGCACGGCGGCGGCCCGTCATCACAGGGCCGCCGCCGTTCTGTTGGCTGAAAGTGACCCAGGCCACACGTTCTGTCGAGCGCGACGGCGCTCATTTGGTTAGGCTGAGGTGAACGGACGCCACCAAGGGATCCACGAAACTTCCTCGGCCGTCCCGGGACAGGTCTGTAAGCAGCCCGCCGTCCCGCCCCGTATCCGGCGCCACCGCGACCGAACTGTTTCTGCCCCTGCCCCGCAGCGGGCGGCCACACGGTTCTCACAGCCGCAGCGTCGCCTTCGCCCGGGGACACGCGACACAAAGGAGTCCGCGGTGACACCTGAAATGACGAAGACCGAGACACGCCCGGCCGAAGCGACCGGAGAGCGGGCCCGCCGGCCCGAGAAGCTCCGGAACATCGAGGTCTGGGCCAGGTCGGCCCCCATCAGGCTGGCCGGCTACGAGGACGACCTCGCCGAGCCGCACATCCTGCCCGGCATCGACTGACGGCCGCGTTCCTCGGCGCCCCGGTTCCGGCCCCCGTCCACGGACGGGGGCCGGAACCCTGCGCTGCGCCGAGTGCCGCCACCCGATGGGCTCCCGCGTGCTCAGCGGCGGCCGTCACCCTGCGCCGGCGGGCGCCCGTCCGGCCGCAGCGGCACCGGGCGGGCCACCGGCCGCATGAAGTCGCGGACATACGTCCGCTCCCACCAGCATCCCGTGGCCCGAAGCTCGCGCCAGTCCGTGAACCGGTAATGGAAGACCCTGGCCCGGACATGGGCGGGTGGGCCGTCGGGGAACGGGTTGTGGCGCAGCAGACGCAGGGTGTCCCGGTCGCCCCGCAGCAGCCGCTCGACGAAGGGCCCGAACCAGGAGCGGGCGTAGGCGGGGGAGAGCGCCGCGAACCACATCAGCCAGTCGAGCCGCAGATGGTAGGGCGCGAACTGGCGTGGCAGCCTCCGCGGATCACCCGGCTTGCCCCGGAAGCCGTACTCGAGCCAGCGGGTCCCCTCGTGGATCACCGGCTCGTCGGTGCCCTCGACGACCACCTCCAGCCGCATCCTGCTGATGCTCCCGAAGGCGCCGTACGTGTTGACCAGGTGCAGCGGGTCGAAGGACCGGTTCATCACCTGGCGGCGCGAGAGGAGATTGCGCGCGGGGCGGTAGCTGAGCACCAGCACGAGTGCGGTGACCGCGATGACCACCACTTCGTACCAGAGGGGAGGCGCCGACTGTGCGGGGGGCGGGCCGGAGATCAGCGACCAGTCGACGACGGAGAGGGCGAGGACGATGGTCAGCCAGTTCAGCCATGCGAAGTTCCCCGACAGCACGAGCCACAGCTGGGTGACCACCATCAGCCCGGCGGCCACGCTCGCCACGGGCTGCGGGGTGAACAGCAGGAACGGCACCACGAGCTGCGTGAAGTGGTTGGCCGCGACCTCCACCCAGTGGACGGGCTTCGGCAGCCGGTGGAAGAACCAGCTCAGCGGTCCGGGCATCGGCTGGGTCTCGTGGTGGAACTCCAGGCAGGTCAGTCTGCGCCAGCACTCGTCCCCCCGGATCTTGATCAGCCCGGCGCCGAACTCCACCCGGAAGAGCAGCCAGCGCATCAGCCACAGCACCAGTACCGGCGCAGCCGTGCCGGAGTTCCCGAGGAAGACGGCGAGGAATCCCGTCTCCAGCAGGAGCGATTCCCAGCCGAAGCCGTACCAGACCTGTCCGACCTGGACGATCGACAGGTACAGCACCCAGGGCACCGCCCACAGCGCCATCGCCGCGCCCAGCGGGAGGTGAGCGTCCAGGCCTGCGAGGAGGGCGAGTGACACGGCGGCGCCCGTCCAGGCGACCAGCGCGAAGAAGCGGTCCGAGTAGTGCAGCCGGAACAGGCCGGGCGCCGCCCGCCACGGTGTGTGCCGGAGCAGTTCGGGGACGGGGAGGATGCCCCCGGAGCCGATGAGTGCGCGGAACTGGAGCGCCGCCGAGAGGAACGCGGCCAGGTAGACGACGGCGAGCGCCCGTTGGAAGATCAGTCTGCTCAGCCAGTAGCCGTCTGCGGTGAACCACTCCATCTCTTCCAGTATCGGGCGCACGGGCCCGTCAGGCGGCCGACACGACCCGGCGCAGTACGGCGGCGAGCCGCCGGGCGTACCACCGCTGGGCCATCGGGACGAGAGGTCCGGCCAGCCGGGTGTACCAGGAGGCGGGCCGGGAGAACGCCGTGACGGTGAACCACACCGTCCCGTCGTCCGCCAGTTCCACCACGAAACTCTCCTCGCCGCACTCCGGGTGCCGCGCCGTCGTGCCGTAGGCGAAGCCGGTGCGGTCCTTCTCGTAGGCGGTCCACACGATCTCGCACCGGGCGGTGAGGCGCAGCGGCCCGATGCCGGCCGAGATGTCGACGGTGGCTCCCACGGCTGCCTGCGCGGCGGAGGCCTTCACCCCCGCTCCCGTGGCGCGGTGCATGCGCCACTCGGTGACGGCGGCGCCGGCGGCCTCGAAACCTGCCCGGCCGCTGCCGATCGCCGCACGGTGGTGCAGATGGTTGTAGCCGTCCGGGAGCGGCCCCAGCCGGGTGGCGCCGACCTCGGGGTACGTCAGGTGGCTCATGTGGTCCTTCCTTCGGGAGAGGTGGTGAGCTTCTGGAGCCGATGCCAGGCGAGCAGCGCGCAGAGCGCGAAGCCCAGCGCGTTGCCGAGCCCGTGTGTGGCGGCCATCCAGGTCAGGCTGGGGTGGGGCAGTCCGGTCGCCTCGCCGAGCGCCCAGCTGAGGGCGAGCACCATGGTGGCCACGAGTACCGCGGACGACGAGGCGAGCAGGACCCTGGTGGCGCGGTCGCGGCCGGGGAGGTGGACGGAGCGCCAGGTCAGGAGGGCGACTGTCCACATGCCCGCGGTGAGGACGATGGCTCCGGCGAGCTCGGCCCGGTCCCCGACGAAGTAGCCGACGAGGACGAGAAGGGTGCCGAGCGGAACGCTGAGGGCGGCGAACCGGCCGGCCGGGCTGTCATCAGAATTGCAGACGAGCCCGGCGACGAGTGCGGCGGCGAAGCCGGCGAAGTGGAAGTGCGGCACGGTCAGCGCCAGGATGCCGAGCCCGAATCCGAAGAGCTCGTGGCCCGAGCGCTCGGCCACCAGCGCGAGGGCGGCGACCGAGGGGGTGACCAGCGCCGTGAGCAGGGCGGTCTCCCCGGGGCGCACACTGCGCGTGCGCGCGAGGCGCCGGGGTGCGTGGGCGGCGAGGAGCAGCGCTCCCAGGGCGTAACAGAGGGCCGCCGCCGTCGCGGCGTCTCCCCGCGGCAGCCACAGGGACAGGGCCCCGGGCACGGCGAACACCGGCCAGAGGCGGCGTATCCGGTCGAGGGCGGGATCGCCGAAGAGCCCGAGGCCCAGCGGGACGATCACCAGCATGCCCAGCGTCACGATCAGCCCGACCAGTACGGACATCGTCCCCACCCCCGTTCCGAGACGCGCGGAGCGACTCGAATTGAACATGTTCAACTCTTCTGGCGCTGAGCATAGAGCCAGTCTTGAACGCGTTCAAGGCTGGCTTCTCGGTCGAGGAATCGGACAAATAATGGCAGAGTGGCGCACATGGATGATCGGGTAGCGGGTGCCCTGTCACTCCCGGACGATTGGCCCGCCCACCCGGACCTCAGCCTCGCCCTGAACCGAATGGGCAGCTTCGACTGGGATCTGGACAGCGGCCTCATGTACATGGACGAGCCCGCGCTCGAAGTGTTCGACCTGCGTCGCGACGAGTACGACGGCAGCCCCGAAGCCCTTGCCCCGCGCGTACCCGCCGACGAGGGCGCGCGGCTCGACAACATGGTCAGGCGGGCGCTCGAGAGCGGGCACGACAACTACGGCGCGTACTTCCGCAGGAGGCAGCGGGACGGCAGTCTGTGCTGGACCCACACCCAGGGGTGCATCCGGCGCGACGACAACGGCCGGCCCCGCCGCATCATCGGGATCATCCGCGACGCCACCCAGGAGCTGGCCGAATCCACCGCCCGGCGGACCGTCGACGAGGAGCGGCGGCGCCGCACCAGCCTGGTCGAGGGCACCACGGCCGCGCTGGCCCACGCGCGGACGGTGAAGGACGTCACCGACGTGCTGAAGAGCTCGCGAGGTCTGGCCCACCTCGGCGCCACCAGCCTCGTCATGGGCCTGCTGGAATCGGGCCGCATCCATCTGGTGGCCGACGGGCCCGAAGGCGCGTACGTGCAGGGCACCCGGTACACCCGGATCGACGAGCCCTATCCGATGAGTGAGGTCATCCGCACCCTCGCTCCCCGCTTCATCGAGAGCGCGGAGGACTTCGCGCGTTCGTACCCGATCCTGTGGCCTCACATCAGCCACCTCGGTATCACCGCCGCCGCCTACATGCCCCTCATCGCCCAGGCCCGCCCGATCGGTGCGCTCGGGCTCCTCTACGGCAACAAGGCGGGCTTCACCAGCGACGAACGCAACCTGCTCGTCGCCCTCGGCAGCTCGATCGCGCAGAGCCTCCAGAGGGCCATGCTCTACGAGCAGGAGCACGATCTCGCCGAGGGGCTCCAGCAGGCGATGCTGCCCCGCCGGATTCCCGAGGTGCCCGGGGCGCAGGTGGCCGTGCGCTACCGCTCGGCCCGGCTCGGACGTGACATCGGTGGTGACTGGTACGACATCATCGCGCTCCCCGGCGGGAGGGTCGGGGCCGTCATCGGTGACGTGCAGGGCCACGACACGCACGCGGCGGCCGTCATGGGGCAGCTCAGGATCGTGCTGCGCGCCTACGCGGCCGAGGGGCACAGCCCCGCCACGGTCATGGCGCGGGCCTCCGTCTTCCTGCACGAACTCGACACGGACCGCTTCGCGACCTGCACCTACGCCGAGGCCGACCTGACGACCGGAGTGGTCCAGCTGGTCCGTGCGGGTCATGTCGACCCGGCCCTGCGTGACGTCGACGGCGGCTGCCGCAGACTGCCCGTCGACGGCGGCCTGCCCCTGGGCCTGTCGGCGGAGTTCGGGCAGCTCGAATACCCGGTCAGCACCGTCGACCTGGATCCGGGCCAGACGCTGATCCTCTACACGGACGGCATGGTGGAGCTGCCGGGCACCGACCTCGACGACGGAATGCGGCTGCTGGCCTCGACCGTGCGGGAGGGGCCCGAGGACCTGCAGAAGCTGGCCGACCGGCTGTGCGAGGTCGTCGACGAGCGCGGTGGCGAGGACGACATGGCGGTGCTGCTCCTGCGCCGCAACGCCGCCCACGCCCCCCATCCGGGCGGCCGGCTCCAGCAGCACGTCGCGCAGAACGACCCGGAAGCGCTGACCTCCGCCCGGCACATGATCCGGGCGGCCGTGCGCGCCTGGGGAGCCAAGGAGCGGGCGGACGAGGTGGAGCTCGCGGCCGACGAACTGATCACCAACGCGCTGATGCACACCGACGGAGGCGCCATCGTCACCATCCGCGTGCTCACCGGCCCCGAGCGCCGTCTGCGGGTCGACGTCGAGGACCGCTCCAGCGCGCTGCCGCGCCGCAGGGAGGCGGGGGAGTCAGGGGTTTCCGGCCGGGGCCTCATGCTCGTCGACCGGCTGGCCGACGTATGGGGAGTGGAGTCCCGGGGGAACGGCAAGTGCGTGTGGTGCGAGTTCCTCATCCAGGACCACCGGTAGCGACACTTCCGGGACGCCGCGAGACTGTAACAGTACGTAACATGTCCATGCTTGACCGTAACTGACGTCGCGGGATTGACTGCGATCCCCGCCGTTCCGCTGTCGATGACGCGAGGCCCCGTTGAGTACCGAGCTTCTGGCACCTCTTGATCTGGCTTTCTGGCACCTCGAATCCGAGGCCCATCCGATGCACCTCGGCGCCCTCGCCGTCTTCGAGCGGGTGCCCGGCGTGACCTCGCGTGACCTGCTCGACCTGCTGGGCGCGCGTGCCGCCGCCATTCCCCGGCTGCGGATGCGGGTGCGCGACGTCCTGCTGCCCGTGGGTGGCGCGGCGTGGTTCACCGACAAGGACTTCGACGTGCACCGGCACGTCAGGAGGGTGGTCCTCGCCGAGGGCGACTTCATGGCGGAGGCGAGCAGGCTCGCCGGTGAACTCATGGAGCAGCCGCTCGGGCGCGGCCTGCCGCCCTGGCAGATGTACCTCCTCGACAGCACGCCGGACGGCCCGTTCGCCGTACTCGTGAAGCTGCACCACGCGCTTGCCGACGGGATGCGGGCCGTCGCAATCGGCGCCGGCATCTTCGACCAGATCGCCTCCGCGGGTGCCGGACGGGGTGCGGTGCGCCGGCGCACGCCCGTGCCGCCGCGCTCCTGGCTCCCCGGGCCGTACGAAGCGGCGGGCATGGCACTCGACCGGCTCGGTGACGTCGGCCGGGCGTTGGGCGTCGGCGCTTCCGTCGTACGCGCGAGCCGCCTCGACCTGCGCGCCTCGACCCCCCTGTCCGCCCGCTCCAGCGGGACGCGCCGGCTGGCCACCGCCGAACTCGACGCCGAGACGGTGCAGCGGGTCCGGCGCGCGGAGGGCGGCACGTCCAACGACGTCCTGCTCGGGGTGGTCGCCGGTGCGCTGCGCCGCTGGATGCTCGAACGCGGCGAGCGGCTTCCCGGCTCCGACCCGCGCGCCCTGGTACCCGTCTCCCGGCGCAGGCCCGGCGGCGCGGCCACCGGCAACAAGCTCTCCGCCTACCTCCTCGGGCTCCCCGTCGGCGAACCCGACGCCCGGGAACGGCTGCGCCTGGTGCGTACGGGCATGGACCGCAACAAGGCGGCCGGCCCGATGCGCGGCGCCGGAGCCGTCGCCGTGCTCGCGGACCAGCTGCCCGCCCTGGCGCACCGGTTCGGGGCGCCGCTGGCAGGGAACGCGGCGCGGATGCTCTTCGACATCCTGGTCACCAGCGTGCCCCTGCCCCGCTCGGCGCTCTCGCTCGGCGGCTGCCCCCTGCGCGCCGTCTACCCCATGGCGCCGCTGGCCCGTGGGCAGTCCCTTGCCGTGGCCCTCTCCACCTACGGCGGGCGGGTACAGGTCGGACTGGTCGCCGACGGCAAGGCCCTGCCCGATCTCGACCGGCTGGCCGCCGCGATGCGCGAAGAACTCCGCGACCTGCACGCTCTCGTACCCACCGTGCCCGCCCCCGCATGACAGGCAATCCCGCAGGGAGTGTTGACGCGCCCGATTGATCCGATGAATAGTCCCTGTACGGACCACAACGGGTCGTCAGGGACCATCGGCGGGGGCGGCAGGGCATGAGGCGCAGCAGGCTGGGACACAGCGCGGTCGAGATCAGCGAGCTCTCCTTCGGGGCCGCGGCCATCGGCAATCTCTTCCGCGAGGTCGATCCCGCCCAGGCCGCCGCCGCTGTCGACGCGGCGTGGGACGAGGGCGTCCGCTACTTCGACACCGCCCCCCACTACGGGCTGGGCCTCTCCGAGCGCCGCCTCGGCGAGGCGCTGCGCCATCGCCCCAGGGACTCGTACGCGGTGTCCACGAAGGCAGGACGCCTGCTCGATCCGCTGACCGCCGACGAGAGCGCGGGCCTGCACGGACTGTCCGACGGTTTCGCCGTGCCGCACACCCACCGCCGGCGCTGGGACTTCAGCGCCGACGGCATCCGGCGCAGCATCGAGGAGAGCCTCCTGCGCCTCGGCCTCGACCGCGTCGACGTCGTCTACCTGCACGATCCCGACGAGCACGGCGAAGCGGCATTCCGCGAGGGCTATCCCGCGCTGGAGCGACTGCGCGCGGAAGGCATGGTCGGAGCCATCGGCGCCGGCATGAACCAGACCGCCATGCTCACCCGCTTCCTGCGCGAGACCGATGCCGACGCCGTCCTCTGCGCCGGCCGCTACACCCTCCTGGACCGCAGCGCCCTCGACACACTGCTGCCGGAGGCCGCTGCCCGGGGCCGCAGCGTGGTGGTCGGGGGAGTCTTCAACTCCGGGCTGCTCGCGGACCCCCGCCCCGGCGCGACCTACGACTACGCGGCGGCTCCCGCGCCCCTCCTCGACCGCGCCCTGCGCATGCGGGCCGTCGCCGAGGCGCACGGCGTCCCTCTGCGTGCCGCCGCCCTGCACTACCCGCTGCGCCACCCCGCGGTCGCCGGGGTCCTCGTCGGAACCCGCTCGCCGGACGAGGTGCGGGACGCCGCCGCCCAGCTGCGCACCCCTGTACCCGAGGCGCTCTGGGACGACCTGCGGACCGAAGGGCTCCTGTGACATGCATCCGCAGCCGCTCGTCATCGACGCCCACCACCATGTGTGGGACCTCGACGTACGCGACCAGGACTGGATCACCGGCGAGGAACTCGCCCCCATCCGCCGCACCTTCACCCTCGACGACCTCGCACCCGAGGCCCGCACGGCGGGGGTCGGCGCCACCGTCCTGGTCCAGACCGTCACCGTCGCCGAGGAGACGCCCGAATTCCTCGCACTGGCCCACGGCAGCGACCTCGTCGCCGGAGTCGTCGGCTGGACCGACCTCACGGCACCGGACGTCGCGGGCACCCTCGCCGCGCTCCGTTCCCTGCCCGGCGGCGACCGGCTCGTCGGCATCCGTCATCAGGTCCAGGGCGAAACCGATCCGGAGTGGCTCCTGCGTCCGGACGTGCTGCGCGGGCTCCGTGCCGTCGCCGCCGCCGGCCTCGTCTACGACCTGATCGTCCGGCCGCACCAACTGCCCGCGGCCACCCGTGCCGCCGAACTGCTGCCGGGGCTCACCTTCGTACTCGATCACGCGGGAAAGCCGCCGGTGGCGCTCGGGACCACCCGGCCCTGGGCCGACGGGCTGCGGGCCCTCGCCGCGCTGCCCAACACCGTGTGCAAGCTCTCGGGTCTGGTCACGGAGGCCGACCCACGCTCCTGGACGGTCGAGGCCCTGCGCCCGTACGCGGACACCGTGATCGAGGCCTTCGGCGCCGGCCGGCTGATGTTCGGCTCCGACTGGCCGGTGTGCCGGCTCGCGGCCGGGTACGCAGAGGTCCTGGACGTCGCACGTGAGCTGACCGGCCGGCTCGGGGAGGACGAGCAGCGGTCCGTCTTCGCCGGCACCGCGCAGCGGGTCTACGGACTGCGGCCTCCGTCCCTCCGGCCGGGGTGCGCCCCGCAGGCATGAGCGGAGCCGGTGCGGCAGGCTGGAGGCATGCCCGAACTGCCGGAAGTCGAAGCCCTGCGGGACTTCCTCGACGACCACCTGGTCGGCAAGGAGATCGCCCAGGTCCTCCCGCTCGCCATCAGCGTCCTGAAGACGTACGACCCGCCGCTCACGGACCTGGCGGGAAGCGCCGTCTCCGCCGTGGGCAGGCACGGGAAGTTCCTCGACATCACGGCCGGGGAACTCCACCTCCTCATCCACCTCGCGAGGGCCGGCTGGTTGCAGTGGAAGGACAGCTTTCCAGCGACCCCGCCACGGCCGGGCAAAGGACCGCTCGCCCTGCGTACGGTCCTCACCGGCGGCGACGGCTTCGACCTGACCGAGATGGGCACCACCAAGCGCCTCGCCGTGCACCTGGTGCACGACCCCGCGGACGTGCCCGGGGTGGCCCGCCTCGGGCCCGATCCGCTCGCCGATTCCTTCGACCGGGACGCCTTCGCGACGCTGCTCGGCGGAGTACGACGGCAGGTCAAGGGAGCGCTGCGCGACCAGTCGCTGATCGCGGGCATCGGTAACGCCTACAGCGACGAGATCCTGCACGTCGCGAAGATGTCCCCGTTCAAGCTGACCACCAGCCTCGGCGACGACGACATCACCCATCTCTACAACGCGATGCGCACCACGCTCAAGGACGCGGTCGAACGTTCCCGGGGCGTCGCCGCCGGCCAGCTCAAGGCCGAGAAGAAGACCAGCATGCGCGTCCACGGCCGCACCGGGCAGCCCTGTCCCGTGTGCGGGGAAACGGTCCTGGAGGTGTCGTTCAGCGATTCCTCGCTCCAGTACTGCCCCACCTGCCAGACGGGAGGCAAGCCGCTGGCCGACCGCCGGCTCTCCCGCCTGCTGAAGTAGCGGCGCGGGTCACCTCCGTCGTCGCACCGACGGCGGAGGCGACCCGGGCCGCAGCTCGCGCGCGTACGCCGACAGATGCCGCACCACCCCGCCGAACTCGCGCACCTGGACCACGCACGCGGAGCACTCCACGAGATGCAGCTCGAAACGAGAGGTGTCGGCGGCCCCGAGCACCCCGAGCGCGTAGGCTCCGGCGTCGCGGTGCGGTTCGGTGGCGAGCATGTCCTGAGATACGTGAGGGAGCCGTCGAGTGCTCACCCGGGGCGGCGAGCGCGGCATCGCGGACCAGGATGGAGCCGAGTGGCCTCCGAACGATGCCCATCGGCCCAACCGGAGGGGCGGGGTTAAACTCCGGCCTCATGCTGCGCGTACTCGCCGTCGACGACGAAGAACCCGCCCTGGAGGAACTCCTCTACCTGCTGCGCGCCGATCCCCGTATCCGCAGCGCCGAGGGGGCCACGGGAGCCACCGAGGCACTGCGCCGCATAGGCGGTGCCGTCGACGCCGGGCCCGACGACCCCTCCGCGATCGACGTCGTGTTCCTGGACATCCACATGGCGGGCCTGACCGGACTCGACGTCGCCCAGCTCCTGGCCGGCTTCGCCGCACCCCCGCTCATCGTCTTCGTCACCGCCCACGAGGGCTTCGCCGTCCACGCCTTCGACCTGAAGGCCGTCGACTACGTCCTCAAGCCGGTCCGCCGCGAGCGCCTCGCGGAAGCCGTACGCCGCGTCGCGGAGCAGGTCGGCGAACGCTCCGCGTCCGTCACCGACGCCGCCGCCGACCAGATCGCCGTCGAGCTGGGCGGCGTGATCCGCTTCGTGCCCGTCGAGGACATCGCCTACGCCGAAGCGCAGGGCGACTACGCCCGGCTGCACACGGCGACCGGCAGCCATCTCGTCCGGATACCGCTGACCACCCTGGAGGAGCGCTGGCGCTCCCGGGGGTTCGTACGCATCCACCGCCGCCATCTCGTCGCGCTCAACCGGATCGACGAACTCCGGCTCGACGCCGGCAGCATGAGCGTCCGCATCGGAGAGGCCGAGCTGGCCGTCAGCCGTCGCCACACGCGGGCCCTGCGCGATCTCCTGATGAGGCAGACCGGCCGCTGACCTGGCCCTACCGTCGGCAACCCCTTCCCAGCCGCCCCCCGCGCCGCCTAAACTCCGGCCCCATGTCCGCAGAGAGCACGCCCCGGCGCGAAGTGGTCATGGGCGAGCCCCGGCGCGTACGTCCGCTGCCCCGCTACCGCGCCCAGTCGGAGATCGACGAGCAGACCGCGCTCGGCGGCGCCTATGTGCGCTCACTGATGCGCAGCCAGCTCCGCGCCGGGCTCACGACCTTCGCCGTGCTCGCACTCGTCGCCGGAACCCTGCCGCTCGTCTTCGAGGCCCTGCACAGCGACGCCGTCGTCTGGTCCGTGCTCGGCTTCGCCACCTACCCGCCGCTCACGCTCGCCGCCTGGTGGTACGTGCGCCGTGCGGAGCGGAACGAACGTGACTTCGCCCGGCTCGTGGAAGGCCGTCCCGCACCGTGAGCCTCTCCGGCCACCCGGCAGCGGTGGCGGCGGTCGCCCTCGTCGTCCTCGCCACCGTGCTCGTCGGAGGGTTCGGCCTGCGGATATCCCGTACCACCTCCGATTTCTACGTCGCCTCCCGCACCGTACGGCCGCGACTCAACGCCGCGGCGATCAGCGGCGAGTACCTCTCCGCGGCGTCCTTCCTCGGCATCGCGGGGCTCGTCCTGGTGCACGGCCCCGACATGCTCTGGTACCCGGTCGGCTACACCGCCGGTTATCTGGTGCTGCTGGTCTTCGTGGCGGCCCCGCTGCGCCGCTCGGGGGCGTACACCCTTCCGGACTTCGCCGAAGGTCGCCTCGAATCACGTCAGGTGCGCCGTCTGGTCAGTGTGTTCGTCGTCGGGGCCGGCTGGGTGTACCTCGTGCCGCAGCTCCAGGGGGCCGGCCTCACGCTCAAGATCCTCACCGGTGCGCCGGGCTGGCTCGGTGACGTGCTCGTCGCCTCCGTCGTGGTGGTGGCCGTCGCTGCGGGCGGCATGCGCTCGATCACCTTCGTGCAGGTCTTCCAGTACTGGCTGAAACTCACCGCGCTGCTGGTGCCGGCGATCTTCCTGGTGCTGGCCTGGCAGGGGGACGGCAGCCCGCGCGTCAGCTTCGACGAGCAGGTCTCCGTGTTCCGCGCCGACCATCCGCTCTACGCGACGTACGGACTCATCGTGGCGACCTTCCTCGGGACGATGGGCCTGCCGCACGTCGTGGTCCGCTTCTACACCAGCCCCAACGGCCGCGACGCCCGCCGGACCACGGTGGCCGTCCTCGCCCTGATCGGCCTGTTCTACCTCCTGCCCCCGGTGTACGGGGCCCTCGGCCGGCTGTACGCACCCGAGCTCATCCACGGCGGCGAGGCCGACGCCGCCGTACTGCTGCTGCCGGCCCGGGTGATCGGCGGCCTCGGCGGCGACCTGCTGGGCGCGCTGCTGGCGGGCGGCGCGTTCGCGGCGTTCCTCTCGACGGCGTCCGGGCTCACCATGGCCGTCGCCGGGGTGATCACCCAGGACGTCCTGCCCTCGCGAGGCGTGCGCCACTTCCGGCTGGCCACGCTCCTCGCCATGGCGGTGCCGCTGGCCGGCTCGCTGGTGGTCAGCCGGGTGCCGGTGGCCGACGCGGTGGGGATGGCCTTCGCCGTGTCCGCGTCGTCCTTCTGCCCCCTGCTCGTCCTCGGCATTTGGTGGCGGCGGCTCACACCCCCGGGCGCGATCGCCGGGCTGCTGCTCGGGGGCGGCTCCGCACTGCTCTCCGTCGCCATCACCGTCAGCGGCGCGGTGCGCCCGCCGGGCTGGCCGCACGCCTTGCTGGCCTGGCCCGCCGTCTGGTCCGTGCCCGTCGGCTTCCTCGCGATGATCCTCGTCTCCCTGGCCACACCGGGACGGATCCCGCAGGGCACCAACGCGGCCATGACCCGCTTCCATCTGCCGGAAGCGCTGACCTCGGGGCGGGGACGATGACCGGGGCCGGGCTCGCCGCCATCGCCGTACTCGCCCTGCTGCTGTTCGGCACGGGCTTCCTCCTGGGGCGTACCGCCCGCCCCGTGCGCACCAGCGATGTCGGCACGCCCGTCGAGCACGCCACGTTCGAGACCCTGCACACGGCCTCGCTCGCCGCGCCCCCGCTGCGCGCCGGACTCACCGAGGAGAGCGCGCGCAGAGCGGCACGCGGCCTGCGCTCGCTGCTCGGCACCGACGCCCTGTGCCTCACCGACCGCGACCGGGTGCTGGTCTGGGACGGCGAGGGGGAGCACCACGGCAAGGACGTGATGCACCATGTCCAGGGGCTCCTGGCCAGCGGGAGGGACACCGCCTTCCACAGCGACTGCGGCGACCTCGACTGTCCGCTGCGCTGGGCCGTGGCCGTACCGCTGACGGTCGACCACCGGGTGCTCGGGACGCTCGTCGCCTACGCGCCCCGCGAATCGGCGGTGCTGGCGAGGGCAGCGGGGGAGGTGGCCCGCTGGGTCTGCGTACAGCTCGAACTCGCGGAGCTCGACCGCTCCCGGACGCAGCTGATCGAGGCCGAGATCAAGGCCCTGCGGGCCCAGATCTCCCCGCACTTCATCTTCAACTCCCTGGCCGCCATCGCGTCGTTCGTCCGGACGGACCCCGAGCGCGCACGGGAACTGCTGCTGGAGTTCGCCGACTTCATCCGCTACTCGTTCCGCCGGCACGGCGAGTTCACCACCCTCGCCGACGAGCTGCACTCCATCGACCAGTACCTGGCCCTGGTGCGGGCCCGTTTCGGGGAGCGGCTCTCCGTGAGGCTCCAGGTGGCCCCGGAGGTGCTGCCCGTGGCCCTGCCGTTCCTCTGCCTCCAGCCCCTGGTCGAGAACGCCGTCAAGCACGGTCTGGAGGGTGCCGTCATGCTGCCCAGGCCACTCGGCGGCGAACGCCCGGAGGACGCCCCGATCCGCATCACGATCAGCGCCCTCGACGCGGGCGCCGAGGCCGAGGTGGTCATCGAGGACGACGGGACGGGGATGGACCCCGAGCGCCTGCGGCAGGTCCTGCGCGGTGAGGGCGGCGCCTCGACGGGCATCGGCCTGCTCAATGTGGACGAGCGGCTGCGCCAGGTGTACGGCGACGACTACGGGCTGGTCATCGAGACGGGCCTCGGAGCGGGCATGAAGATCACCGTGCGACTGCCCAAGTACCGCGCGGGCGTGCACGGTTCGTGACGCGCGGCCGGTTACCGCCGCTCGGGGCCTGCCTGCCCTGCCGGTTCGGCGCGGCAGGCTCTGTGCTGCCGGCCGGATCAGTAGAGGTGGACCGCCAGATGCCCGAGCGGCAGTCCCAGCTGCCACGCGGGTGTCCACACCTGTGCCTCGCCCTCCTCCGCGTCGCCCACCGGCTCCCACGGCTGCGGGCCGATCGCGTCGAGATCCGCCGCCAGCAGCTCGGTCTCCTCCAGCCACCGCCAGGCCGCCCGGGCCAGTACGAGGTCGGGATCGTCCTGCCCCGCCGGGACGGTCGCCCGCTCCAGCGCGTCCAGCCGTGCGCAGACCCACCGCCTCCACGCGGCCCCGTACGCCGTGAGCAGCCGCAACTCGTCCATCCGGGCGGCCGGCAGCTCCTCGGCCACCGCCCCGTCGGACAGGAAGATCGTCAGCGCGAGCGCGTCACGCCCCGCGCGGTACTCCAGGGTCGTCGGCTCCATCAGGTCGCCGGTCGCCAGCACCTCGTCGGCGATGTACTCGGAGTACATCCAGGCCATCGGGACCAGCAGGCCGCCCCCGCCGGTTCCGTCTTGATCTTCGGGACGCATCCCGTCTCGCCTCTTTCGTTCGACTCGGCACCGGGCTCCACGCAGCATTGAACCGGGGGCACGCGCCCCGCGTGGCCAGAAGAGCAGGATCCGTCGGGAGATTCGAGGTGCGATGAGTGTCGAGCGCGGGGGCGACGCGCATGTGCGGCAGCTGCTGGGCGCCTACGTCCTGGACGCCCTGGCCGCCGACGAGAGCGTTCTCGTCGCCGGGCACCTCCAGCGGTGCGAGACCTGCGCCGCGGCCTACGTGGAGGTCGCGGACACGGTCTCCCTGCTGGCGCTGCTCAGCGTGGAAGACCTGCTGGAATAGCCGGGAAGGCTGCGTGAGAGCAGCCGCAGTGCGTAGTAGGAACGGGACTTGACGGTACCCGGGGGTATGCCGAGCACCTGCGCGGTCTCGCCGACACTGAGCCCGCGGAAGTAGATCTGCACGAGCACCGCCCGGTGCTCGGGGCTGAGCGTCCTGACGGCCTCGCGCACGTCGAGGGCGTGGACCGCCGAGTCCGCGGTGTCCTCCTGCGCCGGGGAGCTCTCCAGGACCATGTCGCTGACCTCCGCCGGACGCGCCTGGCGGGACCTGCGGGCGTCGATGGCGAGTCGCCGGGCGACGGTGAAGAGCCAGGGCCGCATCGACTCGTACGGCGCGTCGAACGCCTCCGGGTGCAGCCAGGCGCGTACCAGCGTCTCCTGCAGAAGGTCCTCCGCGCGCTGCCGGTCGCCGAACGTCAGGCCCAGCAGGAAGTGGAACAGCGCGGGTCCGTGTTCCCGCTGGAGCTCCGCGAGGGCCCGCTCATCGGTCGTCGTGGTGGTCATCGTGAACGTCCTTTCCCGAAGAGGCCCCTGACGCCTCGCTCCGCCTGGCGTATACGAACGCATCGGGGCCCGGGGGAACAGGCGGTGCACCGAGATGTGCGCCGAGCGGTCGCACGGAGCGGCGAGTGGTGCGGTGAACGGTCAGCCGGCACCGATACGGCCGATTCAGGTACTTGATGGCCTTTGTCCTTGACTCACCAGTATGAATATATGTGTATTCGGATGGCCGAAATCATTCGACCTGGGAGTCGTGCCGATGACGAAGCGCATCCGACAGGGCACGGCGATCGCCGTCGCCGGGCTGCTCGCCACCGCAACCGCCTGCACCGGACAGGAGTCCACGCCCGGGTTCGCCGGGAGGCACCTCTCCGCGGAGCGGGGAGCGAACGGGGCGGGAGCGGCGGCCCACGACGGGCGCACCTTCACCCTGCTGGCGTCGGGTGACATCCTGCCGCACTCGACGATCATCGACCGCGCGGCGGCGGACGCGGGCGGCAGGGGTTACGACTTCCGCCCGATGCTCAAGGGCGCGGCACCGGCGGTGTCCGGCGCGGACCTGGCCATCTGCCACATGGAGACGGTGTACGGGCAGCAGGGCGGCCCGTACACGGGGTACCCGACCTTCAAGTCGCCTCCCGAGGTCGCGACAGCCCTGCGCGCCACCGGCTTCGACTCCTGCTCCACGGCCTCCAACCACACCCTGGACGACGGCGCACAGGGCATCGGGCGGACGCTCGACGCACTGGACCGGGCAGGCGTCGCGCACGCAGGGTCCGCCCGTTCCGCCGAGGAGGCGTCGCGGCCCACCCTGCTCAGGGCGGGCAAGGGCAAGGACGCGGCCAAGGTCGCCCACCTCGCCTACACCTACGGCACGAACGACCTGCCACTGCCCGCCGGGCAGCCCTGGGCGGTCAATCTGATCGACAAGGACCGGATCGTCGCGGACGCAAGGGCCGCCCGCAAGGCAGGTGCCGACGTGGTCGTCGTCTCCCTGCACTGGGGCACCGAATGGCAGGACGCCCCCGACGAGGTGCAGCTCGGGCTCGGCCGGGAGCTCACCGCGTCCGGCACGGGCGAACGCCCCGACATCGACTTGATCATCGGAACGCACGCCCACGTTCCCCAGGCGTACGAGAAGGTCGGCGGCACCTGGATCGTCTACGGCATGGGCAACCAGATCGCCGGATCCATGGTCAACCACGACGGGGTCCACGACCCGCGCGCGGGCGAGAGTTCGATGGGCCGCTTCACCTTCGCGCCGCCCGCGAGACCCGGGCAGCGCTGGACGGTGAAGAAGGCCGAGTTCCTCCCGCAGTGGTTCGACGCGGAAGCGGGGCGCGTCGTCGGCCTCGGCTCAGCGGCCTCCGGCGGTGACGCCCGGCTGAGCGAGATCCGGGACCGCATCAGCGGGGTCGTGCTCAGCCGCGGTGCCGCCCAGGACGGCCTGGTGTCCGGCAGGTGACGGACAACTGCGGCAGGTGACGGACAACGGCGCGCCCTGACCACGGGGCCCCGGTGACGGGCCGGAGCCCCGGCCTACAGGACCAGGGTGACGGGCCGGCGCCCCGGCCTACGGGACCACGGTGACGGGCCAGCGCCCCGCCTTGACGAGGCGCACCGCCACCGAGCCGATGAAGCGGTGCCCGGCCGACTCCGACGCCCCCACCACCACGGCATCCGCCTTCAGCTCGTCGGCGGCCGTCACGAGCCCGTTGTACGGATCACCGTGGAAGGTGTGGAACTCCCAGCGGACGTTCCATATGTCCTTGAGCCGCTCGGTCGCCTCCCGGATCTCGCTGACCAGCCCCTCGGCGACCTCCCCGGTCGTGTCGGCGACCGGGGCTCCCAGGGCGACGCCGGCCGACATCACGGGCTGGACGTAGACGAGTGCGAGCATCGCCCCCTGCCGGCGGGCGAGCCCTGCGGCGTACGCCGCGGCCCGCATCGAGGACTCCGAGCCGTCGATGCCCGCGACGATCACCTTGGGGCCGTCGGTGCCGCGCTCGAACCGGTGGCGTTGCTGGTCAGTCACGGCCCCGAGAGTAGCCGTTCCCGTCCGGCGCGACCCCGGCAGCCTCCCCGCCACCGGGCCCCGGCCACGCGGGCCACCCCTGAGACTCGTTCCATCGGGTGCAAATCGGCGCATCCCAGGTGTCGAGAGCCGACGCGGACGGAAGTTTGTGCGAGCAGTTGGTCATGAAGCATGATCAGATTTCTTCGGACCGCCGTAGCCTGCTGCGTCTCGCCCTGGCCTTGGGGGCCGCCACCACGGTGCACCTGGTCGCCGCGGACCCGGCCGGCACGCCGGTGCGGCCCGGCGGCGAGCCACCGGCGCCGGCCTCGGGGCCCCCGGCGAGAGCCCAGGCGGGCCCCGGCACCTACCGGCTGCGCCCGATGACGTCGACCGCCCCGCCCCGCTTCCGGCCCGCCACGCCGCCGGTCCGTACCCGCCCCTTCGAGGAGCTGCCGGAGCTGGGCCGCGACGCGATGGTGCTCAGCTTCGACGACGGCCCCGACCCGCGGTACACCCCCGGCATCCTGGCCACGCTGCGGACGTACGACGTCCGCGCGATGTTCTTCGTCTGCGGCGGGATGGCGGCGGACAACGCCGACCTGCTCCGCGAGATGGCGGACGACGGGCACGTGGTCGGCAACCACTCCTGGTCGCATCCGCTGATCCCCAAGCTCTCCCGGGCCGGGATCCGCGACGAACTGGGCAGCACCAGTGAGGTGATCGAGAAGACGCTGGGCGCCCCGCCGCTCTGGTACAGGGCTCCTTACGGCGCCTGGAACCGCAACTCCTTCGAGATCGGCGCCGCGATGGGGATGGAGCCGATGGCCTGGACCGTCGACACCCTGGACTGGACCACGCCGGGTACCGACACCATCGTCCGCCGGGTGAAGAAGGGTGCGGCGCCCGGTGTCGTGGTGCTGTCGCACGACGCGGGCGGTGACCGGTCCCAGAGCGTGGCAGCGCTGCGCCGGTATCTGCCCGCGCTCATCGAGAGGGGTTACCGCCCGACCGTCCCGCACCGCAGCTGACGGCGGTCCGGGCTCCCGCACGGTTCAGCGGGTCTCGACCAGCCGGGCGAAGACCACGACGTTCCCGTCGTATCCGCCGGCCTTCGTGTAGCCCCCGCCGCAGGTGATGACCCGCAGTTCGGCGTGGCCGGTGTCGCCGTACACCAGGGGGCCGGGGAAGTCGTTCTTGGAGAAGACCTCGACGCCGTAGATCTCGAACACGGCGGTCCGGCCGTCGAACCGGGACACCTCGATCTGCTGGCCCTTCGTCAGGGATCCCAGCCCGTAGAAGACCGCCGGACCCGACAGGTTGTCCACGTGGCCGACCACCACCGCGGTGCCGCGCTGTCCGGGAGCGATGCCGTTCTGGTACCAGCCGGCGAGATTCGGGTCCTGGGCGGGGGGCGCCTCGATCCACCCGGCCGGATCCAGGTTCACATCGACGATGGGCGCGTCGACCTGGATCGACGGGATCTGCACGCGGGAGGCGGGGGCGTAGGCGAGCGGCTGCACCGGCTCGCTGTCGGCCGGCGCGGACACCGCCGAGTCCCGGGGGCCCGCGACCGAGGCCGCGGCTGCGGGCTGCGGCGGTCCGGGGGACGTCTCCACGCCGTTCCGCATCAGAGCGAGCCCGGTGAGCATCACCAGAGCGATGGCGCCCCACGGTGTGTGCCTTCTCCGCTCCGCGCCCCACTGGTCCCGGCCCATGGTTCTCCCTTCGTCGCGACATCGCACACGCTAGGCGCGCGCCCGCGCGGCGGCGATCAGGGAGGAGCGAACGGGTGGCCGCCGACCGGGCACCGACGACCGCGACTTCATTTCGGAGTAATGAGCGGATAAAAGTTCTGACGGTCCGTGACCTGCGGATCCGTCAGATACATGCCTCGTCGTACGGCGTGTCGGCTCACCAGGGTGGAGCAGTGCCGAAGTGCGACGAGTGGCGGGTCTGGTGAGGGTTCGTCATGGGACGCGTTCTCGTCGAATGATTCCGGAGGACAGGACTCCGGGGCGCTTCCCGCTGGAGGTTCAACGATGCGTGCTTCACGCACTCTCGCGGTGACCGCGACCGCGTTCGCGGCCGTCGGGCTCGCCGCACCGCTGGCAGCCGCAGGCGGCGGCCCGGGCAGCAACCCGACCAACGTACCGACCAATGTCACCGTCAACCCTTCCGCGGTCCACCAGGGCGCCACGATGCAGGTCAGCGCGGAGGGCTGCGGCCGTTCCGGCGGCAAGGTGTGGTCGAACGCCTTCCCGACGGTGAACCTCTCGCCGGGCCGGGTCGGCTACGCGACGGCGCACATCAGGGACGACGCGACGCCCGGTCAGTACAGCCTGTCCGTGCGCTGCAACGACAGCGGCAACAACTTCGGTGGCGGCAACGGAGGTGACGGCGGCCAGGGTGGCAACGGCGGCGACCGCGGCCAGGGCAACCAGGGCAACCAGGGCGGCAACGGCGGTCAGGGTGGTAACGGCGGTCAGGGAGGCAACGGCGGCGGCGGTCAGGGCGGTAACGGCGGCCAGGGCGGCAACGGTGGCGGTGGCCAGGGTGGTGACGGAGGGAACGGGGACCGGGTCGCGACGGCACGCTTCACCGTGCTTCACTCCCGGGGCGCTCAGGGTGGCCTCGGTGGCTCGATGGGCCCCAGCTCCGTCGAGATGCAGGTCGGTGGCGGCCTCGTCGCAGCCGCCGCGGTCGGCGGTGCCGTATTCGTCGTCCGTCGCCGGATGAGCAATGCGGCGATCTGACGCGTCGAACTTCCCGTCCGGCCCGATACGCCCGTCGCCCCGAGTCCTGGATCAGGACCCGGGGCGACTGCCGTGCCGGCAGGGGGCGGCCGGCTCTCAGTGCTGACGGCTGGTACGCCGTTTGCGCAGGAAGTAGACCGAGCCGGCCGCGGCGGCCGCCACGAGCGCGGAGCCGGCCGCGATCTCCGCGGGGTCCATCGTGTCGACGCTGCCGCCGAGACCGCCCAGCACCCCGCTGGGGGAGGCCGTGGAACTGGTCGTGGGGGCGGTGGTCGGGGAGGCCGAGGGGGAACTGGTGGCAGCACTCGTGATGGTCAGATTCGCCGACCGGGTGGTGGTGCCGCAGCGGAAGGTCACCTCGTAGACCGCGCCCCGGCGGGCGTCCCAGTCGACGGTGGCCGTGGCCGAACGGCCCCTCGGGATGGTGGTGGTGTCGAACACGCCCGAGAACGCGGTCGCGTCACTGGTGCACCCCACGGCGCCGAGGGTCACCTGGCCTCCCGGCGCGACCGTCGACGGAGTGATGGTCGGCGTGAACGAGGTGGACGTGCCGCCGGTGGGCGCAAGAGCCGATGCGGTGGAAGCAGTCAGTAGGCAGGCGGCGGCGCCCAGCAGGGCGGCGGGTGCGACACGTATCGCGCGCATGGTGAATCCTCCGGGTCCCGAGGGGCAGCCGCGGAACGGATTTCCGCGAGCGATGAGAAATGCCCCTCGATGCCCGAAACGCTAGAAGTGCTACATATCACCCGCGATCGGGGTCAGGCCAATGGGGCTACCTTGTCCCCCGCCCGGCTCACCGGCCGGGGGACGAGGCGGGCGGTTCCGGTGCCGGCCCTAACCCTTCGCGGCGTGCGGGAAGAGATCGACGAACGGGGCAGTGGTCGCCGAGATGCCGCGGCCGAACGGCGCGTCGAAGTCCCAGATGAGGAAGAGCAGGAAGGCGATCAGCACGCTGAAGAGGCCGGCCAGCAGCAGTTCGCGGAAGGTTCTGCGGATCTGCAGCGTGAAGATCAGCCCTACCGTGACCACCGCCCCCGTGATCAGGCCGAACCAGACCACCCCCGGCATGGTCGCGCCCGCGTTCTGTCCCCGCGCCCCCCGTGCGTCGTCGACCGCGGCCACCTGGTCCACCAGCGGCTGGTACGCCTGCCCTTCGTGGTCCGTGCGTGGTACGTACTCCGTGACGTCGGCGCGTACACGGTCCAGGAGTCTCGTGCCCTCCTCGGTGAGGCTCCCGTGATCCGTCATCCACCTCCACTCGTCGCCCACCACATGAGCCACGTACGCGTCGACGTCGGCGCGGATGCGGTCGCGGACCTCGGCCGGGTAGACGGCCGACCGTGCGCTCACCTCGTGCAGTGCCTGGGCCTCCAGGCGTACGGATTCCTGGGCGGCGCCGCGCGCCTCCCAGACGCCGGCGATGGCCAGGCCGAGCACGATCGCGTACACCACGCCGATCATCATCGTCATGTACTCGATGACGTCGGGGGTCTCGGACGGGTCGTCGTCCTCGGCGATGCGGCGGTTGCTGAGGACCGCGATCGTCAGGACGACGGCGCAGGCCGACGCCATCGCGATCGTGAGTACAAGCCATTCGGACATGAGTTCCCTTCGTCGGTCAGCGGGAGGAGCGGGGCCGCAGCACGGCCACGGCGAAGACGGCGGGCGCGGTGATCAGAAGAGTGAGCGAGACCAGTGACGGTCCGCTCCTGGGCGTCTTGCGGGGCGGCTTCCGGTAGGACGGGAGCGCCACGGGCGACGGGGCGGGCGGGGTGGGGCGCGCGCTGGTCCGCGTCGGCGACGGTTCCGGCGCGGGTTCCGGCCGGGGCGGCTCGGGGGCGGGCGGTGGAGGCGGCGGAGGCGCCGGTGCCGGTGCCGGTGGCGGAGGCGGGGGTGGCGGTGGCGGAGTGGGTGGCGGTGGCGGCGGGGGTGGCTCGGGCGGGGGTTCGGGCTCGGCGATGACCGCCCCGCACCGCCCCTCGCCCGCCACGGCGATGGACGAGCCGCCGTCGCCCTGACCGATGGAGGCGACAGCGCAGTCGTCACCGGCCGCGGCGGGCAACGGGACGGTGAGCAACAGGAGCAGGGTGGCGGCCGTCGTCCGCCATATGCGTGATCCGTACACGCCGGGGAGCATGTTCCCCTCGGCGGCCGCACACGCGGACGTATGCGCCGATTCCCCTGATGGTGGGGACATTCGGTGATTCACGTTTGCGCCCGGCGAAACTTCTTTTCACCCCGTTGAACGTCCCGGTACCCGTCGCCCGTACCTAGGGCCGACAGAGACGTGGGCCCGCGTCACGAACGGCAGCAGGACAACAGGAGTCGACATGAATACCTGGCGGAACGCCTCGCTCGTGGTGACGGCGCTGGCCCTGGTGGCACTGACGACGGCGTGCGGTCAGGAGAAGGGCACCTCCACCGGCGGTCAGGCCGTGGGCAACGCCCTGCCGGCGCAGCAGCAGGCCGAGAGCGGATACGGCTCGGACGGAGGGTACGGGGCGAGCACCGGTGCGAGCGCCGCCCCGAAGGAGGCCGGACAGCTCGCGGTGTGGGACAGCAAGGAGCTGGGCAAGGTGCTGACCGACGGTGAGGGCTTCACGCTCTACCGCTTCGACAAGGACACCGCGGACCCGCCGGCCTCGAATTGCGAGGGCGACTGTGCGAAGACCTGGCCCGTGGTGCCCGCGCGCAACGCCACGGCCGCGGCGGGCACCGACGCCTCACTGATCGGGAAGGTCGCACGGGACGACGGCACCGAACAGCTGACGGTCGGCGGCTGGCCGGTCTACCGCTATGCCGCGGACACCGAGCCCGGGGACGCCAACGGGCAGGGGGTCGGGGGGACGTGGTTCGCCGCGGCTCCGGACGGAAAGAAAGCGGCACCGGGTGCGGACGCTCCCACCGGTGGCGGGCAGGCCGACGCCGCCGGACTTTCGGTCCGTAAGGATCCGGAACTCGGGGACATCGTCGTCGACAAGCGCGGCATGACGGTTTACCGCTTCAAGAAGGACTCGGCCTGGCCGATGAAGTCCGCGTGCACGGGCGACTGTCTCAAAAAGTGGCCTGTGGTCAGCCCCGTGGCGAAGAATGATGTCGAGGGAGTCACCACGAAGGGATTCGTCACGTTCAACCGGCCCGACGGTATCGATCAGCAGTCGCTCGACTGCTGGCCCCTCTACACCTTCTCGGGTGACGCCAAGCCGGGGGACACCAACGGCCAAGGTGTCGGGGGGACATGGTACGCCGTCACCCCCCAGGCGAAGCTCGCCGGAGTGCCCAAGTAGGAAGGGAAGACCCCGTGGTACCGGTCCGTCGCTGAATGTGCACACGCAGCGACGGATCTGCCGCACATGCCTCCGGCGTGTGACCAATAACGGATCTCGAATTTCCGTTTCCGCTCGCTCTCCTGGCGGTCGATCAGTAGCCTCTGGTCCACACTGACCATGAACATGGCCGGATCGCCGTGGCGACTTGTTGGAGACATCGATGGAGCGTCCCGCCTGGGCACCGCAAGGCATAGACATCTCTACGCCGAGCGTGTCTCGCATGTACGACTTCTATCTGGGCGGATCGCACAATTTCGAGGTGGACAGGGAAGCGGCCCGCAAGGCCATGGAGTTCATGCCTGGCCTGCCCAAGGTCATGCAGGCCAATCGGGCATTCATGCGGCGGGCGGTGAAGTACGCCGTCTCTTCGGGCGTCAATCAGTTCCTGGACATCGGGTCCGGCATACCGACGTTCGGAAATGTCCATGAAGTCGCCCAGGCGGCCGACCCGGAGGCCAGGATCGCCTACGTGGACCACGACCCGGTCGCGGTCGCACACAGCCAGGTGGTCCTCGAGGGCAACGATCGGGCGGTCATCGCCGCCGCTGATCTGCGCAAGCCGCAGGAGATCCTGGAACACCCGGAGGTCAGGGGCCTGCTCGATCTGGACAAGCCCGTGGCGCTCCTCCTGGTGGCGGTGCTCCACTTCATCGAGGACGCCGACGATCCGTACGCCGCCGTGGCCGAGCTGCGCGAGGCGCTGGCCCCCGGCAGCCTGCTCGTCCTGACGCACGCCTCGTACGAGGGGATTCCGCTCACCCAGGAGGTGGCGGGCGGGACGGTCGGCGTCTACCGCACCATCCGCAATCCGCTGGTCATGCGTTCGCGCAAGGAGATCAGCCGCTTCTTCGAGGGGTTCGAGATGGTGGAGCCCGGGCTCGTCGCCATGCCCGAGTGGCGTCCGGAGTCCGCGGAGTCCCTCGCGCAGGAAGACCCCTTCACCTACTCGGGCTTCGCCGGGGTTGGGCGCACGGCGTGAGCATTCCCGCCCAGTCGTCCGGCGCGCCGGACGCGGAGCCCGACGGCCCCGAAGGCCGGCTCCGGAGATTCGCCACCATCTGGAGCCGGGCGATCTTCCCCTCCACGGCCACCTCCATGACCCGCCCCGAGTTCGAGGAGCACCTGCTGCCGCTGGCCCGCGAGCTCAGCGCCATCCTCCACGCCCGGGTCTTCGACGCCGCGCCCGCGCACCGCGTCGGCGCCGCCCTCGTGGCGGCGCACTGCACCGACCCCGACGCCCTGAGCTCCACCCTCGGCGTCGTCGACTCGTACCTGGTGCTCTACTGCGGCGGCAACGGGCCCGTGGAGCTTTCCACCGAGGACAGCAGGGCGCGGTGCGCCCGGATCCAGCACCTGCTCGCCGGGGGCTTCACCCAGGCACTGCGCGAGCGGACGCTCGCCGAGCAGGAGGCCATCGCCCGCTCGGCCCTCACCGCCCGCTCGCACGCCGAACAGGCCCTGCACGCCACCGAGGCGCGCTTTCGCGCCGTCTTCAAGGACGCGGCCATCGGGATCGGGATCGCCGACCTCGAAGGCAACATCCTGGAGATCAACGACACGCTCACCCGGATGTTCGGCGGCCTGGAGAACCACGTCCGCAGCCACAAGGTGAACGAGTGGGTCCATCCCGAGGACTCGCCCCACGTGTGGAAGTACTACGACGAACTGGTGCGCGGGGAACGCGAGCACTACAGCGTCGAGAAGCCGTACTACCGCAACGACGGCACCGTCCTCTGGACCAACCTCACCGTGTCGCTGCTGCGGGACGCGGAGGGGCGGCCCGAGTACCAGCTCGCCCTGATGGAGGACACCACCGAACGGCGGCTCCTGAACCTGCGACTGCGCTACGAGGCCACCCACGACGCACTCACGGGCCTGCCCAACCGGACCCTGTTCTTCGAGCGCCTGGAGAAAGCCCTCTCACCGAGGGAAGGCATGCGCTTCGGGCTCTGCTACCTCGACCTGGACGGCTTCAAGGCGATCAACGACAGCCTCGGGCACGCGGCGGGGGACCGGCTCCTGGTGGAGGTCGCCGACCGGCTCCAGAGCTGCGCCACAGCCCCCGGCGAGATGGTCGCGCGGCTCGGCGGTGACGAGTTCGTCGCCCTCACGACGGGACCGGACACCGAGGAGGAGGTCCACGAGCTGGCCGGACGCATCCTCTCGGCGCTCGCCACGCCGGTGCGTCTGGACGGCCGGGAGCTGACCGTACGCGGATCCGTCGGCATCGTCGAAGGACCGTCGGGCGAACGCACCCCCGCCGAGGTGCTGCGCAGCGCGGACATCACGATGTACCGGGCCAAGGCAGCCGGTGGCAACCGCTTCGCGCTCGCGGACGCCGAGGCGGACGCCCGGGCCATCACCCGGCACGGACTGACCACGGCACTGCCCACGGCCCTGGACCGCGGGGAGTTCTTCATCGAGTACCAGCCGCTGGTGCACCTCCGGGACGGAAGCGTGCACGGTGCCGAGGCGCTGGTGCGCTGGTGCCACCCGCAGCACGGGGTGCTCGGCCCGGACCGCTTCATACCGCTCGCGGAACACACCGGGCTGATCGTGCCCCTCGGCCGCTGGGTGCTCGAGGAGTCCGTGCGGCAGGCGAACTTCTGGCAGGAACGCCACACCGACGGCGGCCCGCTGCGGATCAACGTCAATCTCTCCCCGACCCAGCTGCACCACCCGAACCTGGTCGCCGAGACCGTCGACGTACTGGAGCGTTCCGGACTCGAACCCGGCGCACTCTGCCTGGAGGTCACCGAGTCCGCCCTGATCGGCGCCGACGACGACCTGCTCAAGCCGCTGCGTCAACTGGCCGAGATGGGCGTCGACATCGCGCTCGACGACTTCGGCACCGGCTACTCGAACCTGGCGAACCTGCGCCGTCTGCCGGTGAGCGTACTCAAGCTGGACCGTTCCTTCACGCAGGGCATGCAGCACCACCCGGCCGACCCGGTGGACCTGAAGATCGTCGAGGGCATCGTCTCGCTGGCCCACAGTCTCGACCTCGCGGTCACGGTCGAGGGCGTGGAGACCGGCGCCCAGGCCGAGCAGCTGAGGCAGCTCGGCTGCGACACCGCGCAGGGGTGGTACTACGCGCGTCCGGGAGCCCCGGACCGTATCCACGCGCTGGTGCTGGCGGACGCCGTCTGACGGAGCCGAGCTCAGCCGCCGGACGGGCCCGGCCCGCCGGCGGCCGGAGGCGCCACGTGCGGCCCCGCCCCCAGGAGCATCCGCTGCAGCTCGCGCGCCGCGCGCGGCGGCTCCACGTCGCTGCGGTGCGCGAGCGCGATCGTGCGCCGCAGGGCCGGTGAGGCCAGTGGCGTCGTCCGCAGGTCCTGTCCCGCCCGGACGGCGACCATGCGGGGCACGACGGCGATGCCGAGGCCCGCCCGTACGAAGCCGAGGACGGCGTCCATCTCGCCGCCCTCCACCGTGAACGACGGCTCGAACCCCTCCGCCCGGCACGCGGCCACGGTCAGCTCCCGCAGGTCGTAGCCGTGCCGGAACATCACCAGCGGCTCGTTCTCCAGATCGGCGACGCACACGGTGCCCTTCCGGCCGGGTGCGGGCCGCGTCGCCGAGGACACCACCACCAGGTCCTCGTGCAGCAGCTCCACCGTGGTCAGCGCCGGTGACCCGGCCGGCAGGGGCAGGACGAGCAGCGCCAGATCCAGGGCGCCCCTGGCCAGCTGCCGTACGAGGTCGTGGGAGCCGCCCTCCTCGATCAGGAGCTGGATCCCCGGGTGTGCGCCGTGGAAGGCGCGCAGCACGTCGGGCAGCAGGCCGGTGCAGACGCTCGGGGTGGCGCCGAGCCTGACCCTGCCCCGGCGCAGCTGCACCAGCTCCTGCACCTCGTGGCGAGCGGTGTCCGCGTCCGCCAGGATCCTGCGCGCCAGCGGCAGCAGTGCCTCGCCGGCGTCGGTCAGCGCGATGTTCCCCCGTGCCCTGCTGAAGAGTTCGGCGCCCAGCTCGTTCTCCAGAGCCTTGATCTGCTGGGAGAGGGAGGGCTGCGACACGTGCACCTCCTCGGCGGCACGGGTGAAGTGCCTGGCCTCGGCGACGGCCACGAAATAGGCGAGCTGCTGGAAGTGCATGAGGCCGACGATAGCGGAGTCCATAGCTGTTGCCTATGGAGATGAGTCATTTCATGTCTTGGACTGATGATGCCCTCCGCCTCTAGCGTCGTGTCCATGGCATTGGCAACGCGGGCGGACCGACGGCCGTCCATGACGCGTACGCTCTGGGACTCGTCCGTCGGCAAGAAGACGATCATGGCTGTGAGCGGCCTGATCATGCTCGGTTATCTGGTCGTCCACATGCTGGGCAACCTGAAGATCTTCTTCGGATCCGACGAGTTCAACCACTACGCGCACTGGCTCCGGACGCTGGGCGAGCCGTTCCTGCACTACGAGTGGGCGCTGTGGATCGTCCGTGCGGTGCTCGTCGCGGCCGTCGTCCTGCACGCCGTCTCCGCGTACCAGCTGAGCCGCCGCGACCTCAGGGCACGCCCGACGGCGTACGTCCACAAGAAGGCCCGGTCGAGCTATGCCACGCGCACCATGCGCTACGGCGGCGTCATCCTCGCGCTGTTCATCGTGTGGCACATCCTGGACCTCACGACCGGCACCGTGCACAGCGGCGGCTTCCAGGCGGGGCACCCCTACCAGAACGTGCTCGACACCTTCTCGACCTGGTACGGCAACGTCATCTACATCGTCGCCGTACTCGCGCTCGGCCTCCACGTCCAGCACGGGTTTTGGAGTGCGGCGCAGACCCTCGGAGTGGGCAGCGCCGCCCGGGACCGCGTCCTGAAGACGCTGGCCAATGTCCTCGCAGTCGTACTGACGGCCGGCTTCGTCTCCGTGCCCGTCGCCGTGATGACCGGAGTGGTGAGCTGAACATGAGCGACTACACGAACTACCGGACCGGCGAGCCCGTCGTCGACGCCAAAGCGCCCACGGGGCCCGTCGCCGATCGCTGGGACACCCGCCGCTTCGAGGCGAAGCTGGTCAACCCCGCCAACCGCCGCAAGCACACCGTCATCGTCGTCGGCACCGGTCTGGCCGGCGGATCCGCGGGCGCGACCCTCGCCGAACAGGGCTACCACGTCGTCCAGTTCTGCTTCCAGGACTCGCCCCGGCGCGCCCACTCCGTCGCCGCGCAGGGTGGCATCAACGCCGCCAAGAACTACCGCAACGACGGCGACTCGGTGCACCGCCTCTTCTACGACACGGTCAAGGGCGGGGACTTCCGCGCCCGCGAGTCCAACGTCCACCGTCTGGCCGAGATCTCCGTGGAGATCATCGACCAGTGCGTCGCCCAGGGCGTGCCCTTCGCCCGTGAGTACGGCGGCCTCCTCGACAACCGCTCCTTCGGTGGCGTCCAGGTCTCCCGCACCTTCTACGCCCGGGGCCAGACGGGGCAGCAACTCCTCCTCGGCGCCTACCAGGCGCTCTCCCGCCAGATCGCCGCCGGCAACGTCGAACTGCACTCCCGCACCGAGATGCTCGACCTGGTCGTCGTCGACGGCAAGGCACGCGGCATCGTGGCCCGTGACCTGGTCACCGGGAAGATCGACACCTACTTCGCGGACGCGGTCGTCCTGGCCAGCGGCGGATACGGCAACGTCTTCTACCTGTCGACGAACGCCATGAACTCCAACGCCACCGCCATCTGGCGAGCCCACCGCCGCGGCGCCTGGTTCGCCAACCCCTGCTTCACCCAGATCCACCCCACCTGCATCCCGCGCACCGGCGACCACCAGTCGAAGCTGACGCTTATGAGCGAGTCGCTGCGCAACGACGGACGCATCTGGGTCCCGAAGGCCAAGGGCGACGAGCGTCCCGCCGGCGAGATCCCGGAGGACGAGCGGGACTACTACCTGGAGCGCATCTACCCCGCCTTCGGAAACCTCGTGCCCCGTGACATCGCCTCCCGCGCCGCCAAGAACGTGTGCGACGAAGGACGCGGCGTCGGGCCGGGCGGCCAGGGCGTCTACCTCGACTTCGCCGAGGCGATCGCGCGCATGGGCAGGAAGAAGGTCGAGGAGAAGTACGGCAACCTCTTCGACATGTACGCCCGCATCACCGCGGAGGACCCGTACGAGACCCCGATGCGGATCTATCCGGCCGTCCACTACACCATGGGCGGGCTGTGGGTCGACTACGACCTCCAGACCACAATCCCCGGCCTCTTCGCCATCGGCGAGGCCAACTTCTCCGACCACGGCGCCAACCGCCTCGGTGCTTCCGCGCTGATGCAGGGCCTCGCCGACGGTTACTTCGTCCTGCCCTCGACCATCAACGACTACCTGGCCCGCAACCCGCACACGGAGGAGATCGACGCCGCCCACCCCGCGGTCGCCGAGGCCGTCGCCGAGACGGAGGACAGGCTCAACCTGCTCCTCGCCGTCGACGGGGACCGCACCCCGGACTCCTTCCACCGTGAGATCGGTGAGCTCATGTGGGAGTTCTGCGGGATGGCCCGCACCGAGGAGGGCCTGCGCAAGGCCCTCGACCGGATCCCGCAGATCCGCGAGGAGTTCTGGCGCCGCATCAAGGTGCCCGGCACCGGCGAGCAGTTCAACCAGTCGCTGGAGAAGGCCAACCGGGTCGTCGACTATCTGGAGCTCGCCGAGCTCATGTGCCTCGACGCCCTGCACCGCGCGGAGTCCTGCGGTGGCCACTTCCGCGAGGAATCGCAGACCCCGGACGGCGAAGCCGCCCGCAGGGACGAGGAGTTCTCCTACGCCGCGGCCTGGGAGTTCAGCGCGACCGGCGACGCCCCCGTCCTGCACAAGGAAGACCTCGTCTTCGAATACGTACACCCCACCCAGCGGAGCTACGCATGAAGCTCACCCTGCGCGTCTGGCGCCAGCAGAACGCCGAGGCGCCCGGCGCCATGGCCACCTACGAAGTCGACGGCATCTCGAAGGACATGTCGTTCCTGGAGATGCTCGACACCCTCAACGAGGAGCTCATCCTCAGCGGGGACGAGCCCGTCGCCTTCGACCACGACTGCCGCGAAGGCATCTGCGGCGCGTGCAGCCTCGTCATCAACGGCGACGCCCACGGCCCCGAGCGCACCACCACCTGCCAGCTCCACATGCGCTCCTTCGACGACGGCGACACCATCGACATCGAACCGTGGCGCGCCTCGGCCTTCCCGGTCGTCAAGGACCTCGTCGTCGACCGCTCCTCCTTCGACCGGATCATCCAGTCCGGCGGATACATCTCCGCGCCCACCGGCACGGCGCCCGACGCGCACGCCACGCCGATACCCAAGCCGGACGCCGACTCCGCCTTCGAGCACGCCGAGTGCATCGGCTGCGGTGCCTGCGTGGCCGCCTGCCCGAACGGTTCGGCGATGCTGTTCACCTCGGCGAAGATCAACCACCTCAACGTGCTCCCGCAGGGGGCACCCGAGCGCGAGACCCGGGTCCTCGACATGGTCGCCACCATGGACGAGGAGGGCTTCGGCGGCTGCACCCTCACCGGCGAATGCGCCACGGCCTGCCCCAAGGGGATCCCGCTGCCGTCGATCACCGCGATGAACAAGGAGTGGCTGCGCGCGACCCGCAAGGTACGCCGCTGACCACCCCTCCTCCCGCGGGGAGTCAGTCCGACCGCAACGCCTTCGCCAGGTACGCGGCCGTACGGCTCCCCGCCGCGCGTGCCACCTCCCGCGGCGTACCGGTGGCGACGATCCGCCCGCCCCGGTCACCACCGCCAGGACCCAGATCGATCACGTGGTCCGCGCCCGCCACCACCGCCATGTCGTGCTCCACGACCACCACGGTGCCGCCCGCGTCGACCAGGCCGTGCAACTGCCGCATCAGCAGCTCCACATCGGCCGGATGCAGCCCCGTCGTCGGTTCGTCCAGCAGGTGGAGCGTGTGGCCGCGCCGCGCGCGCTGGAGCTCCGTGGCGAGCTTGATCCGCTGGGCCTCACCGCCCGACAGCTCCGTCGCCGGCTGGCCCAGGCGCAGATAGCCGAGCCCCACGTCCAGCAGTGCCCGCAGACTGCGTTCGGCCGCCGGTGTCCCGGCGAGGAACCCGGCAGCGGCCTCCACCGTGAGGTCCAGCACCTCGGCGATGGTGAGCCCGCGCAGGGTAACCTCCAGCGTCCGCGGGTTGTAGCGCGCGCCGTGACAGTCCGGGCAGGGGGCGTACGTACTGGGCAGGAAGAGCAGCTCGACCGAGACGAACCCCTCGCCCTGACAGGTCTCGCACCGCCCGCCCGCCACGTTGAACGAGAACCGACCCGCCCGGTATCCCCGGGCGCGTGCCGTCTCCGTGCCCGCGAACAGCTTGCGTACGACGTCGAACAGCCCCGTGTACGTGGCGAGGTTGGACCGGGGCGTACGCCCGATGGGCCGCTGGTCGACCTGCACGAGCCGGTCCACGGCCTCCAGCCCCTCGGCGGACGCGCAGCCGGGCGCCGCCGGCGCGGAGACCTCGTCCGCGCTCTCGGCCGGCCGCCGGTCGGCGAGCACCCCGGCCAGCACCTGCCCGACGAGGGTCGACTTCCCCGACCCCGACACACCGGTCACCGCTGTGAGCACGCCGAGCGGGAACGCGGCGTCGACGCCCCGCACGTTGTGCAGGTCCACCCCGCGCAGGGTGATCCACCCCGACGGGGTACGCGGTTCCCGTGCCGGCGCGGAGTCCTCGCCGAAGAGGAAGCGCCGGGTCGCGGACCCGGTGACCGAGGCGAGCTCCGCCGGAGGGCCGCTGTGCAGCACCCTGCCGCCGTGCTCTCCGGCCAGCGGCCCCACGTCCACCAGCCAGTCGGCCCGCCGCACCACATCCATCTGGTGCTCCACCACGAACACCGAGTTCCCCGCGTCCTTGAGCCGCCCGAGCACACCGAGCAGCGACTCCGTGTCCGCGGGGTGCAGGCCGGCTGACGGCTCGTCCAGCACATAGACCACGCCGAACAGTCCCGAGCGCAGCTGGGTGGCGAGCCGCAGTCGCTGGAGCTCACCGGACGACAGGGTCGGCGCCGTACGGTCGAGGCTGAGATAGCCGAGGCCCAGCTCGGTCACCGGCTCGATCCTGGTCAGCAGGTCGGCCGTCAGCACCCGGGCCGTGTCACTGCCGCCCCCCGACTCCAGCAGCACCTCGGTCAGGGTGGTGAGCGGGATCGCGACCAGGTCGGCGATCGTACGCCCGGCGAAGGTGACCGCCATGGCCTCCGGACGCAGTCTGCTGCCTCGGCACACCGGACACGGCGAACTGGTCAGGAAGCGCTCGGCCTTCGCCCTCAGCGTGCGGCTCCTGGAATCCGCGAACGTGTGCATCACATAGCGGCGCGCGCTCATGTACGTGCCCTGGTACGGGCGCTGGATACGGCCCGCGTCACGCACCGGGTGGACCGTCACCACCGGCTGCTCGTCGGTGAACAGGATCCACTCCCGCTCCTCCTGCCCGAGCTCCCGCCACGGCCGCGCGGTGTCGTGGCCGAGGGCGTCGAGCACGTCGCGCAGGTTCTTGCCCTGCCAGGCACCAGGCCAGGCGGCGATCGCCCCGTCCCGGATCGACAACGACGGGTCGGGTACGAGCAGGTCCTCGGTCGTGCCGTGCACACGGCCCAGCCCGTGGCACTCGGGGCAGGCCCCGGCCGCCGTGTTCGGCGAGAACGCGTCGGAGTCGAGCCGCTCCGCGCCCGGCGGATAGGTGCCCGCGCGTGAGAAGAGCATGCGCAGCGAGTTGGACAGCGTGGTGACCGTGCCCACGGAGGAGCGCGAACCGGGTGCCGAGCGGCGCTGTTCCAGGGAGACGGCGGGCGGCAGGCCGGTGATCTCACCGACGACCGGAGCCCCGACCTGATGGATCAGCCGGCGGGCGTACGGGGCGACGGACTCGAAGTAGCGGCGCTGGGCCTCCGCGTAGATCGTCCCGAAGGCGAGGGAGGACTTCCCCGACCCCGAGACGCCCGTGAAGACGACGAGAGTGTCGCGCGGGATGTCGACGTCCACATCGCGGAGGTTGTGCTCGCGCGCGCCGCGCACCCGGACGTACGGATCGTGAGGGGTCGGCATCGCTGGTACGGCTCCGTGGGTCGGTGGTCATGGTCCTGCCGGTGATCCTCGCGCACATGACCGCGCACGAGGACCACCGGCAGTGCGGGGACCGCGGAGCTACACCATCGGGTCCATGCCGCGGTCGCGCATCGCGCTCTCCTGCTCACTCTGCTCCCGCAGACGGCGCGCCTTGTCCTGGAGGCGCTGCCGCTGCTCCGGATCGGTGGCGCGCTCGGCCGCCTCGTTCAGTTCCTGCGCCTTGGCACGCAGCTGCTGCGCTCGGCCACCGGACTCACCTGCAACGCTCATGATCACTCCTGGATCTGGGGGGAGCGGACAGGATCAGCGAATCAGCGCGCAGGTCCGGCTGCATCTCGAGCGTCACGCCCGGTGGCCGCCCTCGGTGCCCCGTTCGGACCGTCCGTCCGGCACGTGTAGGTGCGAGGGTGTGGGGTAGTGGCTGCGGCGGTGCAGCACCGCCGTCCGACAGTGAGGAGAGGCGCCATGCCCGCAGGATCCAGCGCCAAGCGAGAACGCCAGTACGAGCACATCAAGGACAGTGCCGAGCAGCGCGGCACCTCCACGAAGCGCGCCGAGGAGATCGCGGCGCGCACGGTCAACAAGGAGCGCGCACGCTCCGGGGAGTCACGCACCGCGAGCCGGACGTCCCTGAAGGACCCCAAGTCGGCCTCCGAGCGCGGTGGGCAGCGCTCCCACAGCGGAGCCCAGGGACCGACGAGGGACCAGCTCTACGAGGAGGCCAAGAAGAAGAACGTCGAGGGACGCTCGTCCATGAACAAGGAGGAACTGCGCAAGGCCCTCGGGCGCTGACGCCCCGAGCCGTGCCGCCGGCCGCCGTCTTCTAGGCTGGCGCCGTGAGCGATGACACCCGGCCGCTGGCCGTATTCGATCTCGACGGCACTCTGGCCGACAGTGGTCACCGGCAGCACTTCCTCGAAGGCCGGCGCCGTGACTGGGCGGGGTTCTTCGCCGCGGCACCCGACGATCCTCCGCTGGAGGAAGGGGTGGGGCTGGCCCTGGCGAGCGCCGAGGAGTGCGAGGTCGTGTATCTGACCGGCAGGCCCGAGCGGTGCCGCCGGGACACCGTGGCCTGGCTGGAGGAGCAAGGGCTGCCCAGGGGCAGCCTCCACATGCGCCGTAACGACGACCGGCGTCCGGCCCGCCGCACCAAGCTGGAGATCCTGGAACGGCTGGGCCGGACGCGCGAGGTGCGGGTGCTCGTCGACGACGACGAGCTGGTGTGCGACGCGGCCGAACTCGCCGGATTCACCGTCGTACGGGCCCGGTGGGCCGTCACCGCGCAGGCGATGAGGGACGCGCAGGAGCGCGAAGGGCGTACGTGACCGGGAGCGCCGGCGTTGTACGTGATGCGGGAGCGCCGGCGTCGTACGTGATGCGGGAGGGGGCGTACGTGACCGGAACCGGCCGGTGCGGCGGCCCGGGCGGACGGGGAGACCGGAGCCCGGCATGTGCCGTGGGGAGGCGCGTTTCGCGGGAACGCGGCCCCCGGCCCGTCGGCAGCGCCCGGATCAGGCCTTCTCGTCGAGCCGGAAGCCGACCTTGAGCCCCACCTGGTAGTGGGCCACGCGGCCGTCCTCGATGTGACCGCGGACTTCGGTCATTTCGAACCAGTCGAGATTGTGCAACGTTTCGGCCGCTCTCGCGACGCCGTTACGGATCGCCGCGTCCAGGCCCTCTTCGGAGGTTCCTACGATCTCGGTGACCCTGTAGGTGTGATTGGACATCTAATGTCTCCTTTCGTGATTCCACGGTGCCCTACTCCGTGGAGGAGCGCGAGGTGTCCGGGGGGAACCCGGCCCCGAGGACGGGCTTGACCTGCCCATTGGTCCATACCAAACTCCGACTCATACGCCCGTGCGAGCGCCGCCCGCAGTCCCCCCACCCGGGTCCTGTCCTGTCGTCGTGCCGTTTCGCAGAAGGTGACCCCGTGAAGATCCGCATACTGGCCGGAGCCGTCGCGCTCGTTTCCTCCGTCACGCTGAGCGGCTGCGGCTATCTCCCCGGCTCGGACGCCGACAGCAGCAAGGTGACGGTGTGGCTCATGAAGGGCAGCGCCTCCCAGAGCTTCATCGACCGCTTCAAGGAGTCGTACGAGGCGGAGCACCCCTCCGTCGAACTGGAGATCGTCCTCCAGGAATGGGGTGGTATCGGTCCCAAGGTGCTGAAGGCGCTGGAGGGCTCGGACGCCCCGGACGTCATCGAGGTCGGCAACACCCAGGTCGCCCAGTACGCCGAAAGCGGCGAACTGCGCGACCTCACCCTGGAGTCGATCCGCGACCTGGGCGGCGAGGACTGGCTTCCGGGTCTCGCCGAGCCGGGCAAGGTCAACGGGGCTCAGTACGGGATTCCCTGGTACGCGGCCAACCGTGTCGTCATCTACAACAAGGACCTCTTCGCGCAGGCGGGTGTCACCGAACTCCCCGAGACCCGCGAGGAATGGGTGGAGATCACCGAACGGCTGAACACCGGCGGCCGGCAGGGCATCTACCTCGCGGGACAGAACTGGTACGTACTCGCCGGCTTCATATGGGACGAGGGCGGGGAACTGGCCGAGGAGGGCGGCGGCGAGTGGGAGGGGGCCCTGGACTCGCCCGCCGCGCTGCGGGGCATGGACTTCTACAAGACGCTCCAGGCCCTCGGCGAAGGCCCGAAGGACGCCGACGAACAGACGCCCCCGGAGACCGACGTCTTCGCCGAGGGAGACGTCGCCCAGATCATCTCCGTCCCCGGCAGCGCGGCGCTCATCGAACAGCAGAACCCCGAACTCAAGGGAAAGCTCGGTTACTTCCCCATCCCCGGCAAGACCGCGAAGACCCCCGGCGCCGTCTTCACCGGAGGCTCCGACCTGATCGTGCCCGAAGGCGCCGAACAACGCGGCGAAGGCATCGAGGTCGTCAAGGCGCTCGCGGGCGAGAAGTGGCAGACGGAGCTCGCCCGGGCCATGAGCTACGTGCCCAACAAGCCCGCCCTCGCGAGCGTGGTGGACGGCCAGGAGGGAACCTCCGCGATGGCGGAAGGCGCCACAGAAGGACGGGCCACCCCCAATTCGCCCTTCTGGCCCGCCGTGGAGGCCGACAACCCGATCAAGGTGTACATGACGGCGGTCCTGGAGGGCGGCGATCCCGCCGAAGAGGCGCGCAAGGCCTCGGACCGGATCACCTCCAAGCTGATCACCGGCTGACGGCGCAGACGGCGCCACCGGGAGCCGGGGATTCAGCCGTCGCACATCCCCGCGCTCCACAGCGGTCACGTCGAATCCAGCCGGTCACGGAAGAAGTAGAGGGCCGGGCTTCGCGCTCCGCGACAGCCCGGCAGCCGCCCTCGCTGATCCGTCCCCGGAGACTGCCATGACCGCGCTGCCCCTCGCCTCTCCCACCCCCTCAGCCGTCTCGGTGCCCGCCACGCGCAAACCCGCCGCGCCGGCCCCCTCGGGCTACCGGGTCTCGCTGGCCACCTGCCAGGACGACGTACGCGCCGCGCAGCGGCTGCGGCACCTCGTGTTCGCCGGAGAGCTCGGCGCCCGGCTGCAGACCACCGAACCCGGCCTGGACAGCGACGCCTTCGACGCCTTCTGCGACCACCTCCTGGTGCGCGAGGAAGCCACCGGCGACGTGGTCGCGACCTACCGGCTCCTGCCACCCGAAGGGGCCAGGCTCGCCGGCGGGCTCTACGCGGAGAGCGAGTTCGACCTCGGCCGGCTGGGCCCGATCCGGCACGACCTGGTCGAGGTCGGCCGGTCGTGCGTCCACCCCGCCCACCGCGACGGGGCCGTCATCGCCCTCATCTGGGCCGGACTGGCCCGCTACATGGAGCGCACCGGCCACAACTGGCTGGCGGGCTGCTGCTCGGTGCCCCTCGCCGACGGCGGCGCGCTGGCCGCCAGGACCTGGGACACCGTACGCACGCACAATCTGGCGCCCGAGGAGTACTGGGTCACCCCGCACCGGCTGTGGGACACCACAGGTCAGCCCGACCCCGCCGGGGCGGGCGGCCGGGCCGGGCTGCCGCCGCTGCTGCGCGGCTACCTGCGACTCGGCGCCTGGGTGTGCGGGGCGCCCGCACACGACCCCGACTTCGGCGTCGCCGACCTCTACGTCCTGCTCTCGATGCGGCGCACCGACCCGCGCTACCTGCGCCATTTCCTCTCCCTGGCCCCCCTGCGATGAGTGCCTGGCTGCCCACCGCGCCGTGCACGCCGCGCGACTGCGCGACACACGAGGGCCCCGGCCGCCTGCCGCCGGTCGCAGTCGTCCTGCTGCTCGCCGGGTGCGCGCTCACCCTTCTCGGGGTGCTGTGCGTGCCCGCCGTGCGGCTCCTGGAGCCCGCGCGGCGCGACCGGCTGGTACGCACCTGGGCGTACGCCGTGGTGCGGGCCTTCGGCGTACGGATACGGGTCACCGGGTGCCCCGTGGAGCCGGGTCCCGCGCCGAGGGGCGAGCTCGTCGTCGCCAACCACGTCTCGTGGCTGGACATCCCTCTCCTGGCGGCCGTGCGCCCGGCCCGGATGGTCGCCAAGAGCGAGATACGCGGCTGGCCGGTGTTCGGACGGATCGCCGCGCTCGGTGGAACGCTGTTCATCGAGCGGGACCGGCTCCGCGCCCTGCCGGGCGCGGTCCGGGCTCTCTCTAGGGCGCTGGCCGCCGGATCGAGCGTGGCGGTCTTCCCGCAGGGCAGCACCTGGTGCGGCCGGAGCGGCGGCGGGCGCTTCCGGCCCGCCGCCTTCCAGGCGGCGATCGACGCCGGCGCACCCGTGCGTCCGGTCCGCATCGGATACCGGACGGCACATACGGACGCGGCGGGGGCCGCCGCCTTCGTGGGGGACGACCCGCTCGCCGCCTCGCTGTGGCGCGTGGTGTCCGCCGCCGGGCTCACCGCCGAGATCCGCGTCCTGCCGCTGATCCCCGCCGGCAGTGAGCCCGGCCGGCGTGCTCTGGCGAGAGCCGCTCAGTGCGCCGTCGCCAGGGACAGCGCGAACCGGCCCGCCGTGTCCGTCCACCACTGATCCAGGCGCAGGCCCGCCGCGGCCAGTTCCTCGCGCACCTTCTCCTCGCGGAACTTCGCCGAGATCTCCGTACGCAGTTCCTCGCCCTCCTCGAACTGGACCACGAGGTCCAGCTCCCGGATCTTCACCGTCAGCGCCCGGCGGGCACGCAGCCGCATCTCGATCCACTCGTGGTGCGGGTCCCACAGGGCCACGTGCTCGAAGTCGTCCGGCGGGAAGTCCGCGCCCAGTTCACGGTTCACCACCGTCAGGACGTTCTTGTCGAACGCGGCCGTCACACCGGCCGCGTCGTCGTACGCCGCGACGAGGGTGGCCTCGTCCTTGACCAGGTCCGTGCCGAGCAGCAGCGCGTCCCCGGGGGAGAGCCGGGCCCGTACGGAAGCGAGGAACTCCGCGCGCTCCTCCGGCAGCAGGTTCCCCAGCGTGCCGCCGAGGAACGCCACAAGCCGTGGACCCGGACTGTCGGGCAGCTCCAGCGCATGAGTGAAATCGGCGACGAGCGCGTGCACGGAGAGCCCGGGCCGCTCGGCGAGCAACGCCTCGGCGGCCCCCGCGAGGGCGCTCTCACTCACATCGACCGGAACGTAGGTGTGCAGCCCCGGCAGCGCGTCCAGCAGGTGTCTGGTCTTCTCCGAGGAGCCCGACCCCAGCTCGATCAGGGTCTTGGCCCCGGAGGCCGCCGCGATCTCACCGGCGCGGGCGACCAGGATCTCCCGTTCGGCACGCGTCGGGTAGTACTCGGCCAGCCGGGTGATCTCCTCGAACAGGTCACTGCCGTGCGCGTCGTAGAACCATTTGGGCGGCAGGGTCTTCGGTTGCGCGGTCAGACCGCTCAGCACATCGGCGCGCAGCGCCGCGTCCGTCGCGTCCGCCGGCAGGGTGCGGGTCAGCAGGAAGGGACTCACGCTGTGGGCTCCTTGAGCGGGGTCAGCAGAAGATCGGTGCGCGTCGCGGCCAGCAGGGTGCGGTCCGGGACCTCGCGCCAGTACGGATCGTCGTCGTACGGCTCCGAGGCCACCACCGTGCGGTGCCCCGGTTCGTGCAGATACCAGAGCGAGTCGCCCCAGGTGGTCGCCACCACGGTGGAACCGTCGGTGAGCAGCAGATTGAGGCGTGAACCAGGGGCGGCGGTGCCGACGTCGACCACCGTGTCGGCGACCGCCTGCGCTATCTCGTCGCCCTGGGCCAGCCGATGCAGCACGAGCGCCCAGAGCAGCGCGGAATCGCTGCGCGCCGCCAGGGTGAGCATCCGTTCGGTCGGCAGGGACCCGGCCAGCGACGCCAGGGAGCCGGGCCAGCCCCGCACCGCGCCGTTGTGGCTGAACAACACAGTGCCCTCGGCGAAGGGGGCGGCGGCGGCCTCCCCGTCCGCGCCGGCGAAGGTCGCGTCACGTACCGCGGCGAGCAGCGCCGTGCTGCGCACCACGCGGGCGAGGTCCGCGAAGGTCTCGTCGCCCCACACGGGGCCGCCGCGGCGGTAGCGGCCCGGCACCGGGTCACCCTCCGCGTACCAGCCGACCCCGAAACCGTCGGCGTTCACCGTGCCGTACCGCTGACGCCGTGGCTCCCAGGACTGGCGGACGAGCCCGTGAGCGGGCGTGACGAGCAGCTCGCCCAGGGGCACGGAGGGCCCCAGGTACGCGATATGACGGCACATCAGGCATCCCTCGCCGTGCGGAAACCGGAGAAGATCTGGCGCCGCACCGGGAGGTCCCAGTTGCGGAACGTGCCCCGGCAGGCCACCGGATCCACGGCGAACGAACCACCACGCAGCACCTTGTGCGCCGGCCCGAAGAACACCTCCGAGTACTCGCGGTAGGGGAACGCCGCGAAACCGGGGTAGGGCGCGAAGTCGCTCGACGTCCACTCCCACACGTCACCGATCAGCTGGCCCACGCCGGCCGGGGACCGGCCCGCCGGGTACGCCCCCGCGGCGGCCGGCCGCAGATGGCGCTGGCCGAGGTTGGCGTGCTCCGGCGCCGGGTCCTCGTCGCCCCAGGGGTAGCGCAGCGAACGCCCGGAGGCGGGGTCGTGCCGTGCGGCCTTCTCCCATTCCGGCTCGGTCGGCAGGCGCCGCCCCGACCAGCGGGCGTAGGCATCCGCCTCGTACCAGCTGACGTGGAGCACCGGCTCGTCCGCCCGCACGGGCTCGGTCACGCCGAAGCGCCGCGTGAGCCACTGTCCGGCGTCCCGGTGCCAGAACAGCGGAGCACTCAGGCCGTGTTCGCGGACCATCGCCCAGCCCTCGGGCGCCCACCAGCGCTCGTCGGTGTAGCCGCCGTCCTCGACGAAGCGGGCGTAGGCGCCACAGGTGACCGGGGCGGTGTCGATGTGGAACGAGTCCACATCGCGCCGGTGCGCGGGCCGTTCGTTGTCGAGGGCCCACGGCTCGGTCGAGGTCCCCATCGTGAAGGGGCCTCCCGGGACGAGGACCTCGACCGGCATCTGTGCGGCGGCGACGGGCTCCGGGGGCTCCGGCGCGCTGAGCACGGCGGGCCCCGAGCGCAGCTGATGGGTGATCAGCATCGTCTCGTCGTGCTGCTGCTCGTGCTGGGCGACCATGCCGAAGGCGAAGCCGGAGCGTTCGAGCGGCCGGCCCTCGCCGTGCAGCGGAGCCCCTCCGAGGACGTCCAGAGCCCGGCCGCGCACGTCGGAGGCATACGCCCGTGCCTCGGCGGGGGCCAGCAGGGGCAGCGAAGGCCGGCTGGCCCGGGAGTGCTCGAAGGCGTCGTACAGCCCGTCGATCTCCGGGCGCAGCGCCTCGTGGCCGCCGACCGCCCTCAGCAGCCAGAGCTCCTCCTGGTTGCCGATGTGCGCGAGGTCCCAGACCAGGGGCGACATCAGAGGGGAGTGCTGGGCGGTCAGGTCGCGGTCGTCCACGCTGTCGGTGAGCAGCGCGGTACGTTCGCGAGCGGCGAGGAGGGCGGCGAGGGCGCGCTCGCGCAGCGCCTCGGCGTCGTGTTCGCCGCCGGTGTGCGCAGTGGGGTTCTCGGTCATCGGACCAGGCCCTTTCCGTGCAGCGGCGCCGTTTCCGGGCCGGGCAGATCATCGGCGGGACATCGGCCACGGGCCACGTAACGGTCGTGGAAGGCGGCGACGGTGTCGATGACATGGCCACTCGCCCCGATCCTGGGCAGCGCCTCCAGCGCGATGGTGAAGCAGACCGCCGCCGCGGCCGCCAGCTCCGGATCGCTCAGCCCGTGCCGGGCGGCGGCCGTCCAGAGCGGGTTGCGGGGCGCGGGCGGCGGACCCGCGGTCTCGGCCAGCGGTTTGACGGTGCGGTACACGGTCTCTGCCGCCTCCGGGTCGTCGAACAGAGCGGTGGTGACGGCCAGCGGCACCAGCCAGCCGTCGGTGCCGGACTGCGCGTCGATCATGCGCAGCTCCAGATGCCCGCGCGGGCGCACAGGCGGGAACAGGGTGGTGACGTGGTAGTCGAGGTCGGCCCGCACCGGTGGCCTCGGCCCGCCCCCGCGGATCCAGTCCCGGAACGTCAGCCCCACCGGTGCCGCCCAGGGCGCGTCCCCGTTCCGGATGCACATGACCGAGGTGTCGAGGGCATGCGTGGCCCAGGCGTCGCGGGGCGACAGACGGCTCTGCGGAGCGAGCGCCCTGGCCGGATCGAGATTCGCCCACAGGGCCTGCCGGGTCGACCGCCAGCCCGTGCGCCGCCCCTGCCGGTACGGCGAATTGGCGAACGAGGCCACCAGCACCGCTCCCAGCAGGTGCCCGAGCTGCCAGCGCCGCCCGTAGCCCAGCGGGCCGGGCTCCTCCTCGCCGGCGTCCAGGCACACCTGGACGGAGGCGGAGGTGCACATCATGGCGCGGCCTGCCGGGCCCGAGCGGTCCAGCGCGGCTTCCATGGCGGCGTAACGGGGTTCCTGGAGCAGCCGGCGCGGGGGCTGCCACGGGTCGACACCCAGGCCGACCGGGGTGAGCCCGTCCCTGCCGAGGGTCTCGCGTACGGCGGCGAGATCGGTGGCCATGCTGTCGACACACGCCATCAGGGAGCCCGCGGGCTGGGAGCTGAGCTCCAGCTGGCCTCCCGGCTCGAAGGTCAGGGCGGCGTCCAGCGGGGTGGCGCGCACGGCGTCGGCCGCGGCGCGGAGGCGGTCGTGGGAGACGGCGGCCTCAGGCTGTTCACGGTCGTGAATGAGCCATTCGAGCTCCACACCGACCGTCCGGGGCGGTCCCGTCTTGAAACATATGCCGCGCAGTAGATCCTCCGCCTCCTCCTCACCGAGAGGCGCCGCCTCTACGTGCGGGCCGTGCTGGCCGAGAGTGTCCGGGGGCATGCTGGGCCTCCTTTTCGGGTGCTTCCCTACCACCCAAACCCGTACCGCGATTTCGCACAAGGGTGCCTTTGCGCTACGGAAAACCGGTTGCGTCCATGCCGCCGAGGCGTCCAGCATGCCCCGTATGCACCACACGGGGGCACGCCCATGAGCGCACGACTGCGCGCCGTCGCGCGTGAGACGGAGGCCATCGTCCTGGCCGGGCGGTACCGCACGTCCGAAGGACGGGAGGTGAGCATCGAGCGCGCCCTGACCGCCGCTCTTTCCGGCACCCGGCTGTACGGGCCCGAGTCGGTGCCCGTCGCCGTCCTGGACACCGGCCGCAGCCTGACCGTCGAGGTGACGGACGAGACGAGCCTGCGGGCCGCACACCGGCTGGCGGGCGGTCCGGCGGCCAGGACGGCCGTGCTGAACTACGCGTCGGCCCGCAATCCCGGCGGCGGCTATCTGAACGGCGCGCAGGCCCAGGAGGAGTCGCTCTGCCGCGGTTCGGCGCTCCACGCCACGCTGCTGCGCGCCCCTGAGTACTACGCGCACCACCGTGCCGAGCGCAGCGCCTTCTACAGCGACCGGGTGATCCACTCACCGGGCGTGCCGGTCTTCCGTGACGACCGCGGACGGCTCCTGGACACCCCGTACACCGTCGGATTCCTCACCTCGCCCGCGCCCAACGCCGGGGTCATCCGCAGCCGGGAACCGGAGCTCGCCCCACGCATACCGGCCGCACTCGCGAGCCGGGCCGAACGGGTGCTCGAAGTCGCCGCTGTCCGCGGATACCGCCGGCTGGTGCTGGGGGCGTGGGGCTGCGGGGTCTTCATGAACGACCCGGCCGAGGTGGCGGGGGCCTTCCGCGCCCTGTTCACCGACGGCGGGCGCTTCGCGGGCCACTTCGAGCAGGTCGTGTTCGGCGTCCCGGACCGTGACCCCCGGTCCGCCACCCGCGCGGCCTTCACCGCGGCGTTCGCGGGTCAGCTCCAGTCGTAGCGCTCCCGCAACCGCCCCACGACCAGGTCGAACCTGTCCCGGTCCAGCGCGCACGCCTCACGCCGCATGCCGTCCTCGTGCACCCGCAGCACCCGGTCCAGATCCACCCACGACTGCCGTCCCGAGCTGTCCCACGGGCCCGCGCCCAGGGCGACCCACTCGTGGTCCCTGTCGTGCTGCTTGCTGGACAACTGCACGGCGAGGAGCGTGCCCGTCTCCTCCCGGGCCACGACGAGGACGGGCCGGTCCTTGCCGCGCCCGTCGTTCTCCTCGAACGGCACCCAGGTCCACACGATCTCGCCGGGGTCGGGATCGCCGTCACGGTCGGGGGCGTACGAGGTGCGCACGCGTCCCACCTCGCGGGGTTCGGCCTGAGCGGTCGCGGTCGGACCGCTGCGGCCGGGGAAGTCGGTCGAACTGTCACTGCTGTGATTGATGTGCTGGAACGTCATCGCATCACCGTAGAACCTGTACGGCCCACTCCGTGGAGCGGGTCGACGCTACGGCCCTCAGGCTCTACCTCATGATCACCTCACGCGCCGTCACCCGGCTCTCCCGGGTCCTCACGGCCACCGCGGTCCTCGCGGCCGCCGCGCTGGCCACCGTCTCCGGTGCCGCGTCGACGCCGCGGCACGACCCGCTCTCGACCTCGACCACAGCTTCAGGTCCTGCCCCCGCTCCCCGTACGGTCTCTGGGTGGCTGCCCTACTGGGACCAGGAGAACGCCTACCGGAACGCCCTGCGTCACGCCGAACAGCTGCACACCGTCAGCCCGTTCTGGTACCAGGCCGTCGCCGCCGGCCGGATCGACGCCCACCCCGGCGCGGGTGAGCGCCGCATCATCGACGGACTGCACGGGGCCGGGGTGAAAGTCGTCCCCACCGTCATGGAGACGATGGAACCCGGCGCCCTGGCGGCGATCCTCACCAGTCCCTCCCGGCGCACGGAACACGCCGACGCGCTGATGCGCACGGTCGCGAGCCGTGCCTACGACGGCCTCGACCTGGACTACGAGTCCATCGCCACCACCGGCGACTCCACCTACGCGGCGGTACGCGACGGGTTCACCGCCCTGGCCACCGACCTCTGCCGACGCCTGCACACCCTCGGAAAGCAATGCGTCGTCACGGTCTTCCCGAAGACCGCCACGACCGGGCGGATCTGGGACTACGCGGCACTCGGGCGTGTCGCCGACCGGATCCGCATCATGGGCTACAACCTGCACAGCGCGACCGGAAACCCAGGACCGCTCGCCGGCACCCGCTGGTACGACGACATCCTGACCCGCGCCACCGCCGTCGTCCCGGCGGACAAGCTGGAGATGGGACTGCCGGCCTACGGATGGGACTGGCCCGACCGGAGCGTGGACAAGACCCGCGCCAAGCACGTCACCTGGAAGGAGGCCGAAGCGCTGCGCGTCGAACAGGGCGCTCCCTACGGCTTCGACGAGGTCTCCGGCACCCCGCATTTCACCTACGCCGACGGCACGAAGACCCGCGAGGTCTGGTACCAGGACGCCCGGGGGGTCGCCACCCATCTGCCTGTCCTGCGCAAGCACGGTGTGACCCGCACCGTGCTCTGGGCACTCGGATTCGAGGACCCACGGATCTGGCCGGTACTGGCCGACCGCTGACACGACCCGCAACGGCCCCCCGGGCAGCCGACGTCACCGAGGGGTCTGGAAGACTGCCGGACGCCATGAGCCAGTTACCCGAGCAGCCCGCCGGCACCTCCGTACCGACCAGCGCCGACGTGGCGCGGCTCGCCGGAGTCTCCCGGGCCACCGTGTCCTACGTACTGAACAACAACACGACCGTACGCATCAGTGAATCCACCCGGCTCCGGGTCAGGGAAGCCGCAGCCGATCTCGGTTACGTCCCCCACGCGGCGGCCCGGAGTCTGCGCGCCGGACACACCCGCATGGTGCTGCTCCCCGCCGCGCACGCCCCGGCCGGCCGGCCCTACCAGCGGTTCTTCGGCGGCCTGGAGGCGGACCTGCGCCGTCTCGACTACACCGTCGTGCAGTACGGCAGCGTCGGCCTCGGAGCGGACGAGGCGGCCAGGGCGTGGGCGGAGCTCCGCCCCGTGGCCGTCGTCTCGCCCAGCGGCATCGCCCTGACCCCGCGCGGCATAGGCGTCCTCACCCGCTCCGGCGCGAAGGCGGTGATCACACTGGGCCCGCAGCCCGTCGACGGGGCGCACGCCCTCGTCATGGACCAGGGGGAGATCGGCGGATGCGCGGTCCGTCACCTGCTGTCCCGCGGACGGCGCCGGATCGGTGTGGTCGTGCCTCAGGAGCCCGGGCTCGTCCCGTACGCCGAGCCGCGCCTGGCCGGGGCGGTGCGGGCCGCCGAGGAATCGGGCTCCGGCGCCCGGATCCGGCCGCTGCCGCTGCGCTTCGACGAGGCATCGGCCCAGGACCTCGCGGGCCGCTGGCGCACACTCGGCCTGGACGCGGTGTTCGCGTACGACGACGAGTACGCCATGCTCCTGATGAGAGCGCTCCAGGACGCCCACGTCGCGGTCCCCGCCGAAACGGCCGTGATCGGCGCCGGCGACCTGATGCTCGGCCGCCTCCTGCGGCCCAGGCTCAGCAGCGTCAGCACGGAGCTGGCGACGGCGCAGCCCCTGGCCGAGATGATCGACCGGCTGGTGCAGAACCCCGGCGGGACGCCCGAGCGCCACTACCTGCTGCGGGCGGCAGCGGTGGGGCGCGAATCCACCTGAGCGGTCGAGGAGGACGTCACGACATGCGCCACCGGCGGCGGCTGTCTAGCGTCGTCGGCATGAGCCATCCGCAGAGCTACGAGATCCTGCTGTTCCCGGAGCCCGAGGACCCGGACGCCGGAGCCCCCGAGCCGCGTACCGCCATCCGCTCCGCGGTCGTGGCGGCCACCGGCCGCACCGGGAGGTCGGGCTACCCGCGCTACACCGGGGAGGGCCTGGAGGCGGACATCGACCCCGCTTCGCACACGGTGGAGGCCCTGCTCGTGGACGGGCGCGAGCTGGACTACGGCCTCACGGTCAGGATCGCCGAGCACATCGGCGGTACGGAGGAGCCGCCGCAGGACGGCGCAGGCGTAGAGCCGGCACCGGGCGGCGCAGGCGGAGAGCCGGAGGCGGCACAGGCCGAGCGGGCCCGGGAGCCGGAGGCGGCGCGGGGAGAGGACGCCACCCCTGACCGGCCCGGCAGTGGCTGACACCGAGCCCGGCGAACGGGGCGCGGCTGACCCCGCCTGCGCCGTGAGCACGCGAAGGGCCCGGCCGCACGGCCGGGCCCTTCGCGTGTGCCGCAGGTGTGCAGGGACTACTGCTGCTCCTGCTGCTGTGCTTGCTGCGCCCGCTTCTGCTCCTCGACCGACTTGCGCACCTCGTCCATGTCGAGGTTGCGCGCCTGCCCGATGACGTCCTCGAGCGCGGCCTCGGGGAGCGCTCCGGGCTGCGAGAAGACCGCCACGTTGTCACGGACGATCATCAGCGTGGGGATCGACCGGATCTCGAAGGCCGCCGCCAGTTCCTGCTGCGCCTCCGTGTCGACCTTGGCGAATACCAGGTCGGGGTGGCGCTCGGACGCCGAGTCGTAGACCGGGGCGAACTGCCGGCACGGACCACACCAGGAAGCCCAGAAGTCGATCAGGAGGAATTCGTTGTCGCTGACGACCTGATCGAAGTTTTCCTTGGTGAGCTCTACGGTGCTCATACTCTGATACCTCTTCCTGGGACCGTTCGGACCTGTCCGGCACAACGGTGACGTCTCTTGCGCTATTCCGCCTGCCCATGTGGCCCGGGCGCACACCCATGACCACACTGTTCCCATGACTGATGCTGATCGTGCACAGAGCGACGAATACGACGTGGTGGTCATCGGGGCGGGCCCGGTGGGGGAGAACGTGGCGGACCGGGCTCGGGCCGCCGGACTGAGTACGGCCGTGATCGAGTCCGAGCTCATCGGCGGTGAATGTTCCTACTGGGCCTGCATGCCCAGCAAGGCGTTGCTGCGTCCGGTCGTGGCGCGCGCCGACGCGCGCCGGGTGCCGGGGCTGAGCGACGCCGTGCGGGGACCACTGGACGCGGACGCCGTCCTCGCCCACCGCGACGAGCAGACCTCCCACTGGAAGGACGACGGCCAGGTCGGCTGGCTGGACAGCATCGGCGCGGACATCTGGCGCGGCAAGGGCCGGCTGACCGGAGCCCGCCAGGTCTCGGTGACGGCCGAGGACGGGTCGGAGCGCCACCTCACCGCGCGCCACGCCGTGGCCGTCTGCACCGGAAGCCGGGCCGTGGTGCCCGCGTTGCCGGGCATCGCGGACGTACGCCCGTGGAGCAGCCGCGAGGCGACCAGCGCCAAGGAGGTGCCCGGCCGGCTCGTCGTCGTGGGCGGCGGAGTGGTCGGAGTGGAGATGGCGACCGTGTGGCAAGGGCTCGGCGCCGAGGTGACGATACTGGTCCGGGGCAAGCGGCTGCTCCCGAAGATGGAGCCCTTCGCGGGCGAACTGGTCGCCGAGGCGCTGGCCGAGGCGGGCGCACGGATCCTCACAGGAGTCTCGGCCAGGAGCGTGCGCCGGGCGGGCGGCGACGGCCCGGTCACCGTCGAACTGGACAACGGGGAAAGCCTGGAGACCGACGAGATCCTCTTCGCGACCGGCCGGGCCCCGCGCACGGACGACCTCGGCCTCGAGACCGTGGGGCTCACCCCCGGCTCCTGGCTCGCCGTCGACGACAGCTGCCTCGTGGAGGGCAGCGACTGGCTGTACGCGGTCGGCGACGTGAACCACCGCGCGCTCCTGACCCACCAGGGCAAGTACCAGGCCCGCATCGCGGGCGCCGCGATCGCGGCCCGCGCACAGGAGACCTCTCCGCTGGAGACGGACCGCTGGGGCGCGCACGCGGCCACCGCCGACCACGCGGCCGTCCCGCAGGTCGTGTTCACGGACCCGGAGGCCGCTTCGGTCGGCCTGACGCTCGCGGAGGCGGAAGCGGCGGGCCACCGGGTCCGCGCCGTCGACCACGACCTGGCGTCCGTCGCGGGCTCCGGCCTGTACGCGCAGGGATACAAGGGTCGCGCCAGGATGGTCGTCGACCTGGACCGTGAGATCCTGCTGGGCGTCACCTTCGTCGGCCCGGGCATCGGCGAACTGCTGCACTCCGCGACGGTCGCCGTCGCGGGGGAGGTACCGATCGAACGACTCTGGCATGCCGTGCCCGCCTACCCGACGATCAGTGAGGTGTGGCTCAGGCTGCTGGAGGCGTACAGGGGGTAGGAACCGCCGCCGAGGACGGACGGCGGCGTGGGTGTCGTACGGCGGGAAACGTGATCGAACCTGCCTGGGACGGGTACGGACGAGGTTTCGTCGGTGTCCGCCGCCTCTCCCGCGTGTCTGCATCGACGTACGAGACCGGCCATCGGTGCGGCTGTCCGTACCGGTGCCGCAGACGGACGCCTGCGAGCGGATGTCGCGCCGTCGGCGGTGGAGGTGCCGGGCACCTCCACCGCCTCTCAGCTCTTGCGATCGACCAGAACGTACCGGTGTCCGGCGTCATGGGCTCGGCGGGCGCCGGACGCACCGTGGGTCGTCAGTGTGGGGACGTTTCGTTCGCCGCAGGTCGCATCAGGTGCGGGTCCAGCGTTGGTTGCTGCCGTTCGAGCAGGAGTAGAGCTGGATCAAGGTGCCGTTGGCGGTACCGCCTGATACGGCGTCGAGGCAGAGACCGGACTGGACGCCGACGATGGATCCGTCGGAGTTGAGGCGCCATTTCTGGTTGTCGCCGCCCCAGCAGCTGTAGATCTGGACCTTGGAGCCGTTGCCGGTGCCGGCGGCGTCCAGACACTTGCTGCCGTTGACCCTGAGCTCGCCGGCGTCGGTGTACGTCCACTGCTGGTTGGTCCCGCCGTGGCAGTCCCACAGCTGCAGCTGGGTGCCGTCGCCGGCACCGGTGCCGGGCACGTCGAGGCAGCGGCCCGAACCGACGCCCTTGATCGTTCCGGCATCCGAAGGAGGCGTGGTGGAGCCGCCGTTGAGCGCGTTGAGGACTGCGGTGTAGGCGGACTTCTTGCTGCCGTCGCCGTTGAACAGCAGCGGCGTGTCCTGCGATCGCCAGGAGTCGGTGTCGCGGACACCCCAGACGGTGATGCCGAGGCAGCGCGGGACGGCCAGGCAGTCGTTGGTCACATTGGCGTAGGTCGTGGCCGGGGCGCCCTGGATGTCGAGTTCGGTGATCGCCACGTCCACGCCGAGGGCGGCGAAGTTCTGGAGCGTCGTGCGGAAGTTGCTGTTGTAGGGACTGCCGCTGTTGAAGTGCGACTGGAAGCCGACGCAGTCGATCGGCACGCCACGCTGCTTGAAGTCCCGGACCATGGAGTACATGGCCTGCGTCTTGGCCCAGGTCCAGTTCTCGACGTTGTAGTCGTTGTAGCAGAGCTTGGCCGCCGGGTCGGCGGCGCGCGCGGCGCGGAAGGCGACCTCGATCCAGTCGTTGCCACTGCGCTGCAGGTTGGAGTCCCGCCGGGCCCCCGAACTGCCGTCGGCGAACGCCTCGTTCACCACGTCCCACTGGGCGATCTTGCCCTTGTAGTGGGACATCACGCCGTTGATGTGGCCGGTCATCGCCTGGCGCAGTGCGCTGCCGCTGAGGTTTTGCATCCAGCCGGGCTGCTGGGAGTGCCAGGCCAGGGTGTGGCCGCGCACCTGCTTGCCGTTCTGCACCGCCCAGTTGAAGACGCGATCGGCGTTGGTGAAGTTGAACTGGCCCTGCTGCGGTTCGGTGGCGTCGATCTTCATCTCGTTCTCGGCAGTCACCGAGTTGAACTCGCGGCCCGCGATCGTCGTGTAGGCCGAGTCGCCCAGCTTGCCGGAGGCGATGGCGGTGCCGAAGTAGCGGCCGCTCTGCGCCGCCGCCGCACCGAGCGTGCTCTCGGCGGCGTGTGCGGCCGGCGGCGCGACCACTGCGGCGGCCGTGACGAGAGCGCCGATGACCGGCGTCAACAGCAGGCCGCGGATCCTGCGGCGGACAACGGATCTGGTATGGGCATATGAGCTCATGGCTGTGCCTCCTAGGCAGAGATCGGGGAACGGCAGAAGCGCAGAGGATGACGTCGTCCGCTCCCGAGACTGAGAGGGGGGCGGATCGGAGTCCGTGCGGCGCGGGCCCTCCGGGGCGCCGCTGGCACAGACGGAACGCTCTCGAGGCGGGCACGGAGGACTCCGTCGCGGCTCAGCCGGGGGCTGCCACGGCGGCGTCGCACACCTCTCCCACTGCGCGGAAAGCCCGGATTCGCTGGTGCCGGTCTCACAGGGACGAAACGGGGGTGGGGTAGCTGCTGTTCGGTGCGTGGTTTCTGCAGTCGGGTTGTGCGTGGATACGCCGTGCGGTACGGACTTCTCCACGTCAGGACGGTTCGAGATGTGAGCTGGGACCGGCTTCCCAGACAGGAATGATTGAGGCTTGATGATGCATCGTCAAGCCTTCACGCACGAAAATATTCTGCTTTTCCTTCGAAACTTTCGAAAGCGTGGCGGGCGTGACGGCGGGCCCCGGTATCGCACGCAGCGGATGTCTCGCCGGAGTCGGCACGTGGGGCATGCCCATTGCCCGCGTGACGTGTGAGGGTCTCTACTCAGGCTTGGGCAAACGTTTCGGTGTCGACAGCGATACATGCTGGAGGTGTTGACGCCTCCCGCTGGTTCCCTATCATTCAGGTTGCCCGACACTTCGACCCTCGTTCGACATGTCGAACACCTCAAGGTTGCCGCGTCGCGCAGGAACGCGGCGCCAGGCCGAACCGTCCGGTCGCTGTATGACATGCGCGCGTCATTACGTGGGTCGTCGTCCTGTGGGACGGGGGTCCTCACCGGTCCAAGGGGAGGCGGCGAAGGGCCGGGAAGTCACAAGCGGTCTGCCGTGACGCACATGGGCCGCTGCACGCACACCGCACTGCACTGCACTGCACCGACAGTCCGGACGTCCACCTGTGAGGCCGACCGGAACCGCACGCTCAAGGTTGAGGAAGTCGCCATGTACAGAGGAAGTTTCAGCCGCAGACATCCGTCTGCGTTGCTCGCCGCAGCAGTTGCGGTCCTGGCCGCGTTGGCGGCGCTGATCGTTGCCGTCCCTGCTCACGCTGCCTCGACCGGCGCCCTGCGCGGTGTCGGCTCGAACCGGTGTCTGGACGTTGTGGGTGCCGGGGAGACCAACGGCACCTACGTGCAGATTCATGACTGCTGGAGCGGAGCCAATCAGCAGTGGACTCTGACGGACAGCAACCAGCTGACCGTGTACGGCAGTAAGTGCCTGGATGTTCCGGGCCATGCCACCACGTCCGGTACGCGGGTGCAGATCTGGGCCTGTTCCGGCGGTGCGAACCAGCAGTGGAGGGTGAACGCCGACGGTACGGTCGTCGGGGTGGAGTCCGGGCTCTGCCTGGAAGTCGCGGGCGCGGGTACAGCCAACGGCGCGGCGGTGCAGATCGGGACGTGCAACGGGGGCGGCAACCAGAAGTGGACCGGCCTGACCGGGACGCCGCCGACCGGTTCGTGCACCCTTCCGTCGTCGTACCGGTGGACGTCGACCGGTGCGTTGGCGCAGCCGGCAAACGGGTGGGCCGCGGTGAAGGACTTCACCACCGTGACTCACAACGGCAAGCACCTGGTCTACGCGTCGAACGTGTCGGGATCGTCGTACGGCTCGATGATGTTCAGTCCCTTCACGAACTGGTCGGACATGGCGTCGGCCGGCCAGACCGGGATGAGCCAGGCCGCGGTGGCGCCCACGCTGTTCTACTTCGCGCCGAAGAACATCTGGGTGCTGGCGTACCAATGGGGCGCGTCGGCCTTCGTCTACCGCACGTCGAGCGACCCCACCAATGCCAACGGCTGGTCCTCACCGCAGTCTCTGTTCACCGGCAGCATCTCCGGCTCGGACACCGGACCGATCGACCAGACCCTCATCGCCGACGGCCAGAACATGTACCTGTTCTTCGCCGGCGACAACGGGAAGATCTACCGGGCGAGCATGCCGATCGGGAACTTCCCGGGGAACTTCGGCTCGTCGTACACGACGATCATGAGCGACACCAAGGCCAACCTGTTCGAGGGCGTGCAGGTCTACAAGGTGCAGGGCCAGAGCCAGTACCTCATGATCGTCGAGGCCATGGGTGCGAACGGACGCTACTTCCGCTCCTTCACGGCGACCAGCCTGAGCGGGGCGTGGACCGCGCAGGCCGCGAGTGAGAGCAACCCCTTCGCGGGCAAGGCCAACAGCGGGGCGACCTGGACCAACGACATCAGTCACGGTGACCTGGTCCGCAACAACCCCGACCAGACCATGACCGTCGACCCGTGCAATCTGCAGTTTCTCTACCAGGGCAAGTCCCCCACCGCGGGCGGCCCCTACGACCAACTGCCGTGGCGGCCGGGTGTCCTCACCCTGCAGCGCTGATCTCCCCGGTCTCCGGTTCGCGGTGGCCGTGATGTGAGACGGTCCGCAGGTGCGTGGCCGAGCGCTTCGGGATGCAGGCCGTTTCGCCCGCTGACCGACGCTCGATGCCGTGGGGAACCCCAGCCGTGCCGCGGCTGGGGTTCCCCACCGGCCTCTGGTGGAGTTGTCCTGGAGGGGGCCGGGACGGAGCTCCGTGACGACGGTCGCCGGCGTTCCGCCAAGGTGACCTGCCGTCACCTTCGGTCGCGATGCGGTGTGATGGCTTCATGAAGGGGCGGCCTGGATCGCGGAAGTCGACGGCGAGCGGGCGGACTGCGTCATGCTGGTGGCCGACGGCCAGCCGGGAACGGCCAAACTGCGTGTCCTGCTCGTCACCCCGAGCGCCCGCGGCCTCGGCATGGGCACCCACCTGGTCGAGGAGGCCCTGGCTTTCGCCCGCGCAGCCGACTACCGGTGCGTGACGCTGTGGACGACCGACAACCTGACCTCCGCGCGCAAGATCTACCAGCGCTTCGGGTTCGTCCTCACCGACGAGAAGCCTCACCGGGGTTCGGCCGCGATCTCGTCGGCCAGACCTGGAGCCTCGGCCTCCCGGCAGCCCAGCAGGACGAAGAAGAACGGCCTCCGGCCCCGGCGACGAAGCGGCCCTGATTTCGACGCCTGCGCAGCCACGCGGGGCCGATGTGCTCCCCGCGTGGTCCGAGCGGAGGCCGGCAAGTCCGCCACGCCCCACTGACCTCACACTCGGTCAGCCCTCACGAAGGGTGAGCCGGAGGCACGCTTCGTGGGCAGAGCCGTCATGCGATCGCATGACCGTCTTCGCGGATGCGGGAGCCCGGAGGCAGGGCATCGGATGCCGGTTCGGTGGTACGCATCGCGAAGAGGAGCAACCCCGCAGCGGCGAATACGACGCCCGTTGCCACGTAGAGCGCCAACGGTGTCCAGTTCGCGTCCAACAGCCAGCCTGCCGCCGAGGGGGCGATGATGGCTCCTGCCCGGCCGACGCTGATGGCTGCTCCCACGCCTGTGGCGCGCGACTCGGTCGGATAGATGCTCGGTGTGAGCGCGTAGAGGCCGGCGATGCACCCGTTCACGGCGACACCGATGACCGCGCCGACACAGAAGGCCAGGACGAGGGTGCCGGTGGAAGCCGCGAACGCTACGACCAGTGCGGCGGCCACGAAGAGGTAGGTGCGCAGCACGCTGATGAGCGCGTAGCGCGCGGCCAGCGCACCCAGGAGAGCGGTGCCGAAGATGCCGCCCAGGTTGAGGAGCGTGCCGCCGGTCAGGCTCTGCTGCGACGACATGCCGGCTTCCACCAGCAAAGTCGGCGTCCAGCTCGTGACGAAGTAGAAGGCAGCCATGACCAGGAAGAACGATCCCCACAGCACCAGCGTGGGGCGCCGCAGGCCCGGCGCGAGGAGGCTGCGGAATCCACTCGCGGCGGAGAGCCCCGGCCTGCCCATGTCGGGAAGTGAGGTGAGTTCGGACTGTCGCATGCGGCGGGCGAGTGCGTTGACCCTGTGCAGGGCGTTCTTGGGCTTTCTGGTGATGAGGAAGTCCAGGGACTCCGGCAGGAGCCAGAACGCGAGCGGAATGACGGCCAGGGTGGCCGATCCGCCGACCAGGAACACCGACCGCCATCCGTGATGGTCGATGAGCGCGACCGACGAGATACCGCCGACCGTCGCCCCCACCGCGTAGCCGGTGGAGTTGAGGCTGACGGCCAGACCGCGCCAACGCCGTGAGGCGAACTCCCCGGCGATGACGTTGCTGCAGGCCAGCACCGCGCCGATGCCGACGCCGGTCAGGAGCCGAAGCGCGCCGAGTTGCTGCCAGTTCTGGCTGGCCGACGAAAGCATCATGCCACCGGCTGCGATGGCCAGACCTGCCAGGATGACCGGTCTCCTGCCGATCCGGTCGGCCCAGGGTGCGACGAGAAGTGCCCCCAGGGCCATGCCGGCCAAGCCGCTGCTGAGCAGAAGACCCAGAGTTCCGGAGTCGAGATGCCATTCGCCGGAGATCGTCTTTCCGGTGAAGGACATGACGAGGACATCGAAGCCGTCGAGGGCGTTGAGGAGTACGCACATGGCGATCGCACTCCACTGAAAACGGCTCATGGGCCCGTCGTCCAAGGCCTCCTTGAGGCGGGCGCTCATCGTGCGGCTCGCTGCTGGGCGGGGCGTGCGGGGTACATGTGCATGGCAGCACTCCGTTGTCGACTGCGGTGTGCCGACTGAACCCCGGAGCGATGCGTGACGTCCGGCCGGTCGGCTGTCGGTGCAGTCATATTGGGAGCAGCGGCGTTCGGCGGACAGGTCTCTTTCCGGATGGCGGGAAGGTAATTGTCACGAGCGGAAGACGCTCAGGGGACGGGCGGGTGAAGTGCCCGCGAAATGGCCCGGCCGGCGGAGCGGACGAGATCCGCGAGAGGTCCCACACGCGTGGACCCGTGCCGGACGACGACGGAAACAGCTGCTGCCACCTCTCCGTCCGGGCCGGTGACGGGGGCAGCGACCGACAGCGTGTCCGCGGACAGCTGCCGGTCACTCACTGCGTATCCGCACACCCGTATCTGGGCGAGAACTCGTCGGAGCTCGACATGGTCGGTCAGCGTGAACGGGGTGTGCCGCTGGACCGGCCGGGCCATCGCTTCGGCCTGCACCCGGGCCGGGGCATGGGCGAGCAGCACGAGTCCCGCGCCCGTGGCGGTGATGGCGAGCCGTCCTCCCACCCGTGTCAGAGTGGGCACGGCGCCGTCGGCGCCGATGCGCTCCACGAAGACGACCTCCGCGTCGTCCCGGACCGCGAGTTGCACGTTCTCGCGGGTGAGAGCGGAGAGGGCGTGCAGGTGAGGCAGCGCGAGTTCGCGTATCCCTTGGCTGCGGGGCGCGAGGGATCCGACCTCCCACAGCCGCAGTCCGACGCGGTAGCGTCCCTGCGTGTCCCGCTCCAGGGCTCCCCAGGCGAGGAGTTCTCCCAGCATGCGGTGAACGGTCGAGACGGGCAGGCTCGCTCGCCGGGCCAGGTCACTCAGGGAGAGGTACGGATGCTCGGCGGTGAAGGCGCCGAGGATCTGCAGGGCGCGGCCGATGACCGGGCCCGTGCCGGTGGCCGGCGCGGGCTTCTGATCGGGCCGTCGGCTCGGCGAGGCGGCGGTCTCGAGGCGGTCGTAGGTCAATGTGTGACGCCTTCCTCGCCCGTGTTGCGGTCGTCCGGCAGCCTCCGTTCCTCACTGAAGAGTGCGGTCCGGGCGCATGGCGGGTCCCCGTCCGAAGGACCTCCGGCCGGATCTCATGCTCCGCCGGGGAGAGATTCCTCGTCCAGCGAAGCGAGTCTGCTGAGAATGTCGACGGCTATGGCCCGCTCGCTCTCGGGAAGTGATCTCAGAAGCAGTTCGTTGATCCGTTCCGCCGGAGCGATCAGGGAGTCGAGCAGTGCGGCCCCCTCGTCGGTGAGACTCAGCAGGGTTCGCCTGCGGTCCTCCTCGTCGCGGACCTGGCTCACGAGGGCCTGGTCGACCAGCCGGCGGATCATCAGGTTGACCGTGGAGCGGTCCAGCGAGGTGAGGCGCCCGAGAGTCCGCTGGTCCACGCCGGGATCCCGGCTGAGCGCGTTGAGGATGGCGAACTTCTGGGAGGTGATCTCCCGGGACACGTGCTGGGTCCAGAGAGCCGTGTGCACCTGCTCGGCACGCCGGATCAGATGGCCGATGTAATTGGGCAGCTCCAGTGCGCGCGCCACGGTGCTCCCTCCGTTCGTCGTCCAGGTGGTGCCGGCCGGGAGACAGCCGGTCTGGATGGAGTCTAGAAGTGCGCGGCACCACCCTTCGCGCGACCTTCCGTCAGCGGTCCCGGCGTCCGGGGCGCTGCTCGTACGGGGTGGCCCGGGAGCCGTCGACACCCACTTCGAGACGGCCGACCCGGTCGATCTCCAGGACGACGCGGTCCCCGTGGCTGAGGGGCCCCACCCCAGCGGGCGTGCCTGTCGCGATCACGTCGCCGGGGTGGAGTGTCATGACGGACGAGGTGTAGGCGATCAGCTCCGCGACCCCGAAGATCAGATCGGCCGTGTTGGTGCGCTGCCGGGTGGCGCCACCGACATCGCAGCGCAGGTCGAGGGAGTTGGGGTCCGGGATCTCGTCCGCGGTGACGATCCAGGGCCCGATCGGCGTGAACGTGTCGAACGACTTGCGTGTGGAGCGGTCCTCGCCGGACCGCACGGTGATGTCCAGCACGCAGGTGTATCCGAAGACGTGGTCCAGCGCGTCGCTCACGGCGACATGGCTGGCGGTGCGTCCGATGACGACGCCCAGTTCACCTTCCTGGTCGGTGCGCTTGTCGGTGTAGGGCAGGACGATGTCCTGGCCCGGACCGATGACGGAGGAGTTGGCCTTGAGGAAGACGCCGAGGTCGGCGACCGAGGTGGTGTACGACATCTCGGCCTTGTGGTCGAGGTAGTTGACCGGCGCGCCGACGACCTTTCCAGGCCGGGGCAGGGGTGCTTCGAGGACTGCCTCGTCGAGCGGAACACGTGCGCGGCCGGCGAGGTCGACCTGTACCGCTCCGCCGCGGGCAACGGCCTCGATGTGCTGGTGCAGCGCACCGGCCGCACTCGGGCCGCCCGTTCCCGTGAGTTGTTCGGTGACGTCGACGAGGTCGTCGCCGTCGACGATTCCGAGGCGTCCCTTGTTGAACAGGGCCAGACGCATGCGTGGCCTCCTTGCTGAGTGTCGGGTGGGGGAGATCAGGCGCCGGGGTCGGCGTCTTCGGTGCGGTAGAGGCCGAGGGAGCGCATGACAGGCTCGTCGCTGTACGAGAACAGGACCGCGTCGGCGGAGGCGGAGGCGTTCAGATGACGGTAGGAGGCCCAGCCGGGCACGGCGAAGGTGTCGTGCTCGGCCCACTCCAGTCGTACGCCGTCCACGATCGTGGCGCCTTCACCGCGGACGACGTTGAAGACGGTGGAGGCCGTGTGCCGACGGCCCGCTCCCTGGAACCCGGGGCGCAGACGCTGGACGCGGCAGCCGATGGTGGGCATGACCGGGCCGCCCGTCCACGGGTTGGTGTACTCCAGGACGATTCCGTCGACGTCGCTTCCCTCGGCCGTGTCGGCGATGCCCTCCAGCGACCGCTGGGTCTCCTGCCAGGTGTAACGGGTGACGGGGGAGTGGGGCCCGTCCTGCGAGAGCCAGACGGGATTGAGCCTGCCGTGGAGGAACTGCCTGCTCCCCGCGTCGTCGGCTCGGGTGACGGGCTGGAGGCGCTGGTGGAACTTCTCGTAGAAGCCGGCTTCCAGGGCGTTGACCAGGGGGTAGTCGAGTGCGTCGAGCCAGATCATGGGCGCGTCGCCCTCGTGGGTGTGGTCGTGCCAGTGCCATCCCGGGGTGAGCAGCAGATCGCCGGGGGACATGAAGACGCGCTCCCCTTCGACCGTCGTCCACGCGCCGCTGCCCTCCAGGATGTAGCGGAAGGCGTTGGAGGTGTGCCGGTGGGCCTGCGCGGTCTCGCCGGGCAGGATGACCTGCAGTCCGGCGTAGAGCGTGTTGACGGTGGCCGGGGGATCGGTCAGTCCGGGGTTGACGAGCATGAGGACCCGGCGTTCTGCCTCCTCCAGCGAGAGGGTCCGGGAGAAGTGCAGCAGGAGGGGCCGCAGTTCCTGCCAGCTCCAGCGGTAGGGAACCGCGCGGCTCTTCGGCTGAGCGGGGAACAGGTTCCCGTAGAAGCGCCAGAGCGGAGCAGCGCCCAGGCCCGGCAGGGCCTCGTAGGCGAGTTCGTCGGTCGTCATGGTGTCCTCCTGCGGTTGCCGGATCACGGGATGGGGACGGTGGCCGGGGACGGCGTCCACACCCAGGAGACGTCGTCGAAGTCCTCGGGCCTGCGTGACGCGAAGAGCTGGTTGCGCAGGGTGGCCCCCATGCCCTCCAGGTGGCAGATCTCGCCGAAGCGGCGGGCGTTGGTCTGGATCAGGGCCGCGCGCTCACGGCGCTGATCGGCGTACGCCGCGAAGGCGTCGGCAGGGTCGGTGAACCGGCCGAGAGCCCCTCCGAGGGCGACCGCGTCCTCCAGCGCCTGGCAGGCGCCTTGGGCCAGGTACTGCAGCATCGGGTGCGCGGCGTCACCGAGCAGTGCGATCCGGCCGTGGACCCAGTTGTCGATGGGGAGACGGTCGAACAGGGGCCATCGGCGGTCCCGCGCTATCAGGGGCAGGGCGTCACGCACGGCCTGGCAGGTTCCCGCGAAGCGTTCCTCGAGCTCGGCCTCGGTGCCCCAGGCGTCGGAGTCCGGTGTGTAGTGGTCGCTCTCGAACACCGCGACCTGGTTGTAGAGCTCGCCGCGCCGTACCGGGTACTGCACCAGGTGCATGCGCGGTCCGGCCCAGACCATCACCGCGTCCGTAGCGGCGTGTTGTGACATCCGGCCGGTCATCCTGTCTGCGGGCAGGGCTCCGCGGAACGCCACGTAGCGCGAGCAGACAGGCTCGCCGTCACCGACCAGGGCCTGGCGCAGCCGCGAGTGCAGACCGTCCGCCGCCACGACCGCGTCGGCCGTCAGTTCCGTCGCCGTCTCGGCGAAACGCAGGCGCACCGCGGAGGCGTCCTGTTCGGCGTGCGTGACGGTGTGCCCGGTGCGCAACGTGATGGCCGGGTGTTCCTGACAGGCGGCGAGGAGCGCGGCATGCAGGTCCGTGCGGTGCGTGACCAGGTAGGGGTGGCTGAAGCGCTCGGTGTACGCCGGGCTGCGGAGATCGAGAGAGGTGACCTGATCTCCGCTGAGGGCGTCCATCATCACGAGCCGGGGCGGGGCGACCGCAGTGCGCTGGACCGCCTTGAGCACCCCCAGTTCTTCGAGGGCGCGAGAAGCGTTCGGGGCGAGTTGCAGGCCGGCTCCGATCTCCCCGAACCGGTCAGCGCGTTCGACCAGGGTCACGTGGTGACCGGCGCGGGCGGCGGACAGCGCTGCGGCCAGACCGCCGATGCCACCGCCGACCACGGCGATGCGGAGTGGAACAGGGGTCGCGGACATATGACCTCCTTGGCAGGGGAGTGGAGGACACCGATGGAAGGCGACGAGAGGCGCCCGAAATGATCCGTACATCAATCATTGGTGTACGGATCATATTGCGAGGGTGTTACCCCGGTGTCAACGGTTTCGCTGAGAAAGGTCAGCAGGGGGTGCGGCTCAGGGGCGTGGGCTCAGCATGCGGCCGTGCGGCTGTCCGCGTGCACGGGCGCGTCGGTGTACGCGATGATGTCCGCGAAGGTGACGCCCGGGGCCGTTTCGACGAGGGCGAGGCCGCGGGCGGTCACATCCAGCACACCGAGATCAGTGATGACGCGGTGCACGCATTGCCGTCCGGTGAGGGGCAGGGTGCACTCCCGCACGATCTTGGGGCTGCCGTCCTTGGCGGTGTGTTCCATGAGCACGACGACACGGCGGGCGCCGTGGACCAGGTCCATCGCGCCGCCCATGCCCTTGACCATCTTGCCGGGGATCATCCAGTTGGCGAGGTCGCCGTGGGCCGACACCTGCATGGCGCCGAGAACGGCGGTGTCGATGTGGCCGCCCCGGATCATGCCGAAGGAGAGTGCGGAGTCGAAGAAGGAGGCACCGGGCAGGACGGTGACCGTCTCCTTCCCGGCGTTGATGAGATCCGGGTCGACCTCGTCCTCGGTGGGGTAGGGGCCGGTGCCGAGGATGCCGTTCTCGGAGTGCAGCACGACGTCGACCCCGGGCGGGAGGTAGCCGGGTATGAGGGTGGGGAGGCCGATGCCCAGGTTGACGTAGGAGCCGTCAGCGAGCTCCTCGGCTGCGCGGGAGGCCATCTGTTCACGGGTCCAGGGCATCAGATGCGCACCGTCCTCTTCTCGACAGGTTTGTCAGCGGCTTGGCCGGGGGTGAGTTCCACGAGTCTCTGCACATAGATGCCGGGCAGGTGGACCTCGTCGGGTTCCAGCTCGCCGGGTTCGACCAGTTCCTCGACTTCCGCGATGGTGACGCGGCCGGCCGTGGCGGCGAGCGGGTTGAAGTTCGCGGCGGCCCGGCGGAAGACGAGGTTGCCGTGCCGGTCGCCACGCCAGGCCCGGACGAGGGCGAAGTCCGTGGTGATGCCGTGCTCCAGGAGGTACGGCCGCCCCGAGAAGTCCCGGATCTCCTTGGGCGGTGAGGCTACGGCGACCGAGCCTCCCCCCGGTGCGTAGCGCCAGGGCAGGCCGCCCTCAGCCACCTGGGTGCCGACGCCGGCTGCCGTGTAGAAGGCGGGAATGCCCGCGCCGCCCGCCCGCAGACGCTCGGCGAGCGTGCCCTGCGGGGTCAGCTCCACCTCGAGCTCTCCACCGAGGTACTGCCGGGCGAACTCCTTGTTCTCGCCCACATAGGAGCCGGTGACCCGGGCGATGCGCCCCGCGGCAAGCAGGACGCCCAGGCCGCGGCCGTCCACGCCACAGTTGTTGGAGACGACCTCCAGTCCGGTTGCCCCCTGGTCGTACAGGGCGTTGATGAGGACGTCCGGAATTCCGGAGAGTCCGAATCCGCCGACGGCGAGTGAGGCGCCGTCAGGGATGTCGGCAACCGCCTCGGCGGCACTGCCGCTGATTTTGTTCACGTGCGTGATTCCTTGTGTGTGAGGGCACCGGGCGGGACCGTGGACGAGCCACCGTCGCCGACGGAGGCCGACGCCCGTGCGCCGGTGCGTGAGGGAGGCGCTCAGCCCGGCCGCCGAGCCGACGGGGATCGGAGCCACCCGTCGTCTAGCGAGCCCGGCATGATCCGAACGAGAGGCCCTAGGGACGCAGGGCGTCGGATACGGACTTGACGCCGCCGTGCGCGGTGAGGCCTCCGTCGACGGGTATCTCGGCTCCCGTGATGAACGACGCCTGGTCGGACATCAGGAACACCACGAGCGGAGCCACCTCGTCGACGCCTCCGGTGCGCCCCAGCGGGGTCTCACGGATGTTGGCCTCGCGGAAGGCCGGGGCGGCGGAGGCGGTCATCTCGGTCTCGATGTAGCCGGGGTGCACCGTGTTGACCCGGATGCCGCGGGGGCCGAGCTCCAGCGCAGCCGTCCTCGACAGGCCCCGCAGCGCCCACTTACTGGTCGTGTACGCGACCGGGTAATGGGCGGTGAGGGCCGCGGAGGAGCCGACGTTCACGATGGAGGAGCCCGGGGGCATCAGGGGCATGAGGTGCTGGATGCCGAGGAGAGGGCCGGTCACGTTGACCGCGTGGACGCGCGCCATGTCCTCGGGGCGCACGTCGCCGACGCGGGCGCGCCAGGTGATGCCGGCGTTGTTGACCAGGCCGTGCACCTGCCCGTACGTCTCCCGCAGTTCGGCGGCGAGTTCGTCCCACTCGTGCTCGCTGGTGACGTCCAGCCTGCGGCACCCGCCCACCGGCTCGACATCGGTGGCGATGACGTGGGCGCCCTCGTGCGCGAGGGCGGCGGCTTCGGCGGCGCCCTGACCGCGGGCCGCGCCGGTGACGACCACCACCTTGCCGCGCAGTCCCGTGGGGCGCGGGAGGGTCACGGCCGCTCCCGGTCCCGGCGCCGGCCGGCCGGCAGGGGAAGGGGATCAGCACCGGGCACCACGGTGTTGGTGAGGGTGCCCACGCCCTCGACGGTCAGGCTGACGGTGTCACCGGGCCGAAGGGGCGGAGGGGTCTGCTCACCCCGTCGGCCCCAGAGCTCGGCGAGGCAGCCCCCGTTGCCGCAGGTGCCGGAGCCGAGCACGTCACCGGGGACGACCCGGGTGCCGCGAGAGGCGTAGGCGGTCATCTCCTCGAAGGTCCAGCTCATGTTGGACAGGAGGTCCTCGCCGACGGTCTCCCCGTTGACCGTGGCGGTGAGGGCCAGCCGCAGGAAACCTTCGGAGTCGCGGTAGGGCTCCAGTTCGTCCGCGGTGACCAGGTAGGGGCCGAGGGTGGTCGCGGTGTCCTTGCCCTTGCAAGGGCCGAGCCCCACCTTCATCTCCGCCGACTGGAGATCGCGGGCGGACCAGTCGTTGAAGACGGTGTAGCCGACGATGTGGTCACGGGCCCGTTCCGGGGTGAGGTCGCGGCCCTCACGGCCGATGACAGCGCCCACCTCGAGTTCGAAATCCAGGACGCTCGACCCGGGCGGTACAGGCACGCCCTGATCAGGTCCGTAGACCGCGTGCGGGTTGGTGAAGTAGAAGGTCGGCGCCGCGTACCACTGCTCGGGCACGCCCGCTACTCCGTCGACGGATCGGCGTACGCCTTCGACGTGTTCCTCGAACGTGACGAAGTCGCGTATGGAGGAGGGTTGAAAAGGGGGAAGCAAGCGCACTTGGGACACATGGGGCCCCGGCGGCACATCGAGTGCCGCGGCACCAGCGGCGAGGAGACCCGGCAGACCGTCGGTCTCCGCCAGAAGCGTGGTGAGCGAGGAGACGCCCGGCAGAGGACAGAGCGTGCCGTCCTCCTCGACGACGGCTACGCGGTGGCGGTGCTGATGCTCGTAAGCGGCGAAACGCATGGTACGGCTCCTGGTGGGGAGGGGTCAGTCGAGAGGAATGCGCATGAGGTCGTGGCCCACGGTGACGCGGCCTCAGCGGCCCGCCGCCCGAGCGGAAGCACGTGCATCCGCTCGGACGGCGGCTGTCCCGGCGAGCGGTGCCGAACCGGAGGGCGAGGCGGGCCACATGGTGCGGCCCTCCGGTCGCCGTGGGGGAAGCAGAGCACCAGCGAGAGTGCGCGGCGTCGGACCGGGGGGCGGCAGCGTGGGGCGGAAGACCGCACGCTGCCGAACCACCGGGGGACGCGAGCTGGTCAGACGGGCGGGGCGATGAACACGCCGCGGTCGGGGTCGTTGAAGGACTCCTTGGCGATGAGTTCGTTCATCGCGTTGGCGGTGCCCCACTGGTCGGTGACCTCGGGCTTGGAGAAGTCGTAGACGTGGGGGTGCCAGGTGTCCTCGTCGAGATTCTCCAGCTCGGTCGTGTACTCGACGGTGTTGCCGTGCGGGTCGAGGAAGTAGGTGAACGTGTTGTCGCCCGCCATGTGCCGCCCGGGGCCCCAGATCTTGCGGAAGCCTGCCCGCATGACGCGGCCGGAGCCGCGCATGTACTCGTCGATGCCACGCATCTCGAAGGAGACGTGGTGCAACGCGGTGTGCGGGCCCTGCGCGATGGCCATGGAGTGGTGCTGGTTGCTGATCCGCATGAAGTGCATGACCTCACCCATGTGCGGGGAGCTGAGCGTGTCGGAGAGGGCGAAGCCGAGGTGGCGCTCGTACCACTCCCTGGTGCGGTTCAGGTCGGGGGAGTTGAGGACGACGTGGGAGAGCTTGACCGGGATGGCCTCCTTCTCCTCGATCTTCCGGTGCTGCCGGACCTCGACATCGGCGGAGACCTCGATGGTGCGGCCGTCGACGTCGAAGAAGCGGAAGCCGTATCCGCCGCCCGGGGTGTCCACGGCGCCGGGCCGCGAGATCAGCTGGACTCCGCCGGCCAGGAGCCGCTCGGCGAGGGTGTCCACGCCGGCCGGGTCCGCCGCGCCGTAGGAGACGAGGTCGAGGCGCTTCTCCTCGGCCTTGCGCAGCCGTACGACGTACTGCTCGGGGGAACCCTCGGCGGCCAGGAAGGAGATCCCGGAGTCCTCGGAGACCTTGGTGAGGCCCCAGACACCGGCGTAGAAGTCGAGCTGCTTGTCGTAGTCCGGCACCGCCAGGTCGACGTGGCGCAGGTGGGTGAGCAGGCGTGCGCTCATGGTGGGTTCCTCCTCAGGCAAGGGTGAGATCGAGCAGGGTTGAGGCGTTCCGGCCGCGTACGGCTTCGAGATCGGCCTCGGACAGCCGGGCCGCGCGCAGGGCGGCGACGGGGTCGTCGGCGCCCATGTCGAAGGGGAAGTCGGAACCGAGCAGGACGCGGTCGGGGCCGGCGGCCCGGATCAGTTCGCGCAGGACGTGCGGATCATGGACGAGTGAGTCGAAGTAGAGCCGCTTGAGATAGCTGCTGGGCAGGTGGGAGCAGCCGGCACCGGCGTCCGAGCGCGCGGTCCAGGCGTGGTCGGAGCGGCCGATGTGGGTGGGGAGGTAGCCGCCGCCGTGTGCGGCGATCAGCTTCAGGCCGGGGTGGCGGTCGAGTACCCCCGAGAAGATGAGGTGGGAGAGGGCGACGGCGTTCTCGGTGGGCTGCCCGACCGTGTTGGACAGGTACCAGCGGTCGAGGCGCTCGTCGAGCGTGCATCCGAAGGGATGCAGGAAGAGCACCGCGCCGCTCTCCTCCGCCCGGGCCCACAGGGCTTCGTACGCGGGGTCGGACAGCTCCCGACCCGGTGCGTGGCTGGAGATCTCCACACCCAGGAGACCGTGCCCCAGGGCGTCGTCGAGGGCGTCGACCGCCATGTCCGGGTGCTGGAGCGGTACGAGCCCGAGCCCGCGCAGCCGCTTCGGGGCCGCCGCGCAGTGCGCTGCGGTGGCCTCGTTGGCCAGCCGGTACACCTCCTCGGCCGTCTCCTCGCCGGCCCAGTAGTGGTAGTGCGAGGGGGACGGGCTGACCAGCTGGATGTCGACGCCCTGCTGGTCCATCGCCGCGAGGCGCACGGCGACGTCGGTCAGCTTCGGGATGCGCTCGCCCACCATGGGCCCGCTCACCGCGAGAGCCTCGGCGCCGTTGCGCCGGGCGTCCAGAGCCTTTGCCGCGGCGTGGCCGGGCAGTCCGGCCACGAGGGCCTCGACCTCGGGCAGCAGGACGTGGGCGTGTACGTCCACGGTGGGGGAGAGGCGCGCGGGAACGCTCGACGAGGAGCGGTGGCCGGGCGAGGGGCGAGAAGTCACGGCAGCTCCCGGAGCATCGTCATGGTGCGGCCCATCAGACCCGGGACATCGGCGTCACGTACGCCGTCGAGCTGCCACTGCCCGATCTGTACGGACGCTTCCACCACCGGCCGGACCCGTGCGATCCGCCGCTCGTAGTACGCCTGGAACAGGGCGTCGTCCCAGGTGTCGGAGCCGGTCAGCATCTGCGTCAGCACCCAGGCGTCCTCCAGGGACAGAGCGGCGCCCTGCGCGAGGGTGGGCGGGCAGCAGTGGGCGGCGTCGCCGACGAGGACCACGCGGCCGCGGTGCCAGGAACCCTCGACCAGCATGCGGTCGAACCAGGTGTAGTTGACCTGCGCGGGGTCGGTGATGTGCTCGGTGATCTCCGGCCAGTTGCCGCCGTAGGCGGAGGCCAGGCGCCGCATCTCGTCGGCGTACGATTCGGCCGGGATCGTGGCGCGGTCGCGGTTGGCCTCGACGACGTACGCGTAGAGCGTGCTGTCGCTCGTGGGGCAGTAACCGGCGATGAAGGCCGGGCCCCCGTAGGCGAGGTCGGTGCGCTCCACGCCCGTCGGGCGGGGGGCGGCGACGCGCCAGATGGCCATGCCGGTCGGCTCGGGCTTCGCCGTGATGCCGATGGCGGCCCGCGTCGTGGAGCCGAGGCCGTCGGCGGCGATCACCAGGTCGTAGCGGCCCTCGGAGCCGTCGCTGAAGCGGACCGAGACGCCGTCGGCGTCCTGGTCCACGATCTCCGCGGTGACCCCCAGGCGGACGGAGGCGCCGCTGGCGCGCACGGCCTCGATCAGGATGCGCTGGAGCTGCGGCCGCTGCATGCCGACGGTGGCGGGGAGGTCGTCGCCACCGCTGCGGATGTCGTCCTGCGCGTGCAGGACGGTCCCGTCAGGGGCGGTGATGCCGACCGACCCGAAGCCGAAGCCGGAAGCCTCGACCTGCTCCCACACGCCCAGCTCGCGCAGCACGCGCAGGGCGTTGCCCTGGAGGGTGATGCCGGAGCCGGCGGTGGCGTTCCAGTCGTCCTTGGCCTCGATGAGGTGCACGTCGACACCGGCGCGACGCAGCAGGAGGGTCGCGGCGTTTCCGGCCGCACCGCCACCGATCACCAGGACCGTACGAGCTTCATTCATGGGGGAACTCCCTTGTTCCTGGGACTACTTGACGGCGATCGGGTTGATGGGGGAGCCGACTGCGCCGGTGATGGGCAGGGGCGCGGCGGTGAGCCAGAACGCGTACACGCCGTCAGCCGCACAGTCCTCGGCGAGGGCGTCCAAGTCCCACATCTCCCCGATGAGCAGGCCGATGTTGGGGATGGCGACCTGATGCAGGGGCTGGAAGGCGACGTCGAACTCGTTGGGCCGCACCTCGAAGCCCCAGGTGTCGGTCGCGATCGCGGCGATCTCGGTGCCGTGCAGCCAGCCGGCGCTGGTGAAGGACAGACCAGGGGCCGGGCCGCCCGCGTAGTCGCCCCAGCCGTCGCGGCGGGCGCGGGCCAGCTGGCCGGTACGCACCAGGACGATGTCGCCGCGGCCGACGCTCACGCCCTGGGCCTCGGCGGTCGCCGTCAGGTGTTCCTCGGTGATCGCGAAGCCGTCGGGCAGCTCTCCGTCCTCGCCGATCGTCCGGCCGACGTCCAGGAGCACACCGCGCCCGGCGACGTGCGGGGCCATGTGCTCGATGCCGGTGACCAGGTCGCCTTCGGAGGTGACGGTCTTCGCCGCGTCCCTGCCGTTCCACGTCTTGCCGTGGTCGAAGATGTGGCCGAGCCCGTCCCATTGGGTCGAACACTGCAACGGCATCGCGATGACGTCGTCGGCACCGCCGAGGCCGTGCGGGAAGCCCTGCAGGCCGAGTGCCGCGTCGGTGCCGGTGTCGAGCATGGTGTGCACCGGATTGGTGCGACGACGCCAGCCCTTCTGCGGGCCGTTCATGTCGAAGCTCTGGGCGAGCGAGAAACTGGCACCCCGGCGGATGAGTGCGGCGGCCTCCCGCCGCTTCGCCTCGTCCAGGAAGTTCAGGGTGCCGAGCACGTCGTCCTCACCCCAACGTCCCCAGTTGGAGTACGCCTTCACAGCCTCGGCGATCGAGCCCTCGGGATCGGTGCGGTCCAGGCTCATGACGTCTCCGCGACACAGCGGGTGCGCTGAGCGCCGAGGCCGGTGATGGAGCCGTCCATGACGTCGCCGTCGCGCAGCAGCCGCCCCCAGTGCATGCCGTTGCCGGCCGGGGAGCCGGTCAGCACCAGGTCACCGGGCAGAAGCTGGGCCGTCTGCGAGGCGTAGGACACCATGCGCGCGACGTCGAAGATCATGTCCTCGGTGGACTCGTCCTGCATGGTCTCGCCGTTCAGCTTCAGCACGAGGCGCAGGTCGTCAGGGTTCGCGATCGACTCGGCGGGCACGATCCACGGGCCGAGCGGGGTGAAACCGGGCGCGTTCTTGCTGCGCAGCCAGTCCGTACCGATCTGCGGCATGTCCCGCCGGAAGACGGTGGCACGGTCGGTCAGGTCGTTGGCGATCGTGTAACCGGCGACGTGGCCGAGAGCCTCCTCCACGGACACCTGGTGGGCCGGACGGCCGATGACGGCCACCAGCTCCAGCTCCCAGTCGGGCTTCGCGGCCCATGCGGGGAGTACGACGTCGTCGTACGGCCCGGTGATCGCGCTCGGCAGGCCGATGAAGACGTACGGCAGGTCCTCGGTCGCCCGGCGGTCCATGATCTCTGCGGCCTCGGCGCGGCGCTCCTCGTCGGGGCGGTCGTCGGCCGGGTCCCGGTGGGCTACATGCAGGTCGATGACGTGCTGCCGGTAGTTGGCGCCCGACTGGAACACCTGGCGGGGCTCGACTGGGGCGTGCACGCGGAAGTCCGCCAGCGGCCTGCGCTCCTGAGCGGTGTCGCCGGCCAGCGCCGTGAGCCGCTCCACGGCCGTGTCCCAGCTCTCCAGGAGATCACGGACGGACAAGGACTCCTCACCGAGGGCAATGCGCAGGTCGACCACCTGGGCGTCCGACGTGACAAGCGCGGGGAAGGCCGGTCCGTCCGGTGCCGAGAGCGTGGCCAGAGCGAACGGCCCGGCGAACAGCGCGGACGCGGATGCAGATTTCACGAACATGTCCTCCTGATTGCGGTGTGACTAATCTGGACCCAGCACCCGGGATCAGGGAAATCAATTCTGTGGATGGCCGCCATCCACCGTGTTTATTCCTGCCTGGTCGGCGCCTTACCGCAAGGGGAAATCTCGTGAATCTGGCCCGTCTCGACCTCAACCTCGTCGTCGCCCTGCGTGCCCTGCTGGAGGAACGCAACGTCACCCGCGCCGGAGAGCGCGTAGGGCTCAGCCAGCCCGCGATGAGTGCTTCCCTGGCCCGCCTGCGCCGGCATTTCGGCGACGACCTGCTCGCACGGGTCGGCGGCCACTACGAACTCACCGCCCTCGGCCAGGTACTCCTGCACCGCACTTCCACCGCCTACGAAGTGGTGGAACGCCTCTTCGCCAGTCAGGCCGACTTCGACCCGGGCAGCGAGAAGCGCGAGTTCAAACTCGTGGCGTCCGACTACGCGGTCGCCGTGTTCGGTGCCGAGCTCGCCCGGGTGGTCCACGCGGAGGCGCCCGGCATCCGTCTGCGCTTCGTCCAGACCCCGCCCACCGTCGTCGACGACACGGGCACCCTGCTGAGCACCACCGACGGTCTGCTCATGCCGCACGGCGTCATCAGCGACTTCCCTGCCACCGACCTCTACGAGGACAGATGGGTCTTCCTCGTCGCGGACGACCACCCGAGCATCGGCGACCGGCTCAACCGGAACGATCTGGGGCGGTTGCCCTGGGTCACCTACCAGCGGACCTACGACGCCCCCGCCGTGCGCCAGCTCGGCATGCTCGGCATCGAGCCGCGCGTCGAAGTGTCCGTCGACAGCTTCCAGCTGCTGCCGCTGCTGGTGGCGGGCACCCGGCGCATCGCCCTGATCCAGGCCCGCCTCGCCCGGCTCCTCGCACCGCTCGCCGCCGTGCACGTGGTGGAGCCGCCCTACGAAGCGGTCCCGCTGCGGGAGGCGATGTGGTGGCACCCGGTGCACACCCACGACGCGGCACACATCTGGCTGCGTGAAACGACTGCCCGCGTAGGCAGGCGCATGGCCGACGTGTCCGAGGTGCCGACCGCGGACCGATGAGCGCGCGCCCCCGCGGCCACCGGTGAAACGCGACCGGAAGTGAGCGCGCCATCCACGGCGTGGATCGACGTCATCCGAAACTCGGATCGCGTGGGGGGTGGGCAGTGCGGCGCCCGGACCGCATAGTCATGGCACATCACGCGCCCATGCGCGGCGATGTCCGACCACCGGACTCGCCCGCCTTTCGGTGCGACCTCCCCCTCTCGCATTCTGGAGTGCCGCCATGCCGGTTTCCGCTGACCCGCCTGCCCGTGAGCACGATGACCACCCGGCCGTCGCCGGCAGGCTGCCGGCAACTCTGCTGATGGCCGGCAGCTGTCTGCCCATCCTCGGCGCGGTGCTGCTCGCTCCGGTTCTGCCGCGTATGCAGGACCACTTCGAGGACGTACCGGGCAACGCCGCGCTGGTCCCCCTGGTGCTGACGGTCCCGGCGCTGTCACTGGCTCTCCTCGCCCCGTTCGCGGGTGTCATCGTCGACCGGCTCGGCCGTAAACGCCTGCTGGTCGTGGCGACGATCCTGTACACGTTGTTCGGCACCGTGCCGCTGTGGCTGGACTCCCTGCACGGCATCGTGGTCAGCCGTGTGCTGCTGGGCATCGCGGAGGCCGCCATCATGACCTGCTGCACCACCCTGATCGGTGACTACTACACCGGTAAGATCCGCGACCGCTATCTCGCTCTGCAGACGATGTGCGCGTCGGCGTCCGCCACCGTCTTCTTCGTGTTCGGAGGGGCTCTCGGGGCGATCAGCTGGCGTGCGCCCTTCTGGCTGTACGCGGTGGGTCTGCTGCTCGCCCCCGTCATGGCCCGGGCACTGCCGGCCCCGGCGCCCGGCGCCGAGCGTGCCGCGGGGGAGGAGTTCGTCGAGGCCGAGCGGCGGCCCTTTCCCGTACGCCGCATGGCCGGCCTCTGCCTGCTGACCGTGTTCGGCGCGGTTGTCTTCTACGCCGTCCCCGTGGAGATGTCCTACCTCCTGGACGACCTGGGAGTGGATTCCACCGGCGTCATCGGAGCGGTCACGGCGATCGCCAGCGCCGCCACCGTCGTCGGCTCCATCGTCTTCACCCGGCTCACCGACCGGCCGCGACGCCGACTGCCGGCACTCTTCTTGTTGTGCGGCGCCGGCTTCCTCGTCATGGGGACCGCCGACAGCCTCCCCTTGTTGATCGCGGGCGCCGTCGTGAACTGCGTGGGGACGGGGCTGCTTCTTCCCTCGCTGCTGACGCTGGCGATGTCCCGGCTCGACTTCGCCGACCGAGGGCGTGGTACGGGCCTGTGGACGGCGGCGTTCTTCCTCGGGGAGTTCTTCTGCCCACTGGTCCTCCTGGGGGGCAAGGAAGTTCTGGGCGATCTGGCATCGGCAGTCGGACTCCTCGGACTGGCCGCTCTGCTGGTCTCGGCGGTCCTGGTGCCCTTCACGCGCCGTACGCCGCGGCGGGAGCTGCACCACCATGCTCCTGGCCGGCCCTGACCGATCCGGGTCACCGCGCCGGCACGGCCAGGGTCGACCGGCGCACGACCAGTTCCGGCTGCAGTACGACGTGGGTGTGGTCGTGGCCGGCGCCGCGGGCCGTCTCCTCGACGAGCAGGCGGCCGGCCTGCCGGCCCATCGCCACGGCGGGCCGTCGCACCGAGGTGAGCGGGACGACGGCGGACGCGGCGAACTCGATGTCGTCGTAACCGACCACCGCAAGGTCCTCCGGCACCTTCAGCCCGGCTTCGTACAGCGCCTGGAGTACGCCCAGGGCAAGCAGGTCGTCGGCGCAGAAGATGGCGGTGGGGCGGTGGGGGAGCCCGAGGAGGCGGTGCCCGGCGTCCTTGCCCGCGCCCACGGTGAGGTCCGCACAGGCGAGTTCCCTGAGGGCTGTGAGCTGGAGTCCGGCCTGGGTGACCGCGCTCACGGCTCCCCTGCGGCGGTCCCGTACCTGCTGGAGGTCCGGACCGCTGACATAAGCGATGGAGCGGTGTCCCTGGTCGATCAGGTGGCGTACCGCGGCGTGCCCGCCCGCCACGTCGTCGATGCCGACGGAGCAGGCGCCGGGCTGGGGGTCGCACCGGTCGGCGACGACGAAGGGAACAGCATTCCGCCTGAAGGCAGCCGCTGTGCGCCCGACGGCCTCTCCGGAGGTCAGCACGGCACCTCGGATGCGGTGCGAGGTGATCAGGGAGAGGTGGCGCGCCTCCTCCGCGACGTCGCGGGTGCCGGTGCAGACCATCACACCGAGGTCGGCCTCGCGGGCGGCCTGTTCCACGCCCGTGGCCAGGGCGGTGAAGAACGGGTGGGCCAGATCCGGCACGAGAACTGCGAGGACACGGGCGGACCATCCATGCAGCTGCCGGGCTCCTTCCGTCCTCACGTAGCCCAACGAGCCGATTGCTGCCAGCACGCGGGCCCGCGTGGGTCCGGCCACGAGTTCCGGGCGGTTGAGCACGTTGGAAACGGTGCCGAGAGAGACGCCGGCCTCCCGCGCCACGTCCTTCATGCCCACTCCGGGGCGTGCGGAACTCTCCTGGTTCATCAGAATCCTCTGTACGAGCCTTGGTCCAGGACACATCGGACAGGGGGCGGCAGGCCCGCTCCCGTCCGCGGGCTAGCCACTCAGGGCGGCGGTGCTGCCCCGGACGACCAGACGCGGTGTCATGGAGGCCTGCATCGCCCTGTCGCGCCGGCCCTCCACGCGCTCGATCAGCATGCGGGCGGCGGAGGAACCCATCGTCTGCCCGGCCTGGTCGACGCTGGTGAGCTGTACGGGAGCCAGCGCGGCGAGGGCGGTGTTGTTGTAACCGGCGAGCGAGAGGTCGTCCGGGATGCGCAGACCGAGTTCGTGGGCCGCCCGGTAGATGCCCAGAGCCGCGACGTCGGCGCCGGCCATGACGGCGGTCGGCCGCCGGTCGGCCGTCAGCAGGGTCATGCCGGCCTTGAAGCCGCCTTCGTCGGAGTACGCGGCGTGATGGACGCGCACGTGCTCGGCGAGGCCGTGCCGTTCCATGGCCGCGCGGTAGCCGTCGGCCAGGACGGCCTCAGGTGTGCGCTTCCACTGGTTGGCCTTGGTGCCGGGGGCGGAGACCAGGGCGATGTCCCGGTGCCCGAGCGCCACGAGATGGTCCACCACCAGTTCGGCGCCCGTGTCGTCGGCATCGACCACCGAGTCGTGGGTGTCGGTGCTGTCGTGGTGACCGATGACCACGGTCGGTGTGGCCGTCGCCGTCGCCAGCACCTCGGCGCGCGAGGTCCCCGGCGCGATGAGGATCAAGCCGTCCATCTGCCGGTCGACCATCGAACGGATCGTCTTCGCCTGCTCGTCCGGCTCGAAGCCGGCCGCCCCGATCAGCACCGTGTACTCGCTGGTGCGGAGCTCCTCCTGGATGCCGTCGAGGATGTCCGCGAAGAAGGCGTTGCGGACGTTGTCCAGCAGCACACCGATCGTGTACGTCCGCCCCCGCATCCCGCGGGCCGCCGCCTGCGGGCGGTAGTCCAGCTCGGCGATGCTCGCCCGCACACGCTGCTGCATGGCCGGGCTCACGCCGTAGGCGTTACGCAACACCTTGGACACCGCGGCGACGGACACGCCCGCGTGCCGCGCGACATCGGTGATGGTCACACGCTTGTTCTGCTTCGGTGCGGCGGGCCCACCCATCGTCAGCACTCCGGATTTCCTAGGCGTCGGTGTAACGGTCTACATAATGACGCCTGGATGACGACATGGCTACCGTCCAGTGTCCCGGCGTTACAGCTCCGTGTCTTGACGGATCCATCGGTGCGGTGCAGGGTGTTGCTCACTTCGTGGTGGAGAACGTTACACGCAGCCTTCTGCGCGGTCGGACCGTCTGCCTTCCTCAGCGCCGCTCGCCGTTCCTCGCCCCTCTCGCACAGACCTCTGGGAGTCCTCCGTGTCCCTTCGCATGCCCCGCGTCCGTCGTGCGCGTCTGAGCCTGTTCACGGCCGGCACCGCCTCACTGGCACTGCTCACCACCGCCTGCGGCGGTGGCGGCGGCGCCGGATCCTCTGCCGCGCCCAAGGAGTTCAGCTACCTGAGCGTCACCGAGAACACCACCGTCAAGACCGCCCTGACCACGCTGTCCAAGGGGGCGTGCAAGTCGGCGAACGACGCGCTGCCACTGAAGGTGGAGACCGTCCCGCAGGCGAGCCTGGACCAGAAGCTGCAGCTGCTGGCCGGCCAGGACGCCCTGCCGGTGCAGTTCGCTGCGGGCAACGCGCCTGCGCTGACGCAGCAGTTGGCGAAGTCGGGCAAGGTCGCCGACCTGGAGAAGGAGCTCAAGGCCCTCGGTGTCCTCGACCAGTTGGAGCCTGCCGCCGTCTCCACGATCAAGGCGCTGTACGGCGGCAAGGTCGAGGTGCTGCCGTACGAGTACAACATCGAGGGCATCTTCTACAACAAGAAGCTCTTCCAGGAGAACGGCATAGCCGTGCCGGGCACCTGGGACGAGCTGGTGGCGGGCGCTGCGAAGCTGGACGCCAAGAACATCCAGCCCTTCTCCGCTTCCGGTCAGCAGGGGTGGCCCATCACCCGCCTGGTGAGCACCTACCTCTACCGCAGCCTGGGTCCCGACGCCCTCCAGAAGGTCGCCGACGGCAAGGCGAAGCTCACCGACCCGGAGTACGTGAAGGCGGCGGAAGAGGTCGCAGCCCTGGGCGAGAAGGGGTACTTCGGCAAGGGCGTCGGCTCGATCGACTACGACACCGCGATGAACCAGTTCCTCAACGGCAAGGCCGCCATGTTCTACATGGGCAGCTGGGCGCTGGCCAACGTCTCCGACGCGAAGCAGAACAAGGTGGGTGCGGAGAACGTCGGCTTCATGCCCTTCCCCGCCGTCGCCGGCGGCAAGGGTTCCATCGACCAGTACCCCTCCAACGTCGGTCTCGGCATCACCCTCGGCGCGAAGTCCTTCGACAAGAAGACCGGCGCGTGGGCGTCCTGCATCGCCGACAACTACGGCAGCACCGCGCTCGAGGACCACGGCTCGATCTCCGGCTTCAAGGTGAACACCGAGGTGAAGGACGCCAACGAGGTCACCACTCAGGTCCGCGACACGATCAGCACGTCCAAGCAGAACGTCCTGTGGTTCGAGGCCCTGTTCAGCACCAAGGCCACCACCGTGAGCCAGACCAACGCCGCCGGCCTGGTGGCCGGGAGCATGAAGCCCGAGCAGTTCATGCAGACCGTCCAGGACGCGCTGGCCGCCCAGTGATCAACCGGGGGCGGCCCGTCGGCCTCCTCGCGCCATGTGCGTGGGCCGCCCCCGGTTCCGTTCGGCAGTTTCTTCAACGGAAGCGAAGTGGACACCATCCATGCACCGCGTACTCGGTGACCGCAGGGCCATCGCAATCCTTCTCGGTCCCGCCCTTCTGGTCTACTCATTGATCATGCTGGTCCCGATCGTGTGGTCGCTCGGGTATTCCTTCACCAAGGGCAACACCATCGACGGCTTCACCGGAAACGGGGTCGCGAATTTCTCCCGCCTTCTCGATGACCCGTCCGTTCATGAATCCCTCTGGTTCACCCTCACATACGCCGCCGTCGTCACGGTGGGACAGGTCGTCGCCGGCTATCTGCTGGCCCTGCTGTACGTCTTCTTCCTGAAGAAGTCCTCCGCGCTGATCAGGACGCTGGCGTTCTTCCCGGTCGTGCTGCCCACGGTCGCCGTGGGCCTGCTCTTCCAGAAGTTCTTCCAGGTCGCTCCGCAGACAGGACCGGTCAATTCGCTGCTCAACGCGGTCGGACTCGAATCCATCGATTTCTTCGGCAGTGCGGGAAGCGCGTTCTGGGTCCTCATCGTCATGGACATCTGGCGCTCCATGGGCTTCTACGCCGTCCTGCTCTTCGCGGGCTTGGTGGACATTCCGGACGAGGTCCTGGAATCGGCCCGCCTGGACGGCGCTTCGGGGCTGAGGCTGATCCGGCACATCGTGCTGCCGCTGTCCCTGCCGGTGTTGATGTCGTCACTGATCTTCAGCATCAACGGCACCCTGAAGGTGTTCGACTCCGTCGTCGCCTTGACCAACGGTGGCCCCGGCAACGGCACCACGCCCCTGACCTTGTACATGTTCCAGACGTCGTTCACCTACAGCGACTACGGCTACGGCAGCACCATCGCCCTGCTGCTGACCGTGGTGTGCCTGCTGGTGAGCCTTGTCGTCTACCGCGTCTCGCGTCGCGACATCACGGAGGGCTGAACGCCATGGCCATCGACACACCTGTGAAGACCGCCGCGGACCGCCGGCCGTCCGGTACCACCGGGTCGCCCCGCAGAGCCCGGCCGTCGCGCCGCCCGTGGGTGAAGATCGTCGTCACCCTGCTGCTGGTCGTCGAGATCTATCCGCTGATCTGGATGTTCCTGACGTCCCTGAAGTCCAACGACGACTACCTGAACAACTCCACCTGGAGCCTGCCGACGACGTGGGAGTGGGGCAACTACTCGGAGGCCTGGACCACCGGCCACCTGGGCCTGTACGTCCAGAACAGTCTGCTCGCCGTCCTGCCCGCCCTGGCGCTCATGCTGCTCCTGGGAACGGCCGCGGGATTCGCCCTGCAGATCATGGTGTGGAAGGGCCGCAGCCTCACCCTTCTCGTCTTCCTGGCGGGCATGATGGTGCCCCCGCAGATGATCCTCCTGCCGCTGTTCACCGTGTACTTCCAGGCCGGTCTGTCCGGCACCCTGTGGCCGCTGGTCCTCACCTACACCGGCACCGGCCTGCCGCTGACCGTCTTCATGATGGCCACGTACTACCGCACCGTCCCCCGCGAACTCTTCGAGGCCGCCACCATCGACGGCGCCGGCATCCTGCGCGCCTTCTGGACCATCAGCGTGCCCCTGGTCCGCAACGCCCTGCTCACGGTCGGCCTGGTGCAGTTCTTCTTCATCTGGAACGACCTGCTCATCGCGCTGACCTTCACCAACAACCAGGACCTGCGCACCATCCAGGTCGGCCTGCTCAACTTCACCGGTGACTTCGGCGCCACCCAGTACGGGCCCTTGTTCGCCGCCATCTGCATCAACGTCTTCGGCACCCTCCTGATCTATCTCTTCCTCAACCAGAAGGTCATGAAGGGCCTCACCTCGGGAGCGGTCAAGGGCTGAGCCACGCCCGCGACCCCGCTCGCCCTGCTCCCGTGCACGTGACGAAAGGCTTTCCTTGCTCCCCCCTCAGCCCTCACCGGTGTCCTTCGAGCATCTCCCGGACGCTCTCGGCATCGGCGTTCCCTCCCCCCGACTGACCTGGAGGCTGCCGGCAGGCGGCCGTTCCCAGGAGGCGTACGAGCTCGAACTCACCCGCGGCGGACGCGTCGAGCGCACCGGCCGTCTCGCCGGCCGGGACCAGGTGCTCGTCGCCTGGCCCGGCGCACCGCTGACCTCACGCGAGCGCGTAACCGTCCGTGTCCGCGTCTGGACGGACGACGCCGATGCCCCCTCGGACTGGAGCGGACCGAGTGTGGCCGAAGCGGGCCTGCTCGACGCGGCCGACTGGCACGCGGTCCCGGTCGGAGCGACCTGGGACGAGGACCCGGAAGCAGACCGCCGCCCGGCGCGTGTCCGCAAGGACTTCCATCTCGACCGGCCCGTCACGCGCGCCCGCCTCTACATCACGGCGCACGGCCTGTACGAGGCCGAGATCAACGGGCGACGGGTCGGCGACGAGACCCTCGCCCCTGGCTGGACGGTCTACCCGCACCGCCTGCGCTACCGCACCCACGACGTCACCGGCCACCTCACCGAAGGCGCCAACACCATCGGTGCCTGGCTCGGCGACGGCTGGTACCGCGGCAAGTACGGCTTCGACGGCGGAACCCGCAACATCTACGGCACCGACCAGTCCCTCATCGCCCAGCTCGAGGTGACGTACGAGGACGGCACCACGGCCTCGTTCGCCACGGACGGCACCTGGAGTGCCGCCCCCGGACCGATCCTGACCAGCGGCCTCTACGAGGGCGAGACGTTCGACGCCCGGCTGCACGACCCCGGCTGGGCCACTCCGCCCGGTGCGGTTGCGGGGGAATGGGCCCCCGTGCGCACCAACAGCCGTGACCTCGGCACCCTCGTCGCCCCGACGGGCCCACCGGTGCGCTGCACCGAGGAGATCGCACCCGTCGAGGTGACCCGCACCGGCGACGACCGTCACCTGCTCGACTTCGGCCAGAACCTCGTCGGCCGCCTCCGCGTCACACTCGACGGCCCGGCCGGCACCGCCGTCACCCTCCGGCACGCCGAGGTCCTTGAGGAGGGCGAACTCGCCACGCGGCCGCTGCGCGAGGCGTACGCCACCGACACCCTGATCCTCTCCGGCCGGGGCCCGCTCACCTGGGAACCGCGCTTCACCCTCCACGGCTTCCGTTACGCCGAAGTCAGCGGCTGGCCGGCGGACCTGACGGCCGACATGGTGACGGCCCGGGTGTACCACACCGACATGCGGCGAACCGGCTGGTTCGAGTGCAGCGATCCGCTGGTCAACCGTCTGCACGAGAACGTCGTGTGGAGCATGCGCGGCAACTTCGTCGACATCCCCACCGACTGCCCCCAGCGCGACGAACGCCTCGGCTGGACGGGCGACATCCAGGTCTTCGCCCCCACCGCCGGCTTCCTCTACGACTGCGCGGGCATGCTCGACTCCTGGCTCACCGACGTCGGTCTCGAGCAGCTGCCCGACGGCACGATCCCCTGGTACGTACCCGTCATCCCGGGCGAGCCCATGTGGACGCCGATCCACCCGGGGGCCGCATGGGGAGACGTGGCCACCCTCACCCCCTGGACTCTCCACCAGAGGTCCGGAGACCTCGACCTGCTCCGCCGCCACTACCCGATGGCCAAGAAGTGGGTCGACCTCGTCGAAAACCTCGCCGGCCCGACCCGACTGTGGGACACCGGCTTCCAGCTGGGGGACTGGCTCGACCCGGCCGCCCCGCCCGACGACCCGGCCGCGGGCCGCACCGACCGCTATCTCGTCGCCACCGCCTACTTCGCCCACTCCGCCCGTCACCTCGCCCTGACGGCAGCGGCGCTGGGGAACGACACGGATGCCGAGCGGTACGGCGCACTCGCCGACGAGGTGGCCGAAGCCTTCCGCCACCGGTACGTCCTCCCCTCGGGCCGCATGACGAGCGACAGCCCCACCGCCTACGCCGTCGCGCTCGCCTTCGGCCTGCTGACCCCGTCGCAGAGGCAGCCGGCCGGAGACCGACTGGCCGAGCTGGTCGTCGAGGACGACGCCCGCATCGCCACCGGCTTCGTCGGCACCCCGCTGATCTGTGACGCGCTCACCGACACCGGGCACCTCGACATCGCCTACCGCCTGCTCCTGCAGACCGGATGCCCGTCCTGGCTGTACACCGTGACCATGGGTGCCACGACGATCTGGGAACGCTGGGACAGCCTCCGGCCCGACGGCTCCCTCAACCCCGGGGGCATGACGTCGTTCAACCACTACGCCCTCGGAGCCGTCGCGGACTGGCTCCACCGTGTGGTCGGCGGCATCACCGCCGCGGCCCCCGGATACCGGAAGATCACCTTCCGGCCGCGCCCCGGCGGCGGCATCACATCGGCCCGCACCCGGCACGAAACCCCCTACGGAACGGTGTCCATCTCCTGGGAGCAGACCGCCACGGGGCTGACGGCCGACGTCGTCGTACCGGAGGGCTGTGAGGCGACCGCAGATCTGCCCGGCTGCCCGCCGGTCGCCCTGGGACCAGGCGAGCATGTCCTCGACACGGCGAAACTCGCCATGAAGGCTGCCTGAAAAAAACCCCTCGCACATCAGCTGCAGAAAGCCCGGCGCATGCTCGCATGCGCCGGGCTCTGCCATGCCCAAGGTTCGTCGGACTCTCCGGTATTCGTCGCGTCGATGCTTGCCATCCAGTGCGCTGATAAAGGGCGGTGTCGTGAAGCCTTTCAATTGAAATTTCAGATCGATTTTTCAAGTGAAAGGGGATGTCTCGGCGGTTGCGGTATTTCATTGAGGTACATGCTTCCCGAGGGTTGACCTGAAGCTGCGGGAGGCCATAGTTTCCCCTTTGCCAGCTGAAACGGTTCACGACCGGCCGGTCGCCGGACACCGCAATTGGTGCCGTGGGAAGCGGCGGCAATTGTCTCCGAAGAGCTGCAAAATGCGTTTCGCCGACAAGGGATGTTCGTAAGAAATCCTCCTCGAGCTGGGGCCGGCCGAGCACCTGACCGCTCGGTCGGCCCCGCCCTCGACGGTGGCCCGTCGCGCGGTTGGCCGCTTCGTCCGGGCCGTCCGGGAGAACCGCTCCCGTCGGATAGCCCGGCATCCCAGCTGCACCGCACATCGCAACCTCCCCTTCTCCCGCACGGAGCCCGTCATGAGAACCTCCCGCCGCGTCCTTGTCTCCGTCATGGTCACGAGCCTCGCCATGAGCCTGAGCGCGTGCGGTGGGTCCGGCGCGGCAGCCACCGACGCACTGAAGATCACCGCCAACATCACCGACCGCTCAGCCATGGAGACTGTCGTGGCGGCCTTCGGGCGGGAGAATCCGCAGGTGAAGGTCGACGTGACCTACGCCGACACCGACCGTCTCCAGAGCACCCTCCCCGCCCGACTGGCCTCGGGCACGGCGCCTGACGTCTTCACCGTCTGGCCCGGATACGGCAATCCCGCCGCTCTGCGGACGCTGGAGCCCGCCGGCCGACTCGCCGATCTGTCCGGTCTGAAGTTCGCGCGCAGGGTCCCGGAGGACACCAAGTGGGTGACCCGGGTCGGGGACGCCACCTATGCCGTCCCGGCCAACTACAGCGGTATCGGTGCGATCTACAGCAAGAAGGCCATGCGTGACATAGGCGGGACCGCCCCACAGACGTGGGACGAGCTGCTGCAGCTGTGCGACAAGGCGAAGGCCGGCGGCAAGGTGCTGTTCGCGCTCGGCATCGAGACACCGTGGGTGACCCAGCTCGCCGACTACGCGCTGGCCGCCACCACGGTCTACGCCGTCCATCCCGAGTTCGCGACGGAGATGGGCAGCGGCCGGGCCACCTTCGCCGAGTCCGGCTGGAGAACAGCGTTGGAGAAGTACGTCGAGCTCGACGAGCGGGGCTGCTTCAGCAGTGATCCCTTGAGGACGAGCTACGAGACGTCCGTCCAGGACGTCGCCGAAGGCAGGGCGGTGGGTTTCATACAGGTCGCCAGCAGCATCTCGGCCATCACCGCGGCAGCTCCGGAACTGCAACTGGCCATGTTCGCCCTGCCCGCGACCAACAACGCGGCACAGACCCACATGCCCGGCGCCGTGTCGGCCGCCTACGGAGTCAACGCCGACAGTGACAACAAGGAGTCGGCCATGAAGTTCGCCGAGTTCCTCGGGTCCGACACCGGCCAGAACCTCTACAACCAGGACAGCGGCACCCTGCCTGCCATCCCCAACGACCACTTCACCGCCGACCCCGTCCTCCGGGAACTGGTCGCGCATCAGAAAGCCGGCACCACCGTGCCCTTCATGGATCAGCTGTGGCCCGACCCGCAGGTCCAGCAGGAGCACTTCACCCAGATCCAGAACCTGTTCTCCGGACGCACTGATGTCGACGGCGTCCTTGCCGCCCTCGATGACGCCTACCAGGAGGGATGAGCCGCAGGTGCCGTGCCCGGGCGGCGCGCGCCGGTGAGCGACCCCTGAACCCTGCACAGCGCAGCGTCCCGCTGCTCGCGCCTACCGAGGCGCTGTTCTGTCCTGCCCCCGATTCCTCATGGAAGAGCCGCCATGAATCGTCGTACGTTCCTCTCAGCCGCCGTTCTCACCGCTCTGGCCTCCGGCATCGCACCAGCCGCCGCAGCGCCCCGCCGCATCGCGAGTGCGGCCCCGGACAGCAGGGCCGTCGCCCTCCTGGCCAGGATGACCGCCGCACAGAAGGAGGCCCTCGTCCGCTGCGACTTCGCCGCTCTCAGCTCCCTCGGTATTCCGGCCCTGACCATGGTGGACGCCTCAGCCGGACTGCGCGGGGAGACCGGCGTCACCGCGTTCCCCGTCCCCCTCGCGCAGGCCGCCACGTTCGATGCCGACCTCGCCGGCCGGCTCGGCCAGGCGCTGGGCGCCGAAGGGCGCGCCAAGGGTTACAACAACCTCCTGGGCCCCACCGTCGACACCGCCCGCACCTGGCACTTCGGCCGGCAGGCCGAGAGCATGGGGGAGGACCCGTTCCTCTCCGGCACCCTCGGCGCGGCGCTCACCCGGCGCATCCAGGAACAACACGTCGTCGCCACCGTCAAGCACTTCAGCGCCTACACCCAGGAGGTCAACCGCTTCTTCGTCGACGCGCAGATCTCCGACCGGGCACTGCACGAGATCTACCACGCGGCCTTCGAGCGCATCATCGCCGCCGCACCCGTCACCTCGGTGATGATGGCCTACCCGAAGATCAACGGAACGTTCGCCACCCAGAGTCCCGCGCTGTTCGACGACCTCAAGAAGACCATCGGCCTCGAGGGCTACACCGTCCCCGACTTCTGGGCCGGCGACGACCCCGTAGGAGCCGTGAAGGCAGGCATGGACCTCGGCGGACTCGGCCCCGGTGGCGTGAAGATACCTGCCGGCGGCCTCACCGACGGCAGCGTCCCCGCGGCCCGCCTGGACGACGCCGTCCTGCGCATCCTCAACACCATGTATGTCAACGGCCTGTTCGACCACCCCGTGCCGGCACCTGCCGCGAACGTCAGTACACAGGGACACAAGGACCTCGCCCACGAACTCGCCGTCAACTCCACGGTCCTGCTCACCAACCGCAGCGGCGCCCTCCCACTGAGCTCCACCGTCAAGTCGCTCGCCGTGATCGGCCCGGCCCAGGACACGGCCCTGACAGGAGTATCCGGCTCCACCTACGTCGACCCCGGCACCTGGACCACCCCTCTGGCGGCCATCAAGGACCGGGCCGGCAGCGGGGTCACCGTCACCTACCGGCAGGGAACCGTCGGAGACATCCCCCTCACCGCCGTCCCGGAGACGGTGCTGCGCACGGCTTCCGGAGCGACGGGGCTGACCGGCAGCTTCTACGCCGCGGCCCAGCCGTCCGGCACTCCCGTCGCCACACAGGTCAGTGCCGGCATCGACTTCACCAGTGCGCCCGTGGCCGGTCTGCCCGCCGTGTGGTCGGCCCGCTGGAGCGGCACCCTCACCCCGACCACCACGGGCCCGCACCGTTTCTCGCTGCTTCCCGCAGGCACCACCAAGCTCGTCATCGACGGCAGGACGGTCATCTCCGGCACCCGCCACAGCCGCCGGTTCTTCCTCGGGCCGTACGACTATCCGCTCCAGGGCACCATCGACCTCACGGCCGGGAAGCCGGTCAGCATCAGCGTCGAGTACAGCAACACCACGGCCGACACCGGCACCTGCGGTCTCACGCTCGGCTGGCAGCCGAAGTCCCTCATACCCGACGCGGTCGCCGCAGCGCGGACCAGCGACGCCGCCGTCGTCATCGTCAACCGGGTCGCGGGCGAGGACATGGACCACGGCTCCCTCGGTCTGCCGGGCGACCAGGACGAACTCATCGCCCAGGTCGCAGCGGCCAACTCCCGCACCGTCGTCGTCCTGAACACCGACGGCCCCGTCGCCATGCCGTGGATCAACGATGTCGAAGCGGTCGTCCAGCTCTGGTACGCCGGGCGCGCCACGGGCACCGCGTTGGCAGCCGTCCTCTTCGGGGACGCAGACCCTTCGGGCCGTCTTCCGGTCACCTTCCCCGTCACGGCGTCCCAGGGACCCGGCGCCACACAGGCCACCTACCCGGGCAACGGCCCCACGGTCTCCCACAGCGAGGGTCACCTGGTCGGCTACCGCTACTACGACGCCATGAACCAGAGCCCGTTGTTCCCCTTCGGGCACGGCCTGTCCTACACCACCTTCAGCCTCGGCTCCTTGGAAGCGTCCTACAGCACAGCGACCAAGACGCTGACCGCCACCCTCAACCTCACCAACTCCGGATCCCGAAAAGGCACTGAAGTCGTGCAGCTCTACGCGGCCCTGCCTGCCGGCGCCCAGGCCGAGCCTCGGCGACTGATCGGCTTCCGCAAGGTCGAGCTCGCCCCCGGTGCAAGCACCCGGATCACCTTCAGCGTCTCTGCCCGCGACCTGTCGGTGTGGACCGGTGGCGCCTGGAAACTCACCCCCGGCTCGTACACCGTCCACGCCGGCCGGTCCTCACGCAGCCTGTCCGTGCAGCGCCTCGTCACCGTCAGCTGAGCCCGGAGAACCCTGCCGCGGGCGACGGACTCCGCAGAGGCACAAACCCGTCCGGATCCTGACGGCGGGTCCTGCCGGTGAGCGTCACGTCGGCCTTCACGTCCATTCTCGTCGTGAGGGCCGGCGTCGTGCCGGACGGGTTACGCGTGACCACTCGGAATGTCTGGCCGCGGCCGCGTACGACATTGCCCGGTCACGGCGGCCACGGGGGACGCGCCTGCGCAACGGCCGCTCCCGGAGGGCTGAGCGGCGGGGCGCGGTACGGGTGGACGGAAGGCCGTTCAGGCGCGCGAGTTGCGGAGCGCGGGGTGCTGCCTGGTCACCGGTCAGATCATCGCGATGCTCGCCGTGCGAAACTGAGAGCCATGACGCCTTCGACGGTCCGTGGACTGGACCTGCCCACCCGGCTGCTGTCTCTCATGGAACGTGGCCTGTGGCGTCACCCGGGCGATGCCGAGCTGATGGAGATCATTCCCTGGTTCGAGGACGAGCTCGACTTCCTGTCGGGGCCGGAACGGATGGAACGACAGTCCCGCTCGATGGACATGTTCGCCGACGACCCGCACAGCGACTTCTTCCGTGAGGCACGCGGGACCCGATCCCCCGCTCCGCTCGAACTGCCGTGGCTGGACGTCGAACAGGCGGTGCTGATCGCCGTCAACCGCGTCCCTGGTCATGACTGCGGCCTGGCGCTCGACTACCGCACCGATCCGTCGGATCCTCGTGTGGTGGGCAGTGACTTCTGGTCGGACCCCGTGCTCTGCGAATGGCGGGTCGTGGCGCCGACGTTCTCGGCCTTCGCCACGAGCCTGGGCATGTGACCCCGGGAGGCGAGCGCCGATGCCTTCGGGATGAGCGTGCGCCCCACCGAGGTGAGGCGCATCGTCGGAGTGCAGCGCTTCCGGCCGGGCGGCCCCGTCCCCGCCCCCTGCCCCGACTGCCTGCCGCCTGGACCCGGGCCGGCCGCGTCGCCCCGTCAGGATCACCGGCAGCGTCCCCAGGCCGAGACATGCGGAGCCCTCGCCAGATCGACTCGTCCGGCTCCACGGCGGACAGACGGCGGCCGACCTCCCGGGGCGCAGTGCCTGGACCGTGTGGCGACCGCTCCGGCGCGGTCCACGACGAGCACCGGGACCAGCCGGGCGTGGACCGGGTTCCTCTCCGCCGTACGCCGGACTCGTCCGCCCGGTCCCCGACGCATCGTCCGGGCGGGCGACCGGGGCCTGCGGTTCGTCCGTTTTCTCCTGTGGCGCGCGTAGGCTTCCGACGCCGATCAACCGTCATGAAAGGGGAATACCGTGGCATCTCGCCTCAACCCGTACCTCAGCTTCGCCGGTGACGCACGGCAGGCCATGGAGTTCTACAAGACCGTCCTGGGTGGTGACCTGACACTCCACACCTTCGGTGACATGGGGGGAGGCGCCGGGCAGAGCGACAAGATCATGCACGGCACGCTCGAGACCCCCGCCGGGTTCACGCTGATGGGTGCGGACAATCCGCCGGGGACGGAGCACCAGGCCGGGAACAATTTCGCGGTCAGTCTGAGCGGCGACGACCCCGACGAGTTGCGCGGCTACTGGGAGAGGCTGAGCGACGGCGGCAACGTGTCCGTGCCCCTGGAGAAGCAGATGTGGGGCGATGTGTTCGGGATGTGCACGGACAGGTTCGGCATCGCGTGGATGGTCAACATCAGCGGTCAGCAGGCCTGATGCGGCCGGCGGTGTGCGGGTGGGCGCGCCGGCGGGCCGCCCCCGCGCACCCATGGAGCGGGTGGCCGCCTCCGGGGCGTACGGCCGGCCGCCGATGGGCGGGAGCGAGCCCATGGCGTGGTCTGCGTGGTCCACGCGGGGAAATCGGTCGCGCCCCCGCCACGTGGGCGGTTGACTTGCGTCCGGGCGCGACGAGATGGAGCGCCACGGCGGGAGGGCGCACATGGAGACCGAGGGACCACGGACCGACCGGCTGGGTGTGCTCCTCCACCAGTTCGACCAGGCCAGGGAGATGGCCCACGTGCGTCTGAAGGGACTCGGTGACGCGGAGTACCTCTGGGAGCCGGCGCCCGGTTCATGGTCCGTCCGGCGCCGTGACGAGGCGCTCACGCCACGGGCGTACGGGCCGGGGGAGTGGGTGATCGACAAGGGAGCCGCCGACATCCCGGCGAACGAGTACGCCGAGATCGCGCGGCAGGCCGCCGGTGGTATGACGGTCGCCAAGATCGCCGAGGACTGGAGCGTGAGCGTCGAGCGGGTCGAGCAGGTCCTTGCCCACACGGGGGAGCCGGAGCCCGATGAAGTGCCGCTCACCACCATCGCGTGGCGGCTGGGGCACCTCCACTCGTGCTTCGCAGGCCAATGGGAGTGGACCTTCGGCGAACGACGGCACGACCCGCACCTGCTCGTCGACTTCACCCCCTCCGCCGCCCTGGAACTCGACCGGTTCTGGGCACTTGTCGACCGCTGGCGCGAAAGCGTGGGCACCGTCACCGAGGAACAGCTCGACACGGTCGGCTTCTCGCAGTACCCCTACGGCTCCGATCCCGACGACCCCTTCATCACGGTGCTTGCGGGGGCCAACCTCGAATTCATCCACCACATGGCCGAGATCGCGCTCCTGCGCGACCTGTGGCGGGCCCGCTCCGGGGCCCGGAGGTAGTCGCGTCAGGCGCCGTACGGGCTGACGTCTCCCGGTGGAGGTGAGCCGGAGGCGTGTGAGGCGACGGAGTCACTGTCGCCTTCGCCGTGCGGCGCGCTCCGGCGCCCGATCGGCGGGCCCGCCCCGCATCGCCCTGCCTGGCGAGGCGAGCGGCCCGGCCGCCGGTGTGTTCGAGGACGCTCGTGCTCAGTTACGGATGAGGAGGACGAGTCCCGCGGACACCGCTCCGAGAGCCACGGCGGCCACCCCGTATCCGAGACGGTGTGCGCGCAGCCCCGGCAGGAAGCGGTCCACTGCGAGCCGGCCGGGCCCGGTGAGTGCCAGCGCGGCCGCGCCCGCCGCCAGCAGGATCTCGTACTCGACGCCTTCAGGGGCGAAGAAGCCACCGCCCCACTTCACCGCGAGCGCGTTGATCATCGTGCCGAAGACGGCGGCGCCTGCGAGCGGAGTGAGCAGCCCGAGGGCGAGGGTGAGCCCGCCGAGGGTCTCGCTCAGCCCCGCGATGAGCGCCATCGTCTCGCCGGCCGGATAGCCGCTCATCTCGAAGAACTGCCCGGTGCCTTCGAGCCCGCCGCCACCGAACCAGCCGAAGAGCTTCTGCACGCCGTGTGCGGCGACGGTCAGGCCGAGGGCCAGGCGCAGCAGCAGCAGACCGCCGTCGTAGGCGTGGGGCGAGGTGCTGTCGAGCTGTGCGGTGCCGGAGGACGGGTCGGTCGTTCGCAGGGTGGCAGTCATGCGCGCAGGTCTCTCTGTAGCGGACGGGGAAAGCTTGAATGTTCAAGCTATTCGTCGAACGTACCAGACTGCGTGAAACTTCAACAAAACCTTCCGCGTCCCGTCGGTCGTGACACGCGACCTCCTCCCGTCCGGGTAGCTGCCCCCCCCCAGTCGTCCGGAGGAGGTGACAGCCGCCGTCAGACCGTGGCGGCCGGGGGTACCCACCGGCGCGTGCGGGGCACCGCGGCCGGGACGTCGTAGTCCTTGCGGAGCTGCTCGGGGATGGCGTAGTGCATGACACGCCCACGGGTGAGCGACGACAGCTCGAAGAGAGTGGTCAGATGGCCGATCCGGTCCAGCGCCCAGGCGCCCAGGGGTGAGCGGTCCTCGACGGACTCCATCACGCCGAGGAGATGCGGCACGGCGCGGACGACGGTGTCCCACGTGGTCCTCGGGACCTGTAGCCAGTCGGCGCAGGTGTCTCCGACGAGATGGCGGATCAGCGCGGAGACGACCGGGTCGAAGAAGGTCCCGGGAACGACCTCCTCGTAGAGGTCGATGAGCTGGCGGGTCAGGTGCGCGCCCTCCGGGGAGGGACCCATGTGCCGGACCATGTACAGGTCGAGGAACTGCCTGGCCTCGTCGAGGTTCTTCGGTACCGCGTCCTGGTCGACACCGAGCATCGCGCCGACCACACGCCAGGCGTAGTAGTAGGCGTCGGCGCCCTCTGCCGACATGTGGACGCCGAGGCGATGCAGACTGTCCAGCACGAGGAGCGAGAAGAACATCTGGCCGCCGATCATGTCCTCCTGGCAGATCGGCGTACCGAGTGCTTCGGTGTCCCAGTGACCGTCGCGCTCCAGGTGGTGGCGGATGGAGGCGTGCAGGAGCCGTACCTTCTGTGCCGCCGGGATGAAGCGGCTGCCGGCCTCGAACGCGTCCGGCTGCATCAGATGGACGGTGAACTGGCCCGTCTCCGCCATCCGCTTCGAGGGGTACGCGAGCCCGTGGGAGGCCGACAGCAGCTTCGCCACGTGGGGGACGACGTAGCAGGCGGGCATGGAGGCGAAGGACAGAGCGGTGGCGATGTGCACGTTGTTGTCGGTGAAGAAGAGCCGGGCCCTCTCCATCTCGTCCCAGTCCACCCAGTCCGGCGGTGCGGCCGTCGTCCGCAGGTACTCCCGCGCGACGTCGGGCAGGCCGTCCGGCAGCGGAGCGCCGGCGGTCGAGACATGGCGCATCAGGGTGTTGAACTTTCCCACCTCCCCTCGCTCGAAGAGCGCGGCGACGGTGGCGTCCGCGAGCTCGTCGCCGCTTCGGCGCAGGGCGTTCGCCGATGCCTCGGTGTAGGTCATGTCAGGCTCCTTCTGCAGCGCGATGATCGGAAGAGGCTGGGCAGGACAGTGGGTGGTACGCGGCCGTGCACGGGCGGGGGCGGGCCGGCGGTGCGTACGCGTCAGCCCACGGTCGGGACGCGCGTCCTGCGCGGGTGAGGACGGGCCGGCAGGTGCGCACATCCGCGCGCCGGTCAGGACGTACGGGCTGTCACCGAATGCGCCAGGGTGGTCAGGGCCTCGGCCGCGGGCGCGGGTATGTTCAGCCCCTGCAGAGCGCCGAGGGCATCCGCCGTGCGCGCGGCGATCATGTCCTCCACGCGGCCGGGCGCGCCGAGGCGGAGCATCACCTCGCGTACGGCGTGCAGACCGTCCTCGTCCATGCCGCGCCGGCCCAGCAGCCTGCGCAACTGCCGTCGCTCGTCCGCGCCGGCCGCCCGCCAGGTCTCGGCGAGCAGCGCGGTCGGCCGGGTGCCGCACAGATCGTCGGTCCCGGCCTTACCGGTGCGTTCGGGGCTTCCGAACAGGCCGAGGAGATCGTCCCGCAGCTGGAACGCCTCGCCCAGCGGAACCCCGTACGCAGAGAAGCCCTCGCGCAGCCGATCCCCGGCGCCGGCCAGCGCGCCACCGATCAGCAAGGGATGCTCGACGGTGTACTTGGCGGTCTTGTACCGGATCACCTTCAGCGAGTCCGCGGTGTCGGGCTTCGTGCCGGTGCGCAGGATCTCCAGGCACTCACCCGCGATCAGCTCCCGCGCCAGCACCGACCACAGCGGCCGGGCCCGCGCGAGATACGCCGCGGGCAGACCGCTGGTGGCGAACAGCTCTCCGGCCAGGCCCATCAGCAGGTCGCCGACCAGCATGGCCAGCGACCCGGCGGCAGCCGCCGCTCGCGGCCGCCGCCGGACGGCATCGCGCAGCGCGACGTGCGCGGTGGGCCGGCCGTGGCGCAGCGCACTGTCGTCGATGAGGTCGTCGTGCACCACCGCGGCGGCGTGCACCAGTTCCATGGACGCCGCGGCCCGTACCAGCGCGTGACTGTCGGGCTGCCCCACCGCGCGCCAGCCCCAGTAGCAGAAGGCCGCCCGCAGCCGTTTCCCGTCCGCCACCGCCAGCTCCAGCTGCTCGGCGACCGGTCCCAGGGCCGGATCGATGGCGGTGAACCGCTCGGCCTCCTCGGAGACGAACAGGCGCAGTACGTCGTCGACGCGGGCCTTGAACGCGGCCGGCTCCCACCGGTCAGACGCCATCGGCTGCCCGCCGGTCCATGGCTTCCCGGGCGAGGATCTCCAGATGGGCCGGGGGAGGAGTGGCGTACCGGTCCAGCACCAGGCGCCCACGAGCCATCAGGTCCTGCTCCGCCTCGGCCGCCAGTTCGCCGGCGTCCGACCGGCGGAGCAATCCCCGTAACGCGCCCAGTGCCGAACCCGCCGTGCTCACCGCGAGATCCGCCAACCCGGCCACCAGCAGCACCGCCTGCCCGTCCGGGCCCCCGGGCTTCCGTGATTCCTGCGTCATGCCGTCTCCCCGCACCCCACGCACATCCGGACGGCGTCGGTCGAGCGCCGTCCTGCTCAGGATCGCGTCGCCCGGAGCACCGGAACGGAGGAAGTCACCATCGAGTGAGTGCCTCGTCCGGCCGTGCGGATCGCGGCGGAACCGCATCCCGGGCAGTCAAACGCCGAGGTGGCAGAACGGCCGGACGCCGAACCCGGTGGCTCCGATCGGCGGGCCGGAACCCGTGGCGGACGCCCCGGATCGCGCGCGGGCGAGAGCCCCCCGCCGGAGCGCGTGGGCGGGTACCGGCATCCGGGCCGGCGGGGTCAGGTGGCGGAGGAGGGACACGGCGGGGTCAGGTGGCGGAGGAGGGGCCCGGCGGGAGATGGACGGTCATGATCAGGTGGCAGGTGCCGGTGCCCGCGCCACGGTAGGTGTGCGAGGCGTCCCCGTCGAAGGTGGCGGTCTGGCCGGCCTCGACGGGGTGCTCCGAGCCGTCGACGATCAGGGTCATCCGGCCCGAGGTCACGCTGACGGTCTCGACGACGCCCGCCTGATGGGGGTGGCTCGGGTACTCCTCGCCCGGTTCGAGGCGCCAGCGCCATACCTCGGTGGGTGCCGAGCCCGAGGTCGTGAGCATGAGCCGGGCCTCGCTGCCCTGCTCACCTGTCCACAGCGGCATCACCGTCTCGGCGGACACCACGCGGACGTGGCCCTCGGTCCGCCCTTCCGTGAGGGCGGACACGGAGACGCCGAGGGTGTCGGCCAGCCGGACCAGGGTCGCGAAATTCGGGTTCCCCTGGGCCTTCTCCAGGGCGACAAGGGCGCCCTTGCTGACCTTGGCGCGCCGGCCGAGTTCGTCCAGGGAGAGGCCGGCGCGGGTGCGGGCTCCCCTCACGTTGTGTGCGAGCGCCCGCAGTGCTGCGTCGGTCTCGGCCATCCCCTCACCCTTCCTCGCATCGGAACACTTCAATGAACCATGCGGTCGTTCGGTTGACAACCGTCGGTCGGTCCACTGTATGGTTCAGTCGTTCCATTGCATAGTAAGGGATGTACCGTGATCGCTCTGCTGCTGGCCCTGGGCAGCTCTCTCGCCTACGGGTGCGCCGACTTCCTCGGCGGCCTCGGCGCTCGCAAGGCCCACGTCCTGCGCACCGTGATGATCGCCGCCCCGGCCTCCCTGGCGGTCGAGCTGCTGCTGTGGCCGTTCCTCGGTGCCTCCTTCGATGAGCAGACGCTGGCCTGGGGCGCCGCGTCGGGTGTCGCGTCGGCCGCGGCGTTCGCCCTGCTCTACAGGACCCTGGCCATCGGCCCGATGAACGTGCTCTCCCCGGTGACCGCGCTGGTCTCGGCGGTGCTGCCCGTCGGTGTGGGCCTGCTCCAGGGTGAGCACCTGGGAACAGCCGGGCTGATCGGTCTGCCCCTCGCCCTGGTGGCTGTGGTGCTGGTCAGCGCCGGACACGGCTCAGGTGCGCGACGGCCCTCCCGTACGGCGCTGCTGCTGGCCTTCGGTGCGGGAGCGGCAATCGCACTTCAGCTGATCTTCCTGCAGCAGGCCCCGTCCGGGAGCGGTGTCGGCCCGTTGATCGTGGGCCGGGCGGTCTCCTCGCTGGTCACTCTGACGGCGGCCGGCCTGATGTACCGCCGCCTCGGCTCGGAGAGACCCGCGTACGCGATGTCGGCGACCGCCGGCGTGCTGGACTCGGTGGCGAACCTGCTGTTCCTGCTTGCCGTCCGCAGCGGGGACCTCGCCGTCGTGGCCGTCGTGACGGCCCTCTATCCGGCAGGCACCGTTCTGCTCGCCCGTAGCGTGCTGGCCGAACGCATCCACCGGGGGCAGCTCATCGGGCTCGGCACCGCAGCAGCCGCTGTCAGCCTCCTGGCCCTCACCTGACGGCCCCCGACCCGACCCGGCCTCGGCCGCGAGGGGCGGCATGCGCAGCCCTGGCACACCGCTCTCGACGCAGCCGAACGACAGACCTGCATGCCGAGCACCACGACTTCGGAAAGCTGACCAAGCGTCAGCAGCTGCGGGCCGCGTCTCGGTCGCCTTCTTCGCACCGCCCCACGGCCAGGTGCTGTCCGGCATCCGCGGCCTGCCCCTGGACCGCATCGGCCCGGAAGCCCTGACACCGCCTTTCGCACGCACCTTTCGCACGCAACACCGAGGAGTAAAGACCTACATGACCACCTTCCGTATCGCACCCGACGTCACCAACGCCTTTCCCGGCACCCTCATCGCCGTGGTCACCGCCACCGGCCTGCGCGGCCAGGAACCCTGGCCCGGGACCGTCTCCGCCCTGGAGGACATGGAGAAGCAGCTCATCGACGGCATCTGGCAGCCCGCCGACGAGTCCGACCCCAGGATCGAGGCGTGGCACAACGCCTACCGGTCCTTCGGCACGAATCCCCGCCGCATCCGCCCCAGCGTCGACGCTCTCGGCCGCCGGTTCGCGAAGAAGGGGACCATGCCGCGGATCAACCCGGCCGTGGACTCCTACAACGCCGTCTCCGTACGGCACGGGCTGCCCGCCGGCGCGTTCGATCTGGACCACGTCAGCGGCGACGTCGACATCCGGTACGCCGACGGCACCGAGGAGTTCACCCCGCTCGGCGAACCCGACAGCATCGAGAACCCCAAGCCCGGCGAGATCATCTACACGGACACCGCCGGCGTCCTGACCCGTCACTGGAACCACCGGGACGCCCACCGCACCCGCGTCACCGAAGACTCCACCCATGTCGCCTTCCTCCTCGAAACCGTCCACGCCTCCCGCGACGGCCACCTCGTCGAGACCGCCGCGCACGACCTGCGGGGCCTTCTCGAACCGCACGCCGACGGGGTCGCCGTGCACTACCTGAGCCCGGACCCTTCCGGAACCAGGTGACCCCTGCGAGGCGGTCTCCCGTCATGGCCCGTGGACGGTCGGCCGACCGCACGGCGCCCGCGCCCGCCGCGAACATCGAGGGACCTCTTTCGCCCACGGGGTCATGAAAGGCTCCTGCTCGGGGAGCAGGAGCCTGCGCAGGACGATCAGGTGGGCACGCCCTGCGATCCGGGATCTGACGGCGAGTCCCGTTCTTCTCGCGATTGCCGCCGGCGAGAACCGACGACGAGACCCGCCGCCGTCGCTCCGAGGCGGTGATCCGTCACGACGATCGGCTCGGACCGCACAGTCGCTCCCGCCCGGCAGCGGCCTCGACTCCGTCGCGAGGGTGGGCCGGTGGCCTCGACGCGGTCGTCGCCGTTCCGCGTCGAGAACCTTCGTGTGCACGGGCATCCCCAGCTGCCCCGGGGCGAGCCCCGTCCGAGTGCTCAGGGCGTGTACAGCGACTGCAGCCTGGTCACCCGTCCCTCTCCGTCGAAGCTCAGGTCGAATCCGAAAAGTGCGGGCGCCGAGGGCGACCGGGTCGCCAGGCGGGTGACGAAGTCGGCCTGGGAGTACGACGCGGGGTGCTTCGCGTCGCCGAGGGGGACGGACAGCAGGACCTTGGCGTCCTTCGCCATGGGCACCTCGGTGTAGGGCCCCTCGCCCGGGACGATCACCCATGCCTCGAATTGCGGATGCGCCTTCTTCTGCGCGGGCCGCACCGACAGGTACGTCACGCCGCCGCTGGTCCGGGCGTCGTCGATCTGCACGAACTGCTTGGTACCGGCCCAGGGGGCGACACCGGCCGAGGGCGTCACCTCCGGCGCCGCACCGGCAGAGGACGGCGTGGCGCCGGAGGTCGCCCCGGTCGGAGCCGACGTCGCTCCCTCCGGAGTCGCGCCGCCGCTCCGCGCGGTGACCGGGGACGCTTCGGCGGCCGGCGTGGCGGTCGTCGCCGATGTCCCGGACGCGGCGGTGTCCGCCTGCCCGTCACCCTGCCCGCCGCACCCGGTCAAGGTCGCGAGGCCGAGAGCGAGAGCGGCGAGGCAGCGCACGGTGGTACGGCGATGTGAGACGTACATGGTCAAGGTCCCCCACGGATCAGGTGCGTTACTGGATACATGACCTCTACGCGCTGCCCCGCCCTTCAGGTTGCACCTGGATCCGATCCGTTTTCCCACCGCCCGCGGCGGAGTTCGCGGAGCCCCCGGAGGACTCACCCGTCGAGCCAGTACGCCTCCCGCAGTGAGTGCACCCGGCCCTCGCCGTCGTAGTCGATCGCGAACACCCACCGTGGCCCGCCGGCCAGCGGGTCAACCAGCCCTCCCAGCTCCACGTCCGCCGGCTCCCCGTCGCCGAGCCGGCGTGTCTCCACCGGCAGCCCACGCGGCAGCGTCAGCGTGTGCACCACGCCGGTGGGCGCCGTGGTTCCCCCTACGCTACGGAGCCGCTCGACGGTGACCCGTACCGTGTCCCCCTCGGCCACCGCGCCGTACACATGGCCCAGCTCGGTGGCGTACTCCTCACCTGGTGCGGGTGCCGGCGCAACGAACGGCGAAGCGGTCGGCGTGGGGGCGACGGCCGGCGGTTCCGGACCGCGAGGAGCGCCGGTCAGTGACAGCCCACCCACCGCCACAGCGGCGACGAGCAGTACCCCACCGGACGTCAGAGCGGCCCGCCTGCGGCGCACGCGCTGCTCGCCGCGCGCCCGGATGCGATCCGCGGCGAGCGGCGCCGCCTGCCGCCGGCCGGACGCGGCGAGGTCGGCCAGGTAGGTCTCCAGCACGGTCTCGTCAGCCATGACGCACCTCCGGCAGGCGGGTCGTCCGCGGCAGCCGGGCCGTCCGCGGATCCAGGTCGGTGTCGGCGAGGAGCCGCGCCAGCGCGGTCCTTCCCCGGCTCAGATGTGCCTTGACCGTACCGATGGGACAGTCGGCCTCGGCAGCCACCTGTTCGACCGTCAGGTCACACAGGTGATGGAGCACCACGGCCCGGCGCTGGGCCTCGGGGATCTGCCGCAGCGCCTCGACCAGCAGCACATGGTGCGGTTCCGGTGGCGGTACCGAGGCCGGCGGGCCCTGTCTTCGGTCGAAGGCGAGCGCGGTGCGCACCCGCCGCCACCGGCTGACCGCGAGCCGCCAGGCCACCGTGCGCACCCACGCCTCGGGGGCGCCGTTCAGGTCCAGCTCCGCCCGGCGTTCCCAGGCCCGGACGAATGCCTCCTGGACCACGTCCTGCGCCTCGGCGAGGTCGCCCGTCATCGCGTACAGCTGGCCGATGAGCCGACCGACGCTCGCGGCGTAGAAAGCGTCGAACTCGTGCTCGTGCGCCTCCCGGGCGCGGCGCGATTCATCTGATGGTCGCATGATTCTCGTGTCACGCTCCGCGGTGCCGTCCGGTTCCCGCGCCGCACGAGAAGCCGGCGATTCGGCGGCGGTGCCGGCCGTGGTGCCGGCCGTGGTCACCAGGTGGGCCGCGGTGCGGTGCGGCCGGAGGCGCAAGGTGGTCGTCTCAGCGATGCATCCGCATGGCGAGACGGATCGGCAAGCGGAGCAAGCCCGTCCGTATATTCGTACGCATGTCTGTATCCGCTCTGTCGTTGTGCCACGCGCTGTTCGCGCAGTCGACGTGGTGCGTCGACGACGGTCTCTGTCGCAGCTGAGCCCTCCGGCGCGTGTCCGCGCCGTCGACAGCCAGTGCCACCGTCCGCCGTGCATCACCTCGGAGACCTTCGTGACCACCGCGCCTCCCGCCGGGCCCGCCGCGCCGCCGCGCGCTCTGCCCGCCCTGTTCGTTCCCTCTCCCACCTCCGTGCCGAGGCCCGAGGCACCGCCGCTGCCTCCCGTACGCCGGGCCCCTCTCGTCGTGTCCGGTCTGCTCGCCGTGGCGCTGACCGCCTATGTGTGGAGCGCGCACGGCGCCAAGCCCGGCGTGCTGCTCCTGGTCGGGCTCGGTCTCGGGGTGGCCCTGTTCCACTCCCGGTTCGGCTTCACGTCCGCCTGGCGGCAGCTCATGGCGGTCGGCAACGGCAGCGGGCTGCGGGCGCACGCCCTGCTGCTCGGCACCACGGCGACCTTGTTCGCCCTGATCATCGGCACGGGCACCGGTCTCTTCGGCTCGCAGCCCGCACCCTCGGCCGGACCGCTCGGCGCCGGCCTGGTGCTCGGCTCGCTGCTCTTCGCCATCGGCATGCAGCTCGGCGGGGCGTGCGCCTCGGGCACGCTGTTCGCCGTCGGTTCGGGGCAGAGCTCGGTGCTGCTGACCCTCGGCGGGTTCATCGCGGGTGCCACGCTGGCCGCCTGGCAGTTCGACCTGTGGAAGGACCTTCCCGCATGGGAGCCCGTCGTCCTCTCCGATCACGTCGGGTGGTTCGGCTCGTGGGCCGTGACGATCGCCGCGCTGCTCGTGGTGGTCGCGGTCACGCGGCGCGTCCAGGCTCGTCGTAATCCGCCGCCCCTCGGGCCGGTTCCCTCGGCTCGCACCGCCGCCGTCCGTGCCCTCCGGGGCTCCTGGCCGCTTGCCGCCGGCGCACTCGTACTGGCGGTTCTCGGCGCGGCCGTGCTGCTGGTCTCCGGCGGCGCCTGGGGCATCACGAGCGCGTTCAGCCTGTGGGGTTCCGAGCTCGTGGGGGCCCTCGGTGGCAACCCGGAGAACTGGACCTGGTGGAAGCAGCCCGGCAATGCCGAGATGCTGGCGGGACCGGTCCTGGCCGACAAGAACAGCCTGACCGACATCGGCATCATGATCGGTGCTGCCGTGGCCGCCGCGCTCGGCGGCACCTGGGCCCTGCACCGGGGCATCCCCTGGCGCACCGCCGTCGCGTCGGTGCTCGGCGGCGTACTCATGGGCATCGGGGCCCGGCTGGCCGGCGGCTGCAACATCGGCGCCTACCTGGCGGGCATCGCCTCCGGCAGCCTGAGCGGCTGGGTGTGGGGCGCCTTCGCGCTGGCCGGCACCTGGGTGGGGCTCAAGCTGCGCCCGATGTTCGGCCTGGGCAACCCGAAGCCGGGAGACGGCGTCTGCTGAACGCCTCCGGCCCGTACGCCGGATCGCCGACCCCGCCCGGACCCGCCACGCACTTCCCGAGTCGTGGCGGGTCCGGGCGTCTGTCCGCGGGGGCTGCCACGCGCCTGCAACGTCCGGTCGTCGACCGGGATCTTCCCGGACCGGCCCGGCACGGACACATGGGGGCTGTCGACGCCCGTCTTCGAGCGCGTGGGCCTGACCCTCGACCACCGCTACCACCCCGAGGACAAGCTGACCGCGAAGGCGCCCGGACCGCCGGCTCCGCGCGGTACATCCGATCCGCGCGGACCGACGGGACCGCCTACGGAAAGACCTACCTGACCACCGACGACATCCGTGGCACCCGTGAGCTCTCGTTCGAGTCCGGCGCGGAGCCCTCGGAGTGGGGCACGTCGGCGGACGCGGCGGCCCCGCCCTGAAGTGACCAGCTGATCCCGCCCGGACGCGAGGACCCGTCCCCCGGGGCGGGTCCTCGCGCTGTGCGGCGGGAGCGAGCGAGGCCGCTGACGAGGGCTCCTCTACGATCACCCCTGTGTGCGCCCACGTCATAGTCGCGGAAGACGACGCGAAGCAAGCCGAGTTGGTACGCCGTTATCTGGAACGCGAAGGACACGCCGTCACCGTGGTGCCGGACGGCCTCTCCGCGCTGGAGCAGGCCCGTCAGGGGGAGCCCGACCTGCTCGTCCTCGACGTGATGATGCCGCGCGCCGACGGACTGGACGTCGTCCGTATCCTGCGCGCCGAGGGCAGGGAGACGGCGGTGCTCATGTTGACCGCCCGCGCCACGGAGGACGATCTGCTCCTCGGGCTCGACCTGGGCGCGGACGACTACATGACCAAGCCGTACAGCCCACGCGAACTGATGGCACGTGTGCGCACGCTCCTGCGGCGCACGCGGCGGGACGCCGGCCGAGAGGAAGGCCCTGTGCTGCGGGTGGGCACGCTCGTCGTCGATCCCCTGCGGCACGAGGTGGCCGTGGACGGCGCGCGGGTCGAGTGCACACCCGGCGAGTTCCGGCTCCTGGCGGCGATGGCGGCCGAGCCCGAACGCGTGTTCACCCGCGAGCAGCTGCTCGCCGAACTGCACGGCTTCGACCGCTACATCAGCAGCCGTACGGTCGACGTGCACATCATGAACCTCCGCAAGAAGATCGAACGGGCACCCCGGCGCCCGGCCAGGCTGCTCACCGTCTTCGGCATCGGCTACAAGCTCATGGACCCGCTGAAGGGAGCAGGGCGTGCCGCGGCGCGCTGAGCGGCCACGGCGGCGACCGCCGCTGCGCAAGAGCCTCCTCGGCAGGATGCTCGCCGTGTCGGCTCTCGTAGCGGCGTGTTCGGTCGCGGCGACCGCGTGGCTCGCCGTGCAGACCACGTCCGGTGCGATCGAGCAGGAGCAGGGCCAGAACCTCGCCGCCGACACCCGGGTCCTCGACACCCTGCTCGCCCATGCCGCCGCACACCCCACCTGGGACGCGGTGGGGGAGACCGTGGACGAGCTGGCCGGGACGTCCGGCCGGCGCATCACACTGACCACCCCGGGCCGCCGGATCATCGCCGACTCGGCGCACGCCTCCGAGGCATCCCCGCCGCCCGGTCTGCCGCCCCAGGCGTCCGCCGTCGTCGACCCGCTCTCGGTCACCGCGGTGCAGGCCGGGACCGGAACCGGGGCGGAGTCGGCGTCGGTGACCGTCGCGGCGCCCGGCGCCGAGGGCGCGAGGAGCCCGGGCGACGACCGGATCGACGCGCGGGCCGTCGGCCCGTTCCGGCTGCCCGCCGCCGAACGCACGTCGTTGCGGCGTGCGGCCGAGGAAGCGGTGGACTGCCTCGGCCGGTCCGGGATCGCCTCGGACGTCGTCGAGGCCCCCAGCGGGCGGGCCCGCGTCCAGGTCGTGGGCAACGATCCGGACCGGCTGCGCGGCAGCCGGTGTTCCACGGACGCGCTGGACACCCCCACCCCGACCGAGGAGAAGGCGCTGACTGCGCTCAACGAGCTCGTCAACGCCTGCCTCGACCGCCAGGGGCGCGAAGCGGTGCGGCTCGCTCTCGACCTGTCGTGGAGCACGTCCGAGGGCCCCGCCGCCACCGCCGTCCCCGAGCCCGTGGCCGTACCCGAGCCCAGCATCAGCGTCCCCCGGGAGGCGCGGCCGACGCCCTTCGCCACTCCCTCGCCCCTGGACAGCGAGAACGACCGCGACATCGCGTCCTGCGTCGGCATCGCCCGCCAGGAACAGCTCAGTTCGTACGTGGCCTCACCGGCGCTGCTGTTCATCAGCGACCCCGGCGGCGGAGCGGTCCCCGGCTTCGAACTGTCCTCGGCGAACACGGCGAAGATCGTCGGGGTCGCGGCCCTCGTTCTCGCGCTCACCGTCGGCGCCTCGGTCCTGGCCGGAGTCCGGCTCGTACGCCCGCTGCACGCGCTCACCGGGGCGGCCCAGCGCATGCGGGACGGCGCGGACCCACCGCAGGTGGTGGTCACCGCCGACAACGAGATCGGCCGGCTCGCCGCGGCCTTCAACGACATGTCGGCACACCGCGCCCGGCTGGAGGAACAGCGCAAGGTGATGGTCAGTGACGTCGCACACGAACTGCGTACACCGCTGAGCAACATCCGGGGGTGGCTGGAGGGGGCACAGGACGGTGTCGCCGAGGCCGACGCCACGTTCGTCTCCTCGCTCCTGGAGGAGGCGGTGCAGCTGCAGCACATCATCGACGACCTCCAGGACCTGTCGGCGGCCGACGCGGGTGCACTGCGGCTGCACCCCGAGCCCGTACGGATCGGGGAGCTGCTCGCCCATGTGGCGGCGGCCCACCAGGCGCAGGCCGACGCGGCGGAGGTCCGCCTCACCGTCGACGAACCCGCCGGGAAGGAGCCGGCCCCCGCGCTCGACGCCGACCCGGTCCGGCTGCGGCAGGCCATCGGCAACCTGGTGGCCAACGCCGTCCGGCACACACCGGCGGGAGGGCGGGTGACGCTGCGCGCGTACGCGGCCCGGACCGGGGACGGGCGCGACGAGGTGGTGGTGGAGGTCGAGGACACCGGCAGCGGGATCGCGCCTGAGGACCTGCCGTACGTGTTCGACCGCTTCTGGCGCGCGGAGAAGTCGCGCAGCCGCCGCACCGGAGGCAGCGGCCTGGGGCTCGCGATCGTCCGCAAGCTCGTGGAGGCGCACGGCGGGACGACCGCCTTGGCCAGCACGGTGGGCCGGGGCTCGGTCTTCACCCTGCGGCTCCCACCGGCCGGCCCTGATCCGATGGACACGGCGGTCTGACAGCTTCCTCACAACTTCACTCCAGGCTGAGGGCATGCCCGGCGCCCGACGCGCATCCGTGCGCGGGCACCACCAACGCCGAGCTGGAATCGGAGTCAGCCATGTCCCTTCGTCCCACCCTGCGCACCGCGGTGCTCACCGCCGTCGCCATGGGCGCCGTCCTCCTCCCGACCGCCGCGGCCGTCGCCGACGGCACCCCCACACCGGCGCCCGCCGAGCGCACCGCGACCCCCGTCCCCACGCCGTCGGAGCCCTCCGAGGTCTCCACCCCGGTACCGGCCGAGTCCGTTCCCGCCGGCACGATGCCGCGCGGCGGAGTCGACGCCGGGGAGCGTACGGCGCGGGGCGCCGGCGACACCGCTCTGTACGGCACGGCGGCGGGGGTGGTGGCGCTCGCAGGCGCCGGCGCCTACGTGATCCGCCGCAGGTCGGCCGCCCAGCGCTGATCCCGTGCCGTGGCGCCGTTCCCTGCTCGGGGGGCGGCGCCACCAGCGGTTTGCCCGCGACTGGGCGGCGCCACCAGCAGTTTGCCCGCGACTGGGCGGCGCCACCAGCCGTTCCCTGCTCGGGGGGCGGGCGCGCCATCAGCCGTTCCTCTCTCCGCCTCTCGTTCTCGTTCATCACGCACCGGAGTTCTCATGCCCCTCACCCCGAACCCGTTCCGGCGGGCCGCCGTGACCTTCACGGCGACCGCACTGCTGCTCGCCCCCCTCGCGGGCTGCGGCGCGACGGACGCCCCGGCGCCCTCGGGCAGCGCTTCCTCGGCGGCAACCCGGTCCGCCGATGCGCCCAAGGCCCCCGCCCCGGCCCGGCTGACGGTCCCGTCACTCGGCATAGACAGCTCGCTGCTGCGGCTGGGACTCAACGAGGACGGCACGGTCGAGGTCCCACCGGCCGAGGAAGGCATGACGGCGGGCTGGTACGCGGGCGGTGCCGTCCCTGGTGAGAAGGGCGCCGCGGTCCTCATAGGCCACAACGACACCCGCTTCGGCAAGGCCGTCTTCCACGACCTGCACGCGATCGAGAAAGGGGCGGACATCGTGGTGGCCGACGGGAACGGCGAGGAATCGCACTTCACGGTCACCGGCACGGAGACCGTCCGGAAGATGGCCTTCCCGACCGAGAAGGTGTACGGGGCGACCGGCGAGCGGGTGCTCCGTCTGATCACGTGTGACGGAGCGTTCGACGCGGACGGCCACCCCGTGGACAACCTCATCGTCTACGCGAAGCTCCGCTGACCCCGGCCTGCTCCACACGGGTGACGGCGACCAGGGCCAGGTCGTCGGCGAGGACCCCGTCCGTGTGGAGGTGCGCCGCCCGGGCGAGCTTCTCCACCACGGCCGGGGGACCTAGACGCCACACCTGGCGCAGGTCGTCGTCGGGCGCGTAGAAGCGCCCCTCGGAGTTACGGGCCTCGAGAAGGCCGTCCGTGCACAGCAGGAGCAGATGCCCCGGACCGAAGGGACGGGACTCGTCCGCCCACGGACCGGTGTCGAACTCGCCGAGACCCAGGGGCAGCCCGGGATCCCCGGGCTCCCAGACCTGGAGAGAGCCCTCGTTCACCAGGAAGGCCGGGCAGTGGCCGCGGTTGATGAGGCGTACCTCCGCGCCGTCGGCCGGGATCTGGGCGATCGCCGCCGTGGTGAACCGCTCGCCCTCGACGGCGTCCTCACCGCTGACCTCGGCGATCTCCCGGGCATGACGGGCCACCACCGCGTCGAGATGGCGGGCCAGCTCCGGCAGTGTCGGGGTGTGGTGGGCGGCCTCGCGGAAACAGCCCACCAGAGCGGCGACACCAGGCAGGGAGTCCAGCCCCTTGCCACGGACGTCACCGATCAGCAGCCGCACCCCGAACGGGGTGTGCTCCGCCGCGTAGAGATCGCCACCGACGGAGGCCGCGTCCGAGGCGGCTTCGTACCGTACGGCGATCCAGGTGTCCCCCCACCACGCCCGCACGGGAGGGAGGACGGCGCGCTGGGCGCTCTCGGCCACCTGTTTGGCACCCTGCAGTCTGCGGCGCAGGATCAGCCGCAGACGGCACAGGGGCACGGACGCCCAGGCGAGGACCACCATGGCGGCGTAGTCGACCACCGCGTGTTCCGGGCCGGTCGACATGTGGCTCCAGAAGAGAAGGATCAGCCCGGCCAGGCTGTTGAGGACGGCCACGCCGACCACCGCCCGCTGTGAGTACACACACGAGGCGAGCATCGAGCTCAGGATCAGGAACACGTCCCCGCTGAACGGCCCCGGCGTGGGCAGATCGACGGCCAGCGCGAGCACCACCAGCACGAACGGCGCGATACGTGTCCACGCGGGGAGCAGGTCGCTCTCGTTCTGCGGCGCGTGCGTGGTCAGGCCGGTCGCCGTGCGATACGGGCTCACTGCATCGCCTTCCAGGGGTGCGTCAGGCAGGCCGCCGCCGGGGCAGGCTCTGCGTCCTCCCTCCCGACCTTGAAGCCGGCCGGCCCGTTCCGCACTCCGGAGCCCGGGCCGCACCGCGAGGCAGCAGGAAGCCCCGGGCACGCCGGGCGCGCGGCCCTCGGCGCCGGGTCACAGCCGGTCACAGTCGAAGCGCTTCGATTCGGCTGTCGCGCGCCTGACACGCACTGCCTCGCCCTCTGTGCCCGGTTGTGGTCCGTCGCGCAAGACTGTTGACAGCCCGATGCGCGGGTGCGATCTTCGAAGCGCTTCAATGAACTGGCCGTGGGGGCCGCGTACGCCTGAAGGCCCGTCCAGCGCGGAGGCCCGACAGCCCGCGCGACCTCGACCCACCTGAGGACGGACATGGCGTTCTTCGACAATCCCGTGATACCCGGATTCAGTCCGGATCCGAGCATCTGCCGCGTGGGCGACGACTACTACGTGGCGACGTCCAGCTTCGAGTACGTCCCCGGCGTACCGCTCTGGCACAGCCGGGACCTCGTGCACTGGCGGCTGATCGGGCACGCCCTGGACCGTCCCTCGCAGCTCGAACTGCCGGACACGGCCCCCGCCTCGTGCGGGGTGTACGCGCCCACCCTGCGGTTCCACGACGGGCGGTTCTGGATGATCACCACCGTGGTGGCCGGGGCGGGCAACGTGCTGGTGACCGCGAAGGACCCGGCCGGCCCCTGGTCGGAACCCGTGCCCGTCGCCATTCCGGGGATCGACCCCGACCTGGCCTGGGACGACGACGGCAACTGCTGGTGCGTCTACTCGAACGACGGCATCCGGGCGGTACGCCTGGAGCCGGACACGGGCGAGCTGTTGAGCGAACCCGTGGCGATGTGGTCGGGCAGCGGGCTCAAGTACCCCGAGGGCCCTCACCTCTACCGGATCGGTGACTGGTGGTACCTGCTGCTCTCGGAGGGCGGTACGGAGAGCGGCCACGCCATGTCGGTGGCCCGTGCCCGCACCCTGCCGGGCCCGTTCGAGCCGCACCCGGACAACCCCGTGCTGTCGCACCGCAGTACGCAGCACCCGGTGCAGAACACCGGACACGGCGATCTCGTGGAGGCCCAGGACGGCACGTGGTGGATGGTGCTGCTGGGCACGAGGCCCCGCGGTGACACCCCGGGCTTCCACGGCATGGGGCGCGAGACCTTCCTGGTGCCGGTCCGCTGGGAGGACGAGTGGCCGTTGCCCGGGCCGCTGGAACTCCGGGCGGAGGCCCCGGCGCTCCCTGCGCACCCCTGGCCCGATGAGCCGTACCGCGACGACTTCGACGCGCCCGCCCTGGCGCCCTGCTGGGTGTCGACGAGACGCCGTGAGCCGGGCGACGTACGTCTCGACGAACAGCCAGGACGGCTCGTGCTGCACGCCCGTGCGGACAGCCTGGACCAGCCGGGCGCCCTGTTCGTGGGCCGGCGCCAGCGCGACCCCGACTGCAGCGCGCGGACACGGGTCGAGGTGTCTGCGGGCGACCGGGGCGGGATCGCGGTACGTCTGGACGAGGGGCACCACTACCAGGTGGAGGCGGTCGACGGGGCGGTGCGCGCCGTGGCGAGGATCGGCCCGTTGCGTCAGACCCTGGCTGAACGGGCTCTGCCGACCGGACCGTTGACGCTGCGCATCGACATCACCACCACCGGCGTGCTGCCGCCCACCGTCACGAAGCGGCCGGAGGAGGCCGAGGCCGGGCTCCTCTCCGGGCTCCGCGTCGGCGGACCCGACACGCTCCGCCTCGGGTACGAGACCGAGGACGGCCACTTCGAGATCCTCGCGGAGCTCGACGGCCGTTACCTCACCACCGAGGTCGCCGGCGGCTTCACCGGACGGGTCATCGGGATGTACGCGACCCAGGGCGCCCCCGCCTTCGACTGGTTCGAGCTGCGGCCCGCCTGACGGCCTTCGCCGCGGCCCGGCCGCCCCATCGGCGTACCGGGTCGCGGCAGGACGCTCAACGGCGCCGCGCGGCTTCCAGCCACTCCAGGACCTCCGGGGTGACCGGGTCCGTGATGTCGGCGAACTCCTCGTGCTTCTTGAGGAACTTCGCCACGTAGGGGCAGACCGGCACGATCCGCTTCCCCGACGCCCGTACGTGGTCCAGCGCCTCGCGTACGAGCACGGACGCCAGGCCCTGGCCCGCGAAGGCGTCGTCGATCTCGGTGTGGAAGAAGACGCGCTGCTGGTCACGGTCCCGGTAGGCGGTGAGTCCGGCCGTCACCTCGCCGACGCGGATCTCGTAGCGGTGCCTCGCGTCCACGTTCTCGACGGTCGGGGTGGCGGCGGGCTGAGTCATCGGGTGCCTTTCGGGTGAGCCGGATTGCCACGCGGTGCGATGGTGGCGTTCGGGAGGGAAGGGGCGGGGATCCGTTCGCCGGGGTAGCCGTCGACATGGCCGAACCGCTCGGACGCGGCCTCCCAGTCCTGGCGCGCCCGGACGATGTCCTCGTGGCTGCGGCCCACGAAATTCCACCACATGACGATCTGTTCCTCGAACGGGGTACCGCCCACGAGCACGGCTCGGGCGGGGACGTCCGACTCGTTGGCCAGTGTCACCGTGGCGTTCCCCGGGGCGAGGTAGCCCAGTTCGGCGGGGCGCAGCAGGGTTCCGCTCATACGGACGTCGCCCTGGTCGACCAGGAGGCCGTGCTCGAAGGAGACGTCCGTGTCGAGCGTCGTGCTCGTGTGCGGCGCGAGCACGATCTCGGCTCCGAGCAGCGGGGTGAAGGAGGGGACGGGGGAGGTGTCGCCGGCCAGTGAACCCAGGAAGACCCTGATGACCGCGCCGTCCCGGTGGACGGGGCCGGGTACGTGGTGACGGAAGTCGCGTCCGGTGTTCCGGTGCTCCTCCGGGAGCGCCACCCACAGCTGCACGCCGTGCAGGACCGTGGTGCGGGGGGTGGAGACCTCCGTGTGGCTGATCCCGTGACCGCCGGTCATGAGGTTCAGCTCACCGGGGCGTACGAAGGCGTGACTGCCCAGGCTGTCGCGGTGCTCGATCTCCCCGCTGAACAGCCAGCTGACCGTCTGCAGTCCGGTGTGCGGATGGGGAGCCACGTCCATCCCGCCCGTCGTCGCCACGTCGTCGGGACCGTAGTGGTCGATGAAGCACCAGGCCCCGATGAACGTCCGCGCTCGCTGCGGCAGTGTGCGCCGCACCGTCATGGCTCTCGGGCCGCCCAGGGGCACCTCGCGCGCGGAAAGCACCTCGACACCGCTCATCGCGCGCACCCCGGCCCGCAAAGAGTGATTTCATGTTCAACAATCATGCTTGATGATAAGCCGTCCGCCGTCCAGGCGCACGGACCGGCTCGGGGCGGCACGCCCCGGTGAGGAGAGCTCAGGGTGAACGGTACGGACACGGTCGGCGTGGACAAGCGGGTCTACGTCGACAAGCAGAGCCCGAAGGCCTATCACGCGCTGGCGCAGACCGCCGAAGCCGCGCGCACGGTCGCCGCGGAGGCGGGCCTGGACCGCGCCCTGGTGGAACTCGTCAACCTCCGGGTGTCACAGATCAACGGCTGCGCGTACTGCCTGGACGTGCACACCAGGGCCGCGCTCCGCGAGGGTGAGACCACCCGGCGCCTCGGGGTCCTGGCAGCCTGGCGCGACACCGAGCTGTTCACGGCCCAGGAGCGCGCGGCCCTCGCCCTCGCGGAGGCGACGACGAGCCCCGCCGACGCCGCCCTGCAGGAGGACGCCTACGCGCTGGCGCGCCGGACCCTCTCCGACGAGGAGATCTCCGCCGTGATCTGGGTGGCCGTCACCATCAACGCCTTCAACCGCGTGTCGATCATGAGCAAGCACCCCGTGCGCGGCGGTGTGCCCCGGCAGTGACTCCGGGGGAGTCTTCGTACGCACCCTTCCCCGGCCGGTCCCGAACCACCATCCTGAAGCCGTGACCGAGGACGCGAGAACCGACGGCTTCCACTGGGAGATGTACACGAGTGGCCGCCCGGCGCACGGTGACCGGACCCTCGGCGTCGTCCTGACCCTGGCGCACGTCCTGGCTGTCGTCGGGGTCCTCGTGCCCGAGCCGGTGGCCGGACTGTTCCTCGGGGGCGTCTTCGCGCTCTTCTGGGGGAGCATTCTCATCCCCCCGTGGATACGCGACCGCCGGTCCGTCGTGGCCGCCGACATCAGGCCCGGCAGCCCCTCGCTGCTGGTGCTGCGCAGGCACTCCGGTGCGCAGGTCACCCTGCCCCTCGGCACGTTGACGGATCTGAGGCCCCTCACCGTCGGGTACCGGTCCGCCGACAGCAGCGGGCACGACATCCTGGAACTGGGTTTCGGCCGCAGGACCTACCGCACCCGGGCCGCGTTCAACCCGCCGGCCAACGACGTACGGCTGCTCAAGGACGCGCTCGCGGGCGTGTGTCCCCGGGCGCGCGTCCACCCCGAGCAGAACCGTACGACCTGGGTGTCGGACAGCGGCTGAGCCGACGGTGACCCGGCGGCTCCGTCCGCCTCCCGCTCCCTTCCTTCCGACCCCCTCCCGCCCTTTTCCATCCGCCGTACGGGTGAACTCCGCCCTCACCGTGCCGTGCGCCCGGCAGGGGTACTGCATCCGTGTCGCCCTCGCGTCTGGAATACCGGTGGGCGGTCACGGGGACCGCACCCGCCCGGAACGGGAGGACGTATGAGAACCGTGTCCGGTCCCACGGACCACGTGGTGGTGGTCGGAGCCGGTCTGTCCGGTCTCGCCGCCGCCCTCCACCTGCTCGGCGCGGGCCGCAGCGTGACCGTCGTCGAACGGGACCCCGGCCCCGGCGGCCGGGCGGGGCGGCTGGACATGGACGGCTACCGGGTGGACACAGGGCCCACCGTGCTGACCATGCCCCACCTGGCCGACGAGGCTTTCGCCGCGGTGGGGGACAGCCTCCACCGGCGGGTGGAGCTGGTACCGCTCCACCCCGCCTACCGGGCTCGCTTCGCGGACGGCAGCCACCTGGACGTCCACACCGAAGGCGAGGCGATGGAGGCCGAGGTCGGACGCTTCGCGGGAGCGGCGGAAGCCGACGGCTACCGCAGGCTGCGGGCCTGGCTGGAGCGGCTCTACCAGGCGCAGATGCGCCGTTTCATCGACACCAACTTCGACTCGCCCCTCCAGCTCCTGCACCCGGACCTGGCACGGCTGGCCGCCCTCGGCGGCTTCGGGCGGCTCGATCCGCAGATCGCCCGCTTCCTCTCGGATCCGCGGCTGCGCCGGGTCTTCTCCTTCCAGGCGCTGTACGCCGGAGTCACGCCCGCCCGCGCTCTGGCCGCCTACGCGGTCATCGCCTACATGGACACCGTGGCGGGCGTCTGGTTCCCCAAGGGCGGCATGCACGCCCTGCCCAGGGCGATGGCGGACGCGGCGGCCGGTGCGGGAGGCCGGTTCCGGTGGTCCGCCGAGGTGAGCGGTCTGGAGCGGTCCTCCGGACGGGTACGGGCCGTGAGGCTTGCCTCGGGCGAGCGGATCGCCTGCGACGCGGTCGTCCTGACCCCGGACCTGCCCGTCGTGCACCGGCTCCTGGGCCGGGCCCCGCGGCGCCCGGTACGTCTGCGGCACTCGCCGTCGGCCGTGATCCTGCACGCCGGCACGGACCGGACCTGGCCGGAACTGGCGCACCACACGATCTCCTTCGGCGGCGCCTGGGAGCGGACCTTCGACGAACTCACCCGCACCGGCCAGGTGATGAGCGACCCCTCGCTGCTCATCACCAGGCCCACGACTCACGACCCGTCGCTCGCGCCGGAGGGACGACACCTGCACTACGTCCTCGCCCCGTGCCCCAACACCACCACAGGACCGCCCGCGGCCACCTGGCGCGACCTCGGACCCCGCTACCGCGACAGCCTTCTCGCTGAGCTGGAGCGCAGAGGGCTGGACGGTTTCGCGGCGTCCGTCGACAGCGAACTACTGGTGACGCCCGTGGACTGGACGGCGCAGGGACACGCCGCCGGCACCCCCTTCTCCCTCTCGCACACCTTCGCCCAGACCGGGCCGTTCCGTCCGCGCAACCTCGTACGCGGCCTCGACAACGTCGTGCTCGCGGGGTGCGGGACGACCCCCGGGGTCGGGGTGCCGACCGTGCTCGTGAGCGGCAAGCTCGCCGCTGCCCGGATCACGGGCTCCCGGCGCGTCACCGGTGCGCCCCGCCGGCCTGTCATGGAAGGGCACGACCGATGAACCGCCGTGAACTCGACGCCGCCGGGATCACCGGCCCGGCCCTGCGCGATGCCTACGCCCGCTGCCGCGGCCTCAACGCCCGGCACGGCCGGACGTACTTCCTGGCGACCCGCCTCCTGCCACTGGAACGCCGCTGCGCCGTCCACGCGCTGTACGGATTCGCCCGGTGGGCCGACGACATCGTGGACGACCTGGACCGCCGGCAGCCACCCGCCGAGCGCGACCGTCTGCTGCGTCTGCTGGAGAGCGACCTCGTACACGGGCTGCGCACCGGAGGCGGCGACGAGCCCGTCGTCCGGGCCGTCGCGGACACCGCCGAGCGCTACGCCATCGACCACACGCTGTTCGCCGACTTCCTGGCGTCCATGCGCAGCGACCTGAGCGTCACCGACTATCCGACGTACAAGGATCTGCGTGCCTACATGCACGGTTCGGCCGCGGTGATCGGGCTCCAGATGCTGCCGGTGCTCGGGACGGTCGTGGACCGCGAGGAGGCCGCACCGCACGCGGCCGGACTCGGCGTCGCCTTCCAGCTGACCAACTTCCTGCGCGACGTGGGCGAGGACCTGGACCGGGGACGCGTCTACCTGCCTGCGGACCTCCTCGCGGCCCACGGGGTGGAGCGCCCCCTGCTGGAGTGGAGCCGCCGCAGCGGACGGCACGACCCGCGCATCCGCGCCGCCTTCGTCGAGGCCGAGGCGATGACCCGCGCCGTGTACCAGGAGGCCGAACCGGGAATCGCCATACTGGAACCGAGGGTGCGCCCCTGTATCCGCACGGCCTTCACGCTGTACCGAGGCATCCTCGACGCGATCGCCGACGACGGCTACGCCGTACTGCACCGCCGTGCCGTCGTGCCGCGCGGACGCCGTGCCGCCGCCGCCGCCGACGGGCTCGCCCGCGTCCTGGCCGCGCGGATGCGCCCACGGCCGGACCGGCCGTCGCCGCGCCCGGTCGCCGGAACGGAAGGTGCCCGCCGATGAAGGAACCGCGCCACAGGTGGACCCCACCGCTGAGGATGCGCCGCGCACCACGCTGGGAGCGGCAGGCGGCGACCTGGCGCGACGCCAAGCCTGCGCTGATCGCCGAAGCGCTGAAACGTGCCGGGGCACGGCCCTCGGGCAACTGGTACGTCGTCGGGGCCTCACGCGAGATCGGTGCCCGGGAGGACCGGCCCTGCGGACGCACGGTCGCAGGCGTGGAGATCGTCCTGTGGCGGGCCGAGGACGGCACGCTGCGCGCGGGCCCGGGGGAGTGCCCCCACCTCGGCGCCCCGCTGCGCGACAGCCGGGTGGTGTGCGGGACGCTGCTGTGCCACTGGCACGGACTGGCCCTGGAAGGCGGGCCGTTCGCCGGATGGGAGCCGTACCCGGTGCATGACGACGGGGTGCTGGTGTGGGTCCGGCTCGACGCGGTGGGGGGCGAGCCGCCGCTCGGCGACCCGGTCGTGCCCGGACGGCCGGCAGCGGGCCGCGCGGTCGACGCGGTGTACACGGCGGTGGGCCGGTGCGAACCGGAGGACGTGGTCGCCAACCGGCTGGACCCCTGGCACGGATCCTGGTTCCACCCCTACGCGTTCGTGGGCCTGAAGGTGGTCGGCAGTCCGGAGGACGGCGGTGAGGACGCGTTCGCCGTCGACGTCTCGTTCAAGGTCGCGGGCCGGCTGGTGGTGCCCGTACGGGCCGTGTTCACCGCGCCCGAGCCCCGTACGGTCGTCATGCACATCACGGACGGCGAGGGCGCCGGCTCGGTCGTGGAGACCCATGCCACGCCCCTCACCGCCCCGGGCGCCACGCGGCCCCGGACGGCTGTCGTGGAAGCGGTCGTCGCGGCCTCGGACCGGCGCGGCTTCATCCTGGCCCGAGCCGCCGCGCCGGTCCTGCGGCCCCTGATGCGCCGGACGGCGGGACGGCTCTGGCGCGACGACCTCGCGTACGCCGAACGCCGCTGGTCGCTCCGGAGCACAGGACGCTTTCCTGGGTGACGCTCAGCCGGGGCCTCAGTACAGCGCGGCCCGCGTCGCGAGGGCGCCCAGCAGCCGGGAGCGGCCGGAGCGGGGGACGGTCCAGAGCGCCTGCCCCCGGACACCCCAGCCGGCGAGCAGCTGGTTGGCGGCCAGGAAGCCCGAGGTCGCCGCGCGTTCCATCAGCGCGACGGGCAGGCCGGTGCGGACCATGTCGCCGGCGAGGGTGACGTGCGGGTGAGGCGTGCGCACGGCCGGACGGCGGCGGTAGCCGCCGACCGAGAAGACGGGACAGTCCGCACGCCACTCGTGGACGGCGTCCACGACCCGGGCGTCGGCGGTCTCCGGGTACACCTCGTGCAGCCGGTCGAGGATCCGCCGCTGCACCTCCTTGCGCTCGGCGCCCTCGTCGACGGCGTACGCGTGGAGCTCGACGACGCTTCCGCCTGTCCCCGCCGCCCATCGGGCCGCTTCTCCCTCCCAGCGGTCGAGCACGCTGACGTTGTCGAGACCGTCGTACCCGCTCGTGCCCAGGAACCCCGGGCGGTCGTCGCGCACCGGCCGGTCGAGCCACAGCCTGGAGACGAGGAACGGGGGAGCGGTGCGCAGAGCGGCGACATCCTCACGCCAGGCCGCGTCCCCCAACTGCTCGGAGGCGCCCACGACATGGCGCAGCCCCGGTGTGTCGAGCGCGAGGACCACGGCCTGGTGCCGGTCGGCCGCCCCCTCGCACTCCACGACCAGGTCCCCGTCCGCCAGCGTCCGGACACGGCGGACGTGTGTGCCGGTCCGCACCTCGGCGCCGTGCCCCCGCAGGTATCCCGCCAGCGGTTCCCAGAGCGCCTGGGGGAACGGCTCACGCGGCACGTCGAAGAGGAGGCCCTCCGACGACCCCAGGAAGTAGATGTGGAACATCACCATGAGTTCGGCGGCGGACAGTTCGCGCGGGTCGGCGAAGAAGCTCCGGGAGAACACCTCGAAGGCCAGATGGCGTGCGGCGTGCGGGAAGTTGATCCGGTGCAGGAAGTCCACCGCGCTGATGTCGTCGAACCGCTCGTACACCTCGGGCACGCGTACGTCCAGCAGCGGAAGGGCGGCCCGGGGCTCCATCGCGGCGAGGTCCCGCCACCCGAACGCAGGGCTCAGCGCGACGAATCCGAGGGCGCTCCACGGCGGGGTCCGGGGCATGTGCGCGAAACTGTCCGCCAGGCCGTCGCGGTGCCGCAACGGGTAGTCCGGCAGCGGGGTGAGCGAGCTGAGGCCGGGGTCCGTACGGCGCAACAGGCCCCGCAGGTTGTAGTACTGCCGGAAGAAGGCGTGGAAACCGCGGCTCATGGTCGCCTGCGATCCGTCGGCGAGACGGACCGGCCACCCGGCCAGGCGGCCACCGAGACTCTCCTCGCGTTCGTACAAGGTCACGCGTACGCCGCGCTCGGCGAGCGCGGTCGCCGCCGCGAGTCCCGCGATGCCCCCGCCGACGACCGCCGTGGACGGAACATCGCCGGTCAGGCGCGCCCGTCCCGGCGCCGGCAGCAATACCTGGGCCCGCCGGTCGCGTCCGTGACGGGCGGCGCCGGAGCGTGTGCGGGCGTTCACGGGGCCTCCGTCCGGGCGGCGAAGGTGTGGACGACACCGGTCTGCCAGCCGGCGACGGGCACGGTGCGCACGTACGGGAACCCGGCGCGGGAGATCCGCCGCGCGAACTCCGGAGCGGTGTCGAACGCCAGCACGCTGCGCCACAGGTGGAGGTACAGCGCACGGTCCCCCGTCAGTGTGCCCGCCGGGACGATGACGCCCCGGCACACGGAGTTCCACACCGCACGGTGTACCGCGGACCCACTGAGGCTGTACTCATGGGCCAGGAGCCGGCCCCCGGGCCGCAGCAGGGCGCGCACCGAGCCGAGCACCGCGTCCGGGTCGGTGACGTTGCGGAAGAGGTAGGCGGCGAAGACGGCGTCGTACGGTCCCTCGTCGGCCGCGGCGGAGAGTTCCTCCGCAGACCGGTGGAGGAAACGGAGGCCGGCCGGCCAGCGCTTGGCCCGGGCCCGTTCCAGCATTCCGGCGGAGGCGTCGACAGCCGTGATCCGGGCATCCGGAAAGGCCTGCGCCAGAGCCCGTGTCGACGCGCCCGTACCGCAGCCGAGGTCGAGCAGCCGCAGGCCGCGTCCGCCGCGCGGCAGCCGCAGACGCGACGCCGACCGGCGGAGGTCGGTGTGATAGCCGGGATTCATGGCGGTGAGCCGGTCGTAGGTGTGCGACGCGTGATCGAAGGCGTGGGCCAGGTCATGGTCCCGCAGCAGGGTCATGGAGGGCTCTCTCCGGATCGGCCGGCGGACCGGCGGGTGAGGAACGGCAGTTCGGCCGCGGTGCGGAGCATCGGTCCCACGGGCGTACGCAGCCCGATCCCGAACTCCTCCCACGGTGTGCTCCCGCCGTCGAGGAAGCGCAGCAGCCGCTCCATCGGGACGCGGCGGAACAGCTCGGTGAAGAAGCGCGGACCGTCGACGCGCCCGGTGTCCAGCGCCCGGAGCAGGACCGCGTCCATGGCGAGGGCCCGGCGGCCGTGCGGCGGCGGAACGGCGGGGCGGCCCCCGCGCACAGCGGCGGCGATGGCGCGGCTCTGGCGCTGCACGGCGGCGAAGGTGTAGCCGGTCGCCGGCCGGGTGGCGCCTCCGGCCGTGCCGATACGGAAGGTGGCGGGCCCGGTCCGGCGTGCGAAGCGGGCATCGGTCATCGGGATGACGCCCTGCTCGGCGGAGTCCACCGCCAGAGGGCCCAGCCGAAGCACCCGGGTGGTGTAGTGCCGCAGCGCCGCGTCGTAGGCCGCCGTCGTCAGCGGCCGCCGGGAGAACTCCGTGTACTCGACCAGCGCCCGGTCCGGCGCGAGCGGCAGGACGTATCCGAAAGCGAGGCCGTGGCGCGGCTGCGGGACCCGGAAGTCCATGAGGTCCGCCACGCCGGGATCGAAGCGGTGGGAGGCGGTGCGTACGAACCAGCCGCGGAAGTGCTGGAGCAGCAGGGTGCGGTGCGGCGGGGTGCCGTGCACGGGCCGGGAGTCGAAGACGTACCTGCCGCACAGGGTGAGCGGCCGGCCCTCGGCCGTCGTGCAGCGCACCTCGCCGCCGTACGGTGTGTCGCGCACCTCGTGGGCGGTGGCCCGCAGGACCCGGGCTCCGGGGAAGGCTGAAAGCCGGGAGTGGACCAGTTGTTCGAAGGGCTGGGACCGCACCATGCGGTAGCGCAGGGGCGCGGGCTCCGACTCGACGACGCTCCCGTCCGCCCCCCGCACCCGAAGCCGCCGCCAGGACGCCACGACGGCCTCCTCGAACTCACCGGGGCCCTCCTCCCAGTAACACCAGGTGCGCTCCGCGGGCCGCAGCGGGCCCTCGGGGGCCTCGACCAGCGTGACGCCGGTCGTCCCGGTCCTGGTCAGCCAGTGGGCCAGACAGAGGCCGGCCGCGCCGCCGCCCACCACGACCGCGTCGTCCACCGGCCGCCCCCGGTCGTACGTCCCCTCGGCGCCGCCGGTCACGTCCGGGCGGCTCCCGCCGCGCGGTCGGCCAGCACCTCGCGTGCGGCCCGGCTCCCCGAGGCCAGCGCGCCCTGCACGGAGCCGGTGGCCCGGTGGTCCCCGCAGACGTAGCGGCCCGGGGCCCCGGCACGCGTCGTACGGCTCAGCGGCCAGGGCGGGCGCATGGCGGGCAGGGCGCCCTCCACGGTGCGGGAGGCAACCGGCTCCCAGCCGCTCGTGTCGGTGTCGTACAGCTCCGCCAGCCGCGCGCGCACCGTCACCTCCCCGCCCGGAGGGCCGGCGCCCAGCACGGAGGTGGAGATCAAGGACGTGCCCGGCGGGGCGTATCCGGGCGCGACCTCGGTCAGTACACAGCTGTTGAGGACGGCGAGGCCGCCGTCGACGACCAGCGTCGGCTCGGTCAGGGGGGAGCGGTCCGAGGCGTGGTAATACGTCGTGACCGTGCGGCTGTCCGGTACCTGCAGACCGGGCAGCAGCCCCGCCGCCGTCACGGCGTCCGTGGCCACGACCACCGAGGCCGCCGACCGCTCCCGGCCGTCCGCCAGGAGCACCCCGGCGTCCGTGACCTCGGCCACGGGCGATTCGAGCCGCAGAACCCCGTCGGGCAGGCGCTCCGCGAGCTGGGCCGGCACGGTTCCGATGCCCCGGCCGGGCAGACACAACGTGCCGCGCGCCATGCTGCGCCAGACCAGGTGGAAGAAGCGCGCGGAGGTCTCCAGTCCCTCCTCCAGGAAGACACCGGACAGGAAGGGCCGCAGGATGTCCTCGATCGCCCGAGGCGAGAGCCCGGCGCGGACGAGCGCCTCCGACGTCGTGCGGTCGGGCATCCGGCCCAGACGCCTCGCGGGCAGCAGGACGTCCCGGGCGGTGAGCGCGGCGAGTGCGGCGAGGTCCCGGGCGGGGAGCACGCGTCCCGGCAGCAGCTGCGCCGCGTCCCGCGGACGCCGGGTCGGGTCGGTGAGGCGCACCCGCCCCGAGGTGGTCCGTGCGATGAGGCCGGGAGTGAACGGCCGCAGGCGCAGTGCGCGCAGGTCGAGGCGCCTCTTCACCTGTGGGTAGGAGGTGTTGAAGACCTGGAAGCCGCGGTCCAGCAGGAATCCGTCCCTGCGGTCCGTGCGCATGCGCCCGCCCACCCCGTCGGAGGCCTCCAGCAGTTCGACGCGCAGTCCCGCCGCACAGAGGTCGAGCGCGCAGGCCAGCCCGGCGAGGCCGGCGCCGACGACGACGGTGTCGGGCGGCGCTGGGTGCTGTCGGTTCGTCATCCGTTCCCCTCAGCTCCGTCCCGCCTGCGACGGCACGTCCGGCGGGTGGTCAAGCCGATCACGAACGGGACGGCGAAGCCAGCAGCCGCCACGGGCATCCCCTCAACGGGTGACCCGTCTGTACGAAGCCGGGCCGCTGTACGAAGCCGGGCCGTCGCCGGGCACGCCCTCCGCGCGCGGGGCCGGACGGCCCCGCGCGTCGCTCAGCGCACTGATGCTTCGCTCTCCACCGGCTACCGTCCGGCGTCGTGCGGATCGGTCTGTACCGCACCCGCGGCCCGTGAGCCCCGTGTCAGGTGGTGCAGCACGATGCTCAGGGCACGGCGAACGGCCTCGCGGGACTCCTCGGTCGGATCGACGCCCTCGAAACTGTGGTGGCCGTTCGGTACGTCGACCACCTCCAGGTTCGCTCCCGCACGGTCCGCCGCTTCCATGAACTCCTCCACGGTGGCCGTGATCGCCGCCGTCTCCAGTCCGGGCCGCACCAGCACGACGGGCAGCGAACCGGCGCGCGCGACCGCGTCCACCGGGCGGAAGCGGCTGTCCAACTGCCCCCAGTTCGGCAGCGGCGCCATGACGGGGTAGTTGGCCGCCAGGCACCGCAGCCAGGCCGGCGGAGCTCCCAGCCACGCGGCGCTGATCGGTCCGCTGCCCGAGAAGAACCACAGGGCGATCCGGTCCGCGTCCACCCGCGGATCCGCCCGCACCCGTTCCACCGCCGCGGCCACGTCGGCGGCGGCCCGCTCGTACTCGGACACGGCGTGCAGACGATGCTCGACGACCACGCCCACCACTCCCCGCCCCGCGACCGACCGCGCGTACCCCGTCAGGGCCGGCCAGTCGCGGGGGGCCGGGTGCGCCTGCGGGGGCACCGGACCGCCGTGGACGAACAGCACAGCCGGGAGGGGGCCCTGCGCGGTGGGCGGCACGTACAGATCGAAGTCGGCGTGCCGCTCCCGGTCGATCCCCGGCACGTCCAGCAGGAACGGCCGCAGATGGGCAGGCGGGCGGGCGTCGTCGGGAGCCGTCAGCCGGTGCCCCTCACCGGCCGCGGCGCTGAGCAGCACCTTGGTGAGGGCGGCTGGGGCGGACAGCATCGGCCAGTGTCCGGTGGGCAGTTCGAAGAAGGTGATCCCCGGGGCGGTCAGTGCCCGCATGGCGGGGGCACCGAAGTCCACCTGCGTCTGGACCATGCTGATGGTCGTTCCGCTGCCGGTGCACAGCACTCCGGTGACCGGCACCGACGCCACGGCGCCGGTCAGTCGCAGGGGCTGCACCAGCGTGCCCAGGGGGTGTGGAGCGGCGAGAGCGGTGAGCCGGTCCAGCGCCGCGTCCGGGACCCCGGCCGTGCTGCCCCACAGCTGCCATTCACCACGCGCGGGTGGCGGCAGATCCGTACCTGCGCCGTGCGCCCCGCTCCCTGCGCCGTCCGACCCGCTCCCTGCGCCGTCCGCCCCCGCCAGGCGCGCACGCAACCGGGGGTCGGGCAGAGCGGCCGAGGCGGGGACGCCGTCCTGCGGCATCGCCGAATCGAGGTAGACGATCCGGGCGACCTGCCCCGGCCGCCGGTCGGCCGCCCCCAGCACCGGATGGATGCCGTAGTCGTGGCCGACCAGCACGATCTCCCCGCCGCCAGGCCGCCCCACGGAGTCGATCACCGCGAGGACGTCCGCGATGTGCGTCTCCAGATCGACGACCGCGCCTGCGGCCGTGCGGGCTCCGCTGAGGCCCGAGAGCGCCACCGCGCGGGCATCGGCGCCCTCGGCGGTCAGCCTGGCGACGGCGTCGTCCCACACATGCGGGCCGGTGAACAGGCCGGACACCAGAATGAACACGGTCATGGTCTCTCCTCGACGAGCCGTCGTAAGAGGACCGGTCCCATCGCCGGCCCCTCTCGCGGGTACCGTAGGAACTCCCCCTGAGGGAGGTTCAAGTGTTCTCGTCGTACGACGGTCTGTGCGGCATCGGCGAGCTCGCCGAGCGTGCGGGAGTCAGCGTCAAGACGGTCCGCTTCTACTCGGACAGCGGGCTGCTGCCCGAGGCGTCCCGCACCGCCGGAGGACACCGCCGTTACGGCCCGGACTCCCTCGCGCGGCTCCGGCTGATCCGCTCCCTCCGTGCCATGGACCTGCCCGTCCCGTCGGTACGCCGCATCCTCGACGAGGAGGACACCGCCGGCCGGGCGGGCGGTGCCCTGGAGGACGCCGTCGCCGGGCAGTTGCGCACGCTCGGCACCCAGTTGAGGGCCCTGCGCTGGCGGGAGGCGGCCCTGCGCCTGGTGCAGGAGTGCGCACCGGACGAACGCGCGGACCGCCTGCGGCTGGTCGGTGCGGTGACGGCGCCGCCGAACACCGCTCCGATGGCCAGGTTCTGGCGCGCCTGGCTGCCGCCACGCATGCCCGCGCGGTCCGTCACCGCGTTCCTGGACGTCGCGGTTCCACAGCCACCGGAAGACCCGGGAACGGCTCAGGTGCTGGCCTTCGCCCGTCTGTACGCGTTCGTGGACCGTCCGTGCGGGGGGACCGAACCCACCCAGCCCCACGCGCACAGAGCGGCGGGAGCCCGGGACTCCGCTGTGCTCTACGCGGGCCTTGCCCAGGCGTACGCCCTGGCCGCCGAGCGGATGCGCGCGGGCAGCGAGCCGCACCAGGGGGAGGCCCTGGACGGATTCGTGGAGGCCTACGCGTCGGCCGGCGGCATCACGGACACCCCGAATTTCCGCCGGGAGCTCGCCCGCCGCCTCGCGGCGGACCCGCGCATCGACCGGTACTGGGAACTGACGGCCGAGCTGATCAGCCCTCCCGACGGGAGCCCGGAGCCCACGCCGGGATCCGCGCACGACTGGCTCCTGGACGCGCTGAACACCCAGCAGGGAATCGCGCTGCCCGCCCAGCGGCCGGGCCGGGCGAGGAGCTGAGTCCCGCCGACGGCCGGCCCGGCGAGCATCCGGCCCCGGGCGAACCGTGGTGACGGCACGGGGCCGCAGGGGTGACCGAAGGGGCCTCTGTGCGCGTCAGAGCCAGCGGCGGATGGGCAGAACTGCCGCCTCGCGCATGCGCTGTGCGGTGGAGCGGCGCTTCCACCGGCCGCGCTCGACACGTGTGCTCCGCTTCAGGTCCTCCTCGAAGTGACCGTCCAGCGTGGCGGTGAACTCCTTGGCCAGGACCGCGAGCATCACTTCCTCGTCGTGTTCGAGCGAGCGGCGGTTGAAATTGGTCGAGCCGATCAGCGAAGCCACACCGTCCACCGTCAGAGCCTTGGTGTGCAGCATGGTCGGCTGGTACTCGTAGATCTTCACTCCGCAGGCGAGGAGATCCTCGTAGTAGTTCTGCCCGGCCAGTCGGCAGACCCGCTTGTCCGTGTGCGGTCCGGGGAGCAGTATCTCCACGCTGACACCCCGACGAGCCGCGGCACACAGCAATTCGATGAAGTACACGTCGGGTGCGAAGTAGGCCGTGGTGAGCCGCAGCCGCTCCTCGGCGGACTCCAGCACCACACGCAGCAGCGTCTGCATGTCCTGCCAGCCGAAGCCCGCCGAGCCGCGGACCACCTGCACGACCGCGTCTCCGTGCGACGCGGCGTCGACGAACCTGTCCTGTTCGGTGAACAGCTCGTCGTGGCACTCGGCCCAGTTCTGCGCGAAAGCGGCGGCCAGGCCGTCCACCGCCGGGCCCTGTACGCGCACGTGGGTGTCGCGCCACTCGTTCTCGTCGCGGGCGTCGCCGCACCACTCCTCGGCTATCCCGACCCCGCCGGTGTAGGCCGTCTCCTCGTCGGTGATGAGGACCTTGCGGTGGCAGCGGTGGTTCTGCTTGAGCGGCGAGAGGTACAACGGCTTGCGGAACCAGGCCACCTCCACCCCGGACTCGTCCATCAGTGCCAGCTGGTCCTTCTCGATCAGCCGGCATCCGAAGCCGTCCAGCAGCAGCCGCACCCGCACACCGGCGCGGGCACGTTCCGACAGCGCCTCGGCGAACTGCTGGGCGATGTCACCGCGCCAGTACACGAACGTCATCATGTCGATGGTGTGTTCGGCGCTCCGGATGGAATCCAGCATCGCCGAGAAGATCTCGTCACCGTTGCGGAGCGGATCGAGCGTGTTGCCTTCGGTCGCGGCGATGCCGATCAGGCGCTCCAGCCGCCTTCGGAGCCGTTGCGCGCGGCGCGCGAATTCGGCGTCGTCGAGACTGGTGAGTGTGGATCTCGCATCCATGTCGCGGGACATCTTTCTTCGGTGGGTCAGGGGTACGGGCAGGCCGACCTTACTCTCGTACCCTCGAACGCCTGAGCCTATCGAGTGGTGTGCGACATACGATGAATCAGGCCATTACGGGGCATTTCGATCTCGCAAGCGGTGGTCGACGCGGCGGAACCCGCTCGACACGCCGGCCTCCGAGGCGAGATCCTCGGGCATGGAATTCCTCTGTTACCACCGCGACAGGCCCGGCTCCGCAGCGTTGCGCGCTGAACTGCTGGAAGAGCACTGGTCCTACATGGATCGATATGCGAAAGAGTTGATCGCCCGGGGCCCGACCATGGCCGACGACGGCGACACGCCCACCGGAAGTGTGCACATCGTCGACCTGCCGGACCTCGCGGCCGCTCGCGCGTTCGCATTCGACGAGCCGAACTACCAGGCCGGCGTCTACCGGGACGTGCTGCTGAGGCGATGGCGCAACACGCTGGGGCGCACCATGTGGGACTTTCCGGGCGGGCCGGACGACGGACGGCGCTACCTGGTGATCGGCCTGGGCGAAGGTGAGGCCGCCGACCTCGCCGTGCCGCCCTTCCAGGACGAGCTGATCGCCTACGGGCCGCTGCTGTCCGACGACGGCGCCACCTGGCTGGGCACGGCGGCGTTGGTCCGGGCGCCGGACCCGGACGCGGCGCGCGCCCTCCTGACTCCGGACCGGTATGCCGGTATCGAGGTGCACAACTGGCAGTTCGGGGGGCGCTCGTGACGACCGGGAGTCCGGAACCGTCGCACCGACCCTGGCGTCGTCCGTCCGCCGGACCGCTTCGGCCTGCCGCGGGGGCGCCGGGCCCCGCGTGACCGCGACGACGTCGACAAGCGGTGCGCCAGAAGGAGCTCGCTGTCTGCCCCAGAGGGCGGGCCCGGGCGCGGAAGAAATCCGTGGTGACGGCACGGGCCCCGCTCTACGATGGGCCGATGGCGTCGATCAAGCAGGTTCAGGTCACCTTCGACTGCGCGGATCCCGAGCGCGTCGCCCGCTTCTGGTGTGAGGTGCTGGGGTACGTCGTACCGCCGCCCCCGGAGGGCTTTGCTTCCTGGGCTGATTACGATCGCTCGTTGCCGCGGGATCGTCAGGGTGCGTCCTTCGCGTGCGTCGATCCCTCGGGGGCGGGGCCGCGGCTGTACTTCCAGCGAGTGCCCGAGGGCAAGGTCGTCAAGAACCGGGTGCATCTCGACGTGCGGGTCGGCACAGGGCTCGTCGGCGAGGAACGTCTGGCCGTGCTCGAGGCGGAATGCGCACGGCTCGTCGCACTCGGCGCAGTCCGCGAGCGGCTGCTGCTCGCGGACGAGGAGAACGAGTCCTGCATCGGGATGCAGGACGTCGAGGGCAACGAGTTCTGTCTCGACTGAGTGACCGCACGTACAACCCCGGCCCGTCGGCTCTCCTGTCCGGTGATCTGCTGATCCGTAGGCGCCCGAGCGCCCGGACCCCCCGGCCCGGACCGAGGCGGTCCGAAGGGCTTTCGCCCGGCGCGACCGCTCGCGAGCGGTCGCGCCGGGCCCGTTCGTTCCGCTGGTGCCGACCGCCCCCCTGCGCACACAAGTCGCAGTCTGAGCGCGGTAGTCGGCGGCATCGCCGAGCACCTGCGACATGCCATGGCGAACTCCTGAAATTGCCGCATGCGCGTCGACCCCGCCGTATTCTCCGGACAGCCGTACGCCTTGAGCTCCTGCACGCTCCCGTTGCGGCGTTGCTCGGAGATGTGGTCCACGGCCTCCCTCGGCGGGTTCGTGGTGTGTCCGGAAAGCGAAAGCGCGCCCTGCTCGGTTCCGAGACCCTCCAGCCCCGATTCCGACGGAAACACAACACCCCGTAGCCTTAAGTGCAATAGTCTATTCAGCCGAGTTGCATACGAAAGGCGACAACATGACGCTTCCCGAGAGCACTCCAGGCGGTGTGGAGGCCACAACCGCCCTGCTGCAGGCGGAACTTCCGCGACTGGAGGAACAACAGCAGGCGCTGGAGAAGGACCTCGCGTCGGTCACCGCACGTCTGAGCTCGGTCCGTTCCGCGCTGACCGCGCTGCAGGCCCTCTCCGCCGTGCCTCCGGTCCTGAACGGAGCCGCGCCGCGACCCGTGGGTGAGGTGGAGCCGCAGCAGGCGGTGCCCGCAACCGTCGCAGAAGCGACGGCCTCCGCGCCCGAGGAGTCGTCCGAGGCCAAGGACACTTCGGTGACGGCCGCGACGAAGGGCACTTCGGAAACGGCTGCGACGAAGGACTCTTCGGTGACGGCTGCGACGAAGGGCACGCAGGTTTCGGCCGCGACGAAGGAAGTGGCCGCAACCGGCCGCGGAGGTGCTCGCAAGAGCTCCGTCAAGCCCAGCGGCACGCCCGACACCTCACCGGCGGAGCAGGGGGAGCAGCCGGCGAAGAAGGCAACCGCCAAGCCCGCCAGGTCCGCCAAGTCCGGTCAGGCTGCCAAGTCCGCCAAGTCCGCCGAGTCCGTCAAGCCCGTGAAGGCAGCAACGGCCGCGAAGACCGCGAAGCCCGCCCGTGCGCCGAAGGCGTCGTCCGCGTCGGCGTCCGCTCCTGCGGTGCCGGAGGGCGGAAGCCTCACGGAGCAGGTCATGGAGATCGTGGCAGCCTCGGGCGGCAAGGCCCTGCGCGCCAGGGACGTCACGGAGGCGCTCGGCCGTGAGCTCACCGCGGGCAGCATCAACACCGTGCGCGGCACACTGGACAGGCTCGTCGCCACATCGCGCGCGCACCGTGCGGGCCGCGGTCTTTACCAGGCGCCCCGCAAGTAGCCGCCGACGTGTGACGCGCGGGCCGCGGCGATGCGCGGTTCGCGTCACACGCCGGTGTCCGGTGTTGTGCGCGCTCCAGGATGCGCCACATGTCCGGTGTCCAGCCCCGCCCCGAGCCCGCGTACGGTGCCGATCCCGCCGACGCGTTCGACGTGGTCGTACCCGACATGCCGGGGTTCGGGTACTCCGGCCGGGCCGCCCCTCGACTCCGTCGCCGGTCTGTGGGCCCAGCTCATGTCTGAGGAACACGCCTGGCTCCGGGGCGCGCAGGCCTGGGGTGCGACGGAGGAGGCGTACGCCGAGGTCCACACTACGAAGCCCTCACCCGGCGGGTCGACGTGCCCTCAGGTCGCTCCTCCCGGGCGGCATCGTCCGTCCGCCGCGGGCCTGACTGGAACGTTCGGCCGACACGGTGCGTGTGACCGAGCCCGCGCGCCGGGGGTCACTGCGCGGCCTTCGAGGAGCCGGAACTCCACGCGCCAAGGAACTGCGTGACTTCTTCCACCCCTGCCGCCCCGCGGCGAAGAAGTGAGAACGCCTCCTCGCGGTCGAACGGCGCTCGGGTCACCGGGAGACCTCCGCATGCCCCCGAACCTCCGTGCGGCTGTTCCGGTGCATTTCGGCTCCCGGAACGACGCCGGTGAACTGCCGGGAACCAGCGTGCCCTCCGAGCCGACTACTGGACCGGCTGACCACGGTCTGCCCGTCCCGTTTCCGCCCGTGAGGAGAGCAGTCATGTCCGTCGAGCCGGCCGTACGACCTTCGCCCGACGGGCAGGAGTCGCGGCAACCCTCGCCACCGGCTGCGCCAGGCCGGGCATGGCTCCGGCCGCTGGTGCTGCGGCTGCACTTCTATGCCGGGGTGCTCATCGCGCCGTTCATCCTGGTCGCCGCGGCGACGGGCCTCCTCTACGCTGGCTCGTACCAGGCCGAGAAATTCGTGTACGCGGACGAACTGCGGGTTCCCGTCGGGAAGAACGAGCTGCCGATCTCGCGTCAGGTGGCGGCTGCCCGGGAGGCACATCCGGAGGGGAGTATCAGCGCGGTGAGTCCGTCGCCGGAGGACGGAGCGACGACGCGCGTGCTGCTGTCCGGAGTTCCTGGGGTGAACCCGGACCACACCCTGGCCGTGTTCGTCGACCCGTACACGGCTGAGCTCACCGGAACCCTGGAGCAGTACGGCTCCAGCGGTGCCCTCCCTCTGCGCACCTGGATCGACGAGCTCCACCGCGATCTGCACCTGGGCCAGACCGGACGGCTGTACAGCGAACTCGCCGCGAGCTGGCTGTGGGTGATAGCAGGCGGTGGCCTCGTGCTCTGGTTCGGTCGACGCAGGGCCCGCAGGAAGCTGCGGGGCACGAAGGGCCGGCGGCGCACGCTCTCGTTGCACGGCACGGTGGGCGTATGGGCGGCGATCGGGCTCTTCTTCCTGTCGGCGACCGGTCTGACATGGTCGACGTACGCCGGGCAGAGCGTCTCGGACCTGCGCGAGGCCATCGGCCAGACGACTCCGGCGGTCGCGGCCGGTCTCGCGTCCGGGGATGAACACGCCGGCCACACGGAGGCGGGCGGAACGGGGGTGACGCCGGACGGCGGCGTGGGGCTCGACGCGGTGCTGGAGGCTGCCCGCGCCGAACGGCTGTCGAACCCGGTGGAGATCGTGCCCCCGGCGGATGCCTCGTCCGCGTACGTCGTACGGCAGATCCAGCGGAGCTGGCCCGAGAAGCAGGACGCCGTCGCCATCGATCCGTCCAGCGGTGAAGTCATCGACGTGGTGCGGTTCGCCGACTTCCCGCTGCTCGCCAAGCTGACCCGCTGGGGCATCGACGCCCACACCGGCGCGCTCTTCGGACTCGTCAACCAGATCGTGCTCGCCGCGCTCACCGCCGGCCTGATGCTGCTGATCGTGCTGGGCTACCGGATGTGGTGGCAGCGCGGGCGGGGCTCGGCTTTCGGCCGCCCGATGCCGCGCGGCACCTGGCAGAACGTCCCGCCCCACATCCTGGTTCCGTTGATCGCGGCGGTCGCGGCCCTGGGGTATTTCGTGCCGCTGCTCGGCATCCCGCTGGCCGCCTTCCTGGCCGTGGACATCGCACTCGGCGAGATCGCCTACCGGCGGGGGAGGCGTACGTACGCTTCCGCCGACTGACGGGGCACGTTCGGACCGTGCCGGGACCGCAGGCCGGCGCGGTCCGAACTCCCCAGCGTCCCGCTCCGTTTCGGGAGGCACTCCTGCGCCGCGAGGTCCGTGGGTGCGAGGATGGGGCCGCCATGGGACCAGGCCGGTGTTCACGAGCTGTACGGGCTGCGGTGTTCGCAGCCGTCTGTGTGCTGCTCGCGGCCACAGGCCATGTCCTCATGTCGGGAACAGCGGTAGCCGGATGGGCGATGTGCCTCGCACTCGCAGGCACGGCCGCGGCAGCGTGGGCCCTCGCGGGACGTGAGCGGGGCCTGTTCGCCGTCACGTCGGCGGCCGTCGTGGCGCAGACGGCACTCCACACCGTGTTCACCCTCGCCCCGTCTGCCGATCGGCCTTCGCCGCAGCCGGTCTCCTACGCCCGCCAGTGGGCCGAACGGCTGCTGTGCGGCGAGGGCTCATCCGTGCTCTCCGAGCGGGAGGCAACCGACGTCGTCACGAACGCCGGCCTGGGCGGGCTGATGCACCAGCCCCCTCCCGGCTTCGAGCCGAGCGGCCACGGCCTCCACGCCATGCACGGCATGACGGCCGACGCGGCCGGGGGAGCGGCACCGCCCGTACACGGCCTCCCCGAGTCCGTCCTGACCTCCTCGACGGGGATGCTCGTGGCGCACCTGCTGGCCGCAGTGTTGTGCGGCCTGTGGCTCGCGTACGGGGAGCGGGCCGTGTTTCGCGTGCTGCGATCCTTCGCGATGCGGCTCTGGACTCCGCTCCAACTCCTTCTCGCTCTGGCGGCGCCCCCGCAGCGACCTCGCCCGCGTGTCCGGCGTCCCCGCACGGTCCCGGCCCCTGCACGACTCCTGCTTGCGCACAGCATCACCTCACGCGGCCCACCCCCGGGGACGGCTGTCGCCTAGACAGCCTGGTTCCCCGAGGCGTGCGCGGAGGATCCGCGGCGCCCCGGGCTTCGGCGCTGCCGTCCGGCAGGCCGCTCCCGTCACCGGCCCCGCCACGCGCGCCGCCGGATCTCCTGTGCCGTAAGGACTTCGTTGCGATGCCCCATGCCCAGCACGCACTTGCCGACCATCCAGATGCCGACCGCTCACCCGCCGAACACCCGGCGGATACACGCCCCCATGCCCGGCACCCGTCGGCCCCTTGTTCACCGGCCCCGTGCCCACCGGACGGCGAATCGCTGAAGCCCACCTGGCACACGGAGGCCTCCGATGCGGTGGCGACCCGGCTCGCGTTGGCGGCACGGGACGGGGACCCCGCGAAAGCCGAACGTTTCGTGCGGGCGTTCCACCGTGACGTGAGGCGTTACGTCGCCCACCTCAGCGCCAATCCACAAGCGGCCGACGACCTCACCCAGGACGTGTTCCTCCGGGCGCTCACCAGCCTGCCCGCCTTCGAGGGCAGGTCCTCCGCCCGCACGTGGCTGCTCTCCATCGCGCGCCGCACCGTCGCGGACAGCCTCCGCCACGCCGCCGCCCGGCCCAGGCTCGCCGATCGCTCCGACTGGCAGAGCGCGGCCGAGCGGACCCAGCCGTACGACCTGCCGGGGTTCGACGAGGGAGTCGCCCTTGCCGAACTCCTGGCGGTGATCCCGGCCGAGCGACGTGAAGCCTTCGTGCTCACCCAGCTCCTCGGCCTGCCCTACGCCGATGCGGCCGAAGCGATAGGTTGCCCCGTCGGAACCGTGCGTTCACGGGTCGCGAGGGCGCGCACCTCGTTGACCTTGCTGCTGAGGAATGCCGAAGCCGGTCCTGCGGCCGTGGCCGTCGTCGCGGTGCGCGGTCCCGCTGACTGGAGGTGGCTGCGCGACAACCGGGCGATTGCCGGAGCGGCGCCGCCTCCTACCGGGTGAGACCGCCTCTCCGGCACGCGGGTACTGCAGGGCGGACGAGTCCCTCCGGCGGTCCCGCCGCCGACGGTGCGTCCGGGCGCAGTGGGATGGCGAACGTGGAGGCCGTCGCGGCTCAGAGCTCGACGGCCTCGGCGTTTCGCACCGTCGCGCCCATGTTGCGTTCCATCATGCGCAGGGCGGCCGTCGCCAGATCCTCGTGAATGTGCGCCACGGCGTCATCGGGAACGGTCACCCGGAGGTGCCGGATGTGGGCGTCGAGGGCGGAGTAGAGGACGCACTGCTCGGTGACCTGACCGCAGAGCACCACGCGTTCCACGTCCAGTTGTGAAAGGAGATAGGTGAGCGGTGTCTCGTAGAAGATCGAGTGCCTGGCCTTGATGACGAACAGTGAGTTCTCGTCGGGCAGCACCGGCTCGACCAGCTCGCGATGCGGACCCGACAACGTCGTCTCGATGATCTCACCGTGGTGGGACCGCCACTCCCCGAAATTGTCGTTCACGTAGATCACGGGGACGCCGCCCTCCCTCGCCCGTCGGATGAGCTCCACGACGTGGGGGAGAGCCGCACGCACGGAGGGGATGAGGTGCTCGGCGTCGGGATGGTCGTACGTGTTGAGCATGTCGATGACAATCAGTGCGGTTCGGCTCATATCCGCATGTTCTCACCGCGCCGGGCATGGCGTCGTGAAGTCACTGTCGCTCCTCGATCCGGGCGAAGCACCGACAGCCCGCGTAGGGGACCCGAGTGCTTCGCGAGCCGGACATCATCGGTCGCACCGGGCGCGTCACCGGTGGCGCGGTACGTGCCCGGTGGCACCGCACACCAGAGGCGGCGCGGTACGTCACCGTCGGCACCGTACGTCAGTGGCGGCACAGGCAGAACGGATGGCCCGCCGGGTCGGCGTACACCCGGAAGCCACGCTTCCCGCCCTCGTCCTCGAGGTCCAGTGGAGTGGCCCCGAGGGCCAGCACCTGTTCCTGGGCGCGGTCGATGTCCGGCACGTCGAAGTCCAGATGTGCCTGCTGGGAGTTCCTGTCGCCACGGGGCCACTCCGGCGGCCGGTGGTCCGTGGCCCGCTGGAAGGCGATGCGCACTCCGCCCGGTACGTGCAGGTCGTACCAGTCCTCGTTGTAGATCGTGACCTCGCCGCCCAGAACGGCCTGGTAGAACGCGGCGAGCGAGTGGGGGTCGGGGCAGTCGAGAGCGACGAGGGAGTAGGTGGCGATGGGCATGTCCGAACCTTTCGTCGGGTGCGGGGCGTTCCGTCCACGGCCGCGAGTCAGGGCGTCCGTCCTCACCGCGGACTCGGACGGTCCGGCCCGGAGGCGAGAACGTCACGCCCTCTGCCCGTCCTGGGTTGCCGAGCGTCGAGGGCGGGCTCCTCAGGGTGGTCTGCTCGCACACGACGCCTTCCCTGAGGCACCCCGCCCATGCACATCAGGGCAGCGGCGTGCCGCCGGTGGCGTTCATGATCTCGCCGGTGATGAAGGACGCGTTCGCCGAGGCGAGGAAGACGTAGGCGGGAGCCATCTCGGCCGGCTGCGCTGGGCGGCCCAGCGGGCTCTGCTTCCCGAACTCCGTGGTGTCGGGCATGGTCGCGGGGATGAGCGGGGTCCACACCGGCCCGGGAGCAACCGCGTTCACACGAATTCCGTCGGAGGCCAGCATCTGGGCGAGCCCCTGCGTGAAGGTGACGATGGCCCCCTTGGTCATGGCGTAGTCCAGGAGGTGCGGGCTGGGCTTGAACGCCTGGACGGACGTGGTGTTGATGATCGAGCCGCCGGCCGGGATGTGCGGAAGGGCTGCCTTGCACAGCCAGAACATCCCGTACAGGTTGGTGCGCACCACGCGGTCGAACTGCTCGGTGGAGATGGCGGAGATGCCGTCGGGCTGGGACATCTGGTAGGCGGCGTTGTTCACCAGCACATCGATCCGGCCGAACTCCGACACCGCCGTCCGGATCAGCTCACGGCACTGCTTCTCGTCCCGGATGTCGCAGGCCACCGGGACCGCCCTGCGACCGGCCTGTTCGACGAGACGGCAGGTCTCCTGCGCCTCACCCTTCTCGTCGGGCAGATACGTCAGCAGGACGTCCGCCCCTTCGCGGGCGAAGGCCAGTGCCACGGCCCGGCCGATGCCGGAGTCGCCGCCGGTGACGACCGCCTTGCGGTCGAGCAGAAGGTCATGGCCCTCGTAGGAGTCCTCGCCGTGGTCCGGGGGCGGATCCATGGGGCCCGTCCAGCCTGGGTGCTGTTGCTCCTGCTGGGGGAAATCGGGCTGCGGGTGGGCCTCGGTCGGATCCTGCGGCTGTCCGGTGTCAGGCATCGCTTTCTCCTTGTCTCGGTCGCGGGCCACGGCCGTGGGGGACATGTGCCGCCGCGTGCCCCGGAGGCGCTCGGTCAATCATCCTGGGCGGACGAACATCGAGCATGTCGAGCGGCGAGCCCCGTACCGCACGGCGAAGACTGTAAATTCGAACAATGAGTCTTGAGACTGGCGCCGTTCCGCATGCGGCGAAGGGGGGCGGCCGGCTTCTCGCGGTGAGTGATCTCCACGTCGGTATCGCCGACAACCGGCCGATCGCCGATCGGCTGCATCCGACTTCCGACGAGGACTGGCTCATCGTCGCGGGGGATGTGGCGGAAGAGGCCGGAGAGGTGGAAGCAACCCTGGAACTGCTGGCGGGGCGCTTCGCCAAGGTGGTGTGGACCCCCGGGAACCACGAACTGTGGACCGTGGACAGGGATCCGCTCCAACTACGGGGCCGGGCGCGGTACGAGCACCTCGTCGCGGTGTGCCGTGAGCTCGGCGTGACCACACCCGAGGACCCGTACCCGTTGTGGCCGGGGCCGGACGGTCCCGTGGCGGTGGCAGCGGTGTTCCTCCTGTACGACTACACCTTCAGGGCGCCGGGAACGGCCACCAAGGAAGAATCTCTGGCCAAGGCCCATGAAGCGGGCGTCGTCTGTACCGATGAGTATCTGCTGCACCCCGACCCCTATCCGACCCGGGACGACTGGTGCAGGGAGCGGGTGGCCCTCACCGAACAGCGGCTGGCCGCGCACGACCCCGACGTGCCCCTCGTGATCGCCGGCCACTGGCCCCTCCTGCGCGAACCCACCTCCGTCATGTGGTACCCGGAGTTCGCCCAGTGGTGCGGCACGGAGCTGACCGCCGACTGGCACACCCGGTTCAACGTCGCGACGGTCGTCTACGGCCATCTGCACATCCCCCGTACGACCTGGCACGACGGGGTGCGATTCGAAGAGGTCTCGATCGGCTACCCCAGGGAGTGGCGGAAGCGGGGGCACCCGCGCGGTCTGATGAGGCAGATCCTCCCGTACGACGGTGAGCAGACCTCGTCCGAGGGGAGTGAGCGCGCGTGATCGAGCGTCTTGTCCCCGAGCACGTCGCGAGCGCGGACACCTACGACGTGGACGCTCCGGCAGGCAGTCTCTACCCGGAGGAGGAACAACTGATCGCCACGAGCGTGGACCGCCGCAGACACGAGTTCGCGGCGGTGCGCGCCTGCGCGAGACGGGCCATGGCCACGCTCGGCCTGCCCCCGGCGCCTGTGCTGCGCGGCCTGCGCGGAATGCCGCTCTGGCCCGCAGGCACTGTCGGCAGCATGACGCACTGCGACGGATATCGTGCGGCGGTGCTGGCCAGGGACTCGGAGGTACGGGCCATCGGCATCGACGCCGAGCCGAACGCACCGCTGCCGCCCGATGTCTGGGAAGTCATATCCCTGCCGTCGGAACGGAAGCGCATACCCTCAGGCCCGGCGAACCCCGCGGTCCACTGGGGGCGGCTCCTGTTCAGTGCCAAGGAGAGCGTCTTCAAGACGTGGTATCCGCTCACCCGGACCGAACTCGACTTCTCCGAGGCAGACATCACCTTCCACGGACAACCGGACACCGCGACCGAAGGCACGTTCACAGCCGAACTGCTGCGCACGGCGCCAGGGATGCCGACGTCGTACACGGGCAAGTGGCTCGTCGACGGCGGCTTCGCGGTGACCGCCATCGTGCTGCCGACGGCTTCCGGGGTGTGACGCAGTCGCGGACGAGTGGTCACGGCCCGGCGGCCGCCGGACGGCAGGGGGACGCCAGGGGTGGTCGGCTGCCCGTGTGAAGCGCCAGGCGGTGTGCTGCCTGGGGTCTCGGTGATCCGTCCGGCGGTGGGTCTGTCGAAGAGGAACGACGCTCCCGCCTCGGGCGGCAAGAGATAGCGGCGTTACCCCTTTCGGGGGTAGCGACGCTAACGTCACGGTGTTAGCGTTGTTGTCGAAAGGGTTCGTGGAACCGGGGCAATCTCTCTGTCGCAGGAGCATCCTCATGACCGAGCAGCACACCACCACCGCCCGCAGGGTCGCCGTCGTCACCGGGGGATCGCGGGGGATCGGCCGTGAAAGCGTCGAACGGCTGGCGGCGGACGGGTTCGCGGTCGTCGTCAACTACGCGGGCAGCAAGGGTGAGGCCGACGCGGCGGTGGCGGCTGTCGTCTCCGCCGGAGGCGCCGCTTTGGCGCATCAGGCCGACGTAGCCGACGAAAGGGCGGTTGCCGCTCTTTTCGACGCGGCCGAGGAGGCTTTCGGGGGCGTCGATGTGGTCGTCCACGCCGCAGGCGTGATGGCGCTCGCCCCGCTGGTCGACCTGGATCTGGACGTCCTCGACCGCATGCACCGCACCAACATCCGCGGCACCTTCGTCGTCGGCCAGCAGGCGGCACGCCGCCTTCGTGGTGGGGGCGCGATCATCAACTTCTCCAGCTCCGTGCTGGCGTTGGCTCTGCCCGGCTACAGCGCCTACGCGGCGACCAAGGGGGCCGTGGAGGCGATGACCCTGATCCTGGCCCGTGAGCTGAGGGGGCGCGACATCACGGTCAACGCGGTGGCGCCCGGGCCGACCGCCACGGCGTTGTTCCTGGACGGCAAGGACGAGGAGACCGTTGCCGGAATGGCCGCGCAGCCTCCTCTCGAGCGGCTCGGAACCCCCCAGGACATAGCTGAGGTCGTTTCCTTTCTCGCGGGCCCGGCCCGCTGGGTCAACGGCCAGGTGCTGCGCGCCAACGGCGGCATCGCCTGACGGGGGTGCCGGGGCGCACCAGCTCGGTGGCCGGTGGGACGACTCGGCTGGAGGACCGCGGCTCGAAGGGTACGGCGATGCGGGACGCCGTCGTGGCCGCGGACCGGACGAGCGGTGCAGCAGCCCTCGCGCTGCTCCGTGCCGCCGCGATGTCGCTGCGACCAACCCCTCCGGCCGTCCGCTCGGTCCTGTACAGGGCTTGGTAGCGTCCCTCCGGTGAGTACACGAGCGCGCATTCTCGAAGTCGCGGCCCAGCTGGTCGCGGAGTCTCCCGACGGGGACATCTCCACGCGAGCTGTGTGTGAGGCGGCGCAGGTCGGGGCGCCTGCCCTGTATCGCCACTTCGGGGACAAGGCGGGGCTGCTGTCGGCGGTCGTCGACCAGGGCTTCGACGCCTACCTGGCGACCAAGCGCGAACGGAGCGACACCACGGATCCCGTCGAGGATCTACGCAACGGCTGGGACAGCCACGTCGAGTTCGCTCTCCGAAACCCGAACCTCTACCGGTTGATGAACTCCCCTGCGATGCGGACGCCGCCGGCTGCCGCGCTGGAAGCTCACCGCATACTGACCCGCGACCTGGAGAGGGCGGCCGCTCTGGGGAAGCTGCGCATCGCTCCTGAGCTCGCAGCCCAGATGATCATGTCGTCCACGACCGGCGTCGCCCTGATGCTGGTGTCCAGGCCTGCGACCTTCCCGGACGCCGGGGTTTCGGCGCGTGTGCGCGACGCTGTGCACGCAGCTGTCTTCACCCCGGACGCGCGGGAGGGCAAGCCGGTCGAGACCGACGTGCCCTCCACGGCCGCTCGCCTGAGTGCCTTGCTGCGCCGGTCTCAGGGGACCGGGCTCAGCACGGCCGAGTCGGCGCTCATGACGGAATGGCTGGACCGAGTGTCGAACACCGAGCGAGCCGCTGGCTGACGGGAGGGAGGCGGGGGAGGGGCGCCGAGGCCGGCTCCGGCTGAGCCGGGGCGGGGGATGGGCGCCGAGGTCGGCTCCGGCTGAGCCGCGCATCGCCGACGCGGTCCCCGCCCTCCCTCTCTCGTCGTGTTCCCCGTCTTCCTCAGGGTGCGGCGTAGGCGTGAGCGAGCTGTCGCCCTCCGCCCGGGGCCCGGTCGGCCAGGCGTCGGCCTGCTCCGGGCTCCCGGTCCCAAGGGCCTGTCAGTCCTGGACCCGCCCCTCTCGGGAAGCCGAGCCGGAACCGAATTCCCCGGCCATGGCGTCGGCCATCCGCAGGTGCGGGGCGGCTTCCGCGTGCCGGCCCTGGCGCTCCAGGGTGCGCCCGAGCATCAGTCGCGCGTAGTCCTCGACCGGGTTGCGCTCCAGGACCTCCCGCAGTTCGGCTTCGGCCTTGCCCAGTCGCGCCGAGTGGTAGTAGGCGCGGGCCAGCAGGAGGCGCGGCGCCACCTGCTCCGGGGCCTCCTGGACGAGCCCGCCGAGGATCCTGGCCGCAGTCAGGTACTCCTTGGCCTCGAAGAACAGCTGCGCCCGGTCCCACCGGTCGGCGGGCGTACCGAACTCGTAGTAGCTCTCGTCCACTTCTCCTCCTCCACCGGAATGCTTACGGACGCGTCAACACGGAGAGGTAGTTAAACATTCCACTAAATTTTCGGCGTGGGGGCCGATACACCACGACCGTCCAGGAATAGGTTGTGCGCCATGAGCAATCTCGATCGCCAGGCCACCCCCTCGGTCTGCGGAGGGCGGGGCTTCGTCGTCGCCGAACCGGTACGTGAACTCCTCACCCCGCGCCGTGTCCAGCTCGGCGAGTCCACCGAGGTGCGAAGGCTGCTGCCCAACCTGGGGCGCCGCATGGTCGGGGCCTGGGCATTCGTGGACCACTACGGTCCCGACGACATCGCGGACGAGCCGGGAATGCAGGTGCCGCCGCATCCTCACATGGGCCTGCAGACGGTCAGCTGGCTGCACGAGGGGGAGGTGCTGCACCGCGACAGCCTCGGCAGCCTCCAGACCGTAAGGCCACGCGAACTGGGCCTGATGACCTCCGGCCGGGCCATCAGTCACTCCGAGGAGAGTCCGAAGAGTCACGCCAGGTTTCTGCACGGCGCCCAGCTCTGGGTCGCCCTGCCCGACGCGCACCGGCACGTGGACCCGCACTTCGAGCACCACACCGCCCTGCCCACCGTCACGGCCCCAGGTCTCACCGCCACCGTGATCCTGGGTGAACTCGACGGCGCCACCTCGCCGGGCAGGGCCTACACCCCGCTCGTCGGAGCCGACCTGGCTCTGGCCGACGGCGCCGAAGCCGGACTGCCGCTGGACCCCGACTTCGAGTACGCCGTGCTGGCCATGTCGGGCGAGGCCGAGGTCGACGGCGTCCCGGTGCTGCCCGGGTCGATGCTCTACCTCGGCTGTGGCCGTACCGAACTGCCCCTGCGCGCAGCCTCCGACGCAGGGCTGATGCTGCTCGGCGGTGAGCCGTTCGCGGAGGAGATTGTCATGTGGTGGAACTTCGTGGGGCGTTCCCACGACGAAATCAGCAGGGCGCGCGAGGACTGGGTGAAGGGGGTGAGGTTTGGGGAGGTGCACGGGTATGCAGGAGCGCGGCTGTCCGCCCCGGAGCTACCACCGGGACCCCTGAAGCCGCGGGGTCGTACCCGCTGAACAGGGCTTTACGGGATCCAGGGGCCGGCGGAAGCGGGGGCGGAGGCCGCATCCGATGTCAGGTGAAGGTGTCGCCGTGCGTGTGCAGGTCCATCAGGGCCCAGCCCATGCTGACTCTACTGACGGGTGGTCAGCTGGCAGCCATTCGTCCAGCCGTGCTCCCGACCCCCCGCGCGCGCTCGTTCGCGTCGTCCAACGTGCGTCGAGGGGGCGGTTGCCCCCTCGCTCGTGAACAACCGCTGGGGGACCCGGGCGGTATGGCGGCCTCGGGAGCCCTACTGCTTGTGGCCGTTGCCGTGTCCGTTGGGATGCAGGACCACCTTGGTCCATCCCTCATCGCGGGCGTCGAAGTGTTCGTAGGCGGCGGGGGCTTCGTCCAGGCCCAGTTCATGGGAGACGATGAAGCTCGGCTTTGCCTTGTCGCCGGCGATCAGGTCGCGAAGCGCCCGGTTGTACCTCTTCACCGGTGCCTGTCCGGTTCCCATGTGCTGGCCCTTGAACCACATCATGCCGAAGTCGATCGGGACTTTGCCCTGCGCCTCCAGCTTGCCCTGGGCCTCGGCGCCGCCGGGGTCCTCGGGAAGGAACACGCCTACCACGCCCAGGTCGCCCGTGAACCTGACCGAGTCGATCAGGCCATTGAGCGTCAGGCTGGCGTCCTCTTGTCCCGAGGGGTCGTGTGCCTGGTAGCCGACGCACTCGCAGCCGTTGTCGGCGCCCAGGCCGAGAGTGGCCTCCTTGACGACTTCTGCCGGCTCCTGCTCGGCGGTGTTGATCGGGATGGCCCCGATCTCCTCGGCCTTACGCAGCCGGTCGGGCTGGTGGTCGGCCACCCAGACACGGCCGGCGCCCTTGAGGAGGGCGGAGTAGGCCGCCATCAGCCCGACGGGGCCGGCCCCGAACACGATCGTCTGGTCGCCGGGTTTGACGTGGGCCATCTCGGTCGCGTGGTAGCCGGTGGGGAAGATGTCGGCGAGCATCACATAGTCGGTCTGCCGCTCGGCGGCGTCCTCACCCAGGCGCAGCGCGTTGAAGTCGCCGTAGGGCACGCGCAGCAGTTCCGCCTGGCCGCCCTGGTAGGGGCCCATTTCGGCGAATCCGTAGGCGGCACCGGCGAGGGCCGGTTCCGGCTGCATGGTCAGGCAGTAGTTGGTCAGACCCCGCTCGCACTGCTTGCAGAAGCCGCAGGCGATGTTGAAGGGCAGGACCACGTACTCGCCGACCTGGACCTTGCTCACGGCCGAACCGACCTCGACGACCTGGCCCATGTTCTCGTGGCCCAGGGTACGGCCGGATTCGAACGAGGTGCGGCCTTCGTACATGTGCAGGTCCGAACCGCAGATGTTGGTGGCGGTGATCTTGACGATGATGTCGCAGGGGTGCTCGATCTTCGCGTCCGGCACGTCCTTCACCGTGACCGTACGCGGGCTCTCATATACCGCTGCTTTCATGATCGCTTCTTTCGGCGCCGCGGCATGACCGCAGCACGGCTGCGATGGAGGCGGAGTCCACACGCCCGACTCTCGTGCCCGGTACGACGGAGTCTTCGGCTTCGACACGCCTCTGCGGGCCGCCCACCCGGTACAGGTGAACGGTAGCGCCACGACCGGTCCGCCATAAGCGCCCCAGGCGCAGCGCAAAGTGCCCATACCCGTAGAAAGTCTCACTAAACGACGGTGTGCGGGCGGAGCGGCTGGGGGAATCCGCGGACCCGGAAACCACCTGGCGGCGGACACCGACCCAGGTCACCGGCTAGGCGGCGTGGTCGTCCTTCAGCATGCTGCGGCGTTCCTGCTCACGCTTGGAGTAGGCGGCTGCCCGGATCGCCTCGTCGCTCTCCAACCCTGAGCCCAGCGCACCGGCCACGGTGGCGACCGAAGCGACGAACCAGGACAGCGTCCAGTACTCCGTGGCATTGAGTGGGGTTCGTGTCAGGGAGGCGAACACGTGTCCGTTGAGGATGAACAGTGCCCATACCAAGTTGATGACCAGCAAACCGACGTAGCAGACGAGCACCCCGATACCCAAGGTCATGATCGTCGAGGCGTTGTACAGAGCCGCCCGCTTTCGCGCTTCCGGCGACTCTCCTGCCGTTCGGTGCCACAGGTTCGCGTCTACGATCAGCCAGCCGATCATGAGCGCGACGGACCCGATCATGGCGATCACGAGGCGCGGCGTGCTCAGGGCCGCGGCGAGGCTCCAAACGGTGGAGTTCACGGTGGCGATGGCTCCGGTGGCGAGTGCGGCGGCCAGTGCCTTCGACAGGCCCGGTACCAACCGCCACGGCCGGTTGGCGCGGACCATACCGAACAGTAGCCGCAGGTAACCGCGCGGTCCGCTGACGACGTACCGACGATCAGCGGTTTCCTCCTCACCGACCTGGCCCGGGTGAATGGAGGTGAGAGGGCTGGCAAAGGGCCCTTGCAGGGGCCTACTTCGCGGACGTCCCTCAGCCTCCTCGCCGCTCGTGGCTTGTGGATCCGCCAACAAACTGAGCACGGCCTCTTCCACGGCTCGCCGGGCCCTTCTCTGCAGCCGCAAGCCGCCCAATGAAGGGAGTGACAGCAGCGCTGACCCGTCTTCGTGACTCAGATTCACCGCGAGCTTGCGCCCGTGTGCATGAAGCGGAAGGTCGGTGAGGGCCACGACGACGTCCCAGCCCTCCGAACTTCTGCGGTCGGCGATCCGCCGCATCAAAGTGGCCAGGTCCTCGGTCTCCGCGGTGAAAGGCTCGCTGACCACCCGCACATCGAACCGTCGCCCCTGAGCCGCCTTCTCGGCCAGCCGATCAGGGAGGGTCCGGGCCACGCGGTGGGCGATCTCCGTCGGAGCGTCCGGATCCGCCAGGAGAGCCACGACCGTAACGCCCTGAGACGACACCCTCACGACTGGGCCCTTCCTGTCGGCCGCCCGGCGATGAGCCGGTGAGCCCAGGATGCCCCCGAGGCAACATCGGCGCCCCTTGACGGGCTGGCCCCACCGGCGCCGGCAGACAGGTACGGATTCCTCCTCGCAGCACGGAACCGGCATCCACGACCCAGTCGCGATCGGGCGTACCTGGTGGTGGTGTGTGGCGCGGGCCGGGAGACTGACCGACTCGGCCGAGGAAGTCCCCAGGCAGGCGGCGGCCTTCGCGAACCGGCCCACCGACCAGCGGATCATGCAACCTGGTGTCACTACGCGCAGTCGAAAGTCAGGCGATCAGGGTGAAGGTGTCCGCCATGCAGAGACGACCCTTCCCTGCATGGCTGGAATGCCGAAGGAATCGGTCTGCGCCTCCTGACGGGGCCGGCCTCGCAGCCGTGACAGCGGTGCACGTGTGGCCGGCCGGCGGCCGGAAGATTGCTGCCTCTCCAGGAGGGCGCGGCGCTCGCCGTCCTCGGAACGTCACCCACCCCGGTGCGCGGGTCCCGGGCCACCGCCTTCAGCCTCCACGGCCTCCCGCACCCGCTGCTCCTCGCGCACGGAGCCGACGTCGCGCTCCAGGGGGGTGCGGCTCACGGCTGTCGCAAGGTCCTCCAGGGCGCGCTTCTGCAGGTCCGCCTCGCGCCGTAGCGCTGGGCCCCGGGCACCGGCGCCCTCCCACGCCTGGAGAGCTTTCTCCACGCGTCCCCAGTCCGGATCCTTGTGCTCGCGCATGTCGGCCGCCGCCTGCGCAGTGTCCGTTTCCAGGGCTTCGGCGAGCCCTTCCGCCTCGCGGGCGAAAGGGTGGTCGTCCTGCGGGACGCGGTTCTCCATGAGCGTCGCCGCCCTGTCGAACCCTTCGAGTGCCTCCTGTGCCTCCTCCGCCTCACGCGAAGTCAGGCCCCTGGGGCGGACCGGTTCCTGCTTTGCCCGGTCGTATGCCTCCTGCCAGGCGGCACGCGCTCTTCTGCTCGCCAGTTGGGCACGGCGCATGTCGGCTCGGCGTTCCCTGGTCGGTTCGGCGTAGTTGCGGAGCACCGCAGCCGCGTAGCGGCCGTCGGCGGCAAGCCAGTCCGCAAGCCGTTCCGGCAGCCGGGGCGTCTCCCACGCAGGGAACACCGCGTAGGCCAGCATCGCCAGGGCTCCGCCCAGCAGGGTGAGTACCATCCGCTCCGGGACCGTCTGTTCCCATGCCTGGCCGCCCATGCCGAGCAGGAAGACGACGTACGCGGCAGTGAAGCACTGGGAGTAGGCGTAGCCGGTACGGATCAGGGTGTACGACAGGCCCGCCGAGACCACCGCCAGCGCACCGAACACATGTGCGTCCGGGCCCAGGGCCCGCACCACCCCGGTGGCGAGCACGACCCCCACCACAGTCCCGGCGAGACGGGCGACCGCGCGCGCGTACGTCCGGTGGAAGTCCGGACGCATCACCATCACCGAGGCGATGGGTGCCCAGTAGCCGTGCCCCAGGGGCAGCCGGGCGGCGATGAGATAGCCGAGGGTGGCTACCGCCGCCAGCCGAACGGCATGCCGGAAGACGGGCGAGTCGTGGCGGAGCTCACGACGGACCGCCCGCACCATGACCGGGAGCAGCCGGAACATGGTCGGCCGCACCAGGAACTGAACGCCCGCGGGGCCATGCTGCGTGGGCGTCCTTCTGCGCGCGTTGCCGCACTCAGCGATCTCCAGCACCTCACCGAGCAGTTCCGCGAGTCTCTCGGCGGCCTGCCGCGCGGATCCCTCGAGCACCTCGTGCTGCTCGTCTTCGCGCAGGAGGTCCACAGTCTCGGGCGGTACCTCGACGGGGGTGCCGCGGCGGATCGATCGGGCGGCCGCATCCAAAACGTCGGCCGCCGCGTCGAGCAGCTCCCGCGCGCGGTCCCGTCCAGGTCCCTCCGCCGGGGCGCCGACGTCCGGGTCGGCGAGCGCGGCGATGGCCGGCAGAATACGCTCGGCAAGTCCTCGCGGGCCGTGGAGGGCGGTGGGGCGAGTGCGAGCCTGTGATGGCGTGACGGCCGCCGCGTCCCGGGCTGTCATCAAGGGCTCGGGGTCGAAGCGGGCAGTCGGGTCGTGCCGGAGCTGGCGGGCGTAGTCCGCCACAGCGGCCAGAGCGTCGGCGAGCGCGTCACGATGCGCCCCCCATCGGCGGATCGGGAACAGCAAGATCAGCACGGCCTGCACCACTCCGCCGAGCGCGATGATCCCGGCGTGCTCCAGGGCGCGTCCGACGCTCGTGGGCAGGGTGATGGTCACCAGCATGCTGCCGACCGTCGTCGCTGCGACGATCCCAGCGGTCGATCCGACGGCCCAGGCCAGCCCCGCGACAAAGGTCCACAGGGCCAGCAGCGGAAGGAACGTCACGAGTCGCCCCGCCGCCAGGTAACCCACCAGGGTACTGAGCGCCAACCCCGCGCCGGCGCCGAGCGCGATCACCTTACGTGGGCGCCAGGTGCGCTGGAAGGTGGCCCCGCCTGCGGAGAAAGCGCCGAGGGCGGCGGATGCGGCGTACGCGGGGGAGCCGAGCCACAGCGCCGGACCGATGACGAGTGCCACACCGGCGGCCGTGCGCAGCGCGAGCAGGAACTCCAGCCGCGTCTCCTCGATTCTGAGCCCGGACCAAAGGACTTCCATGAAGGCCCGCGGCCACGTCACGGGCGTGAACCCAGCCGGAAGGTCATGCCGACTCGCGTCGGCCGGATCCTGGTTCGGCCGACGTGCGAGAGCGCTTCCCACACGGCCCGGGAACAGGGTGACGGCCGCAGGTGCTGGGACGGGACGCTGCTACTGCGGACACCTCTGGCCGAAGGTCCGGCTGACGCCGGCGAGCCGCCGTTCCGCCGCACAACCGATCTGCCCTCCTTGAGCCCGGTCACCAGACGCACCATCACGTTCGTCTCGCCACCGCCGCCTAGGAGACGGGCGGGACGAGCCGTACTCCATCGCCACCGGCTCCTGTGCATCTGCGTACATCTAGCCATCGTGCTCGTCCTGGAGCATGTGGCGACGTTCCTGTTCGCGCTTCGAGTAAGCCGCTGCTCGGATCGCCTCGTCGCTCTCCAGGCCTGATCCCAGCGCGCCGCCCACCGTGGCGGTCGAAGCCACGAACCACGACAGCGTCCAGTAGTCCGTTGCGTTCAACGGGTTTCGTGTCATGGAGGCGAACACTTGGTCGTTGAGGATGAACAGCCCCCACACAAAGTTGATGACCATCAGGCCCACGTAGCAGACGAGTACCCCGATACTCACGGTCACTACGGTCGAGGTGTTGTAGAGAGCCGTCCTCTGCCTCGCCTCCGGCGAGCCCTCCCCTGTCCGATGCCACAGGTTCGCGTCCACGATCAGCCAGCCGATCATGAGCCCGACAGACCCGACCGTGGCGACGACCAGGCGTGGCGTGCTCAGGGACGTAGCCAGGCTCCAGACGGTGGAGTCCAGAGTGGCGACGGCTCCGGTGGCGAGTGCGGCCGCCAGGCCTTTCGAAAGGCCCGGGACCAGCCGCCACGGCCGGTTGGCGCGGACCATACCGAAGAGAACCCGTAGATAGCCGCGCGGCCCGCTGATGGCGTACCGGAGATCAGGGCTCTCCTCCTCGCCGACCCGACGCGGGTGAACGGGTGTGGGACGACGGTCGACGGACTCCGGGAGCATCTGCCTTCGTGCGGGCCTCCCAGAGGCGGTGGGCTGCGGGCCCGACAAGTCGAGCACGGCTTCTTCCACAGCAAGGCGGGCCCTCGTCTGCAGCCGGAAGCCCCCCAACGAAGGCAGCGACAACAAGGCCAAGCCGTGTTCGTGGCTCATATGCGCGACGAGCCTGCGGCCGTGCGAGTGCAGCGGGAGGTCGGTGAGGGCGACGACGATGTCCCAATTCTCCGCACTGCCACGGTCCATGATCCGGCGCATCAAGGTAGGTGGGTCCTCCGTCCCTGAAGTGAAGGGCTCACTGATCACTTCGATGTCGAACCGTCGCCCTTGGCCAGACCTGTCGGCGAGCCGAGCGGGAAGGGTCCGGCTCATACGCTTCGCGATCTCGGTCGGTGCGTCCGGGTCCGCGAGGAGAGCCACGACCGTAACGCCCGGCGACGACGCTTGCATGACTGGATCCTTCTCGTTGTCCGTCCCCGCGACCGCAAGTGCCCACAGAATGCCCCCGGGGCGGCGTCGGCGCTGCGATGACACGCTGGCTCCCGCCGACCGGTGCATGCGGCGCGGCCAGATCTCCGCGTTCTCCCGGAACGGGGCCTGCTCCCGGTGACCGGTGCTCAGCCCGCTCGCGCCGTCGTCAGGAGTCCGCGAGCCGGGCCGCGAGATAGGGCGCGGTGGCGCTGCGGCGGGCCCTCGCTACCTTGGCCGGCGGGCCCGCCGCGACCACCCGCCCGCCCGCGTCGCCACCGCCCGGCCCGAGGTCGATGACCCAGTCGGCGGTGACGATCGTGTCCAGGTCATGCTCGACGAGGACGACCGTGTTGCCCGCGTCGACGAGCCGGTGCAGTTGTCGCAGCAGCAGCGCGATGTCCGAGGGGTCCAGCCCCGCCGTCGGCTCGTCGAGCAGGTAGAGCGCGTGGCCGCGGCGGGCTCGCTGCAGTTCGCTGGCCAGTTTGATGCGCTGCGCCTCACCACCGCTGAGCTCCGTCGCGGGCTGCCCCAGCCGCAGGTACCCCAGTCCCACCTCGCGCAACGTCTCCAGACTGCGGGAGGCGGCCGGCACGGCGGACAGGAACTGGGCAGCGGCGTCGACGGACAACGCCAGCACTTCCGCGATGTTCTTGCCACGGTAGGTGACTTCCAGCGTTTCGGCGTTGTACCGGGCGCCCTGGCAGGCCGGGCACGGCGCGTAGGTACCAGGCAGGAACAGCAGTTCCACCGCGACGAATCCCTCGCCCTGGCAGGTCTCGCACCGTCCTTCAGGCACGTTGAAGGAGAACCGCCCGGCCGAGTAGCCGCGCGCCCTGGCCTCGTCGCCACGCCGTCCGGCCGACGCCACGATGGCTGGGTGCGCCCGGAGCGGACCGGCGGAGAAGTCAGCGCCAGGCCACGGACCGGCCCGTCACCGGTCGAGGCCCCTCCGGGCCTGCGGTGCGGACCAGGTTGCCGGCGATTTCCCGATGCTCGTGCACGAGGCGGATCGCCATGGCACCTTCACCGGTGGCCGAGGCAACTCGTTTGACCGAGCCGCTCCTGACGTCGCCGGCTGCGAAGACCCCGGGAAGACTGGTCTCCAGCAGCAACGGACCACGGCCGAGAGAGTCCCACCGGGTCGCGTCGGCAGCAGCCTGGGCGTCAGCCCCCGTCAGGACGAAGCCCTTCTCGTCCAGGGCGAGCACGCCCCTCAGCCACTCCGTGCGCGGGCGAGCCCCGATGAAAACGAACAGCGCGGCGGCCCGCAGCGTGCGGCGCTCACCATGCGCGTTGTCCTCGACGCTGAGCGACTCCAGTTTTTCCTTCCCGGAGGCCCCCCGGACTTCGGTGTGGAGCAGCACCTCGATCTTGGGATGCCGTTCCACCTGGTCCACCAGGTAACGCGACATGTTCGCATTGAGGTCGCTGCCCCGGACGAGGAGGTGGACTCCGGACGCGTACTGGGCCAGGAACAGCGCCGCCTGTCCGGCGGAGTTGCCTCCGCCGACCACGGCGACGGGGTCCGCCTCGCAGAGACTGGCCTCGTGCACGGTCGCCGCGTAGTAGACGCTGACGCCCTCCAGACGGTCGATGCCGGGCACCTCGAGCCTGCGGTACCGGACACCTGAGGCGAGCACCACGGCGTCCGCCCGGACTTGGGACCCGTCGGTGAAGGTGACCACGTACTCGTCGTCCCGCGGGATGAGCCTGTCGACCTGGGCCGGCACCATGAGGCGGGCACCGAATTTGTGGGCCTGGAGCACCGCGCGTTCGATGAGCTCGCCTCCGGAGATGCCCGACGGGAAGCCGAGGTAGTTCTCGATGCGGGACGAGGTGGCTGCCTGGCCTCCGGTGGCCACGGAGTCGGCCGAGATCGTGGTGAGGCCGTCGGAGGCGCCGTACACGGCTGCGGCGAGTCCTGCGGGGCCTGCGCCGACCACCATCACGTCGCACTGGGCGGCCTTCGCCGTGGGGGCAGGCAGCCCGATGAGCCTGGCGAGTTCGGCATTGCTCGGGTTGCGCAGCACCCGCTCGCCCTTCCAGAGGACGACCGGAGTTTCCTCGGGGCGGATGGAGAACCGACGCAGCAGCGCCTCAGCCTCCTTGTCCCGCTCCAGATCCAGCCAGCGGTGGGGCAGCCGGTTGCGGGCAGCGAACTCACGCAGGCGCAGCGTGTCCCGCGAGTAGCACGATCCCAGGATGCGGAAGCCTGCGCCGATCCCTATGAGCAGATATCGCCGGCCCAGACAGGCGCGGAGGATCAGGTCGCCGAGTACGGGGTCGCGGCCGATCAAGGCGCGTTGGCGCTCCACCGGTACAGCCAGGATTTCACCTTCCTCACGCACGACGGCGGTCTCGAACGCCGCCTGCCCCTCCAGCATCCCCAGTTCACCCAGGAATCTGCCGGGTCCGTGTGCCGCCACGGTGCGCTCTTCCGGCCCGCCGTGGTCCTGAAGGATCTCGACGGTCCCGCTGAGGATCGCGAGGAACTCCCGGAACGGCTCGCCCTCCCGGTACAGCACCTCACCTTCCCTGGTCCTGCGGCGCTCGCCGTGCACGGTCAGGTCCTGAAGCTGTTCCGGCGTCAGGCGGGGGAACGCCCCGTACCGGTCCGGCGTCTCGCGGACCGGACCATTCTCGTGCTGGGCAGTACTCATCAGACCAGAGCCTCGTGAACGTAGCACCAGCGCCAGTCCTCGCCCGGTTGGAAGGACTGCACGATGGGGTGCTCGGCGCTGCCCGCGTGTCGTCGGGCGTGCTTGAGGGGTGAGGAATCGCAGCAGCCGACGTGCCCGCAGGTGAGGCAGAGGCGCAGGTGCACCCAAGGGGAATGCTCCTTGAGGCACTCCTCGCAGCCCTGCGGGGTACGCGGTGTGACTGGCCGCACCATTGCCAGGTGCGGATCCGGAATCGTGGCCATGACGTTCTCCTCTCATGGATGGTTGTCCGGCCGCCCACGATGGTCTCCGGTCCGGTTACAGAAATTCCGGACCGCGACGGCCGGCGCAGCAGCTACGGCAGGACGACGGCAAGCGAGTGGGGAAGGCCGGACTTGAGGTGATCCCATTCCCCTTCGCTGACGTAGCGCTTCAAGGACTCCAGCACGGTGCGCACGACCGTTTCGATGCCGCCGTCGACCGCGTAGGGAAAGTCGTCCCGCACTCGCTGGAAGAATTCCTCGCCACTGAGTTTCACCGGTGTCTCCGACGGCTTCCATCCGTCGTAGTAGACGCCGCGGATCAGAGTCGGAAGCTGCGCCCCCAGGTGCGCCGCCGCGTCCGCGGAGAGACGATCCCGTAGCCGGTGCAGGACGGCGCGCAGAGCGGCGTACGACTGCTTCCGGCGTTCCTTCGGCCAGCCGTTGGCTTCCTCGATGTCCCTCAGGAGCCGATTGGCCTTGTCCACCATCGTGTCGAAGGAGGAAAATACCGTTTCGCTCATTTCGGGGCTCCTTTCGTCACCGGAGGGCTGAGCGGTGACGGATCGTCATCCGATGGTTCCTTTGAGGCCCGCGCCGAGTCGGACGTGCGACTCGGTACCGTGCGGTCTCGGGGAGCCTCTGTGGTGGCCGGGCCATGGTGGCTCACCGCCCCGCAGTGGTCTGCCGGCCTTCCAGGGCTTGTTCGACCCACTGACGCAGGACGTGCGCCGGTGCCGCACCGGCCTGTCGTGCGACCGTCTCGCCCCGGTCCTGGACGAGCAGCGTGGGCACTGCTTGGACCTCGAAGCGCCGACTGACTCCTGGGTTCTTGTCGATGTCGACCTTGACGAGCTTGATCCGTCCGGCGAGGTCGCGGGCGACCTGCTCGAGGGCGGGACTGACCATGCGGCAGGGACCGCACCAGGTGGCCCAGAGGTCGACGACGACAGGTTGGACGGCGTTGTCGGCGACTTCGGTGAAATCGTCGTCACCCGCGTCGACGACCCAGGGCAGCGGCTGCTTGCAGTGGCCGCACCTGGGGCGTCCCTCGGCGGCGACAGGAATGCGGTTGTCGCGCCCGCAGTGTGGGCAGGTCACTGTCGTCGTGCGAGTGGTGTTCACGCTGCCCTCGCTTCCCGGGCCTCGTCCTGCTGGTCGTAGGTGACCACCAGCTCCCCGTGTTGGGCGTCGACACGGACCGTCGCGCCGTCCTGGACGTCACCGCGCAGAAGAGCACGACCGACCAGCGTCTCGACCTCGTGGGAGATGTACCGCCGCAGCGGCCGGGCCCCGTACACCGGGTCGTAGCCCTCGTGGGAGATCAGCTCTCTGGCCGCATCGGTGAGTTCGACGTCGATGCGGCGTTCCGCCAGCCGCTGCCGCAGTTCGTCGAACTGCAGCTCCACGATACGTTCGATCTGCCGCTCACCCAGCGGCTTGAACAGCACGATGTCATCGACGCGGTTGAGGAACTCCGGGCGGAAGTGCCCGCGCAGCTCGCCCATCACCAGGGCGCGGGCGTCAGGCTTGATCTCACCCTCGGCGGTGGCGCCGTCGAGGAGGTGCTCGGAGCCGATGTTGGACGTCATGATGATCACGGTGTTGCGGAAGTCGACGGTGCGGCCCTGTGCATCGGTGATGCGGCCGTCATCGAGGATCTGCAGCAGGGTGTTGAAGACGTCGCTGTGTGCCTTCTCGATCTCGTCGAACAGCACGACCGAGTACGGCTTGCGGCGTACGGCCTCGGTGAGTTGGCCGCCTTCCTCGTAGCCGACGTATCCGGGTGGTGCGCCCATGAGCCTGCTGACGGTGTGCCGCTCCTGGTACTCACTCATGTCGAGGCGGACCATGTTGTCCTCGGAGTCGAACAGTGCCCGGGCGAGAGTCTTGGTCAGCTCGGTCTTTCCGACGCCGGTGGGGCCGAGGAAGATGAAGGAACCGATGGGGCGGCGAGGGTCGCGGATGCCGGAGCGGGCGCGGATGATCGCGTCGGCGACGAGCTTGACGGCCTCGTCCTGGCCGACGACGCGCTCGCGAAGGATCTCGTCGAGGCGCAGCAGCTTGTCGCGTTCACCCTCCTGCAGGCGGGCGACCGGGATGCCGGTCCACGCGGCGACGATCTCTGCGATCTCCTCTTCGGTGACCACCTCGCGCAGCAAACGGTTCTGGCCCTGCCTGGTGGCCAGCCGCTCCTCCTCCGCTGCGAGCCGGCGCTCCAGGTCCTGGAGGCGGCCGTACCGGAGTTCGGCAGCCCGGTTGAGGTCGTAGGCGCGTTCGGCTTCCTCCGCCTCGTGGCGGACCTGTTCCAGTTCCTGGCGCAGTTCCTGCACCCGTCGGATCGCCTGTCGTTCGGCCTCCCACTGGGCGTGTTTGGCGTCGGCCTCACCGCGCAGGTCGGCCAGTTCCTTGCGCAGCTCCTCCAGGCGGGCTTGGCTCGCGGGGTCGGATTCCTTGGAGAGTGCGGCTTCCTCGATCTCCAGGCGGGTGACTCGGCGGGTGACCTCGTCGAGTTCGGCAGGCATGGAGTCGATCTCGGTACGCAGCCGGGCGCATGCCTCGTCGACGAGGTCGATGGCCTTGTCGGGCAGGAATCGATCAGTGATGTAACGGTGACTGAGGGTGGCGGCGGAGACCAGTGCGGTGTCTTGTATCTTGACGCCGTGGAACACCTCCAGGCGCTCGCGCAGGCCACGCAGGATGGAGATGGTGTCCTCGAGGCTGGGCTCGTCGACCAAAACCTGTTGGAACCTTCGTTCGAGCGCGGCGTCCTTCTCGATGTGCTTGCGGTACTCGTCGAGAGTGGTGGCGCCGATCATGTGCAGTTCACCGCGGGCAAGCATCGGCTTGAGCATGTTCCCCGCGTCCATGGCCCCTTCGGTGGCGCCCGCGCCGACAACGGTGTGCAACTCGTCGACGAAGAGCAAGATGCCGCCCTGTGCGGCCTTGACCTCGCTGAGCACGGCCTTGAGGCGTTCCTCGAACTCGCCTCGGTACTTGGCGCCGGCGACCAGGGAGCCCATGTCGAGGGAGAACACGACCTTGTCGCGGAGCCCTTCGGGGACGTCTCCGCGGACGATGCGCTGGGCGAGGCCCTCGATGATGGCGGTCTTGCCGACACCGGGGTCTCCGATGAGGACCGGGTTGTTCTTGGACTTCCGGCTCAGGATCTGGGTGACACGGCGGATCTCGGCGTCCCGGCCGATGACCGGGTCGAGCCTGCCCTCCTTGGCCTCGGCGACGAGATCGCGGCCGTACTTCTCCAGGGCCTCGTAGGCCACTTCGGGGTTGGCGGAGGTGACACGCTGATTGCCGCGGACCTGGGTGAGTGCGCCCAGGAACGAGTCCCTCGTGATCCCTGCCTGGTTGAGCAGACGTCCGGCGGCTGTTGATGACCCTTCCTCAGCCAGGGCGAGCAGGAGGTGCTCCACGGACACGTACTCGTCCTTGAGACGTTTGGCCTCCCGTTCAGCGGCGTCGAGCAGGCCGGCCAGGCGCTGAGTGACGAAGACCTGGCTAGGTGCCGCACCGGGGCCGGTGACCTTCGGGCGGCGGGAGAGTTCCTCGCGCACAGCCGCGCGCAGTTCCTTCGGCTCGGCTCCGGCCTGCTGCAGCAGCCGTGGGATCAGACCGTCCTCCTGATCGAGGAGTGCAAGCAGCAGGTGCTCTCCATCCACTTCGGTCTGCCCCATGCGGCCGGCCGCGGACTGGGCCTCCTGGAGGGCTTCCTGGGACTTCTGTGTGAGACGGTTCATGTCCATGGGGGTGTTTCACTCCTCGTGCCGCGGCCACGCAGGGCGGTTTCGAGCAGGCTGATGCGGTCGAGCAGGTCGAGCACCAGGCCGATGGATGCGTAATTGAGGCAGAGCCCGGATCGCAGCCGCTGGATGCGGGCGAGTACCGCTGGTGCGTCGCGGTCGAAGACCAGGCGGCCGACTGCATCGCGTTCGGCGTCGACCAGCCCGAGGGCGACGAACCTGCGGACCAGATCGGGATGGAGACCCGATCGACGGGCCACGGCCTCCAACGAAAGTCTTGGGGCGGGAACGAGCGCATAGCGGGCAGCCGTCGAAGCCGTGGCGGCATAGGTGACCGGCTGAACCGGGCGGTCGCCCGCACCGGACCGGCCGAGGCCCGCCGCTCCCGTGGGTCGGTCGTTCATCACGTCCTCCTGGGGTCGAACGAGGAGGTCGCGGCGAGCTCCTCGAACAGTTCACGCTCCCGGTCGCCGAGCGTGGGTGGCACCATGACGCGGAGTTCGGCATACAGGTCGCCGTTCGCACCGCGCGGGTTCGGCATGCCCTCGCCGCGCAGCCGCAGCCGACGCCCGCTGGACGAGCCGGCAGGCACCGTGACCTTGGCTGTGCCACCGCCCGGTGTGGGCACCGGCACGGTCGCACCCAGGGCCGCCTCCCACGGGGTGACCGGGACCTGCACGTGGACGTCGCGACCGTCCAGCCGGAACAGAGGATGGGACTGAATCCGCACCCGCAGGTGCAGGTCGCCCGCGGGTGCGGCACCACTGCCTCGCCCGCCCTCACCCGCCAGCCGGATGCGCTGCCCGTCGGTGACGCCCGGCGGGACGTCGACCTCGTAGCGCCGCGGCTGCCCGGTGGGCCCGGCCAGTGTGACGGTACGGCGGCCGCCCTTGTACGCCTCCTCGACGGTGAGCGGCAGTTCGGCCTCCTGATCGGCTCCCGGAACGCCTGCGGAGCCGGCACCCGCACCGAAGAGCGACCCGAGCAGGTCCTCGATGTCCACATTCTCGGATGAGAAGTCATCGCCGAAACCGGTGGTGTACCGGACGCGGGGGCCGCCGGCGCCTGCGGTCCGCCGGGTACGGAATCCGCCGGCCGCTCCGGCCGCGACCCGGTCGTCGAAGTCTTCGGGGATCTTGCGGAAGTCTTCGCCGAAGCGGTCGTAGCGTGCCCGGGTCTTCGGGTCGGACAGGACGCTGTATGCCTCGTTGAGGTCCTTGAAGCGTTCCTCCGCCGCCGGATCCTTGTTGACGTCGGGATGGTGCTTGCGGGCGAGCTTGCGATATGCCTGCTGGATCTCGTCCTGGCTCGCGGTCCGCGACACTCCCAGCACTTCGTAGAAGTCCCGTGCCATGACAGATCACTCCCGCTTCGCGACAGTCACGGTGGCGGGCCTCAGCTGCCGATCGCCGTCGCCGTAGCCTGGGCGCAGCACCTGCACGACGGTGCCCGGCTCGAAGTCGGGGTCATCGACGACGCTGACCACCTCGTGGCGTGCCGGGTCGAAGGCCACGCCGGTCTCCGCGTGCCGCGGGTAGCCGAGCAGTTCGAGGACGTTCACTGCCTGGTCGCGGACCGCCCGGATGCCCTCCACGATCGCACTCGAATCGGCGTCGGCGTGGGACAGGGCGAGTTCGAGGTTGTCCAGGACGGGCAGGAAGGCGGCGGCTGTACGCGAACGCTCCACCGTCCGCTCCCGCTCCAGTTCCCTCGCGTGACGCTTGCGCAGATTGTCGAGGTCGGCGAGCGCGCGCCGCCAGCGGTCCTCCAGTTCCTGAATCGCGGCTGTGTGCTCGTCCACCGCAGGCACAGGGCCGACGGCGTCGGGTCCCGGTTCGTCGTTCGTCGCTGGCGGCCGGACAGGCGCGCCGGGTTGACGCCATTCCTCGCCCGAAGGGCGTACGGCGTCCTCCGGAGCCGGTTCGGCCGACGTGGCCCGGTCGGGTTCTCGCGGGTGTCGGGGCATGGCGGCCTCAACCCTTGTCGAACTCGGCGTCGATGACATCGTCGCCACCGTTGCCGCCATTCGGGGGAGCGCCGGTGGCGGCGTCCTGACCCGGGCTTCCCGTGGCGGTAGCACCCTGCTGGGCAGCCAGTCCGGCGAGGACCTGCTGGAGTTCGGAGGCAAGTGGCCGCACACGCTCCACACCCGCCTCTTCCTTGACCGCCGCCCGGGCGTCGGAGACGAGCATCTCGGCGCGTGCCTTCTCGTGCGCGGGGGCTGCGTCGCCCAGTTCGGCGAGGCGCTTCTCGACCTGGTACGCGACGGCGTCGAGCTCGTTGCGGGCGTCGACGGCTTCGCGGAGCTCTCGGTCCTGGCCCTGGTTGCGCTCGGCCTCCTGCACCATGCGCTCGACCTCACCGCGGTCCAGGTTGGAGCTCTCGCTGATGGTGATGCCCTGTTCCTTTCCGGTGTCCCCGTCGCGCGCCTTGACATTGAGGATGCCGTTGGCGTCGATGTCGAAGGTGACCTCGATCTGCGGTTCGCCCCGCGGCGCCGGCCGGATGTCGGTCAGCTGGAACCGGCCGAGCACCCGGTTGTCGGCAGCACGCTCTCGCTCACCCTGGAGGACCACCACATCGACGGCCGGCTGGTTGTCCTCTGCGGTGGAGAACGTTTCGGTACGCCGCACCGGGATGGTGGTGTTCCGCTCGATGATCTTCGTCATGACTCCGCCGCGCGTCTCGACGCCCAGCGACAGGGGCGTGACATCCAGCAGCAGGACGTCCTTGACCTCACCCTTGAGCACCCCGGCCTGGATCGCGGCGCCCAGGGCCACGACCTCGTCGGGGTTGACGCTCATGTTGGGGTCCTTGCCGCCGGTCAGCCGGCGGACCAGGGCCTGGACCGCTGGTATGCGTGTGGAGCCGCCTACGAGGATGACCTCGTCGATGTCACTCTCGCCGACCTTGGCGTCGGCCATCGCCTGCTTGACCGGCTCCAGGCACCGTTCCACCAGGTCAGCGGTGATCTGCTCGAATGTGGACCGCATGACGGAATCGGTGAGGTGTTTGGGGCCCGAGGCGTCGGCGGTGATGAATGGCAGGCTGACCTGCGTCTGCGTCACAGAACTGAGCTCGGTCTTGGCCTTCTCGGCCGCCTCGAACAGTCGTTGCAGCGCCTGCGGGTCATTGCGCAGGTCGATGCCGTTCTCCTTCTGGAAGCCGTCTGCGAGATGGTCCACCAGGCGCCGGTCGAAGTCGTCTCCGCCCAGGTGGCTGTCCCCGGCGGTGGAGCGCACTTCCACCACCCCGTCACCGACATCGAGGATGCTCACGTCGAAGGTGCCGCCGCCCAGGTCGAAGACGAGGACGGTCTCGTGCTGCTTCTTGTCCATGCCGTACGCGAGGGCGGCCGCCGTCGGCTCGTTGATGATGCGCAGCACCTCCAGACCCGCGATCCGGCCGGCATCCTTGGTGGCAGTGCGCTGTGCATCGTTGAAGTAGGCGGGCACCGTGATGACAGCCTCCGTGACGCGCTCCCCCAACTGCTTTGAGGCGTCGTCGGCGAGTTTGCGCAGCACCTGTGCGCTGATCTCCTCAGGCGCGTACAGCTTGTCGCGCACCTTGAAGCGTGCCGCCCCGCCGTCCCCCTCGACGACGTCGTACGCCACCGCCTTCGCCTCGTCGGAGATCTCGTCGAAGTGCCGGCCTATGAATCGCTTGGCCGAGTAGATGGTGCCCTTGGGGTTGAGGATCGCCTGGCGCCGGGCCATCTGGCCCACCAGGCGCTCGCCGGTGTCGGTGAAAGCCACCACGGACGGTGTCGTCCGGTTGCCCTCGGTGTTGGGCACGACGGACGGCTCGCCGCCCTCCCACACGGCGATCACCGAGTTGGTGGTACCCAGGTCTATACCCACTGCCTTGGCCATGAGGAGCTCCTCCCGGTGCGGCGGCCCGCGCCGATTCCCGGTTCACTTTCGTCAGCTGTGGACGGGACCTCCGCGAACGGCCCGGGGCGCGCCAGATGCAGCGTCGCTGCAATGCGCACCGGTTCGGCTGCGTCGAGCGCCATGCCCAACCTTGGCAACCGCACCAGTACGGCCCGCAACGGCAGGAGCATGCCGAACAGCAGCTTCGTTACCAGCAGCCGCAGGATCAGCTTGCGAGCGCGAGGGACAAGACCGAAGGAACCGACCTGTAGTGCTGCTCAGTCGTAGCTCCCTTTCTCCTGCCGGTTCGCACGCGGAGGTTGTCGAACGCTCCCCACCATGTCGAGCCGAGTTGCTCTGCGCCTGCGCCTGGCCGGTCAGAAGTGCACGAGCTCGGTCGCCCTGCGAGCACTAGAGTGCATATAGGGATGTATGGGACGGAGTGGCTTGTGGGCAGTAGCCGTAACAGCGCTCGCCTCGCCCTCCGACAGCCTGGGAGTGGTGCCATGGGCAAGAGGCGACCGCACAAACGGAACCGCCGCTTCGACAGGGAGGGCGGCTTGCCGGGGGACAGCCTCCGGCAGCCCTCCGCAGCCGCACGCAGAGAACCCCACCCGCCTGCCCCCGAAGACCATGCCCTGCACGCAATGACGGTGCTGTCCCGCACGCTGTTCGACACCCGGGACGAAAGCGAGATCCTGCGCCTGGCCATGGACCACATCGCCGCCGGCGCCGGGCCGTACAGCGCCGAGGCCGGTTACCTTCTCGAAGCGGACGGTGACCTGGTCCCCAGCCCGGGGAACCGCCAGGACCACGCCTCGACCGTGGACCGGAGAGTGCGGGACCTGGCGGGGCAAGACGGCACTGTGGCCGTCCCCGGCAGGCATCGGGGCCAAGCCCTGGGGCTGCGCGGACTCGAGGGACTGCACGGTTACCTCGTGGTGACGTCCCGGTCCCCGCCCACCGAAGCCGAGCGGTCCCTGCTCGCCACACTCATCCGGCACACGGCTGCTGCGCTGTCGGTCGCCTTCGCGCACCGCCGCCGCCGCGAGGAGGCATGGGAGCTGCAAGGGCTCAGGGAGGAACGCGCAGCCCTCCAGCGGCAGCTCGCCGCCGTCGTGGCTGAGCTGGCGTACCGGCGTGCTGTACACGCACTCATGGCCGACGTCGCCGCCGCGGGCGGTGACGAGGAGGCCGTCACTCGCGCTCTGTACGGCCTGACCGGACTCCCAGCCCTGGTCGAGGACCGCTTCGGCCGGCTGAGGTCCTGGGCAGGCCCCGGCCGGCCTGACCCCTATCCGGAGCCGGACCCCGTGCGCCAGGACGCCCTGCTCCAGGCCGCAGCCCGGGAGGCCGGGCCCGCGCGGATCGCGGGCCGGCTGATCGCTCTGGTTCGCCCGCACGGCGAGGTCCTGGGGATGCTGGCTGTGGTCGATCCCCGGGGCGAGGCTGACGAGCACACCGTGCTCGCTCTGGAACAGGCCGCCACGTCGCTCGCCCCGGAGCTGGCGCACCTGCGCAACCTGGCCGAAGTGGAACTGAGGCTGCACCGCGAGCTGGCCGATGACCTACTGGCAGGAACGGACGAGACCAGCGCCTACGCCAGGGCCGAGGCCGTCGGACACGACCTGCACCGCAGCCACTACATCGTTGTGGTGCAGTGGTCGGACCGGGCTGCGGATGATTCCTTCGCGCAGACCGTGGGCCGGGCGGCCTCTGCCGTGGGCATGCGCTCACTGCTGACCCGACGTGCCGACCACGTGGTCCTGCTTGTCGATGACAGGCCGCACGCTCGAGCGCTGTACGAGGCGCTCACCCTGGAAACAGGGACGCCGTCCGGGAGCGTCGGCGTGAGCGCCCGGTGCGATGCCCCCGACGACATTCCCCAGCGTTATCAGGAGGCCCAGCGCGCCCTGGAAGTGCGCCGGCACTCCCGCAAGCGATACGGCATGACCTTCTTCGACCAACTCGGCCTCTATCGCATCCTGGGGCCTGGCAACGATATCCAGGAACTGGAGGCGTTCGTCCACGAGTGGCTCGGGCAACTCATCATTTACGACGCCCGGAACAACTCCGCCATGGCGGAGACCTTGGCCCGGTACTTCGACTGCGGCGGCAACTACGACGAGACGGCCGCATCCCTCGCCATCCACCGCAGCACGCTGCGCTACAGACTCCAGCGCATCCGCGAGATCAGCGGCAACGACCTCGCGAACGTCGAGGACCGGCTCAACCTCCAGGTGGCGACCCGAGTGTGGAAGATCGTGCTGGGCGGATCCGGCTGATGCCTCGTACAAGAGCCGGGCTCGTGACTGCGCAGCAGCATGTTCGCCCGCCGCCGACGACGCCTGCGCTCCCTGTTGGTTGCGCGAGCGGCGGCAGCGCACGGCCCCAGGCTGCGCAACGTGCATGGACTACGTCCAAGAGAGCCGCTTCATCGTGGCCGCCCTTCGACCGGCACTCTCGTCACGCGTGATCCCCAGGCTTCTTCGAAGCACCGGACATCTCCGCAAGCCTGTGAGTGAATCCGGGTGCCGGCGTGGCGGTGGCGTCGGCCAGATTCAGCGGTGTTCCAAGAGAGCCCGGGTCTCCACGTTGATCTGCTGAGCCTCTCCGGTGGGGACGACGACGACGGGAACTCGCGCGCCGGGCTCGCTGATGATCTCGGGACGTTCGGCGACCACTGGTCGCAGGCCTCCCACGAGGCCGAACACGGACAGCCCGGCGCACACCTCCTCACGCACCTCGGGCTGATCCTCGCCGATCTCGCCGGTGAAGACGAGAGCGTCCAGGCGGCTGAGGGATGCGGCCATGCCCGCGATGCCGCGACGGCACTGGTGGGTGAAGACGTCGAGGGCGAGTGCGGCGCGCGCGTCGCCTGCCGCCCGGCTGCGGACCAGGTCGCGCGTGTCGTCCGAAGTGCCGGAGAGGGCGAGCAGGCCGGACCTGTGGTGCAGAGTGTCCTCGATCTCGTTCGCAGACACATCCTTCCGGGCGATCAGCCAGGTCAGCGCGCCAGGGTCGACGCTGCCGCTGCGACGGCTCATCACCAGCCCCTCCAAGGGCGTAAAGCCCATCGTCGTGTCGACACTGCGCCCCTCGCGCACCGCGCAGGCGGAGCAGCCACCGCCAAGATGCGCCATCACCAGGTGAAGCTGCTCGGGACGGCGGTCGAGCAGTTCAGCGGTGCGGGCCAGCGCCCAGGCGTAGGACAAGCCGTGGAAGCCGTAGCGGCGCAGGCCGTATCCGTCGCGCCAGCTGGAAGGCACCGCGTACTCCCGTGCCGCAACGGGCAAGCCGGCGTGGAAGACGGTGTCGAAGCAGGCGACGTGCGGAACTTCCGGCAGCAGATCCCGAGCCGCGTCCAGAACCGTCAGTGCTTGGGGGACGTGCAGGGGCGCGAGTTCTGCCACCCGGCTCAAGCGGGCACGCACAGCGTCGTCCAGCACAGTGTGGCTGCGCAGCTCCGATCCGCCGTGGACGATGCGGTGACCCACGGCTGTAGGAGCCGGCCCTCCCTTCAGCAACTGCCGCAGCGATTCGGTCGCCCCCTCATCGGGCGGAGAGTCACTGTGATGTTCGTCGAGGACTTGACCACCGGCACCGAAGACCGTCAGACGCAAGCTCGATGACCCCGCGTCAGTCACCAGTACCGGGGTGGTTGGTGTGTGCACGCACCGATCCTCTCCCTCGTTCCGCAGATATGCCTGGAAACCGGTTGCGAGATCTTCGTAGCGGCCCCATGCACTATGCCGGGCGGTGACGCGGCACGACGGTCAGTGCCGGGAGCGATCGCTTGCCCGGTGTGACGCCGCTTCTCGCGCGTTCGCCCTCTGCCGGTCTCCCTCGCTCTTCATCCGCGTGTCACCCAGCGCGATGCCGTCACTCCGCCTCTTCAACCCTGCTAGCTGCCGGACCTTGGTGGTGATCAACTCTGCCATTCTGGTCATCGGTCCTCCGCTTCATGGACGGTGAGGCGCGGTGCACGGCCACTGCCAGCAGCCCTTGCACCGCAGGGCGTCATGAGACTGCCGGGCAGGGTGCCCTTCCATCACAAGCCTGACATATCCGGGCAGACATCAGCATCGTCGCCGCCGCCGGCGGACGAGGACCGCTGGGTGGCCCCCCGTCGGCGTACGAGCGCCGGGTGGGCAAGCTCCCGCATGCGTGAAGGTCGCACAGCCGTGATGCTGGCGGAGACCGGGCGCCGGCCGGAGGAGCCGTCCCCGCGCTCATGAGAGAAAGGACGATCCGATGGCCGGCAAGGGCAAGGGCAAGAACAAGAAGCTGTCCAGTGGCGACGACGTCACCTGGAAGAGCCACGGACAGGATGTCGAAGGCACCGTCACACGGAAGGTCGACAAGCGTACGGAGGCAGCCGGGCGGACCGTGGACGCCTCCAAGGAGGAGCCGCAGTACGAGGTGGAGAGCGACAAGACGGGCAGGACCGCGGTCCACAAGCCCGAGTCGCTCCGTAAGAAGGCCGGCGACTCGTGAGCGGCGGACGGGGCGAAGAGCGGCAGGAGACCCTCGACCGCTTCGGTGAGGCGGTCAACATGACGGCCGGCGAACTCGAGAAGTGGCTCGAAACGGACCAGGCGCAGGAGGTGGGGCAGAAGAACGGCAGCGGGGAATCGACCGGCCACGCATCCGGTCGCCGGATCGTGGAGCTCCTGCGCACCAAGAAGGCCGACCTGAGTGACGACGACCTCGCGCACATGCGCAAAGTGGTCGGCTACGTCCACCGGCACACCGAGCAACGCCCACAGGGGGACGTCACCGACACCCCCTGGCGCTACTCGCTGATGAACTGGGGACACGACCCCGAGAAGTAGGCTCCGAGCGCCCTTCCGCCTCGGTGCGTGACGGCCGTCGTGGACGCTCCCGCTACCGTCCCGGGCTGCCGCGAGCGCTCCCGCTGCGTCAAGGGCGACGGAGACCGAAGCTGGAAGAAGAAGGATTTCGAGGGCGCTCGGCCGGGAAGCCGGGATGTCCACCACACGATCCGATTCCTGCGTACGGAGCAAAGGAGCGGTCGCCATGTCGAACCCGCAGCAGCCGGAGCAGAGGCGCAGCGACAAAGGTGCTGCAACGCCTCAGGGCAGTGCCGAGCTGAAGGCTGAGGAACGGACGACACCCGGCGGCGCCGGCCGGGCGCACGGCACGGACAAGGACGGGGCGAAGGGCGGCGGCCGCGGCGGCGACACTCCGCCCGAGCAGCAGCCCGACCACCCGTGACCCCACCGCCGAATGCACGGGGGCGCTTCGGCCCCCCACGTCGCCGATTCGCGCTGCGCACGGAAGCGCCCCGTACGACCCCCTCGGGCCCCGGCGCGGCGGGGCCGGACCTGACCGCGCCGGTCGGATGCGCCTGCCGTCGACAGCGGGCGGGAGAAGGAGGACGGTATGCCTGCTGGATCCAGCGCCAAGCGGGAACGTCAGTACGAACACATCAAGGAGAGCCAGGAGAAGCGTGGCGCCTCCGAGGGGCGGGCCGAGGAGATCGCCGCCAGGACCGTGAACAAGGAGCGGGCCCGGTCGGGCGAGTCGAAGGAAGCCGGCAAGACGTCGACACAGGACAAGAAGTCCGCCTACAGCCGCGGGGGCGAACGCTCGCACAAGGGCGCTCAGGGGCCTACGAAAGACCAGCTCTACGAGGAGGCCAAGAAGAAGAACATCGACGGGCGCTCCTCCATGACCAAGGACGAACTGCGCAAGGCACTCGGCCGTTGAAGACGGTCCGGGCGTCACCGGAACAACCGGAACCCGGCGGCCGGGGCGGATGACCGGTCCCCGGTGAGGAGGGAAACGGATGAACACCGCAGGCGCGGCGATCTTCGACGTGGACGGCACGCTGACCGACACCAACCACCTTCATGTGGTGGCGTGGTGGGAGGCCTTCCGGCAAGCAGGGCACCTCGTGCCGATGCCGGACATCCACCGGGCGGTCGGGCTCAGCTCCGGAGACCTGATCGAGCGACTGCTCGGAGCCGACCGCGACAGTGAAGAAGACTCCGCCATCAGTGACGCACACAAGGTGCTCTACGGGACGTACTACGACCGGCTTCCCGCCTTCGAAGGCGCGAGCGCTCTGCTGCGTGCCCTGGCGGAGCGCGACTGGCGAGTCGTGCTCGCCACCTCGGCGAGCGGCCCGGAGCTGACGGCCCTGCGCCGAGCGGTGGACGCGGACGACGCCATCTGGGACACGGCGAGCTCGAGTGATGTCGCCGAGGGAAAACCCTCTCCTGAGCCGGTGCGGCTGGCCTGTGAACTGGCGGGCGTCCGCACCGACGAAGCCGTGTTCGTGGGCGACAGTGTGTGGGACATGGAGGCGGCCGGCCGGGCGGGGGTGCGCTCGGTGGCGGTGCTGTCCGGCGGCATCCCTCGCGCCGAGCTGGAGCGGGCGGGCGCGGGCTCGGTCTACCACGACGTCGCTGAGCTGCTGGTCCGCCTGGGCGACAGCCCGTTCGGGTCGGCGGTCTCCTGACGGAGCTCCGGCTCGCACCACCGGCTGGTCTTCGCGTGCCTGCCGATGTCCTCGGAGGATGGCAGGAAGCTACGGCCGGTGGTCGAGGAACCTGCCCAAGAACGAGCGGCGGAGAAGACCTCGCCGCCCAGGCTCGGCCGGGCAGAGTCCGTGGGCGGCCGTCACGCCAGGGGCGAAGGCGAAGGAACGGGTGGTGCCGGTCAGCACGAACAGCCGCTGAAGCTGTGCGGGCAGCGGCACGAGCACGATCAGCCGGCCGGTGCCGCTCCCGTCCAGAAGAGCGTGGACGAGAGAGCTGTCGGCGAAGCGGACACAGGTGAGGTCCAGGACCGGCCGCGATGCCTGTAAGGCCTGCAGTGCACGCGTGAGGGTATGAACGGTGTCGCAGTCGATCTCTCCGGCCACCCGGAGCAGGACGGTCGGCTGCGGCGCGTTCGCCGGAGTCAGGGAATGGGCCTCGACGGTCATCCGCCCCGGCACGGTAGGCCTCTTGTGCTTCCGGGCGCGCTTCGACGAGGTGGGATGCGAAGAGAAGCTCTGGATCACGACTGCCGCCCTGAGTGGTCGGGACCTCTCCTTCCGCGCACGGAAGGAGAGTGCGGCCGGCCCCTACGGCCACCGCACGGTTGAGGAGGTCCGTACCCGAGGCGCCCTCGGTGGTGGGGACGCGGCGGCGCGGGTATCGCCAACGGCTGTACTGAGCCTGCCCGGTTCCCGGGCGCGCAACCGAAGTGCGCCCGTATTCCCGTAGCTGTGAACTGTGCGAGCGTCAGTGCCAGGAGCCGCCGGGCGGCCGATCGGTACAGGAGGAGCGGCGCGACGGCGCGGCGCCGGCCGGGGGGGCCTACGCGCCGTCTGCCGGAGTGGCGGTGCGGCGGGTCGGCCCCCACGAGGGACCGGATGGCCCAGCTCATGTGTCGCTTCCGTCGGCGTGGGGTACCCCTGATCAGTCGCTGTCCGAATTTTCCCGGCGCTGATCGTTCCGCGCGTGGGACTGACCGATCGGAACGTCATTTCGGGTGACGGGAGTCGTCGCGTGCGGCGGGTGCGCGTGAGGCCCGGCCAGGGCAGGTTCCGCAGAGGCTCGTACCGTCCGTTCCAGCCTTCACCTCGCTCGTTTTCGCCCTCCTGTACCGGGAAGCCGCACATCATGGACCACTCGAAAGCTCCCGTCCTGGACGCTCTGCGGGCGTACCAGGCGCAAGAGCAGCTGCCGTTCACCCCACCCGGCCACAAGCAGGGCCGTGGGGCAGACCCGAGAGTGCGAGCTGTTCTCGGAGACGCTCTCTTCGGCGCGGACATGCTCGCCGTGTCCGGCCTGGACGACCGGACACAGTCGCAGAAGGTCCTGGAGCGCGCGGAAGGCCTGATGGCCGATGCCGTCGGCGCGGATCACACGTTCTTCTCCACCTGTGGCAGTTCACTTTCGGTGAAGGCCGCCATGCTGTCCGTTGCCGGGCCGCACGAGAAGCTGCTGGTAGGACGTGACGCGCACAAATCCGTGATCTCCGGCCTGATCCTCGCCGGTATTCGCCCGGTGTGGGTCGACCCCCAGTGGGACCCGGATCTGCACCTCGCGCACCCGCCCGCTCCCGAGGCCTTCCGGGCGGCATTCGAGCGGCATCCCGATGCGAGGGGTGCGCTGGTCACCAGCCCCACCCCGTACGGAACCTGCGCCGACATCGGAGCCATCGCGGCTCTGTGCCACGAGCGCGGCGTACCGCTGATCGTGGACGAGGCGTGGGGAGCGCACCTGCCCTTCCATCCGGAGCTCCCCGCCTGGGCCATGGACGCCGGCGCGGACGTCTGCGTGACGTCGGTCCACAAAATGGGGTCCGGGCTCGAACAGGGATCGGTTTTCCACCTGCAGGGCGAACTGGTCGCCGCCCAGACCCTCGCCTCCCGCGCCGACCTGCTGGACACCACCAGCCCTTCGGTCCTCATCTACGCGGCACTGGACGGCTGGCGTCGCCAGATGGTGGAGAACGGCCGTGAGCTCCTGGACGAGACCCTGGCGAGGGCCCGGCGCGTACGCGCCGCCATCGAGGAGATCGACGGCCTCCACGTCAACGACCGCGACGACTTCTGCGCGCCCGGTCGTGCCTTCGACATGGATCCCCTCCAGGTCTTCATCGATCTGAGCGGGGTGAAGTTCAGCGGTTACGACGCCGCCGACTGGATGCGCCGAAACCACCGCATCAACCTGCACACGTCCGACCACCGTCGGATCAACGCCCAGCTCACCTACGCCGACGACGACAGGACGACGGAGCGGCTGCTCGACGGTCTGCGTGACCTCGTGGCCCGTGCCGACGAGCTGCCACCGGCCCCGGACATCCGCATCCCGGACCCCGGCGATCTCCGTCTCCAGCAGGCGACGCTTCCGCGCGACGCCTTCTTCGGCGACGTCGAACAGGTCCCCGCGGACCAGGCGGTCGGCCGCGTCTGTGCCGAGATGCTCACCCCCTACCCGCCAGGGATCCCGGCAGCCCTTCCCGGCGAGTTGCTGGACCAGGCCGCAGTGGAATACCTGCGGACCGGTGTCAGCGGGGGGATGCTCGTTCCCGACGCCGCCGACAGCACGATGGGTACGATCCGTGTGTCCGTGCACGATGTGGGCGCCGACTGACCGGACGCCGTAGGACGGATCCGGCATCCAGCGCCCTCCCAGGCACGCAACGCCCATCCGCGCGGCGAGGCTTGCGACGGGCTGGGCGATGCCGGCGAAACCCACGGCGGCGAACACCGCTGACCTGCCGTCCCAGCCCCGGAGGCGCCGAGCCCCCGAAGGGCTGGCCCGGGGGGGGCCTCCCACCGCGTAGCTGACGCATTGTCGGGTTCAGGTGCCGTCGCCGCCCTTGCCCAGGGGATCCGCAAACCCCATGCCGGGTTCGAGGACGTCCCTCCGGCCTCCGTGCCTGGCCTTCTCGAGCTCGGTGACGGAGGGGTGGTGGAGGTCGAACGCGGGTGACTCGGAGCGGATCTTGGGCATGGTGGAGAAGTTGTGCCGCGGAGGCGGGCAGGACGTGGCCCATTCCAGGGAGCGGCCGTAGCCCCAGGGGTCGTCGACGTCGATGCGCTTGCCGGTTCTCGCCGTCTTCCAGACGTTGTAGAGGAAGGGAAGCGTGGAGGCACCCAGGAGGAAGGCTCCGACGGAGGAGACGGTGTTCAGCGCGGTGAAGCCGTCGGCGGCGAGGTAGTCGGCATAGCGGCGCGGCATGCCTTCGGCGCCGAGCCAGTGCATGACGAGGAAAGTGGTGTGGAAGCCGATGAACAGGGTCCAGAAATGGATCTTGCCGAGGCGTTCGTCGAGCATGGTGCCGGTCATCTTGGGCCACCAGAAGTGGAAGCCGGCGAACGTGGCGAAGACGACCGTGCCGAAGACGACGTAGTGGAAGTGGGCCACGACGAAGTAGCTGTCCGTGACATGGAAGTCCATCGGCGGCGAGGCCAGGATGATGCCGGTCAGTCCGCCGAAGAGGAAGGTCACGAGAAAGCCGATCGACCACAGCATGGGTGTCTCGAACGACAGCGACCCCTTCCACATGGTGCCGATCCAGTTGAAGAACTTCACCCCGGTCGGAACGGCGATGAGGAAGGTCATGAAGGAGAAGAAGGGCAGGAGAACCGCTCCGGTGGCGAACATGTGGTGTGCCCACACGGTCGCGGACAGGCCGGCGATCGCGATCGTGGCGCCGACCAGGCCCACATAACCGAAGACCGGCTTACGGGAGAAGACCGGGAGGATCTCCGTGATGATGCCGAAGAACGGCAGGGCGATGATGTAGACCTCGGGATGTCCGAAGAACCAGAACAGGTGCTGCCACAGGAGCGCGCCACCGTTCTCCGCGTTGAAGACCTGCGCGCCGAACTTCCGGTCGGCTTCCAGTACGAGCAGGGCCGCGGCCAGAACGGGGAAGGCGAGCAGGACCAGCACGGACGTCAGGAGAATGTTCCAGGTGAAGATCGGCATCCGGAACATGGTCATGCCCGGAGCGCGCATACAGATGATCGTGGCGATGAAGTTGACCGCGCCCAGAATGGTGCCGAACCCGGACAGCGCCAGGCCCATGATCCACATGTCGCCGCCGATGTACGGGGTGCGTTCACCCCCGCTGAGCGGTGTGTAGGCGGTCCAGCCGAAGTCGGCAGCGCCCTGCGAAGTCAGCAAGCTGCTGACGACGATGAGCCCGCCGAAGAGGAACAGCCAGAAGGACAGCATGTTCAGCCGGGGGAAAGCCACGTCGGGAGCGCCGATCTGCAACGGCATGACCGCGTTGGCGAACCCGGCGAACGTGGGAGTGGCGAAGAAGAGCAGCATGATCGTGCCGTGCAACGTGAATGTCTGGTTGTACTGCTCAGGAGACAGGACCTGCAGTCCGGGACGGGCCAACTCCGCGCGCAGCAGCAGCGCCATGACGCCGGCGATGACGAAGAAGAAGAACGAAGCCCCCAGATACAGGTGGCCGATCTTCTTGTGATCCGTCGTGGTCAGCCAGCTGACCACGACACCACCCCGACCTCGCTTCTCGACGGGCACCAAGGTAGGTGGTTCGGTGGTCGATACGCCCATGTCCTGGACTCCCCTGAGCGACGGCGAAGCAGTTCGAGCGCGCAGGCCGTGCCGCCGAACTGCCGAATTGGCAACCCCTTGTCTATCGGCACCCGTGTATCCGCAGAGACGTTGACCACCCGGGCAAACGGGTGACAGGACAGTCAGGTAGATGGGTCGAAGCGCGGTCACGAGCTCGTGTCGTCGCTGCGAGGTACGACGACAACTGCCCCCCTCGCCGGGCAGGCGAGGGGGGCAGCAGACGCATCGGCGCCTCAGCGCCGTGTGCGGACGAGCAGGTAGACGAAGTACGGAGCCCCGATCACCGCGGTCATCAGTCCGGCACCGAGCTGGGCCGGCGCGATCACCGTGCGCCCTGCCAGGTCCGCGAGGCAGACCAGCAGAGCTCCGAGCAGGACCGAGACCGGGACCACCCGCACGTGCCGGCGGCCGACCAGGGCGCGGGCCGCGTGCGGGGCGACCAGTCCGACGAAGCCGATCGTGCCCGCCGCCGCCACCGCGGTGGAGCTGAGCAGCACCGCCGCCACGAGGAAGCCGAGGCGTGCCCGGGGGAGTCCGAGACCGAGGAGTCGCGGGGTGTCCTCGTCGAGCGCGACGAGGTCCAGTTCCCTGCGGCGTACCACGGCCAGGACGATGCCCACGGCGAGCACGACCGCCACCGGCACCACGTCGGGCATGTTCCGTCCGTAGGTCGATCCGGAAAGCCAGGTGAGCGCCCTCGTCGTGTCGAACGGGTCGCTGAGCACGATCACCAGGCTGATCAGCGCCGCAGCGGCAGCTGACACCCCGACCCCGAGCAGGACGAGCTTGTTCTGCCCGAAACCGCTCCGCGCCGCCAGCCCGAAGACGACCGACGCGGTCACCGCCGCCCCGCCGAACGCCGCTCCCGCGACTGCCCACGAGCCGGGGGCCTCCACGGTGGTGACCAGCAGGACGGCGCCGAGACCGGCGCCGCCGGACACACCCAGAATGCCGGGTTCGGCGAGCGGGTTACGGGTCACCGCCTGCACCAGAGTGCCGGACAGGGCCAGCGCGGCACCCGCGAGGAGGGCGGCGGTCACCCGGGGCACCCGGGTGTCGAGCACGAACGTGACGACCCTGCCGGCCCTGCCCTGGGCCCAGTTCACGACATCGCCGAGCAGCAGCTTCGAGTCGCCGAGGAGCACTGCGGCCACCATCACGCCGACGAGGACGACGGCGAGGACGACCACGGTGACGAGGAACGCCGTCCGCCCGGGGATCCGCAGCCGGTCCGGAGCCTCCGCCGAGGCGGTGTCACGGGCGCGGAGTGCCATGACGACGAGGAACACCCCGCCCACCACGGTGGTGACGACACCGGTCGGCACCTCCACGGCGGTGTCGGCGGGTACGACCGCGCGCAGCAGGACATCGGACAGAAGGACGAGCGCGGCGCCCACGAGTCCCGCCACGGGCATGCTCAGGCGGGAACGGACCAGACCCCGGAACCGGCGGGCGAGCGGGCGGACCAGCGCGGGCGCGCAGAGACCGACGAAGCCGATCGGCCCGGCGAGCGTGACCGCCGCCGCCGAGAGGAGGGTGGCGAGCACGACCGTGGTCACCCGTGTTCCACGGACGGGCACGCCCAGTCCGCGCGCCGCGTCGTCGCCCAGGGCCAGGGCGTCGACACGCCGGGCGACCAGCAGGAGCCCGACGAAGCCGACGGCGATGACCGGAGCCATCTGCGCCACGCCGTCGAACCCGTTCTGGCCGACGCTGCCCTGGTTCCAGGCGTACAGACCCTCGGTCTGCTGGGGGAACAGGAGCAGCAGGGCCTCGGTCGCCGCGTTCAGGCCCAACGCGAGGGCGCTGCCCGCGAGCACCAGCCGCACGGTGCCCCTGCCCAGCCCGGACAGGCCGAGCACGATCGCCGCCGCGGCGAGTCCGCCGACGAACGCGGCGCCGGACGAGGCGAGGAGCGGCAGGGTGGTGCCGGTGGCGGCGAGCACCCCGAGCGCCAGGTAGGAGCCCGCGTTCACGGCGAGGGTGTCCGGCGAGGCGAGCACGTTGCGGCTGACCGCCTGCAACGCGGAGCCGGCCATGCCCAGCGCCAGGCCGACGAGGACGGCGGCGACCATCCTCGGCAGCCGGGAAGCCACGACGACGGAGGCGTCCCCCGCCTCGGCGTTCCCCGTCAGCGCGTCCCAGACCTGCGACGCGCCGACGTCGGCGGTGCCCTGGGTGATGTCGACGGCGGCGAGCACCGCGACGAGCAGCACGAGCGTGGCCGTCACGGCGACCGCGCCCGTCGTGGCCGCGGCGGTGCGGTCACGGCCGACCGCGGTCTTGTCGATGACGGCCACGGCCGGCTACTTCTTCGTCAGGGCGTCGACGAGGGAGTCGATGTACGCCTCCATCGAGCGGGGGCCACCGAACATCCAGACTCCGTCGGGCAGTCGGTGCACGTTGCCGGCCTTCACGAACGGCAGGGACTTCCACACGGCGTTCTTGGCGAGGGGGCCGGTGAAGGTGTCACCGTCGACGTCGTTGGCGACGTACGGGAAGTGGACGTCACCGAGGCCGGTGAGCCCTTCGACGTCGGTGGTGGCGAGGCCGTAGGCCTCGTCCCCTTCCACGGTCCAGGCGTTCTTCAGACCGAGCCGCTCGTTGACGGCGCCCAGGAGGGATCCGCTCGTGTAGGCGCGGATGGAGACCTGGTTCGATGCCTCGTAGCCGTCGGCGGTGGCGATCTCGGCGCCGTCCAGACCGGCGTCCGCGAGGGCCTTCTTGCCTTCGGTGACGCTAGCCTCGAAGTCCTCCTTCAGGGCGTCCGCCTCGTCCTCCTTGCCGGTGGCCTTGGCGATGAGGTCGAGACCGTTCGTCATTGTGCCGATCTGGTCGGAGGCGTCGGCGGCCTTCACCTCCAGGACGGGTGCGACCTTGCGGAGCTGCTTCACCACGGCCGGCGCGAGGTCGCTGGTGGCGACGACGAGGTCGGGGGCGAGGGCGGCGACGGTGTCGATGCTCGGCTCGCCACGGGTCCCGATGTCCTTGGGGCTACCGGTGAGCGGGGCCGAGGTGTTCCACGCGGTGTAGCCCTTCACGTCTGCGACACCGACGGGGGCGACGCCGAGAGCGACCAGGTCCTCGACCACGTTCCACTCGGTGGCGACGACCTTCGTGGCCGGGCCGTCGAGGGTCACCTTCGTGCCCTTGTCGTCGGTGAGGGTGATCTTTCCCGCGGGCTTGGCCGAAGCGGCGGCGTCGTCGGTCGAGGGCTCCGTGGTTCCGCAGGCGGCCAGGGAGAGGGCGGCGACGGCGACGGTGGCCGAGGCGAGGAGATGGCGTCTCATGGGGAGGTGCTGAGCCTTTCGGATCTGGAGTGGTGGCGGCCTATCGCGCGGGTGCGCAGTCTGCCGGTGGAGGGGTCGTGGTCGACGTCGATGCGGATGCCGTAGACGTCGGAGAGGAGGTCCGGTGTGAACACGTCCTCGGGGGCGCCGTCGGCGACGATGCGGCCCGCGTGCAGCAGGGCGACCCGGTCGGCGACGGCTGCGGCCTGGTCGAGGTCGTGCAGCACGACGCCCACGGCGATCCCGTGGTCGTCGGCGAGATCGCGCATCAGGTCGAGGAGTTCGACCTGGTAGCGGAGATCGAGGTAGGTGGTGGGCTCGTCGAGGAGCAGCACGCCGGTCTCCTGCGCGAGGCAGCTCGCGAGCCAGACGCGCTGGAGCTGACCGCCGGAGAGCTGTTCGACGCCCCGTCCGGCAAGGTCCTCGACCCCGGTGAGATGAAGTGCCCGGTCCACGGCGGCGGTCCCCCGGGGGTCGGGACGGCCCCAGCGGCCCCTGTAGGGGTAGCGGCCGAAGTCGACCACGTCCCTGACCGTGAGTCCGCCGGGCGTCGAGCGGGACTGGGTGAGGAGCGCGACGCGGCGTGCGAACTCGCGTGCGCCGAGGGCGAGGCCGTCGGTGGCCTCGTCCGTACCGGCGCCGACCGTCAGCGTGCCGATGCGCGCGCTCTGCAGCCGGGCGAGAGTGCGCAGCAGCGTCGACTTGCCGCTGCCGTTCGGGCCCACCAGGGCCGTCACCTCCGCGGGGCGCAGGGTGATGGACGCCTCGTGCACGACGTCGACCTGACCGTACGCCACGGTCACCCCGTCGGCGGACAGGCCGTGACCGCGCGAGGGCGGCACGGCGGCAGCCACAAGGGTGTCCACAGCCCTGGAAGTGATCTCACCAGCTCTCATGCCGATTAGGTTAGCCTGACCTTAGCTTATGGGTAAACGGCCCCCCTCCTTCAACGGGTCGGGAGCCGTCGCCGCCGGAGAGGGGTGTCCTCACGCCGACGGGTTCCGGCTGCCGGGGGAGGCTGCCGCGCCCGGGCGCTCTCCGCCGCACCCGTTCGCATGCGCGCGGGTAGGCCGTACCGCGCGAGGGTTGCGGCGCCGGTGATGTGGCAACTCGACTGTGAGGCGGGTGACTTGGTCGAGCCGTTCGGCGTCCGAGGGTGAGGGCCGGAGTGGGGCCGCCGTGCTGCTGTGGTGCGGCCCGGACCTGGGGTGGACAGTACTGCGCGGCGGCCCCCCGGGGGAGACCGCCGCGCGCGTGCTGACGGCGTCTGCCGCCGGGATGTCAGGGGCGGCTGGTCAGATAGCCGCCCATGGTGGCGAAGTACTCGGCGGCGGGCATCTCCCGGCCGTCCTCCGTGCGTACGCGAGTGATCGCCAGACCGTGGTTGCGGCCGGTGCGCGCGTCGGAACCGGCGACGATCACCACACCGTCGCCCTCCCGGTAGAAGATACGGCCGGGCGTTCCGCCGTAGCGGCCCTCGGAGACCACTGCGGCCAGGACCTCCAGGCGCCTGCCCTTGTGGAAGGTGAAGGCGCTGGGGTACGGCTCGGACTGGGCGCGCACCAGGCGTTCGAGGTCCTCCGCCGGCCAGCCCCAGTCGATGCGGATGTCCTCGGCGGACCGCTTGTGGAAGAAGCTCGCCCGGGAGCGGTCCTGGGGCGTGAACTCCGTGGTGCCGGAGGCGATGAGGTCGAGTGCCCCGATGGTGACCGGGCCGATCAGGTCGACGGTCTTGTGGAAGAGATCCGTGGTGGTGTCCTTCGGGCTCACCGGCACGGCCTCCTGCCGGACGATGTCCCCGGCGTCGAGCTCGTCGTTCATCATGTGCGCGGTGACGCCCACCTCGGACTCGCCGTTGATCAGCGCCCAGATCAGCGGGGAGAAGCCGGCGTACTTCGGCAGCAGCGAGTCGTGCACGTTCAGGGTGCCGTGGCGTGGGAGGCGGAAGATGCGCGGCGGGATCCATGTGCGCCAGTTGTTGGCCACGATGATGTCCGGGTCCGCCTCCTTCAGACGCTCGAACAGCTCCTCGTCGTCGGGCCGGTTGCGTATGAGCACGGGGACGCCGTGGTCCTCGGCCAGATCGGCGACGGAGTCGCTCCAGATCTTCTCGTACGCGTGCTCGCTCTTGGGGTGGGTCACGACCAGCACGACGTCGTGCTCGGAGTCCAGGAGGGCTTGCAGGGTTCGGTGCCCCCAGGTCTGGTAACCGAACATGACGACCCGCATGGGGTTCCTCCTCAGCGCAGGGATTGACCGACGTTCAGTAAAGCGAGGCTCACCTAACTTTGCAACGGGTGCCCTCCGGAGGGCAGTTGGTGACCGTGCTGTCGACCTGCTCGTCCGTTTTGCCCTATCGACAGCTCTGCGAGATGAGCTTAGGCTCACCTAAGTTTCAGCGGGCCAGTCCTCGGGCGTGCCCGCCGCTCAACCTTCCCCACGCCTGATAGGCGGCTTGCCCGCACGATGGGAGTGACATGTCTCAGGTTCTGCCTGGCGACGCACCACAGGTCCATGACCTCATTGGAATCGGCTTCGGCCCGTCCAACGTGGCCATGGCGATCGCGCTCAGCGAGCACAACGCAGGCGCCGGCACACGGGAGACGGTCAGCGCTCACTTCTTCGAGCAGCAGCCGCGCTTCGGCTGGCACCGTGGGATGCTGATCGACGACGCGACCATGCAGGTGTCCTTCCTCAAGGACCTGGTGACGCTCCGGAACCCGACCAGCGAATTCAGCTTCCTCTGCTATCTGAAGAGCAAGGGCAGGCTGGTCGACTTCATCAACCACAAGAACCTCTTCCCCCTGCGGGTCGAGTTCCACGACTACTTCGAGTGGGCCGCGGCCAAGGTCGACGACATGGTCTCGTACGGCCATGAGGTCGTCGGCGTGACACCCGTGCTCCGCGACGGCGTCGTGGAGCATGTGGATGTGACGGTCCGTTCGAACGACGGCCTCGTGGTCCACCGGGCCCGCAACGTCCTCATCGGGACAGGGCTGCGGCCGCTCGTCCCGGAGGGCGTGGAGCGCGGCGAGCGCGTCTGGCACAACTCCGAACTGCTCGCGAAGGTCCAGGAGCTGGACGACAGCGCCACGCCCACCCGGTTCGTGGTGGTCGGAGCGGGACAGAGCGCCGCCGAGAACGTCGCGTATCTGCACCGCCGCTTCCCCGAGGCCGAGGTCTGTGCCGTCTTCTCCCGCTACGGCTACAGCCCCGCCGACGACAGCAGCTTCGCCAACCGGATCTTCGACCCCGACGCCGTCGACGAGTACTTCGCTGCGCCCGAGGACGTCAAGCGACGGCTGATGGACTACCACGGCAACACCAACTACTCCGTGGTGGACATCGACCTGATCGACGACCTGTACCGCCAGATGTACCAGGAGAAGGTGCTGGGCACCGAGCGGCTGCGCTTCCTCAACGTGTCCCGGCTCGTCGGCGTCGAGGAAGCACCGGACAAGGCCCGTGCGACGGTGAAGTCCCTCGTCACCGGCGAGGAGACCGTCCTGGACGCCGATGTGGTGGTCTTCGCCACCGGCTACAGCCCTGTCGACCCCCTCGGTCTCCTCGGCGACGTCGCGGACCACTGCCTCCGCGACGAGGAGGGGCGCGTTCGTGTCGAGCGCGACTACCGCATCGCCACGGACCCCGAACTCCGCTGCGGCATCTACCTCCAGGGCGGCACCGAGCACACGCACGGCATCACGTCCGCCCTGCTGTCCAACACCGCCATCAGGGTCGGCGAGATACTCGACTCGTTGCTGGACCGGGGGGTCAAGGCAGCTTCCGACGAGGCCCGGCTGGTCGCGGACGGGTCCGGCTCGGCGGCGTAGGGGCTTCAGGTCCGCCCTCGTCTCCGGCTGCGCCCCGCCGGGGACGGGTACGGCTCCCGGCACGGAGCCAGGGCGGCATCTCAGGTGCGTGACCTGCCCAACTACCCATGCGTGCACGGTGGATCAAAGGGATATCGTACGTCGACATGAGCACGACTGCTGTGGAGCGTCCCGCGCCCAGGGGTGCGACGGAGGCCCGCCGACTGCGGGCCGGTGGCCTGGGTGCGCTCGTCGCGGTCCTGGTGGTCGCGGCGGCCGTGTCGCTGGCCGTCGGCCCGCGGGCGCTGAGCCCCGGCGAGGTGTGGCACGGGCTGTTCGCGTCCCCGGACGCCGACGGGGGCCTCACCGAGATCCGGCTCATCGTGCAGACGGTGCGGGTGCCCCGGACGGTGCTCGCGGTCGTCGCCGGCATCGCCCTCGGCATCGGCGGATCCCTGATCCAGGGGTACACGCGCAACCCGATCGCCGACACCGGCCTGCTGGGGGTCAACGCGGGTGCCTCGTTCGCGGTGGTGTCCGTGATCGCCGTGCTCGGCCTTTCCAACCCCTTCCACTACGTCTGGTTCGCGTTCATGGGCGCGGGGGCCGCCGGCGTGGTGGTGTTCGGGCTGTCGAGCATCGGCCGGGGCGCGGGCAACCCCCTGACCCTCGCGCTGGCCGGGCAAGGGGTGACCGTGTTCCTCGCGGCGATGACGACCGCCGTGGCGCTGTCCGACCAGAAGTCGCTGAACGCACTGCGCTTCTGGAACTCGGGCTCCATGGCCGGTGTGGGGTTCGACGTCATCTGGCCGGTCACCGCGTTCGTCGTGGCCGGACTCGTACTGGCCCTGTCCACGCTTCCCTCCCTCAATCTGCTCAACCTGGGCGACGACGTGGCACGCGGGCTCGGGGTGAACATCGCGGTGAGCCGGACCGTCGGCATCCTCGCGATCACCCTGCTGGCCGGCGCGGCGACGGCGGCCTGCGGTCCCATCGCGTTCCTCGGGCTCATGGTGGCCCACGTGGCCCGCTCCCTGACCGGTCCGGACTACCGCTGGCTGGTGCCGTACGCGGGCCTGCTGGGTGCTGTGCTCCTGCTGGTCTGCGACATCGTGGGGCGTGTGGTGGTGCGGCCGGGGGAGCTGGACGCGGGCGTCGTCGTCTCCCTCCTGGGCGCCCCGTTCTTCGCGGTTCTGGTGTGGCGAGGAAAGTTCAGGAGCGCATGAACGCGACAGATGTGAAACCGCGGACGATCCCCGGCGTAAGGGTCGGCCAGGTGTCCTTCGTGTGGCGCCCCTGGCTCGTCGGCGTCACGCTGCTGCTGGCCGGGGCGGCCTTCCTGGTGTTCTGCCTGTCCATCGCTGTGGGTGACTTCCCCATCGGCCTCTCCCGCGTCATGGCCACGATCGTGGGCCGGGGTGAGCAGGTGGACGAGTTCGTCGTCATGGATCTGCGGATGCCGCGTGCCCTGGCCGGGCTGGTCGTGGGGATCGCGCTGGGGGTCTCCGGCGCCATCACGCAGTCCGTCGCACGCAATCCGCTGGCGAGCCCCGACATCCTGGGGATCACCGGGGGAGCCGGCGCGGCGGCGGTCTGCCTGGTGACGGTGTCGGGCGGTACCGCCGCCGCCGTCCTCAGCACGGTGGGCCTGTCCGCCGCGGCACTCGTGGGCGGTCTGGGCACGGGACTGCTCGTGTACCTCCTGGCCTGGCGGCGCGGCATCGACGGCTTCCGGCTCATCCTCATCGGACTCGCGGTGAGCGCCGTCATGGAGGCGATCACGACCTGGCTCCTGGCCTCGGCCGACATCCGGGACGTCGCCCGGGCCCAGGCGTGGCTGGTCGGCTCGCTGGACAACCGGTCCTGGGACGAGGTCCGCCTTGCCCTGTGGTGCACGGTGCTGCTCATGGCGGTCGTGGCGTGCGTCGCCTTCCAGTTCAAGCCGATGCACCTGGGTGACGACATCGCCGCGGGGCTGGGTGTGCGCCATGCGAGGGTGCGAGCCGTCCTGCTGCTGTGCGCGGTGCTGCTGGCCGCGGCGGCGGTGAGTGCGGCGGGCCCCGTGCCGTTCGTCGCGCTGGTGGCTCCGCAGGTCGCGATGCGCCTGGCACGGTGCCCCACGCCGCCGATGGTGGCGTCCGGGCTCGTGGGCGCGGTGCTGCTGACCGGCGCGGACCTGATCGCGCGTGCGGCGCTGCCCGTCACTCTCCCGGTGGGCGTGGTCACCGCGGCGGTCGGCGGGCCTTTCCTGGTGTATCTGCTGGTGCGGGCGAACCTCAGGTAGTAGATGAAGCACTCGATGGACAACCCGGACGAGGGGGGCCCGTGGCGGCTCAGCACATGACCAGGACCGAATCCCCGGCCGACGACGCCCCACGGCTCGAGGCCAGGGGAGTGTCGGTCGGGTACGGCGGCCGGACCGTCATCGACGGTCTCGACGTCGCGATCCCGCCAGGCCTGATCACGACGATCATCGGGCCCAACGGCTGTGGGAAATCCACGTTGCTGCGCACCCTTACACGACTGCTCAAGCCGACCGTCGGTTCGGTCGTCCTGGACGGCGCGGACATCGGCACGCTCAGGACCAGGGAGGTGGCGAAGAAGCTCGGCCTGCTCCCGCAGGCCCCGGTCGCGCCCGAGGGACTGACGGTGGCCGACCTCGTCGCGCGGGGGCGCCATCCGCACCAGAGCTGGCTGCGGCAGTGGTCGTCCGACGACGCCTCCGTGGTGGAGCGCGCGCTCGCCATGACAGGGGTCTCGGAGCTGGCCGACCGTCCTGTCGACTCACTGTCCGGCGGCCAGCGCCAGCGCGTCTGGATATCGATGACGCTGGCTCAGGGCACCGACCTCCTGCTGCTGGACGAGCCGACCACCTATCTGGACCTGGCGCACGCGATCGACGTACTCGACCTGGTGGACGACCTGCACGAGTCGGGCCGCACCGTGGTCATGGTGCTCCACGACCTCAACCTGGCCACCCGGTACAGCGACAACCTCGTCGTGATGCGAGCGGGGGAGATCCTCGCTCAGGGGCACCCGCGCGACGTGATCACGGCGGAGTTGCTTCAGGAGGCATTCGGGCTGCGGGCCAAGGTGATCGACGACCCGGTGGGTGACCGCCCGCTGATCGTGCCGATAGGTCGTACGCACGTTCATCTCAACTGAGGTTTTCCGTACGGAATTTGAAAAAGTTAGGCTAGGCTAACCTCATCTCCCTTGGGTAAGGTTTGGCTGCCCTTGGACGGGGTGCAGCGAACGGCGCGAAAGCAGGGGATTGCGGATGCTTTTCCAGAGAACGACGTTTCTGAAGCCGTGGCGGCGGGTGGCCGCGACACTGTCGGCCGTGACCCTCGGCGTCGGCCTCCTCGCGGGATGCGGTTCCGATGCGGAGGACGGGGCGAGCGGCAAGGCCACCACCCCGGCCTCGGAAGCCGGTGCGTTCCCCGTCACCGTGGAGCACGCGTTCGGCTCGACCGAGATCACCAAGGCCCCCCAGCGGGTCGTGTCCGTCGGCTACACCGACGACCAGGCCATCCTCGCGCTCGGCATCAAGCCCGTCGGCATGGTGGACCAGTACCCCAACCCGGCGGGCAAGTCCCCCGACATCAACACCCAGTGGCCCTGGGTGAAGGACAAGTGGGGCGACACGCGCCCCGAGGTCGTCATGAGCAACGGCGACTCGGGCCCCAACTACGAGAAGATCGCATCGCTGCGCCCCGACCTCATCGTCGCGGTCTACTCCGAGATCGACCAGGCCGCCTACGACAAGCTGTCCAAGATCGCCCCGACCGTGGGCCGCACCAAGGCCGAGAAGGAACTCTTCAGCGCACCGTGGCAGGACAACGCGGTGCACATCGCGAAGGCGCTCGGCAAGGAGGACGAGGGCGCCGCGCTGGTGAAGGGCATCCAGGACAAGCTCGACGCGGCCGCCGAGGCCCACCCGGAGTTCGCCGGCCAGACCGCCGTCGCGCTGTCCTGGTACGAGGACTCGGTCGCACCGTTCACCACCACCGACGTACGCGGACGCCTGGTGACGGGCATCGGCTTCAAGGGCACGACCAAGATCGACGAGATCGCCGAAGGCAAGTTCTACACCCAGCTCTCCCCCGAGCGCATGGACCTGATCGACGTCGACCGCATCTTCGTCATCAACGACAAGGCGGACCAGGACGCGCTGAAGAAGTTCGAGCTCTTCGCCAACCTGACCGCGGCCAAGGAGGGGAAGGTCTCCTACCTGCTGGACAGCGAGGGCCCCGCGGTCGGCGCGGCCATGTCCCAGGGCACCCTGCTCTCCCTGCCGTACGCGATCGACGAGCTCGTCAAGTCGGTCGAGCAGTGACGCCGGTCCGCCCGTCCCGTCGCCGGCCGGGACCGGTCCCCAGGTGAGCGGCACCGACACGCGCGTCGCTCCGTCGGCCCTGCGCACGGCGGCCGGGGGCGAGGCCGGCAGATGGGTCGCCGCGCGCTGCCGTGAGGTGCCGTGGCTGACCGCGGCCACCGTGCTCAGCACGGTGGCCGGGGCCACCCTCCAGGTGCTCCCCGTGCTTCTGCTCGGCCAGGTGGTCGACGGCGTGGTCCAGGGCGAGGGACGCTCGGTCCTGGTCACGATCGGGATCCTGATGGGGGTCGCCGCGCTGTTCGGCGCGGCGGCCACCGCGGTGTCGACGTATCTCATCGGGCGGCTGGGCGCGGACCTGCTCGCGCGGCTCCGTGAAGGCGCCGTGCGGGCGGTGCTGGGGATGCCGAGCGCACGGATCGAGCAGGTCGGCCGGGGAGACGTGCTCTCCCGCGTCGGTGACGACGTCGCCGTGCTGTCCAGAGGCATCCGCACGGCCATCCCCACGGTCTTCTCGGCGGGCGTGCTCGTCGCCATCGCCACGATCGGCATGTTCGGACTGGACTGGCGGCTCGGCCTGGCGGGCGCCGGCGCGCTCCCCGCGTACGCGCTGGCCCTGCGCTGGTACCTGCCCCGGTCCGCCCCCCTCTACCGGAAGCAGCGGGCGGCCCAGGCCGACCGTGCGCAGGCGCTCATCAGCGGTCTGAACGGGATAGACACCGTCCGGGCCTACCGGCTCGAGGACGACTTCCGTGAGAAGGTCACCGACAGGTCGTGGCGCGTACGGGAACTCGGGATCGGCGTCTTCCGGATCTTCGGCCGGTTCGTCGGCAGGGAGAACCGCGCCGAGTTCATCGGGCTCGTCCTGATCCTCGTCGTCGGGTACGCCCTGCTGGAGGCCGACGCCGCGAGCCTCGGAGAGGTGTCGGCCGCCCCGCTCATGTTCCACCGGCTGTTCACCCCCCTGGGCGCCATCATGTTCACCTTCGACGAGGCCCAGAAGTCCGGCGCGAGCCTGACCAGGCTGGTCGGGGTCCTGGGCGAGGAGGCCGAGGACCGGCTGGTGGGCGACGATTCCGTGGCGAGGGCGGACGCCGTGCCGTACCCGGTCGTGGTCGAGGGGCTGACCTTCGGTTATCCCGGCTCCGACGTGCCGGTCCTGCGGGACGTCAGCCTGACGATCCCGGCCGGTGGCTCCCTCGCCCTGGTCGGGGCGACGGGCGCGGGCAAGTCCACCCTGGCCGCACTGATCGCGGGCATCGGTTCCCCGCAGGCCGGGACGGTGCGCATCGGCCCGAACGACCTCGCGGGACTGGACGAGGCCGGGGCTCGGGCGCTGGTGAGCATCCTGACCCAGGAGACCCATGTCTTCTCCGGTCCGCTCGCCGACGACCTGCGGCTCGCGGCGCCGGGGGCGACCGACGCGGAACTGGCCGAGGCCCTGCGCACCGTGGGCGCCGACGGCTGGGTCGAGGCGCTGCCCGACGGCCTGAACACCATGGTCGGCGAAGGCGGGGAACGGCTGGACGTCACGAAGGTGGCCCAGATCGCCCTCGCCCGGCTGGTGCTGACCCGGGCACCGGTCGTGGTGCTCGACGAGTCGACCGCGGAGGCGGGCAGCGAAGGCGCCGCCGAGCTGGAGAAGTCCGTCCTGGCCGCCTGCGCGGACAGGACCACCCTCTTCGTGGCCCACCGCCTGACCCAGGCGATGGCGGCCGACCGGATCGCGGTCCTGGACGCCGGACGAGTCGTGGAGCAGGGCACGCACGACGAGCTGGTCGCCCTCGGCGGCAGGTACGCACGTCTGTGGCGCGCCTGGCGCGAGGGCAGCTGATCAAGTCCGAGTCGGGTGCGAGCCCACTCCCATACGCTGGAAGGACGTTGAGTCTCCGATGGTGGATCCGAGCGCTCGCCTCGTGCTGCTTTCTCCCACGAGTCAGGCCGGCGTACGCAGGCGTACCGGCGCCTACTCAGACCGGACCATCGCCCAGGCGTGCGCCGTCGGGCTGGCCTACTGGGCGACGGGGCGCGGTCCCGAGGGCATGGAACTGACCCCGGGCACACTGTTCGCCGACGTACTCGGCTGGGTCGCGAACGGCGGCGGCGCTCCCGGTGACTGGCCCGTCGGAGCCGACGGGCGGAGCATCACCGTCCCCGAAGGCGTGGAACCGGCCGACGCGCAACTCGCGCTCGACGACCTGGCGGACTTCCCCGACCGCCCGGTCGGCACCATCGGGCCCTCCAGCCCCGAGGCGCGCATCGAGGCACTGACGCGGTGGAACGACACCGAGGCCGATCGCGCCCGCCCCACCATCATGGAGATGTTCCGCGAGCAGGCGCGCCTCAGACCGGACGCGGTCGCCGTCGTCGACGGCACGCGCTCACTGACGTACCGTCAAGCAACTGAAATGTCAGCACAGTTGGCTCATCACCTTGTTGCTCGCGGGCTCACCGCCGAAGAGGTCGTCGGCATCTCCCTGAGCCGCTCCGCGGACATGGTCATCGGCCTGCTCGGCGTGCTCCAGGCCGGGTGCGCCTTCGTTCCCCTCGACCCGCAGTGGCCGGCCGAGCGCCGAGCCGTCGTCATCCAGGACGCGCGGGTGGTGCTCCAGCTCAACGCGTCGGGCGAACACGAGCAGGGTGAACCCGAGGCGGTCCCCGTCGACCTCGGCGACTGGAGTTTCGGTTCCCAGCCCGTCGTGGCACCCGAGGTCACTGTGGACGGGAACGCCCTGGCCTATGTGATCTTCACGTCCGGCTCGACCGGACGGCCCAAGGGCGCGATGATCCGCCACGAGGCGATCAGCGAGCGCCTGCTCTGGCAGGTCGACGAGATCCTGGGCTTCGGCCACGACGACGCCTCGCTCTTCAAGGCCCCGCTGTCCTTCGACATCTCCATCAACGAGATCTTCCTGCCGCTGGTCTGCGGCGGCAGGCTCGTGGTCCTGCGGCCCGGCGGCGAACGCGATCCGCAGCACCTGCTGAGCGTGATCGCCGAGCAGCGCGTCACCTTCACGTACCTGGTGTCGTCCATGCTCGACGTACTGCTGGAGATGGCGGGCGACTCCGGCAGGCTGGACAGCCTGCGGCACGTGTGGTGCGGCGGCGAGGTGCTGACGCCCGAACTGTACGAGCGGTTCCGCACCCGGCTCGACATCCCCATGTACCACGGCTACGGTCCGGCCGAGACGACCATCGGCGTCTCGCACGTCATCTACCGGGGCGAGGCCGAGCGCCTGTCGACATCCATAGGCAAGGCCAACCCCAACACCCAGCTGTACGTGCTGGACGACGACTTGCGCCCGGTCCCGGTCGGTGTCGGGGGCGAGCTGTACGTGGGAGGGTTCCTCCTGGGACGCGGATACGTGAACGCACCCGGTCTCACGGCGTCCCGGTTCGTCGCGAACCCGTTCGCGGAGGACGGATCCAGGCTCTACCGCACGGGCGACCTCGCACGGTTCGCCCCGGACGGATCGCTGGACTTCCTCGGCCGCGCGGACAACCAGATCAAGATCCGCGGCATGCGGCTGGAGATCGAGGACGTCGAGGTGGGTCTCGCGGAGCACCCCTCCGTCCGGCACACCTGCGTCGTCGCGAAGAAGAACTCGGCGGGCGGCACCTACCTGGTGGGGTACGTGATTCCGGCCGCCGGCAGCGAGGACCTGACGGGGGACGAGGTCACGGAGTGGGCCGCCCGGCACATGGTGGAGTACATGGTGCCCGCCCATGTGGTCGTGCTCGACGCCTTCCCCCTGACCGCCAACGGCAAGCTCGACCGTGCCGCGCTGCCGGAACCCCGCACGGGAACGGGCACGATCGTCGCGCCCACCACGGAGAACGAGCGCCTGGTGTGCGCCGCGGTCGCGTCGGTACTGCGGCTGGAGGAGGTCGGCGTCGACCAGGACTTCTTCCGGCTCGGCGGAGACAGCATCCTGGCCATCTCGCTGCTCAGCGCGCTGCGCGAGGCGGGGCTCCACGTCACGGCACGGCAGATCTTCGCCAACAGCGTCGTCGGCGCGCTGGCAGCCGTCGCGAGCCGTGAGGACGTCTCCACCGGCGGGACCGGTGACACGCCGACCGGCCCCGTCGTGGGATCGCCCATCGTGCAGTGGCTCGGTGAGACGACGGACGCGATCGACGGCTTCGTGCAGTCGGTCGTGCTGAACACGCCCGCGGACCTCACCACGGACGCCCTCGACCGGATCCTCACCGCCGTCGTCGAGCGGCACCCCATGCTGCGTGCCAGGCTGGTGCGTGGCGACCGGTGGAGCTTCGACATCCCCGAGGCGGACCGGGCCGTCGCGCAGTGGCAGGAGAGCGAGCTGCCGCCCGACGCGTGCGCCGAACTCGCCACCGAGGGCCTGGACCCGGACGCCGGTGTGATGCTGCGCGCCGTCTGGCGCCGCCGGGCCCGTCAACTGGTGCTGGTGGCCCACCACGTGGTGATCGACGGCGTCTCCTGGCGCATCCTGACGGACGACCTGGCCACGGCGTGGCGGCAGTACTCCGCCGGAGCCCCGATCCAGCTTCCCCCTGTGGGGACGTCCTTCAGGCGCTGGACCCAGCTCCTGGAGAGCACCGAGTTCGCGGCGGACCGCGCCTTCTACCGGCGCCCCCTGCCGGGCCCGGACCTTCCGGTGGGCCGGCGCGCACCGTCCCCCGCCGACACCGTGGCACGGGAGCGGATCAGGACCGTGACGGTCGGCCACGAGGCCACGGCCGCGCTGCTGGGCGAGATACCGGCGAAGTTCCACGCCCGGGTGAACGACGTACTGCTCACCGGGCTGGCCGTCGCCCTCGCGCGGTGGCGCCGCGACCTCGGGCAGGACCAGACCTTCGCGCACATCGAACTGGAGGGGCACGGCCGCGAAGGGCGGTTCGTGGCGGAGGCCGCCGGGTTCGAGCCCGAACTGTCGCGGACGGTCGGCTGGTTCACCACCCTGTTCCCCGTCGTGGTGGACCCGGGCGCGGCGCCCGACCCCACCGCGCCGGCCTATCTTTCCGCGGCGCTGAAGGCGGTCAAGGACGACCTCGCGCGGGTCCCGGGCAACGGCCTGTCGTACGGCGTCCTGCGGCACCTGGCCGGTGCCGCCTTCGAGGCCCCGGCTCCGCAGGTGCTGTTCAACTACCTGGGACGCTTCGACTCGGGCACCGCGGGGGACTGGCAGTTCGCCGGCGCCACGGGCCAGCTCGGCGAACGGCGCGACGCGCGGATGCGTCTGCCACGCGCCCTGGAGTTCAACGCGATCGCCGAACCCGCGCCGAACGGCGAGTACGAGCTGCTCACCACCATCTCCTGGCCCGACGGCATGTTCACCGACGAGGACATCACCGCCATAGGCGCGTACCTCCAGGAGGCCCTGACCGGTCTGGCCGCGCTGGACGACGGCGGCCACTCTCCCGGCGACTTCGACCTGGTGCGGCTCACCCAGGCCGATGTCGACGCCCTGGACGGACCGGACCTGCGCGACATCCTGCCCCTGACCCCCCTGCAGGAGGGCCTGTACTTCCACTCCGTCTTCGACGACGACTCAGAGGGCAGCTACGTCGAACAGCAACTGCTGACGCTGGAGGGCGAGGTGGACGCCCACCGCCTCGCCGCGGCGGCGACCCGGCTCCTCACCCTCTGCCCCAACCTCGCGGCGAGGTTCGTCGCGCTCGCCGACGGCCGTGTGGTCTCCGTCCTGGAGAGCGGCACGACGGCTCCCTTCACCACCCTGGACCGCCCCGGGATCACCGAGGCGGAGATACGCGAACACGCCGAGCGGGACCGTCGCGCCGGATTCGACCTGGCCTCGGGGCCGTTGATGCGGTACACGCTCATCCGGGCGGGAGCGGGGCACAACGTCCTCGTCCAGACCGTCCACCACATCATCGCTGACGGCTGGTCCGTACCGCCGATGCTGCGCACGTTGCTCGCCGAGTACCACGCGCCGGGAAGCCTGTACCCGCTCGGCGGCTTCCCGGACTACGTGCGATGGCTCGCCGGCCTGGACGAGGACGAGAGCGACCGGGTGTGGCGCGAACAGCTCGACGGGCTGCCAGGCCCCTCGCTGGTCGCCGACGGACACACCCCCTCCGACCGGTTCGCGGACACCGCCGTGGTACCGGCCGACGACATCGACGCGGGCGCACGGTCCGCGGGTGTCCCCTTGAGCGTCGCCGTCCACAGCGCCTGGGCCGTGGCGCTCGGCAGCATCCTGCACTCCACCGACGTGGTGTTCGGCTCGACCGTCTCGGGGCGTGACGCGGAGGTGCCCGGCATCGGGGACATGGTGGGCCTGTTCATCAACACCATCCCCGTGCGCGCCCGTTGGGGAGCCGGCACCACGGCGCGTGAGCTGCTCGCCTCCGTGCGGGAGCACCAGAGCGCCGTGCTCCCGCACCAGCACGTCTCGCTGGCGAGGACCGGCCGTCGGGCCGACGGCGGATCCCTCTTCGACACCCTCGTGGTCTTCGACGTCGCGACCGACCTCGCGGAGCTGCGCGGACCGGACGACGAAGTGGTGATCACCGGCCTGGTGAACGAGGGCGCTCCCCACTACCCCCTCACCCTGGTGGTCGAGCGCGACCCCGAGGGCCGTCCGCGCTTCAACCTGATCTACGACGCCGCGTTGCTGCGCGAGGCGGGCGCCCGGGCGATCCTGGGTACGTTCACCTCGGCCCTCGACGCTCTGCTCACCCGGCCGGAAGCCCACGTCGACGAGCTGGCGCCCCGCCCCGCCAGGGAGCACGGGCGGGTCACACCGACGACGTTGGACCGGCTGTTCGACACCGTCGCGGAGCGAGACCCGGACTCCCTCGCCGTCACCCTGTGCGCCCTCGACGGCGGGACCAGCTCGCTGACGTACGCCGAGCTGGCGGACGCGAAGAACCACCTGGCCGAGACCCTGCGCGCCGCTGGAGCCGGACCGGGCCGGCGGGTCGCCGTCGCCGTGCCGCGCTCCCTCGACCAGGTCGTCGCCCTGATCGCCGTCGTCAGCGCGGGCGCCGCCTACGTACCGCTGGATCTGGCCTACCCGGACGAACGGCTCGAGTACATCCTCGCCGACTCCGCCCCACAGGTGGTCCTCGTCGCCCCGGGGGAGCGGGACCGGTTCACGGCACTGCTCGACCGGTGCGTGCCGGCGGCGCGCGTCCTCGTGGCCGGTGAGGAGCCCACCCGGCACGACGAACCGGCGCTGCCCGCCGCCGCGCCCGAGGCCGGATGGCACGACCCCGCCTACGTCATCTACACGTCCGGCTCGACCGGCAGGCCCAAGGGCGTCGTCGTCCCGCACTCCAGCGTCGTGACACTGCTCGCCGAAACACAGTCCCTCATGGACTTCGGACCGCACGACGTCTGGGTCCAGTTCCACTCCTACTCCTTCGACTTCGCCGTATGGGAGCTGTGGGGCGCGCTCACCAACGGCGCCGAGCTGCTCGTACCCGACTACGCCCTCACCCGCTCCCCGGTGGACTTCCACCGGCTGGTCCGCGAGCGCGGGGTGACCGTCCTCAACCAGACCCCCTCGGCCTTCCACCGGTTCATCGAGGCCGACCGGCACGCCGGTGAACCCCTCACCGCTCTGCGCCGCGTCATCTTCGGCGGCGAGGCGCTGGACCTCGCTCGGCTGCGCGGCTGGGTCGAGCGGCACGGCACCGGTTCCCCCGAACTGGTCAACATGTACGGCATCACCGAGACCACCGTCCACGTCACCCACCGGGTGCTCACCGACGAGGACTTCGACGGCGTCGTCAGCCCGATCGGCGGTCCGCTGCCCGGTCTGGTCACCTATCTGCTCGACGACCGGCTGCGCCCCGTACCGCCCGGCCGGGTCGGCGCCATCTACGTGGCGGGCGACCAGGTGTCGCTCGGCTACCTGGGCCGGCCGGGGCTCACCGCCGGCCGGTTCGTGGCGAACCCGTTCACCGGGGACGGCTCACGGATGTACCACACAGGCGACCTCGCCCGCCGCACGCTGGGCGGCGAGCTGGAGTTCACCGGACGCGCCGACGACCAGGTGCAGCTCAAGGGCTTCCGGATCGAACCGGGAGAGGTCGAGTCCGCGATCCGCGAGCTCGACGGTGTGGTCGACGTGGCCGTCACCGTGGCACCCGAGGCAGACCATCTCGTCGCCCACCTCGTGGGGCGCGTGCCCGGCGACCTCACGGCCGTCCTGTCCGCGAAGCTGCCCGCGCACATGGTGCCCGGCCGGGTGCTGACGGTGGACGCCCTGCCGCTGACCGTCAACGGCAAGCTGGACCGCAAGGCCCTGACCGAGCGTGCCGCACAGGACGTCACCCAGCCCGCCACCGCCGCCACCGCCGGCGACGCCGCGCTCGACGCGCTCGTAGGCATCTTCGCCGACGCCCTGCCGGGCTCCGGCACCGTGGACGCCGACACCGACTTCTTCATGGCGGGCGGCGACAGCATCGTCGCCATCACGGTGATCAACCGGGCCCGGGCCCTCGGACTGCGGATCGCGCCACGTGATGTGTTCCTCCTCAGGACACCGCGGGCGCTCGCCGGACATCAGGCGGCGCGCGCACCGCAGGACACGGCCCCCGAACCCGTCCGCGAGGACGGGCCGCTGACGCCCACACCGATCATCCTGCGTCAGCGGGAACTGGGCGGATCGCTCGCCCGGTTCGCCCAGGCGAGGACCCTGGTGGCGGCCGAGGACACGGGCTTCGCCGACGCCGAGCGCGCCGCGAACGCGGTCGTGGCGGCACACCCGGCGCTGCGGCTGCGGCTGCACATGACGCACGGGGTCTGGGCACTGCGCACCGAACCGGCCCGCCAGGTCACCGTGGTCCGGAGCGCGGGCACGGCCGACGCCGCCACCGCCGCCAACGAGGCCGCCGACCGACTCGACCCCGAATCCGGCGACGTCATCGCCTTCACCTGGCTCGAAGCGAGCCGGACCCTCGTGGTCACCGCACACCACCTGGCCGTCGACGCCGTCTCCTGGCTGATCCTGCTGGACGACCTCGCCGCCGCGATGCGCGGGGCGACGCCGCCGGCGCCGACCACGCCCTACGCCGCGTACGCCGAAGCCCTGAGCGCCGGGTCCGGGCACGTCACCGAGAGCCTCGGGCACTGGATCACCACCCTCCAGGCGCCCCCGCTGCTCCCCGCAACCGGGAACCTGCGCCAGACGACGGTCGTCCTCCCGCCCGAGGTGGGCGACCGTCTGACCCGCACCGTGCCCGCCGTCCTCGGCATCGGGCCGACCGAGCTCCTCTGCGGCGCGCTGCGCACCGCGCTCACCCGGATCCAGACCACCCCCACCGATCTCGCGATCGATCTGGAGAGGCACGGCAGGGTCCCGGTACGGGAGGGCCACGACTACACGCGTACGGTCGGCTGGTTCACCTCGATCGCCCCCGTGCGCCTCACCGCGCACACCGACCCCGTGGCGGCGGCACGCGAGCTCGTCGAGCGCCAGCCCGACGAGCTCGGGCACCTCGCCTACGGACAGCTGCGCCACCTCAACCCGCAGACCGCCCCGCTGCTGACCGCCCGCCCCCAGGTGCTGTTCAACTATCTGGGCCGGGGCGGCGAGACCCAGACCCCGCACATCACCGGCGGCGACCAGGGCAGCCCGTACGCCGTCGAGGTCAACGCCTGGACCGACGAGACGACCGGTGCCCTGCACGCGGCCTTCACGCTCGCCGACGGCATCCCGGACGAGGTGACCGAGCACTGGCGGAGCGCGCTGGAACGCCTCGCGGACGCCACCACGACCGCCGAGCGCACGGCACCGGTGACCCCGCTCCAGCGCGGCCTGTTCTTCCAGGCCCAGATGGCCGGCCCGGCGGGCCACTACGTCGCGCAGAGCTACTTCTCCTTCGACCGGCGCCTGGACGCCGACGCACTGGCCGGGGCGATGGCGTACGTGATCGCGCGGCACCCGGTCGTGGGTGCGGGCTTCACCACCGACGACCACGGAAATCCCGTCCAGGTGCTCAGGCCGGGCCGGCGTGTCGACGTCCGTACGGTCCGGCTGGCCACGGACAGGGAGGTCGACGCCCTGCGCTCCCGTGACCGCGACACGGGATTCGACCCGGGCGAACCGCCGCTGATCCGGCTGACGGTGGTACGGCTCCCCGGCGGACGCGACGGTCTGCTGCTGAGCTACCACCTGCTGCTGTGGGACGGCTGGTCCCGCGAGATCCTGCTGCGGGACCTCTTCGACGCGTACCGGGCCCTCCTCGCCGGCGAGGAACTGCACGCGGTCCCGGCGACGCCCGGCTTCGAGGACCACGCACGGACCCTGGCCGCCAAGGACGACGCCGTCTCGGAGCGCTTCTGGGCCGACCACCTGGCCGGCCTCGGCGGACCCACGCTGCTGGCCGGGGAGCGCCCGTCCTTCCCGGACGAGCTGCCGCGCGCACTCGTCCGCACGCTGTCCGCCGAACAGTCGGACCTGGTGCGGGAAGCCGCCAAGGCGCACGGCGTCACGCTGAACTCGGTGCTGACCGGAGCCCTCGGTCTCCTGCTGGGCGCGCACACGGGCCGCAGCGACGCGGTGTTCGGCGTGACGGTCTCCGGCAGGGAGGGAGAGGGACTCTCCGGCATCGTCGGCGTGCTCCTCAACACCGTGCCGATGTGGACGCGGGCGCGTCCGGACGACTCGGTCGGGGCCTACCTGTCGGCCGTGCAGACGGCCAGGGTCGACGCGATGGAACACGAGCACCTGGGACTGGGGGAGATCCAGCGGGCCGGCGGGCACGACGACCTCTTCGACAACCTCTTCGTGCTCCAGAACTTCCTGGACATGGACGCCTTCGCCGAGATGAACGCCAGGCACGGCATCACCTCGGTGAAGGCGGACGACTCGACGCACTACCCGTTCACCTGGGTGGTCACCCCCGGCGACCGCCTGACGGTCAAGCTGGAATACCGCGACGGCGACGCGGGGAAGGCCCGCAAGCTCGTCGACGACTACCTGCGCGTCCTGGACGACCTGGCCCGGACCACCGGGCCGGTCGGCGCCCTGCCCGGTCTCGCACCGGTCCCGGAACCCGGCGAACGCACCGGCATCGGCACGGACACGGTCGTCGACCGGTTCGACCTGGCGGCGGACCGCGACCCCGGGCGTGTGGCCCTCGTCGCCCACGGGTCGGTCATGACCTTCGCGCAGCTGCGGGACCGCAGCCGCGCCGTGGCGGGCGTACTCGCCGGACGCGGCATCGGCCCGGAGCGGACCGTGGGCCTCGCCGTGCCCCGCTCCCTCGACTCGATCGTGGCGCTCTTCGCCGTACTGCGCGTCGGGGCGGCGTACGTGCCGCTGGAACTGGACCACCCGGACGAGCGGATCGCCTCGATCGTCGACGGCGCGCGCCCGGACGTGATCCTCACCGTGAGCTCCGTGGCGCACCGGCTGACCGGCGACCTGATCGAACTCGACCGCCCTCTGCCGCGGGCCGAGCCGTTCGTGACGTTCGAGCCGGACTCTCCCGACCGGCTGCGGCACCCCGCGTACACGATCTACACCTCCGGATCGACCGGCAGACCCAAGGGGGTGGTGACCGAGTACGCCGGGCTCACCAACATGCTGATCAACCATCAGCGACGCATCTTCGAGCCGGTACTGGCGGACCACGGGCACCGCGTGTTCCGGATCGCGCACACGGTGTCCTTCGCGTTCGACATGTCGTGGGAGGAGCTCCTCTGGCTCGCCGACGGCCATGAGGTGCACATCTGCGACGAGGAACTGCGCCGCGACGCACCCCGGCTCGTCGAATACTGCGCCGAGCACAGGATCGACGTCATCAACGTGACCCCGACCTACGCGCAGCAGCTCGTCGCCGAAGGGCTGCTCGACGACCCCGGGCGGCGGCCCGCGCTGGTGCTGCTGGGCGGCGAGGCCGTCACCCCGGGGCTGTGGCAGCGGCTCGCCGAGACCGAGGGGACGGCCGGCTACAACCTGTACGGGCCCACCGAGTACACCATCAACACCCTGGGCGTCGGCACCTTCGAATGCCAGGACCCGGTGGTGGGGGTGGCCATCGACAACACCGACGTGTACGTGCTCGACCCATGGCTGAGGCCTCTGCCGGACGGGGTGCCGGGCGAGCTGTACGTCTCGGGCATCGGCATCGCGCGCGGCTATCTCGGGCAGCCCGCCCAGACCGCGCACCGCTTCGTCGCGTGCCCGTTCGGTGAGCCCGGCGAGCGTATGTACCGCACCGGGGACCTCGTCGTGCGACGGCCCGACGGGAACCTCATGTACCTCGGCCGCACAGACCAGCAGGTCAAGATCCGTGGCCACCGGGTCGAACCGGGCGAGGTGGAGGCCGTGTTCGCGGCCCATCCGGCGGTGCGGTTCGCCGCCGCGGTGGCCCAGCCCGACCCCCAGGTCGACGGGGCGTACAGGCTGGCCGCCTACCTCGTGCTGAGCGGCTCCGACCTGGCCACCGTCGCCGCCGAGGCGGGTGCCGGGTTGCCGGACTTCCTGCGTCCGACGCACTACGCCCAGGTCGACCGCATCCCGCTGACCGTGAACGGCAAGGCCGACACGAAGGCCCTCCCCGAGGCCAAGCCGCTGGGCGTGCTCACCACGGTGGGGGAGCGCGCCCCGGGGACCGGGACGGAGACGGCGGTCTGCGAGTTCTTCGCCGAGGCTCTCGACCTCGACGACGACGAGGTGAGCGCGGTCAGCGACTTCGTGTCCCTGGGAGGTCACTCCATGCTGGCGGTGCGCCTGATCGGGCTGCTCCGCCGGGAGTACGGTCCTGTGATCACCATCCGAGATCTGCTCACCCTTCGAACCCCGGAAGCGATTGCCCGCCATCTTGATGACAACGCCTGACACGAAGCGGCCCCGACCCGGGGCCGACATCCTCCGGACCGCCCTGCGCCGCAACGCCGGCGCGGTGGTCCGGGGCACCGTCCTCATGGGTCTCTACCAGGCGGGGGAGACCGCCTTCCCCATCGCGCTCGGCCTGATCGTCGAGAACACCATGCGCGAGCGCAGCCTCGGCTCGCTCGGCCTGTCGATCGCCGGACTGGCCGTGATCATCACGACCGTCTCGTTGTCGTGGCGGTTCGGGATGCGCGTCCTGCAGAAGGCGAACACGACCGAGGCGCACCGCTGGAGGGTGCGGGTCGCGGCCTGCGGTCTCCAGCCGGTGGCCAGGGACGTCGACCTGAAGTCCGGCGAGGTGCTGACCATCGCCACCGAGGACGCCGACCAGACCGCCGACATCGTCGAGGTGGTGCCCCTGCTGGTGAGTTCGCTGGTCGCGGTGGTGGTCGCGTCGGTCGCGCTGGGGCTGGCCGACGTCCGGCTCGGCCTGCTGGTCGTCGTGGGGACCGTCGCGATCCTCTCGGTCCTGAGCGTGATGTCCCGGCGGATCGGTTCGAGCACCCGCGAACAGCAGGCCAGGGTGGCGCGCGCGGGCGCCAAGGTCGCCGACCTGATCACCGGCCTGCGGCCGCTGCACGGCTTCGGCGGCAACCACGCGGCGTTCCGGTCCTACCGCAAGGTCAGCACGGAGGCGAAGCACCAGGCGGTCACCGTCGCCAGGGTGAACGGTGTGTACGCCGGAACCGCCCTGGCTCTCAACGCGGTTCTCGCCGCGGCCGTGACCCTGACGGCCGGGTGGCTGGCGTACGAAGGCCGGATCACCATCGGTGAGCTCGTCATGGCCGTGGGGCTGGCCCAGTTCGTCATGGAGCCGCTCAAGATGTTCTCGGAGATGCCGAAGTACATCATGATGGCGCGCGCCTCGGCGGACCGCATGGCACTGGTGCTGACGGCGCCGCCCCTCACGGAGCCGGGCCACCGGGAGCCGGGCGAGGGCGGGGACCTGGAGATCGACGGCGTACGGTACGGGTCACTGCGGGAGCTGAAGTTCCAGGTGGGGGCGGGCGAGTTCGTGGCGATCGCGGCCTACCAGCCGCGGGCGGCGGCGGACCTGGCGTCGATCCTGGGGATGAACATCCCGCCGCAGGCGTACGGAGGGACGGTGCGGGTCGGCGGCCGGGAGATCGCGGACCTGTCGGTCGAGGCGCTCCGCGCACACATGCTGGTGAACCCCTACGACGCGGAGATCTTCGCGGGCACGCTCCGCACCAACATCGATCCTTCGGGCACCAGCCGTCTCGTCCCGGAAGCCGTCGAGGCGTCCCTGCTGACCGATGTCGTCGCCCTGCACCGCGAAGGGCTCGACCACGCCGTCCGGGACCGCGGAGCGAACCTCTCCGGGGGCCAGCGGCAACGGCTCTCCCTGGCCCGGGCCCTCGCCGCCGACTCCGAGATCCTCGTCCTGCGCGACCCGACGACGGCTGTCGACGCGGTCACCGAACAGCTCATCGCACGCAACATCGCGAAGCTGCGGCGCGGCCGGACCACCGTCGTGATGACCAGTAGTCCGGCGCTCCTGGACGCCGCCGATCGGGTGCTCGTACTGGACGACGGCGTCGTCACCGCCGAGGACACCCATCGCAATCTCCTCGCCTCCGACGCGGACTACTGCCGGGCCGTGGCCAGATGACCTGGGCCCCCGTCCGGATCAGGCCGGGACACGCCGGCCCGGCATGATCCGGACGGGCGCTCTACCGCTCCAGCGCCCAGGCGACGTCCCTCAGCAGGGCGTGACGCCATCCGGCCCGGTCGTGGTCCGACGGCGACCGGGAGACCCGTACCGTCGCACCGGCCTGAGCGGCGAGCGCCTCGGCCGACTCGCAGTGCGGCAGCATGCGCGTCTCGTGTTCGCCGACGTCGAAGGCGACCCGCAGCCGGGACAGGTCGGGGCGCTGCCGCAGACGTGCGGCGAGGGCCCCGCCGACGGGACCGCCCAGCGGATCGGGCCGGTCCGGCGCGCCGGGCTCCCACCAGAACGACGGAGACTGCAGGGCGAGCCGGGACACCACGTCCGGGAACTCCAGGGCCGCGTACATGGCGCTGAGCCCGCCGAGGCTCTGCCCGGCGACCACCAGGTGGTCCCAGTCGGCGGGCACTCCCGCTTCCGCGACCAGGGCCGGCAGTTCGTCACGCACCGACTCCCAGAGGGCGGGCGCGCACGCGAACTCGGCCTCCCTGTCCTTGGCCGGGAGGAAGACGAGGGTCACCGCGGGCATGTCACCGCAGGCCACCGCCGAGTCGAACGCCGCCGTCGCCGGATGGAGATGGAGCCAGTCGTCGCCGTCGAGCAGCAGGACGACCGGTCCGCCGCCGCCCGCCGGGTGGACACGCACGGTACGCCGGCCGCCGAGCCGTTCGCTCGCCCACCGGACGCGGGTGCGCGGGACCGGGAGGACGTCGTCCGCGCCGACGGCGGGCCAGTGCGGCTGCGGCGGAAGTCCGGGCGTCGTGGCGATGGAGCGGTCACCGCCCGCACCGGCCGGGTTGAACGGATCCGCGTACGCCCCGTCGCCGGCGACGAACCGGTACGTCACCCGCAGCCGCGGGGGCATGCGCACCTCGGCGTACCAGCAGTCCGTGCCGGACCACCGGCGCAGGGGCACGGGTGGAGACCAGCTCTCGAAGTCGATGTACGCGGACGACCCGCGCCAGAGGAACAGGGTCAGCCAGCCGCCGTCCCCGGCGGGAACCGACGCGGGTGTTCCCGCCCCATCCCAGAACGCCTCAGTGCCCGGGGTGCCTCGGAGCCCGTACGCGGCGAAGCCGTTCTCCGCGCACGGCATCAGGCCGGGTGCGGGCCCGGTCACGGCCTGCCTGCCGGGCGGATGACGTGGCTGCGGCTCGGCGTGCCGACCGGTCCCTTCCTGCCGTCCGTGGTGCAGACCCGTTCCATCACGCGGCGCATGAACGTCTCCTTGTGAGCGGCAAGTTGAAAGGCTAAGCTCCCGTTCGATTAGGCGAGCCTAACCTAATCACCGTCTTCTCTTCCATCCCCGATCCGTCGTTCGGACGGGGCCGCCGCACCCTGGGCGTGCCGGTCCCGCACCGGTACCGGCCGGGCCCGCCCACGCACCGACGTACACCCTGACGAGGCCGTCCAGGCCCCGTCGGACCCGAGGAGGAACTGCCGGATGAGCACCAACCCGTTCGACGACCCCGAAGGCCGCTTCCTGGTCCTGGTGAACGACGAGGGCCAGCACTCGCTCTGGCCGTCCTTCGCCGACGTGCCCGGCGGTTGGACCACCGTCCTCGACGAGAACACGCGCGAGGCGTGCCTGGACTACATCGAGGCGCGGTGGACCGACCTGCGTCCCCGCTCGCTCGCCGGGTCGAGGGACGCCTGAGCCTGCGGCGAACGCCGGGCCGCGACGGCGCGGCCCGGTCCGCCGCTACGGTTTCGCGCCCGTGACAGCGCGGCCGGCGGCGCCGTGGAGAGGGCTTTCGGACCCGCTGTGCGGCACGCGTCCCCGCCCCGGCTCCGTGGAGCCCTCGCCGAGTACCACGGTGGTGCCGGGGCTGCTCCCGTCGAGGACACCGCGCAGGACCGCGTGCGGCACCCGGCCGTCGAGCACGTGGGCCTGACGTACTCCGCCCCGGACGGCACGCAGGCAGCCCTCCATCTTGGGCAGCATCCCGCTCGTCAGGCCGGGCAGCATCCTCTGGACGGCGTCCGACGTCAGGCGCTCGATCACTGCCGTGCTGCGCGGCCAGTCCGCGTACACCCCCTCCACGTCGGTGAGCATCACGAGCCGCTCGGCGTCGAGGGCCACGGCCAGGGCGGACGCGGCCAGATCGGCGTTGACGTTGTAGACCTGTCCGTCCTCGCCGCGGGCCACGGGGGAGACCACCGGGATGTGCCCCTGGTCCAGGAGCGTGCGAAGCATGCCCGGTTTCACCTCCACGACATCACCGACCAGTCCGATGTCCACGGGGCGGCCGTCCACCCGGGCCTGGCGCCGGACCGCCGTCATCGTGTGCGCGTCCTCGCCCGTCATCCCCACCGCGAAGGGGCCGTGACGGTTGATGTGGCCGACCAGCTCACGTTGGACCCTGCCCGTCAGCACCATGCGCACCACCTCCATGGTCTCCGGAGTGGTCACCCTCAAGCCCGCCTCGAAGCGGCTCTCCAGGCCGAGGCGGTCCAGCATGGAGTTGATCTGCGGGCCGCCCCCGTGCACGACGACGGGGCGCAGGCCGGCGTGCCACAACCGCACCACGTCGTGGGCGAAGGTCTGCTGCAGACTCGCGTCCACCATGGCGTTGCCGCCGAACTTCACCACGACCGTGCCGCTGCGCGTCCGTTCCGGCCGACGTGAAGCGGTGGCAGCGCGGTCCGGATGCGCTGCGGTGCGTTTCGTGACGAGCGGACCCATCTCTCTCCCCATCCGGTTCGCGGGTGCGTCGCGCCGCCCGAGTGCGCCTGGTGTCGCCGGTGTGCGGTCACGCCTATCACCTCGCGCCGGGTCCACCGGGTCCTGTGTCACGCAGACCCCAGCGGGACGCCGAGGCGAGCGTGCTCCCCGCAGATGATCAGCCGGTCACCGCCCCGCGAACACGGCAAGGTGCCGAGGTGACGGCGACGCGCCCGTGCGCGTCTCCAGCCCACCTCGGATCGAGTTAGCTGAGCCTAACCTAAATCAACACAAGGCGCTTCCCCGCAGGGGGAGTTGCCGACGACAGGGAGGGAGCGCGCGTGGCGGGCAGGGGGTTCCCGCCCGCCACGCGTGGTCACTGCGCGGTGATGCGCAGTACGCCGGTCACGGTGCCCTGCAGATAAGCGCCGTCCCGGGTGATCGTCCCCGCCATCTGGAGGGTGTCGTACAGCGATCCCACGCCGACCTTCCCGGAGTGGGTGACCTGTCCGTTCGCGGGGTCGATCTGCACGTAGCGGAACGGGTCGAGCAGACTCGTTCCCTTGGTGCCCGGGATCAACGGGTCGCGCACCACGGTGTGGAGGAGCCCATCGGCCGTGGACAGCTTCGGTACGGCGGCCGAGCGCAAGGCGTTGTCCCAGATCAGCGAGCAGCCCGCGCCGTCCGCCCGCACATCCACCCGTGACAGACCGCCGGCGAAGTCCGCGGAGGCGGGCACACTGCTCCCCGCGCCCTCGGGAACCGCGGGGTAGGGGTATCCGTAGGTGCCCGCCACAAAGACACTGCGCCCGACCCCCACGGGGGAGTTCTCGCTGCCGGGACCGTTGGCCGCCCGGAGCACCGGAACGGAGCAGACGTCCGATCCGTCGGCGGTGCGGTAGACCTTCAGGTTCGCCGTGGAGTCGGCGTTGTCGACGATGGCGACGTACTCCGTCCCCGTCCCCGGCCCGAAGAACGTCGGGGTCGATCCGCTGCCCCAGCTGAGTAGGCCGGGCTTACGGGCGGTGCCCCGGTCGTAGGCCTTGCGCCAGACGACCCTCGGGGTCCCGTCCTCGGTGTTCAGCAGGTAGGTGGCGTGGGTGGTCGTGACTGCCGTTCCCTCGGGAGCCGTGGAGATGCTGTTCGCGACACGCTCGCCCGCCGGCAGGGTCAGCGTCTTCACCGTCCCGGTGGAGTCGTCCGCGGTGCCCACCACACCACCGCCCGTGGCGAACCACACGCGCCCCTTCCAGTCCGGCGCCAGGCCGGTGACCGCGTCGTCCTCCGGTATGACGGAGGTGAGGGACAGGCTGCGGTCGACCGTCAGACTCCAGTCGCCCGCGCTGGTCCTGTGGTGCCCGACGCGGAGCAGGCTGCGGCTGCCGTCCGCCACGACCAGCCGGTCCTGGTGGTCGATGTACGCGTACACCCCGCCCAGCAGCGAGCCCTTGGTCAGCTTCAACGTGGTCAGGGAGGAGTTGTCCTGCGGATCGAGCAGATGCACCGTGGGCACCTGGCCGAAGATGGGCGTGCACAGCGCGACGGGGTAGCCGTCCGACCCGACCAGCACGGTGGGGCAGGCCGAGGCGAGCGCGGTGCGCGAGGACCCGAGCGTCCCCGCACCCGGACCGGCCAGCGGTGTGGTGTCGGAGGACCCCGTGTCCCCGTGCATGGTGGCGGTGCCGTCGGGGCCCGCGTAGGGGTTGTGCGGTGGCGTCGGGCCGTACGAGGCGGGCGATACGGCCGAGGCGGCGCCCGCGCAGCTCATCACGAGGGCGGCGAGCAGGGCGCCGACGGGCTTCCAGCGGGTGGTCCGGCGGCGGCCGGGAGAACGGGACACGGAGAGGGTCCTTTCGGCAGGCGGAAGGGCGAGAACGAGAACGAGATGGGCAGGGCAGTGCGCCGCGTGGCCGACTGCTGGGCTGTGCGGGCGGCATCGCCACGGCAGGGGGCGGTGCGGGCACGGAGCCGACGACGCGCGGGGGCAAGCCGGCTCAGGGGTGGCACACGGCTACGACGGCCCGGAGCGGATCGGACCCGGGGTGAGTACGCCCGGTGCGTCGTCATGGGGCGGGCACGTAGAGGCCCGCCCGCGTCGTCAGCCGGTGTGGAGACAGAGCGCGCCCGCGGTACGCACGAGATCGACGTGTCGTCGTCGCGTGAGATCCTGGCAGCGCTTCATGCGCAGGATCCAAGCAGTTGCGCTGACGGCCGGTCAAGAGCACGTATCAGCAGGTGGATTGCTGTCACCCCTGGTGTGGCTCCGCGACGGCTGTTCCGTAGCCCCGACCGCGGCCGCGACAGCCGAGGGTCCGATGGCTCGTGCCTCGGGACGGACCGGAAGCGGCTCCGCGGTGCCCGCCGGCCCGGGATCATGGGTGCCGGGCGCCGCACCGTGGACGCGCACCCCATGCCTGACCGAGAGGACCCGGATCCCGTGGCCGACGCCAAGAGTTACATCATCGAGTCGCTGGACACCGGGCTGCGTCTGATGCGCCTCTTCCTCACCCACGACACGCTGTCGGTCACCGCCGCGGCCAGGGAACTCGAGGTCGCCCGCTCCACGGCCCACCGTGTGCTCAGCACCCTGGAAGCACGTGGCTTCGCCACGCGCGACGCGTCGGGCCGGGGCTACTCCGCGGGACCCGAACTGGTCACGCTGGGCCGCCCGGCCGGGTACGGCCCCGAGATCAGGGACCGCGTCCAGGTGGTCCTGGACGCGGCGGCCACCGCGACAGGGGAGACCGTCAGCACCGCCGCCCTGATCGGCGATCAAGTGATCATCACGGACGGCCGGGAGTCGTCCCACCCGGTCCGTGCTGTCCTGGACACCGGCCGCACCCACCCCGCGCACGCCACGGCGGCGGGCAAGGTGCTTCTCGCTCAGCTCACCACCGAACAGGTCTGCGCCCTCTACCCTGAGGAACGGCTGCCCGGGGTCACCGGCCGGACCCTTGTCTCCCGGGCGGCCCTGCTCGCCGAGCTGGCGCGCATCCGGGCGCTGGGGCGCGCCGAAAGCGAGGGCGAATCGGTGGAGGGGATGAACGCGGTCGCCGTGCCGCTGGCGGGCAGAAGCTGGCGTGACAGGCTCGCCCTGATGGCATCCATGCCGGCGGACCGCGGTACCTCCTCCGCGCTGGCCCAGCATGCCGTCGAGTTGCGCAGGGCCGCCGGCCTCCTGCCGCGCCATTCCCCAGCGGGGGCGACCGAGATGTCCTCCGAGTTGCTGAAGCATGAGTCACTTGATCTCCGCTGACGTGGGAGTGTTCCCCGGGCTGCCCGTCGCCCCGTCGTGGAGGGGGCCGACGACCGGGACTGCCCGGCCGTCAGGCGTCGTCCGTTGTCGCGCCGCCCCGTCGCAGGGTGTCGTATCCGGTAAAGGTGAACATGCTCATGCCCGGAACGAGAGGCTGCGTCTCGCCCATGAACCGGTGCGTGCCGACGCCGAACCCCGCGGCCGGGTCCGACAGCCACTGCCGTGCGAACCCACGTGTCTCGAACCACTCACAGATCAGCGGCACGCGGTCGGGAGCGCCACGATGACGCGTCCAGACCACGGTGCCGCCGGTTCGGCAGAGTCCGGCGCACGAGTCGACGGTGCGCTCGATGTCCTCGTCGGAGACGTTGCCGAACACACCGCACACCAGCACGAGATCCGCGGGCACCATGCCGCGGTACACATCGGTGAGGGACGCGTCGCCTCTCACCACTTCCGCCTGGTCCAGGCCCGCAGACCGGGCCGTCTTCTCGGCGTACGCCGCGTCCGCGGGTCCAGTTCGACCAGGAGTGCCCGCACGTCATCGCGGCGAGGGTGGTCCGCCAGCACCGGGAGGAGGTCACGTCCCTGTCCGGCGCACAGGCTGACGACCCGCAACGGACCGGGCGGACTGCTGTCCAGGGAGGCACCGATCTGTGTCCGAACCGCCTCCAGTCGCTGAGCCATGTACGAGCCCGGGCGATCGTACTGTGCGTGCCACGTCTGCCAGTCCATGGCCGGCACCCTAGGACGGCGGTCCTCGACGGGCCAGAGGGCCCACATGCTCCGACTGCCGGACGACTGCCGTCAGTCGACGGAGCACCGACGGTCCGGCCATCCAGGCGCGTATGCCGGAGTGTCCGGGTCCGCAGGGCGGGCTGGTTTCTGCGTCCCCGCGGACGGCGCCGTGCGGCGGGTTCCTCCAGGAAACGCAGGGGGCGGTGTACTCCGACAGGGTGTCGGAGTACACCGCCCCGGAGGCGGACCGGTGACGGGCTGTCCGCCGGTCCCTGCCCGCTACTTCGGGTCCCGGACGAACAAGGACTTGGACCAGAGGTAGCCGAGCGCGGCCAGTGCCAGGCACCAGGCGACGGCGAGCCACCCGTTGTGGCCGATCTCGCTGCCCAGCAGCAGGCCTCGCAGCGTTTCGATGGCCGGGGTGAAGGGCTGGTACTCGGCGATCGGCCGGAACCAGCCCGGCATCGCGTCGACCGGCACGAAAGCGCTGGAGAGCAGCGGCAGGATCATCAACGGCAGCGCGCTGTTGCTGGCGGCCTCGGCGTTGGGGCTGGACAGGCCCATTCCCACGGCGATCCAGGTGAGGGCAAGGGATACGAGGGCCAGGAGACCGACGGCGAGGATCCACTCCAGGGCGGTGGCGTCCGTGGCCCGGAATCCGATGGCGACCGCGACGGCGCCGACGAGGAGCACGCTCATCACGCACTGGAGCACGCTGCCGAGGACGTGTCCGATGAGTACGGACCCGCGGTGGATCGCCATCGTACGGAAGCGGGCGATGATGCCCTCGGTCATGTCCGTGGCGACGGAGACCGCGCTGCCGATCGTGGTGCCGCCGATGGTCAGCAGCAGGATGCCGGGGACGATGTACGCGAGGTACTGGGACCTGTCCGCCCCTCCGTCACCGATGCCTGCGCTCATGGTGTCGCCGAAGATGTAGACGAAGAGCAGCAGGAGCATCACCGGGGCGAGCAGCAGGTTCAGGGTGAGGGAGGGGTAGCGCCGAGCGTGCAGGAGGTTGCGGCGCAGCATGGTGGTGGAGTCGCGGACGGCGAGGGTGAGGTTGCTCATCGGGCTGTCTCCTCGGGCTGGGCGGGGAGGGTGGCGGGGCCGGTGAGGGCGAAGAAGACGTCGTCGAGGTCGGGGGTGTGGACGGTGAGTTCGTCGGCCTCGATGGCGGCGGTGTCGAGGCGGTCGAGGATGGTGCGCAGGTCGCGCTGGCTTCCGTCGCTGAGGATCTGGAGCGAGAGGGCTTCGTCGTCCTGGGTGGCGTCGTGCAGGGCGTGTGCCGCGGTGCGGTAGGCGGTGGGGTCGGTGAAGCGCAGGCGTACGTGGCCGCCGGGGATGAGGCGCTTGAGTTCGTCGGCGGTGCCTTCGGCGGCGATCCTGCCGTCGTTGAGTACGGCGATGCGGTCGGCGAGTTCGTCGGCCTCTTCGAGGTACTGGGTGGTGAGGAAGACGGTGACGCCGCCGGCGACGAGTTCGCGGATGATCTTCCACATGGTGTGGCGCGAGCGGGGGTCGAGGCCGGTGGTCGGCTCGTCGAGGAAGATGATCCTCGGGTCGCCGACCAGGGTCATGGCGATGTCCAGGCGGCGCTTCATGCCGCCGGAGTAGGTGGAGGCGGGCTTCTTTGCGGCCTCGGTGAGGTCGAAACGCTCCAGCAGCTCCGCGGCGACCCGACGGCCCTCCGCCTTGGAGAGATGGTGCAGGTCGGCCATGAGGAGCATGTTCTCCTCACCGGTGATCAGCCCGTCCACGGCGGAGAACTGCCCGGTGACACCGATCGCGGCACGCACCGCCTGGGGTTCGGCGGCGAGGTCGTGGCCGGCGACCTGTGCCTGGCCGCCGTCGGCGCCGATGAGCGTGGACAGGATCTTCACAGCGGTGGTCTTGCCCGCACCGTTGGGACCGAGCAGCGCGAAGACGGAGCCGGCCGGGATGCGCAGATCGATGCCGTCGAGCACGGTCTTGTCGCCGTACGACTTGCGCAGACCGAGGGCGGAGATGGCGGCCGGTGAGTGCCGGTCGTCTCCCTGACTGGATGTGGGCATGACAGAGTAGGGCACGGTGTCCTCCTGTGCGAAGGCTGAAGTGGTCGGGAGAATCGAAGAGTTGAAGCGCGGCAGGTCAGGCCTTGGCGCGGCGGATGTCGATGTTGCCGTGCCGGGTGCGGGCGCGGATCCTGACGGTGTCCTCGGACTCCTCCGGGGTCCCCGACGCGGTGAGTGTGTTGCGCACCTGCCCGGCTGCGGAGTGCGCATCGAGCCAGGCGGCTGTGCCGTCACGGACGCCGACCTCGATGGAGCCGTACGAGGTCTCCAACTGGACCGTGCCGCAGACCACTTCGCCCACCCGCAGGGTGCCGTGGGCGGTGGCGGCGGTGACCGAGGCTTCCGCGCGCCGGATGTCGATGTCGCCGTTGGCTCCGTTCGCCCGCAGCTCGCCGGTCGCGGCGCCGACGGTGATGGAGCCGTGCGAGTTCTTCAGGACCGCCGGTCCGTCGAGCAGCCCGACGCGCATACTGCCGGAGCTGGTCGTGATCTCGGCCGTTCCCTCGACCCTGTCCACGGTGATCGAACCGTGGGACGCCTTCAGCCGCAGCGGACCCGTCGCGTCGAGGCGTACGTCGCCGGACGAGGTCTTCACGCGGGCCTCGCCGAGCCGGCCCTCGCCGAGCACCTGGACCCAGGCCCCGCTGACGTCGATGCCCGAACCCGCGGGCAGATCGACCGTGACGTCGACGGTCCCGGTGCGGCCGAACAGGTTGGGCTTGGGCGTCCTGATGGTCAGTACGCCGGCCGAGTACGTGGCCTCGGTCTGATCGGCCGCCCGTACGTCCTGGTCCCGCTTCGGGTCGCGGGGCCGCACCTCGACCACGGTGTCGACGCGGTCGCCCGCGGTGAACTGGATGGAACCGGCGTCCACGTGAGCCGTGGCCGAGATCGGCTCGGGAGTGTCGAAAGAAGGCATGGCTGTCCCGTCCTCTTGAGGCATCAGGGCGTCCCCGCTGGTGGGACGTGTATGGGTGGACGTGCTGGGGTCGGGCGCGGCTAGCGCACCCAGCCGGTGAAGCTCTGTCCGACGGTCTGGGACCGCTCCGTCGTGTGCGGCCGGCCGCCGCCGCTGTCGACCGCGGCCGACACGGCGCGGACCAGCCACGCGTTGACCGAGAGGCCCTCGCGGGTGGCGGCCTCCTCGGCGCGGGCCTTGAGATGGGCCGGGAGTCGCAGGTTGACGCGGGCGGTCGCACTCTCGTCGCTGTCGGCCGGAGCCGGGGCCCCGAGTGCTTCGACGGGCGCGGCCGGCTCCGCGGCGCCGCCGCTGTCGGCGGGCGGCAGGGTCACCACGAAGTCGGGATCGAGGCCCCGCAGTCGTACGTCGACCGAGCCCGGGGCGAGTTCACGGGTGATCTCGTCGGTCGCGGCGGAGAGCACGTTGAGCAGGGTCAGACGAGTCGCCGACTCCAGGGGAGCGGTGAGCCTCTCTGCCAGCTCGCGTGCTTCTTCGCCTCCGGCTTCGGCGGCCACCGCCAGTTCTCGGCGGAGTGTGTCGACGTACGGGGTGAGGTCCATGACGCCATCATGGCACCATAGTGGCACCACGCGCAACCCTCTCGAGGGTGTAGTCGGCCGTGAGGCTCGTCAGGCGGCTCTGACCTGCATGAATGCTGCAGTGGGGGACTGGGTGACGGTGGTGCCATGCGTGTCGTGGTGTCTGCCGTGCCGAAGAGTGGTGCCAGGTGGCGCCATGTGGTGCCACCTGGTGCCAAGGGTGGGTGCGGGGCGCAAGGGCCTGCCCTCACGCGGAGCGCGGGTGTCGGTCGGTGCGGCTCGCCACGGCTCTGTGGAGCGTGTGGGGTGGCTCCGGCCGGCAACTGCAGGAATTTGCGCAAGGCGTTGAAAGGTCTTGCAGAATTCCTTGACGGCGGTACGCGCAGCGGGGCAGGCTCCCAAACGTTCCCCCCACGGCAGCCTGGCGCGTGGCTGTCTTCGAGGGCACGCCTGTGCCCTGATGTCGAAGGAGCCGCACATGCAGCACCGTTTCCGCCTGCTCGGCGGAACGCTGTCCGGAGTCATGGCCGTCGTCGGCCTCACCACCCTCGCCCCCTGGCAGTCCCAGGCGACACCGCCGGGCGGGAAGACCGTCACCGTCACCATGTTCGAGCGGAAGTACGCCGACGTGGCCACCGCCTGCACCGACCGACTCGGACCGGCGGGATATGGCTACGTGCAGGTCTCGCCGGCCACCGAGCACATCCAGGGTGACCAGTGGTGGACTTCCTACCAGCCCGTCAGCTACCGGATAGCGAGCCGGCTCGGCGACCGCGACGCCTTCGCCGGCATGGTGGAGGCCTGTCATGCCGCAGGCGTCAAGGTCATCGCGGACGCCGTCGTCAACCACATGGCGGCGGGGTCCGGGACAGGCACCGGTGGCACGGCGTACACGAAGTACGGCTACCCGGGGTACTTCCAGGACGCCGACTTCCACACCTGCCGCACGGACATCAGCGACTACACGGACCGAGGGAACGTCCAGAACTGCGAACTGGTGGGACTCGCCGACCTCGACACCGGGAAGGAGGAGGTCCGCTCCACCATCGCGGCCTACCTCGACGATCTGCGGGGGATGGGCGTCGACGGCTTCCGCGTCGACGCGGCCAAACACATGGCGGCCGACGACGTCGCCGCCATCAAGGCGAAGATGGACGACCCGGGCTTCTGGGTCTCCGAGGTCATCCACGGCGGCGGCGAGGCGGTGCAGCCCGAGGAGTACGCCGGGATCGGCGACGTGGACGAGTTCCGCTACGGGAGCCACCTCAAGAGCGCCTTCCAGGGCGGAGATCTCGCCCAGCTGAAGTCCGTCGCCGAGGGCAAGCTGACCGGCGGCTCCGCCCGCACGTTCGTCGACAACTGGGACACCGAACGCAACGGCTCGACGCTGACGTACAAGGACGGCGCCGTGTACACGCTGGCCAATGTCTTCATGCTCGCCTCACCGTACGGATCACCCAACGTGTACTCGGGCTACGAGTGGTCCGACAAGGACGCCGGCCCGCCGAGCGATGCCGACGGCTGGACCGGCACGCACGCCCAGCAGGCGATCACCGGCCTGGTCGGATTCCGTAACGCGGTGGGCGCCGCGGAGCTGACCCACTGGTGGGACAACGGCGGTGGCGCCATCGCCTTCGGCCGCGGCGACAAGGGATTCGTCGCGCTCAACAACGGCGACGGGGCTCTGGAGCAGACCTTCACGACCTCCTTGCCGGGCGGCACCTACTGCAATGTCGCCGTGGCGCCGGCGGACAGCTGCGACGGTGCCACCGTCACGGTCGGCGAGGACGGCACGGTCAGCGCCGCGCTGCCGGCCCACACGGCGCTGGCACTCCACGTCGGAGCCGAGGCGGGCTGACCGCCGGACACCACACCACCGTCGCCGACGCGCAGGCCGGAGCACGTACCGGCCTGCGCGTCGTGATGTACCGGGCCGTCAGACCGCAGAACATGACCAGCAATCCGGACCGAGAGGCACGATCACCTTCATGCAGCAGAGCACCGATGTCCTCGTTCTGGGCGGCGCGGGTGTGGACACCATCGTCCACGTCCCCGAACTGCCCCTTCCCTACGCCGACAGCTACATGATCAGACCCGGCATCGAAACCCGTGCGGGCCAGAGCGGGGACTTCGTCGCCGTGGGGCTGCACGCCCTCGGCCTGCGCACCCACCACCTCGACATGATCGGGGACGACCACGAGGGTGACCTGGTCAGGGCCCTCCACCGCGACCGGGGTATTCCGCTCACGTCGGTGCCCGCGCCGGGCGGCACCAAGCGCGCGGTCAATCTCGTCGGCCCGGACGGGCGGCGCCTGTCCCTGTACGACGCCGACCGCGCGCGGGACTCGGACCGCTTCGACGAGGCGACGGTCCGCACCCTGGCCTCCGCCGCCCGCCACGCGCACGTGGTCATCACCCAGCCGTGCGGGGCGGCTCTGCCGGTACTCCGGGAGGCCGGCGTGAGCCTGTCCACCGACCTGCACGACTGGGACGGCGCCAACCCGTACCACGAGTCGTTCGCCCTTCAGGCCGACATCGTCTTCCTCTCCACCGCGGCCCTGGCCGATCCGGAGCGGACCATGCGCGACATCGCCGAGCGCGGCAGGGCGCGAATCGTCGTCGCCACCGCGGGAGCCGAGGGGGCGTACGTGCTGTACGGCGGCGAGCTGACGCACACTCCCGCCGTCACCCCGCACGCCCCCGTGGTGGATTCCAACGGCGCCGGGGACGCTTTCGCCTCCGGATTCCTCTTCGGCCGGCTGAGCGGTGAACACCCCCGGCGTGCCGCCCTGTACGGCGCGGTCGCAGGGGCCTACGCCTGCACCGTCCCGTCCACCCGCGCCGATGCCATCGGACGTGAAGCTCTGCTGGCCCAGGTCGCCTCGCTGGGGTCCGGGGTGGTCTGACGGCGGAACGGGGCCGGTGCAGCGATCGAAAGCAGTTCGAAACTTTCGGCACCAGGATCGCGGACTATGAGGAGGGAGGTCGAAGGATTCGGGGGTGCGAAATTGCTTACGGCCACCAGGAATGAGCTGTGAGCTGCGTGAACACCTCCTCGGGGGCCGGTCGGTGAGGCCCGGCAGTTTCGTCAGAGACGCAGAAACTGTTGACAGTTGACGGGGTCAGTTCAAAACTGTCGGCATCGCCAGGCCACAAGCGACGGCGACCCGGGTCGCCGTGGTGACCCGGAATCCGGGGGCCGGTCGCACGAGGACCGGCCGCGCCCCCGGTCGCGTTGCACGACGCCCGATACGCGCCCGCCACCGCTCCGGCCGGTGCGGGGCTGTCGTGCCCCCACATGTCACCCGGCTTCCCACGAGCCGACACAAGGAGGAAGCGTGACCATGGACAACACCCCCACCCGCCCGATGAGTCGCAGGGGATTCATCGGCCGGGCCGGCGCTCTGACGCTGGCCACGTCCGGGCTGATGCTGCCGAGTGCGGCACACGCCGACACCGTCATCACGACGAATCAGACGGGTACCGACAACGGGTACTACTACTCGTTCTGGACCGACGGCGGTGGCTCGGTCTCCATGAACCTGGCGTCCGGCGGACGTTACGGGACCTCGTGGACCAACTGCGGGAACTTCGTCGCGGGCAAGGGCTGGGCCAACGGCGCGCGCAGGACCGTGAACTACTCGGGCAGCTTCAACCCGTCCGGCAACGCGTATCTCACGCTCTACGGATGGACGGCGAACCCGCTCGTCGAGTACTACATCGTCGACAACTGGGGGACCTACCGCCCCACCGGGACGTACAAGGGCACGGTCACGAGCGACGGCGGCACGTACGACGTGTACCAGACCACCCGGGTCAACGCCCCCTCCGTCGAGGGGACGAAGACGTTCAACCAGTACTGGAGCGTTCGCCAGTCGAAGCGGACGGGCGGCAGCATCACCGCCGGCAACCACTTCGACGCGTGGGCCCGCTACGGGATGCCGCTGGGCAGCTTCAACTACTACATGATCATGGCGACCGAGGGCTATCGGAGCAGCGGCAGCTCCAGCATCACGGTGAGCTGACGCTCCACTCCAGGGGTGCCTGGGCAAGGTGCCCGAGCAGGTGCATCTGCGGCGCGACGGCCCTCCATGGTGCCGCGCCGCAGGTGGGCCTCTCCCCGGCCGACGGGCCGCGGCGTCTCACCCCCAGCCCGGGGCGTTCGGGCGTGCTGTCGCGGGGCAGCGAGGACGCACCGCCCCCCGGAGGGCCGCTCCCGGCGACGGTGACGGAGGATGGGCGCACCTCTTCCGGATCCGGTCCGTCGCCCGGGTCCCCGACCTCTGGAGACTTGTGTGGCCCGCCACGTCCTTTCCCCGCTCCTTCGCCTTGAACGCGCGGTGGCTGCGGGGCTCGTCTCCGTCCTCGGGGCGGGCATGCTGGCAGGATGCTCGGTCGTGGAGAAGACTCCCCGTGACGCGGGATCCGAGCGGCCGGCTGCGTCCGCCGGCGTGCTCCTGCCGACGGCCGGGATGCGGTTCGACTATCAGATCGGCGGGGGCTACACGCCACCGGACGGGGTGCGGGCGGTGTCCCGCGACCGCGAGGACGAACCGGCGCCCGGTCTCTACAACGTCTGCTACGTGAACGCCTTCCAGACGCAGCCCGGTGCGCTGGAGTGGTGGAAGAGCACCCATCCGGACCTGCTGCTGCGTGACGACGACGGTGAGCTGATCATCGACGAGGGCTGGGACGAGGTGCTCCTGGACACCTCGACGGCCGCCAGGCGTACGCAGCTCGCGGAGATCGTGGGGGAGTGGATCGACGGCTGTGCGGAGAGCGGCTTCCAGGCTGTGGAGCCGGACAACCTCGACTCCTTCGAGCGCTCAGGAGGAGGGCTGACACAGGCTCACAACGCGGCATTCGCCACCGAGTTGGCCGAGCGGGCGCACGACGAGGGCCTGGCGATCGGTCAGAAGAACACCACGGATCTGCTCGGACGGCACGACGCGATCGGTTTCGACTTCGCGGTGACGGAGGAGTGCGCCCAGTTCGACGAGTGCGACGCGTACGCCGACGCCTACGACGACCGGGTCTTCGCCATCGAGTACGAGGGCGAGGGGGACGTGGGCTTCGAGGAGAGCTGCGCCGGCTGGGGCGACCGGATCTCGCTCGTGCTGCGCGACCTCGACGTGCTCCCGGCGGGCGAGAAGGGCTACGTGTACCGCACCTGCTGAGCCCCGTGGGTATGTGCCGGCACGAGGCGGCGCCGCGCGGCAGAGCCCGCGGCCGGCCTGCCCGGCCGAGTACGTACGCCCCTGGTGAGCAGGCCGGGGGCCGGTGGCCCCCGGCAGCATCGCTATTCCGGCTGGCTGACGACGCCCTTGCAGCCACGGGTGTCGTCCAGGGTTCCCGGCAGGGCCGCTGCCTTGACCGTGTTGAAGTTGGCCACATAGGCGTCGTGGACCGAGGCGATGTCGATCTTGAGCAGCGCCTCGTCGTTCTCACGCAGCGCGGGCCCCGAGTAGTTGTGACTGCCGGTCCACATGACCCGCTTCACGGTGCCGTCGTACTTGCCGTCGATCAGGAGGTACTTCGAGTGGATGATCCGGTTGCTGGTGGACGCCTTGCCGTCGTGGTCGTCGTTGTAGCAGACCGGGGCGAATCCTGAGACCGAGTGCAGCGTCTCCCAGGTGCCGGGCGTGGCACCGTCGGCCGAACTGTCGGCGCTGTCCGTCTCGCTGTAGACGAGCTCCACCGAGCACCCGGCCTTCTTCATCGCCACGAGCTTGTCCGCGACACCCTGACGGGTGAACTTGAACATGCCGACACGGATCTTCGTGTGCTTCGCGGTCCCGTCCGAGGCCGTGTAGTTGCACGTGACGTTGTCGAGGGTGTTCCAGATCGTGTCCGTGCTGTTGCCGGTGCCCGGGTAGTAGGGGAAGAAGTAGACCTTGTACGGGGAAAAGCTGGCGCTGGTGTACTTCCAGGTGGACCAGTTCTTGCCGACGAGGGCGTCGAAGTACGTGCCGTAGGCGTTGTAGATGCCTGTGTTGTAGGTCAGCACGTACGCGTCGTTCCAGAACGCGCTGTACGCGGACGGCGACATGTTGGAGGAGGTCTGCACCACGACATCGGCCGCGCCGTCGACCTGGGAGAACAGCCAGAACTTGTTGTGGTTGATGGACTTGCCGAACTCCGGCCGTCCCAGACACGACTTCCCCGCCGGGCACAGGGTGACGAACGAGCCGAGCTGGGTGTCGTCACCGAGTGCCTGCTCGAGTACCCCGTAACTCGGGTCGTCCGGGCGCGAGCTGACGCTGCTCTCGTCCAGGACGATCTTCACGTCGACGCCGCGCAGGGTGTGGGCGTCGGCCAGCGCCTGCGCCAGCTCCTGATCCCAGAAATGGTAGAGCGCCACCTTGATGGAGGAGCCCGCCGGGCTGCTGCCTATGTACTGCAGGAGCTGCGTGCGGATGGCTTCCTGCTCGGTGGCCGTGCCGAGCGGGTTGTTGAAGATCGCCCGGGACCCCTCGGCGGACGCGCTGCCGGCTCCCTGGGGCGCCTGCGCGTGGACGGCAGGGGTGCCTGTGGTGAGCAGTGTGAGGGCCAGCGCGGCGACGGCGCTCCCTCCCTTGATCCACTGTGCGCGCGACACGGGTCCTCCATGGTGATGGGCGATGGTCCGCGCACACCGTCCATGACGTAGAGGTCGGCGCATACCGGCGCGGGTGACAGGATCCTGTCAGAGGAATCCCGGCTGGGGAAGTGATCTGATGATCCATCAGGTGCTATCCATCAGGTGCTGCCCCCGTCGCGGGAGTCCGGGTCCGGCGGGCTGAGTCCGCCGTCTCCGTGCTCGCCCAGCGGCCCTCCACCGTGGGGGAGGCGCGGGGCCCTGAGTACTCGTGAAGTGAAGGTTCTGGAACCCGATTGCGTGAGTTCCGTGCCTGATGTGCACATTTATTGATCTGGACATGATGGAAAGCCCTTCCCTAATGTCAACGGTCGCTGTGCCGAACACCTGGCGCAGTTCGTGCTGCGGCCCTTCTCTCTCGGCTCGGAGCGCGTGCGGAAGCAGCAGTTGGGGTGGGGATTCCGTGGGAGCAGTACGTTCTCGAAGTATGTCCGCGCTGGTGGTCAAGGGGCTGATCGCTGGACTGCTCTCGGTGGTGACCCTCGCCCCGACCGCGATGGCCGCGAACCTTCCGGACGGTGACAAGCCGAGCGTGCCCGCCCAGGCGCTGGACTCGCCGGTGCCGTCCGCCCAGGAGCCCTCGACGACAAGAGCTCCCGAGGTGACCTGGCCCGAGCGGGGCTCGGCCACGGTGGACCTGGCGGCCGGGGGTGGCCGAGCGACCTCCGTGGTCGCGGTCCGGGCGGTCGAGAGCGCGAAGACGAGCAGGGCGACGGCGGAAGCCCCGTCGAAGGTCGACGTGCAGGTCCTGGACCGCGAACAGGTCGAGCGGGTGGGGGGTCTCGGCCTGGGCGTCCGAGTGGTCCGCAAGGACGGCGGCACCACCGCCGGCCCGGTGGAACTGGCCATCGACTACTCGGGCTTCGCCAAGGCCTACGGCGGTGACTTCGCGGGCCGCGCCCGCCTGATCGGACTGCCCGCCTGCGCGGCGACCACGCCCGGACTGCGGCGCTGCCAGGACGTCACCTACGTCGACGCGAAGAACGACACCGCCGCGCAGACCCTGACCGCGACGGTCGAGGCCGCCCCGCAGACCGAGCGCATATCCGGCATGGCGGCGTTCGCCGAGCCCGCCGTGTACGCCCTCGCCTCCGGTTCCTCTTCCGACCAGGGCGACTACCGGGCCAGCACCCTGTCGCCCACCGGCAAGTGGGACGTCTCGCTCGGCTCGGGTGCCTTCACCTACTCGGTGCCGATCGAGGTGCCCGAGCCGCCCGTCGGCGAGGCACCCGAACTTTCGCTCGACTACAACAGCCAGGACATCGACGGACGGACATCGGCCTCCAACAACCAGGCGTCCTGGACCGGAATGGGCTGGGACCTGAACGTCGGCTACATCGAGCGGCGCTACAAGAACTGCACCCAGGACGGTCACCCGGGCTTCGGTGACCTGTGCTGGGACTCGCCGAACTCGGAGAAGGACCCGAACGGTTCGGTCTACGTCATCAACCTGAACGGCACCACGTCCGAGCTGATCCAGGACAACACGGGTACCGGGTCCTTCCACCTCCAGGGCGACCCGGGCTGGAAGGTGCAGAAGCTCAACGGCGGTTACGGAAGCGACAACACCGACGAGTTCTGGGTCGTCACCGAACAGGACGGCACCCGGCACTACTTCGGCTGGGGCCGCACCGAGCGGAAGAACAACGCGGGCGAGTACGAGAAGACCGACTCCGTCCTGACCGTGCCCGTCGTCGGCGACGACGCGGGTGAGCCCTGCAAGGCGTCCTTCCCCAGCCCGTGCAAGCAGGCCTGGCGCTGGAACCTGGACCGGGTGGTCACCCCGAACGAGGTGGAGAACGTCTACTTCTACAAGAAGGAGCAGAACTTCTACCGTTCGGTCGCCGCCGCCGACAAGGCCCGCTCCTACGACGCGGGTTCGTACCTGGAGCGCATCGACTACGGCTGGTCCTCCCAGATCCCGAACGCACAGCTCCCCGCTCAGGTCGACTTCCAGCACGTCAACCGCTGTGTGGAGCGCATGTCCGAGAAGGACCCGCTCGACAACGTGACACCGGACTGCCCGACGATCGACGCCAAGCCGGCCTCGTACCCGGACGTTCCGGTCGACCTGATCTGCGACGGCCCCGAGGACGGTGAGTCCTGCGCGGGCAAGACGTACTACCCCACGTTCTTCCTGCGCGGAATGCTGTGGGACATCAACGTCAAGGTGCGTGACAACAACGACGCCGCCTGGGACACGGTCCGGCAGTACCAGATGAAGTACGCCCTGATGGACCCCGCCGGCGCGGTGGGCGATCAGCTCTGGCTGGACTACATCCAGCGGCGCAGTTACTCCGGCGGGGACATCACCCAGCCCACGATCAACTTCAACGGCGAGTGGCAGGACAACAAGGTCGGCGCCGGCGAGCTCAGCTTCCGCCGTGTGAACAAGGTGTTCACCGACACCGGAGCCACGATTTCGGCCACCTACGGTCATGCCACCGACGACAGCGGCGCGATCGACAGGCAGTGCGACGAGAACAACCTGCCCAGCCAGTCGGACAACAAGTACGAGTGCTTCTGGCAGAAGTGGGTGCCCGAGGGCGCCGAGAGCGAACGCACCGGCTGGTTCAAGAAGTTCGTGGTGAAGAAGGTCGTCGTCGACCCGGGGGATCTCGCCGACGGTGATCCCGCGATGACCACCGAGTACGAGTACGACGGAGCGCCCGGTTGGCGGTTCAGCGCCGACCCGATCGCCAAGGACGAGGACGAGTCCTGGACCGAGTGGCGCGGCTACGGCAAGGTCCTCGTGACCACCGGCGCCGGGTCGAACAAGCATTCCACGTACCACTGGCTCTACCGGGGCCTGGACGGCGACCGGACCGAGAAGGCCGACCCGGCCAAGACCCGCGCGGTGAAGGTCACCGACTCCGAGGGCACCGAGTGGACGGACTCCGCCTGGCTCTCGGGGCAGACCCTGGAGACTTCCGAGCGCGACCACGAGGACAAGGCGCAGCGCCGGGAGTGGCACGAGTACTGGACGTACAACACCGCGCAGTACGTGGGGTTGCCCGACGCCCGCTTCGTACGCGAGAAGAAGACCCGCACCCTGGAGAAGGTGTCCACGTCCACGGACGACCTGGCCACCTGGCGAGAGCACATAGTCGAGAACGAGTACGAGAACGACCAGGCCGCGAGCACCACCTTCGGTCTGCCGATGCGCGTCGACGACTGGGGCCAGACCGGTGTCAGTGACAACCACTGCACCGAGTACGGCCGCGCCTACAACACCGGGGAACTCGACGGCACCCACACCAGGCGGTGGATGGTCTACCAGGACGAGGAGCGGCACTACACCGTCTCCTGCACCGCCCAGGCCGAGGACCAGGCCGCCGGCAACCCCGCGCTGCACCAGGACAAGAACATGGTGACCCTGTACGACGGGGCCCCCTCGCTCGCCGGGAACGACGCCGCGCTCACCGACGGCAACGCGACCGAGACCCGCACGTACACCGATGCCTCGGCCTTCCGCTCCGCCAGGAGCCAGTTCGACGACGCCGGCCGCGCCGTGAAGACCTGGGACGCCAAGAACAACCTGACCACCGCCTCCTTCAACCCCAGTACCTCCTGGCCCGTCAACGGCATCACCACGACGAGCCCGGACCCTGACGGCACCGGCAGCGGCACCCCGCTGACCACCACCGAGTACGTCTCGCGCTTCTTCGGCGAACCGTGGAAGGAGGTCGACGAGAACGGCGCCACCACCCATGTCGTGTACGACGCCGTCGGACGTCTTTCCAAGGTCTTCAAGCCCACCGAGGCCGGCAACTACCCCGACGGCAACCCGTCGATGAAGTTCGCCTACGAGATCCCGGTCGCAGCTTCGGAGACCGGCGTCCCCGACGTCGCCACGGGCGCCCCGCTCAAGGCGACCTCGCAGACGCTGCAGTCCGGCAGTACGTACACCACGTCCGTCACCTACGGGGACGGCATGGGGCGGATCAGGGAGCAGCAGGAGCCCGCACCGTCCGGCACCGGCCGGATCGTGACGGCGACGCGCTACGACTCCTCGGGCAACGTCGCCGGTACCTCGGCGGCCTTCTACAACGACAAGGCCGCCGGATCGGGCCTGGTCAACCCGGCGGTGGCGGACCTGCAGTCCTACACGGACCTGGAGGCCGACTGGGCCGGCCGGACCACGCTCTCCCAGATCCAGGTCAAGGGCGCCCCCCAGGCGGCCGCGAAATCGGTCACGCGTTACACCGGGGCCGACCTGACCACGACCTTCGACGCCGACAACGTGGCCACCTACACCTACACCGACGTCTACGGCCGGACGGACCGCATCGTCGAGCACATCGGCGCCGAGTCCAACACCACGAAGTACGAGCACACGCGCAGCGGTGGCCTGAAGTACATCCACGACTCCCGCGACAACACCAGTCACTACACCTACAACTGGGCAGGCGACCGGCTCACCGCCGACGAACCCGACTCAGGCCTCACCACCACCACCTACGACGGCAACGGCGCGGTGCTCACCACCACCGACGGCAACAACACCGTGCTCACCCACGAGTACGACAACCTCGGGCGCAAGACGAAGACCAGGCAGGGCACGTCTCTGCTGAGTGACATCAGCTACGACACAGCCACCGGCGGCAAGGGCAAGGCGGCGGTCTCCACCAGCTACGCGGGCGGCAAGGCGTACACGGTGAAGATCAACTCCTACGACGCGCGCGGCCGGACGACCTCGAAGACGATGACCGTGCCGGACGACGGGTCCGGGCTGAACGGCTCCTACACCTTCGGCTACGGCTACGACGCGGCGGACCACAGCACCGAGGTGAGGTACCCGGCGATCGGCGGCCTGCCCGCCGAGACCGTCACCACCGGCTACACCGCACAGGGCCGTGTGGACAAGCTCAGCAGCCCGCTCGGGACCTACCTCGCCGGCACCGGTTACGACGACTACGGCCGGCTCACCTCGCGGTCCCTGGGCAGTTCCGGTACCGGCTCGCAGGCCACCCGGACCTATGGCTACGACGACACCAACGGCACCGGCTGGCTCAGGAGCGTCGCGACGAACGTCGTCACCGGGTCCACCACGAAGAAGGCCCAGGAGGACATCTACAGCAGGGACCTGACGGGTCAGACGATCGCCGAACGGGCCACCGTCGACAACCAGCAGCAGTGCTACCGCTACGACGACCTGGACCGCCTCACCGACGCCTGGACCACGGCCTCCACGGCGTGCGAGTCCACCCCGAAGTCGGACTTCACGGGCCCCGACCCCTACCAGACCAAGTACAGCTACGACCGCATGGGCAACATCCAGTCGGTCACCGACACCACCGCGAGCGGTTCGGCGACCAAGGACTACACGTACCCGGGTTACAGCGCCGACGAGACGACGTACACCCCCGACCAGCCACGCCCGCACGCGGTGACCAGCGCCGGAGCCGACACCTTCGGCTACGACGACGCCGGCCACATGACCTCGCGCACGGTCGGCGGGATCAGCTCCACACTTCAGTGGAACGCGCTGAACAGGATCGGCAGCATCACGCAGAACAAGAGCACCGGTCCCGAGACGTCGTCATACGTCTACGACGTGGACGGGAACGTACTGCTGCGCACCTCGCCGCAGGAGAAGGTGCTCTACGTGGACGGGCACGAGATCCACAAGAAGGGCACCGCCGCCCCGCAGGCGACCCGTCTCTACTCGGCGGCGGACACCGAGGTCGCGACACGCACCGCGGACGGTTCCGCCAACGGCGTCCTGTCCTGGCTGCTCGGTGACAGCCAGGCGTCCGTCCAGCTCGTCATCACCATGGCCGGGGTGGTGACCCGCCGCCGCTACACACCGTTCGGCAAGCAGCGCGGGACGACCGCCGGGCTGCCCGACGGGCTCGACCGCGGCTTCGTGGGCAAGCCCGAGGACGACTCGACGGGGTTGTCACTGCTCGGGGCACGAATGTACGACGCCGACCTCGGCCGGTTCCTGTCGACCGACGCGCTGACCGACCCCATGGCACCGCAAGGGCTGAACTCGTACAGCTACTCGGGGAACAACCCCATCGGGTACACCGACCCGTCCGGTCTCACCCGCTGCGACGTCAACCCCTATGACCCGGTCTGCCACACGGCGGACAAGGAGCGGGACAAGGGCGGCAAGAAGAAGAAAAAGAAGAAATCCCACCGGGAGCCCTCGCCTTCGCCGCAGGCCGCGCCCTCCCCTCCTCCCTACTCCAACTCCGGCAGCGGCTGGAACGGGCTCGCCCCGTTGGGCAAAGTCATCGGCAAGGTTCTCCGCTGGGTGGACAAGAAGAGCGCCTTGTCCCGTCTGCTGCTCGAGGAGGGCCGCCTGGAGAACAATCTGAACGGCGCGAACGCGATGGCCATCACTGCCTACAGCGGGGGTACCTGCGAGGCAGGCAAGAGCCAGGTGATCTGCTACGGCGGTTCGCCGGCCGGCGACCAGCCCATCACGATCGGCGACGTGCTCTTCGTGCCGTACGGCAAGGGCGGGCTCAACCAGCGGCTCAACGACGAGAAGAGCATCCGCACCCGCATGGAGGCGGTCAAGGGCAAGAAGTACGCGGACAGCTACGGCCCCGATCTGCTCAGACACGAGGCGGTGCACTCGGAACAGTGGGCGTCCTACTCGAACGCGGCCGTGTACGCGGCCGACTACGGCCTCGAGTCGGCCAAGTCGCAGATGAAGACCGGAGACCCCGCCTTGGAGAACAACTTCGAGAAGGGCGCCAACCTGTACTGGGGCGGCTACAAGAGCAAGCCGGTACCGTAACCGGCGGATCGAAGCGGAAGTGAGGTGAGGGCCACCGTGACCAGCAGAGACAAGACGGCGCGCACACTGTCCCGCGCAGGCGTGGCGGTGGCCCTGGTGCTGCTCGCGGCCGGCTGCAGTCCGGCGGAGCGCCCGCTCGTGGCCATAGGCAGGGGCCCGGACGGAGACGTGCGGGCGCTGCTGCGGCCATGCTCGGACGATCCCGTCCGGGAGGTCCTGCTCCTCAGGAGCGACGAGAAGGGTGACGAGGCGGCCCCCGCGGCCCTGGACGACTGGTCGGCCCAGCTGCCCGGAACGGCCACCGGCGAGCAGGAGTTCAGCCTCTTCAGGCTCCCGGACGGCTGGCAGGGCAAGGCGGGGTCCGCCACGGAGCTGGCACCGGACCGGGACTACTCGGTGAGGTTCGTCGTCGGGCCGGACGACACCGTGCGCTACAAGGGCCTCACCAGGTTCACGCGCGCGGACGTCGAGGGCCTGTCGCCCGGGCAGTGGTGGGCAAACGGAAAGGTCGTGAGCCGCGCGGAGTTCCGGGCGCGGGCGGACGAGGCCTGCTGAGTCCGGGGGACGGTTGCGGGATGTCCTTCGGATCGCGCCCGAACGGCGCGATCCGAAGGACATCCCACTTCGTCGCGCTGCCGTGGCGGGCAGGCGGGGCGCTTCGGCCCGGCGGCGGACGGCCTAGAAGTCGACCGGCTCGCGGATGAGCGGACAGGTCATGCAGTGCCCGCCGCCCCGCCCACGGCCGAGCTCCCCGCCCACGATCGTGATGACCTCCACGCCGGCAGCCCGCAGCAGGTCGTTCGTCTGGGTGTTGCGGTCGTAGGTGAATACGACGCCCGGTTCGAGAGCGACGGCGTTGTTGCCGCTGTCCCACTGCTGACGCTCGGAGGCGTACACGTCGCCGCCCGTCTCGACGACCCGCAGGGCCGGCAGGCCCAGACTCCTGGCCACCACGTCCGTGAAGGGCGTCGAACCCTCGTCGACGACCTCCACCCCCGGCGCTCTGTCGCTCGGACGGAGGGAGAAGGTGTGGACCGCGTCCATGATCTTCGGATAGACGGTGACGAGGTCGCGGTCGGCGAACGTGAACACGGTGTCGAGGTGCATGGCGGACCTCAGCTTGGGCATGGCCGCCACCACGACGTGCTCGGCGGCCCCCTGCCGGAACAGCGATGCGGCGACCTGGGTGATGGCCTGCCGGGAGGTGCGTTCACTCATCCCCATGAGGACGACGCCGTTGCCGACGGGCATGATGTCGCCACCCTCGAAGGTGGCCTGGCCCCACTCCTGCTCGGGGTCGCCCCACCAGACGGTGCTGCCGGCGAAGTCCGGGTGGAATCGGTAGACCGCCTTCATCAGGAGCGTCTCGTCGTGGCGCGCGGGCCAGTACAGGGGGTTGAGGGTCACCCCTCCGTACAGCCAGCAGGTGGTGTCACGCGTGTAGAGCGTGTTGGGCAGCGGAGGCATCAGGTATTCGCGGACGCCCGTCGACTCGCGGGCGAGGGCGAGGTAGCCGGAGCGGTACTCCTCCGGCAGGTCGGCGGTGGCCAGACCGCCGATCAGATACTCGGCGAGCTCACGTGGTCGCAGTGACTCCAGATAGGCACGGGTCGCGTCGATGAGTCCGAGGCCGACCTCGTTGGCGGTGATCTTGCGGTCCAGCAGCCACGACCTGGCGGCAGGTTCGGTGATCGTCCGCGCCAGGACGTCGTGCAGCTCCATCACCTCGACGCCGCCCTGCTGGAGCTTGCCGACGAAGTCGGCGTGGTCGCGCTGCGCGTTGTCCACCCACATCACGTCGTCGAAGAGCAGATCGCCGGCGTTGCCCGGGGTGAGCCGCCGGTGGGCGAGCCCCGGCGCGCAGACGAGTACCTTGCGCAGTTTGCCGACCTCGGAGTGGACGCCGTGCCTGACAGGCGCGTCCGTGGCGGAGATGTTCGACATGTGGGCTGCCTTTCTTTCGGGGAGAGGCCGGACGGAACCGGACCGGTCAGAGACTGATCCATCCGGCGGCCAGGGCGATCACACCGAGCGCCGCTCCCGCGATGGAGATCGCGCAGATGACCAGCTCGACGGGGGAGAAGACACGCCGCCCCTGCTCCCTGCGGGCCATGGCGAAGAGGATGGTGGCGGGGGCGTAGACGATGAACGACACCAGGACGAACTTCAGCCCCGCCGCGAACAGCAGGAACGCGGTGTAGAGCGTCGCGACGACGCTCACGACGAGGTCCCGTCCGTGCCCCGTGCCCTTCGTCAGTTCGTCGGGGCGCACCATGATCTTGACGGCGAACGCCGCGGCGAGAAGGAACGGGATCAGGGACAGGGCGCTGGTGAGATCGAGGGCGAAGTTGAAGGCGTCGTCCGAGAACAGGGTGATGACGAGGACGACCTGGGACAGCAGGGTCGTCATCAGCAGTGCCGACACGGGCACGTCGGCGGAGGTGGAGCGGCGCAGGAAGCGCGGCATGTCGTCGTCCTTGGCGGCGACGAAGAGGACTTCCGCGGCCATCAGCGTCCATGCGAGATAGGCGCCGAGCACCGAAATGATCAGCCCCACGCTGACGAAGACCTGCCCCCACGTCCCGACGGCCGCCTCCAGCACCTCGGCCATGGAGGGCTGGCGGAGGTCCGCGATCACGCCCATCGGCAGGATGCCGTACGACACGATGGTGACCGACGCGAAGACGGCGAAGACGCTGAGGAAGCCGAGGACGGTGGCCCGCCCGATGTCCTCCCGTCGCTTCGCGTGGCGGGAGTAGACGCTGGCGCCCTCCACCCCGAGGAACACGAACACGGTGGCCAGCATGGTGCCGCGGACCTGGTTGAAGAGGGAGCCCGCGTAGTCCGCGCCGCCGAAGTTGTCGGCGAAGACCTTCGCGTCGAAGAAGAACAGGGCGAGGATGACGAAGACGATGATGGGGACCACCTTGGCCACGGTGACCACCCTGTTGATGGCCGCCGCCTCCTTCACGCCCCGGCGGATGAGCAGGTAGAAGGCCCACAGCCCCAGAGTGGACACGACGACGGCCGGCACGGTGTCACCGTCGCCGAGAGCAGGCCAGACGGCCCCCACGGTCGACGTGATCAGCACCCAGTACGTCACGTTGCCCACGCAGGCGCTCGCCCAGTAACCGAAGGCGGAGAAGAACCCGAGGTACTCACCGAAGCCGGCCTTGGCGTAGGCGTAGACACCGGCGTCGAGATCGGGCCTGCGTACGGCAAGTGTCTGGAAGACGAAGGCGAGCATCAGCATGCCCGTACCGGCGATCGCCCAGGCGATCAGGGCCCCGGCCACGCCCGTCTCCTGGGCGAAGCGGGACGGCAGGGAGAAGACTCCGGCGCCGACCATCGAGCCGACCACCATCGTGGTCAGCGTGAGCAGCGACATCTTGACCGCGGTGGTGGGTCCTTCAGGGACGTCGGACCCGGTGCGAGAGCTGGTCATCTGGTCCCCTCATGCGATGCAGATACGAGGGGACCTTAGCGGCATATCGGATATAGCGCCCGACAAGTGGTGGTGTGGGCGGCGGGTCGTGGGGCGCCGGCGCCGGGTTGAGCGGTGCCCCACGCGGGTGTCCCGCGGCCTCGCGGTGACGGGAGGTCAGCCGGCGGAGGCGGCGGACCGGGAGGGCGCAGGCTCGGGTGCTCCGCCCTGACGGGCGGCCCGCTGCCAGGCGGAATCGCGCAGCAGCCGCAGACCGTTGAGGCCGACGACGACGGTGGAGCCCTCGTGTCCCAGGACGCCGAGCGGGAGCGGCAGATGGCCGACGAGGTCCCAGACGACCAGGACGGAGATGAACACACCGGCGATGACCAGGTTCTGCACGACCAGGCGGCGGGCCGCCCGGGACAGGGCGACCACCGCGGGCACCGTGGCCAGCTCGTCGCGGATGACGACGGCGTCCGCGGTCTCCAGCGCCAGGTCGGAGCCCGCCTTCCCCATCGCGATCCCGATGTGCGCGGCGGCCAGTGCGGGCGCGTCGTTGACGCCGTCGCCCAGGACCAGCACCTTGTGTCCGGTCTGCTCCCCTTCCCTCACGGCGTCGGCCTTGTCCTGGGGGAGGAGCCCCGCGCGGACGTCGGTGATGCCCGCCTCGGCCGCCAGCCGGTCTGCGGCGCGCGGGTTGTCGCCGGTCAGCAGCATCGGCGAGCTGCCGGTCAGGCGGGCCAGCGAGGCGACCGTCCGGGCGGCGTCGTGCCGGATACGGTCGGCGATCCCCAGGACCCCCACCGGCACGCCGTCCCGCAGGACGACCACCGCGGTGCAGCCGCCTTCCTCCAGTTCGCCCGCCACGAGGACGGCAGCGGCGCCGGCGGACGCCGGGATGTCGCGCAGCAGGCGGGCGGGGGAGCCGACCGTGATCCGATGGCCGTCGACGCTGGCCACGATTCCGGTGCCGGGCGCCGACGAGAAGTCCTCGGCCTGGGAGAGCGTCAGGCCGCGTGCCTGTGCCGCGTCCACCACGGCGCGGGCCAAGGGGTGTTCGCTGGGGTGCTCGGCTGCCGCTGCCGACGCCAGCAGCGAGTCCTCGCTCATCCCGGCGCCGGCCAGGGGGCGTACGGCGGTGACCCGCGGGGTGCCCTCCGTGAGGGTGCCGGTCTTGTCCAGCGCCACCGCGTCGGCCTGCCCGAGCCGCTCCATCACGACGGCGGACTTGACGAGGACTCCGTGGCGCCCGGCGTTCGCCATGGCGGACAGCAGCGGCGGCATGGTCGCCAGGACCACCGCGCAGGGGGAGGCCACGATCATGAACGTCATCGCGCGCAGCAGGCTGCCGGTCACGTCGTCGCCGAAGCCCAGGGGGACGAGGAAGACGGCCAGAGTGGCGGCCACCATCCCCAGCGAGTAGCGCTGTTCGACCTTTTCGATGAACAACTGGGTGGGCGCCTTGGTCCGGGACGCCTCCTCCGTCATCGCCACGATGCGGGCGATCACGGAGTCGGAGGCATCTCGCTCGACGGCGACCCGCAAGGTGCCCGTGCCGTTCAGGGTTCCGGCGAACACCTCGTCCCCGGGCTCCTTCGCCACGGGCAGCGGTTCGCCGGTGATGGTGGCCTGATCGACCTCGCTCGCCCCGCCGACGACCCTGCCGTCGGCGCCGACCCGCTCCCCGGGCCGGACGTGGATGACGTCGCCGACCGTCAGGTCCTCGGTGGCGACGCTCTCCTCGCCGCCCTCGACGACGCGGGTGGCGGTGGCCGGGGCCAGATCCAGGAGGCCGCGCACCGCGTCCTGGGTGCGGGCCGTGGCCAGTGCCTCCAGTGCGCCCGAGGTCGCGAAGATGACGATCAGCAGTGCGCCGTCCATGACCTGCCCGATCGAGGCGGCGCCCAGCGCCGCCACGATCATCAGCAGATCGACGTCCAGGACCTTCTCGCGCAGCTCCCGCAGCCCCGACAGGGCCGGCTCCCATCCGCCGGCGGCGTAGACGAGGGCGTACAGAGGCCCCCATGCCCAGCCAGGGGTCCCGGCGAGCTGCAGCGGAAGGGCGAGCAGGAACAGCGCCAGGGCGGCTCCGGCCCAGCGGGCCTCCGACAGGGCGAGGACGCGTGTGCGACGCCGGGGTACGGCGCCCGCACCGGCGTTCGCGGTGCGCGAGGGGCGGGTGATGACAGCAGCGGGCATGACGGAGAGACCCCTCACGGGCGATGGGAACGGCTACCCGTCACCGTACAGGAATATATGAACAGTCTTTCATGTGTCATCCGTAGAATGGACGCCATGGGCCACGGACGCGACGAGCAGAGCAACGCCACCACCCGCGAGCGTCTGGACGCCGTCGGAGCGGCAGGCGTCGCCGAGACCCTTCAGGCCCTGGCCACCCCCTCCCGGTTGCGCATTCTGGCGCGACTCCAGGAGGGGCCCTGCGCGGTCGGTGACCTCGCGGAAGCGGTGGAGATGGAACCGTCCGCCTGCTCCCACCAGTTGCGCCTGCTGCGGAATCTCGGACTGGTCGCCGGTGAGCGGCAGGGACGCTCGATCGTGTACGCCCTCTACGACCATCACGTCGCCGAACTGCTGGACCAGGCCCTCTACCACGTCGAACATCTGCGGCTCGGACTCCGTGACGCTCCGGGCGAAGCCGCCGGGACGGCGGTCCGGGCGTGACCTCGCGCCGCGCCAGGGGAATCCCGGCGTGCCCGCGGTGTTGAAAGAGGCGTGAGCCCACGCATCGGATCGACCCGCTTCTCCTTCCTCGACCGCTCCCGCACCCGCGAGGGGCACGACGGTCCGCAGGCTCTGCGGGACACCGTCGCGCTCGCCGGCACGGCGGAGGCTCTCGGGTACCACCGCTTCTGGGTGTCCGAGCACCACAGCGTGCCCGGCGTGGCCGGGTCGGCGCCGACGGTGCTGGCCGCCGCCGTCGCGAGCGCGACCTCGTCCATCAGGGTGGGCACCGGCGGGGTCATGCTCCCGAACCACCAGCCCTTCGTGGTCGCCGAGCAGTTCGGGGTTCTCGCCTCGCTCTTCCCCGGCCGGATCGACATGGGGCTGGGGCGCTCGGTCGGCTTCACCGACGGGATCCGCAAGGCGCTCGGCCGGGGCAAGGGCGACGCCGACGACTTCGCCGGGCAGCTCGCCGAACTCCTCGGCTGGCTGGACGGCTCTCAGCAGGAGTACCCCCAGGTCCACGCCCGCCCCGTCGAAGGGCTGACCGTCCCTCCCTTCGTCCTGGCGACCGGTGGCGGAGCCTCGATCGCCGCGGCGGCAGGCCTGCCGCTCGTCGTGGGGGACCTCCGGAGCCGCGACCGGCTGATACGCGCGGTCGAGGAGTACCGCGCCGCCTTCCGCCCCTCGTCATGGGCCCGTGAGCCGTACGTGATCGTCTCGGGTACCGTCGCCGTCGCCGGTTCGGCGCAGGACGCGCGGCGGCTGCTGGTCCCGGAGGCCTGGTCCATGGCGTACGCGCGTACCCATGGCTCCTTCCCGCCGCTCGCCCCGGCCGAGCGGATCGAGGCTCTGGACATGACGGACAAGGAGCGCGGGCTGTTCGAGGACGGACTGTGCGGCCATGTCGCGGGCACCGAGGACACCGTCGCGGCGGAACTCGAGCTGGTGCTCGAGGACACGGGCGCCGACGAGGTGCTGGTCACCACGAGTACGTACGACCGCGAGGCGCTCGTGGACTCCATGCGGAGACTCGCCACGATCGCCGGGCTGCGCTGACCCCCGGACTGCACCGGCCCCTGCCGGTTCTGGACCTCAGGTGCTGCCGGGATGGCCGAAGAGGAGGTCGTAGCCCGGGGGCAGCTGGAGGAGCAGGCGTTCCAGCAGTTCCTCGCCCGCGGCGTCGGCGACCACGCTGAGCACGGCGCTCGTGTCCCAGGCGGCGGTCTGCTCGGTCGCGCCCTCGATCCAGGCGGCTGCCGCGCGCACGAACCTCTCGGGACTGAGCGGTTCGGCGGCCTGCAGCGGATTGAGGAGGATCAGCGCGAAGGTCTCCGGGAGTCCGGCCGCCAGCTCGGCCCGCTCCTCGCCCACCAGGTGCGCGCCCAGCAGCGCCAGCACCACGCGCGAGGCGCGCTCCGCCTCCAGAGCCGACGGATAGGCGCCCCTGTCCTGGACGGCCTCCAGGAACGCCTGCCACCTCATGTACGTCACGGGTTCCCCCTCGCGGAACGCGGGCGGAGAGCGGAGCGGGGGAGGGGAGCCCGTGCCCCGCCCTCCGCGTATTCATCGCATGTCGCCTCATGTCCGGTATTAACACGTGCCCCTCCGTGCGGCAAGTGCGGGGCCACCGTTTCGCCGCCGGTGGACCAGCGCGCCGCCCTGGGCCGGGCCGAGGGCGCCGGCCGCCCTACTCCATCGGGTAGATGTCCCCGCTCGCCATGCCGCTGGCCTGCTCGCTCTGGGCTTCGAGCCGGTGCGCCTTCTCGTGCAGACGCTTGCGTTCGGCGGGGTCGCTTGCCTTCTCGGCGGCCTCTTCGAGGTCCTTCGCCTTGTCGCGCATCTGCTGTGCGCGGCCCCTCAGGTCTTCCTGCTCGCTCATGATCACTCCCTGGCGCTGTACGGAGCGGACACCTCCACCGAACCAGGCGCCAGGGGGTGCGCGCATCTCCGCGGGCCGGCCGGAAGCGCGGTGTGACCGCCCAGGGGGTGGCCGCTCCGGCGTGCCCAGTGCTACTCGAAGCGCGTCACGTCGCCCGCACCACGGCGTACGACCTCGACCTCCGCGCCGGAGAAGTCGATGACGGTCGTCGGCTCGGTGCCGCAGTCGCCGGAGTCGAGTACGACATCCACCACATGGTCCAGGCGCTCCTTGATCTCCCAGCCCTGCGTCAGCGGCTCCTCCTCGTCAGGCAGGAGCAGCGTGCTGGACAGCAGCGGCTCGCCGAGTTCGGCCAGCAGCGCCTGTGTCACGGTGTGGTCCGGGATCCGGACACCGACGGTCTTCTTCTTGGGGTGGAGCAGCTGCCGCGGGACCTCCTTGGTGGCGGGGAGGATGAAGGTGTAACTCCCGGGTGTCGCCGCCTTGATCGCGCGGAAGACGTCGTTGTCGACCTGGACGAACTGGCCGAGCTGCGCGAAGTTCTCGCACACCAGGGTGAAGTGGTGGCGGTCGTCGAGATTCCGGATCGACCGGATGCGGTCGATCCCGTCCCGGCTGCCCAGCTGGCATCCCAACGCGTAGCAGGAATCGGTCGGATAGGCGACGAGGGCGCCGGACCGGATGCTCTCGGCCACGCCGGTGATGGTGCGGCGCTGGGGGTTCTCGGGGTGCACGTCGAAGTACTTGGCCATTCGGCGAGTCTACGGCCTCGGGATCACGGCGTTCCGCTTGCGCGGCGCGTGCCGCCGTGGCTAGCCGGGGGTCATGGCCCCGAGCGTGCCCCGCCTGCTCCGGCGCGCCGCGACGTCGTCGCCCCCCTCGTCGCGGCCTCCCACTCCTCCCGCCCCCGGTCCTTCGAACTCCGGCGCGAAATCGGGGTGTTCCTCGCGCCAGTGCGCGAGACGGGCGCGCACTCCGTCGGTGCCGTACGCCTGGTCGTCCGTCAGGAGGAGGTGTCGCACGTGCGATCGCGCCCGCAGGACCACGGGGTCGTCGAGCGCGCAGGCGGCCCTGGCGGCCTGCCTCCGCCGTGGACACCGTCACCGACACCGCGAAGGTGCCGTTGTCCGAAGGAAAGATCCCGCCGACGGCGAAAGGCGAGAACGAGGCGTTCCTGACCCGTCCGGGGCCGGTCGGCCCACCGGCCGGCAGCCTGTACCACCGGCAGAAGTACGCGAGGTGCTGCGGACACAGCGTAGCGACCCCCCGGGTGCGCGCGCCGGACGTTCCGGCACCTCCACGGCAGAGCGCCGCACAGCGCCGCGCCCCCGCAGCCTCTCCTTGCGGAGGGCTCCGGGGGCGCGGAACTCAGGGCCGGGGTCAGGCCCCGGACGCGTCCAGCATGGCCGTGCGCTCGACGACCTTGATCCGCTCACGGCCCTCGGCGGCGCCGAGCGCCTGCTCGTGGGCGTCCAGACGGTGCCAGCCCTCCTTGGTGGTGTAGCGGATGCCGCGCTGCTCCAGGTAGTCGACGACCGCGTCGGGCTCGGGCTGCGCGGGGGCCGGGAGCCGTCCGGCGCCGTGGTCCTCCAGCAGGCAGGCCACCGTCTCGTTGGCGTCGCCCTTGGTGTGCCCGATCAGGCCGATCGGACCCCGCTTGATCCACCCGGTGACGTACACGGAGGTCATCGGCTCGTCGCCGCTCAGCACGCGGCCCGCAGCGTGCGGGACCGTGCCGGAGGTGACGTCGAAGGGCAGCTTCGGGAGCTCCTCCGAGTAGTAGCCCACCGCCCGGTAGACGCTCTGCACGTCCCAGTCCGTGAAGCGGCCCGTGCCCTTGACGTTGCCCGTGCCGTCCAGCTCCGTGCGCTCGGTACGCAGGGCGACGACGCGGCCGTTGTCGCCGACGACCTCCACCGGGGACTCGAAGAAGTGGAGGAAGAGCTTGTGGGGGCGGTCGCCGACGTCGCGGATCGCCCAGTTCTCCAGAGTGGAGGCGACCATGTTGGCCTGCTTGTTCTCCCGCCGCGTGGCGATCGAGCCCTCGTCGTAGTCGATGTCCTCGGGGTTGACGATGACCTCGATGTTCGGCGAGTGGTCGAGCTCGCGCAGCTCCATCGGGCTGAACTTGGCCTGGGCCGGCCCACGCCGTCCGAAGACGTGCACCTCCAGGGCCTTGTTCGCCTTGAGCCCGTCGTAGACGTTCGCGGGGATCTCGGTCGGGAGCAGTTCGTCCGCCGTCTTGGCGAGGATGCGCGCGACGTCCAGTGCCACGTTGCCCACGCCGAGCACGGCGACCTTCTCGGCCTCCAGCGGCCATGTGCGCGGAACCTCGGGGTGGCCGTCGTACCAGGCCACGAAGTCGGCGGCGCCGTAGGAACCGTCGAGATCGATCCCGGGTATGTCCAGCGCGCGGTCGGCGTCGGCTCCGGTGGAGAAGATCACCGCGTCGTAGAAGGACCGCAGGTCGTCCAGGCCGATGTCGTTCGGGTAGTCGACGTTGCCGAACAGCCGCAGCTGGGGCTTGTCCAGGACCTGGTGGAGCGCCTTGACGATGCCCTTGATCCGCGGGTGGTCCGGAGCGACGCCGTACCGGATCAGGCCGAAGGGGGCGGGCATGCGCTCGAACAGGTCGATCGATACGCCCGGCTCCTGGGCGGCCTCGGACTTGAGAAGCGCGTCCGCTGCGTAGATTCCGGCGGGACCGGCTCCGACGATGGCGACGCGGACGGGGCGTGTCATGGAGTGTTGTTCCTTAGGGCGGACGACCACGGGCAGAGTGCAGCGGGGTAAGGCTTGGCTTACTCCGCTGCCCCCACGGTACGGCCTGCGGGCGGGGAGCCCTGGAGCGGGGCAAGGGGATATATCGGAAATAAATGGACGTAACCGACTAAAGAGGCCCGGTTTCTGTGAGCGGATTCCCGCCCAGCCGTCTCACGTCTGTCCAGGAAGTGAGATGCCGCGTAATCGAGGGTCGTCCGGCGGTGTTCCTGCGGGTTCCCCGCATTTGTCGGAGCCATGATGAAGAGGACCGCAGCATTCCGACGAGAGGACATGTGTCATGCCGATCGAGGGCGAGTACGAGCCCAGCCCGACGACGTGGGTCCGTGAGCAGGTCGAGCTCATCGAGAGTTCGGGCGGAACGCAGGGGACGACTCTGCGGGGCATGCCCGTCATCCTTCTCACGACACGCGGCGCCAAGAGCGGCAAGATCCGCAAGACCCCGCTCATGAGGGTCGAGCACGACGGGGAGTACGCGGTGGTCGCCTCACTCGGCGGCGCTCCCAAGCATCCGGTCTGGTACTACAACGTCCTGGCCGACCCCCGGGTGGACCTGCGGGACGGCACCCTGCGCCAGGACATGGTCGCCCGCGAGGTCACGGGGGAGGAGAAGGCCCTGTGGTGGGGCCGTGCCGTCGAGGCGTTCCCCGACTACGCCGACTACCAGACCAAGACGGACCGGGAGATCCCGGTCTTCGTGCTCTCCCCGGCCGCGAAGGGCTGAACGGGAAGCGCCGGCACGGCCCACCCGGGCGCGCGGCTTCCCGCGCGTCCGGATGCCAGGCCAGGGCGGATGGGCCGAGCGGTCCCTGGATGCCGGGCGAGAACGGGTGCCGCCGAGCGGTGCCTGGATGCCGACCGGCGGCGCAAGGGCCGAGCGGCGCCCGGTTGCCGGTCGATGGCCAGGGAGCCGAGCGGTGTCCGGCGGGCCGGCCGGACCGGGAAGCCTAGGTGTCCCACCGCCTCTGGCGGCCCGGCCCGCCTTCCCCCGGCCGCTACCAGCGGAGCCCGTCGACCGCCGAGGCGATGCGGTCGCGGTCCCAGGCTCCGTCCGCGACCAGGACGCGGTAACGCCGGGTCAGGGTCGCACCCGGATCCAGCACCAGCTCCTCGTGGAAGGCGAGCGACGGGGCGACGGCCGCGAACGGGGTGTTGCGCACGAACCAGTGCGCCGGGTGCTCCCCGCCCGTCCCGGTGTGGTCGTTCTCGGGGGAGTGCGCGAAGACGAGTGTCGCGTGGCCGTCGAAGTCGTCGTGTTCCCCGCTGTACGCGAGCCAGGGGGCCTGCCGCCCCATCATCTCCGGACCCTCGGCGTCCGGCGCGATGACACGGCCGTCCCTGAAGGCGCGCGGCCCCCGCCAGAACAGGCCGGTGTAGCCCGCGTCCGGGCGGCCGTGTGTCGTGGGGCTGCCGAAGCGCAGAGGCTCGTCGCGCCGGTTGGTGATCGCCGAGGACCAGGTCAGTGCCCAGCTCCCGGTCAGCGGGTCGACGTCATGGACCTCGATGCGGCGCGCCTCCTCCGCCCAGAGTTCGCCGTCGTGCGGATGCCAGGTCAGCCGCTCGGTGAAGCGCACGGCGTCATCGGTCACCGACACCTCGTCGAAGCCGGCGTGCGCCATGGAACCCACACGCTCCGGCAGGGCGAGATAGCCCTCGCCGTGCACGTAGCTGTTGCCACCCCACAGATTCGCGCCGGACAGATGCGAGGCGGTCATCTGCAGGCCCTTGTGCCAGCGGTGATCGTTCGGGCGGTAACCCGTCACGATCCGCCCGGACAGGGTGCGCAGGGGGTGGATGTAAGGCTTCGGCGCTTCCCACGCGTCCTCGGCGCCGTAGACGTAGCGGAGCAGCTCCACCCCGCTGTCCGCCGCGGTCACCACGAGGTGGTCGCCGTGCCGGTGGTCGATGTCCAGGACCTTCGTCATGCCGTCACCTCCGCCCGCTGCTGCTCCTGACTCTCCGGCGCCCACCCGGGGGCCTCGCCGTGCAGCGCGCTGTAGTACGGATCGCCGGGGCCGGTCTCGCCGGCCCGTACGGTGGCCCCGGTGAAAGCCGCCTTGTAGAGAGCGGTGACCAGTTCGAGGCTCTTGCGGCCGTCGGCACCGCTGCTGCGTGGCCTGCGGCCCGTGCGCATGTCCTCCAGCAGGCCTGCCAGCTGTGCCTCGTGCGAGCTGGGTACGTCGGCTCCGAAGCCCCGCCAGGCATCGGCCTGTTCGGTCGGCACCCCGGGGGCCGGAGTGATCCGCCAGTCGGCGTTCCGGTGCCCGTACAGGTGGGTGAGTTCCACGGTCGCGTGCTCGCAGTCGATGCGGATCCGGCTCACTTGGTCCGGGCTGAGCACGCTGTTCACGACCGTGGCCATCGCGCCGTTCTCGAAGCGGATGAGCGCGGTGGAGACGTCCTCGGTCTCCACGTCGTGCACCAGCCGCCCGGCCATCGCCCGGATCTCCGACCACGGGCCCAGCAGATCGAGCAGCAGGTCCATCTGGTGGATGCCGTGTCCCATGGAGGGACCGCCGCCCTCACTGCTCCACGTGCCCCGCCAGGGAGCGGAGTAGTACGCCTCGTCCCGGTACCAGGTGGTCTGGCAATGAGCCACCAGCGGCCGGCCCATGGCCTGCCGGGCGAGAAGTTCCCTGACGTGCCCGGCGCCCGAGCCGAAGCGGTGCTGGAACACGATCGCCGCGTACGGGCCCTCGCCCTCGGGGCCCTCCTCCGCCTCGATCGCGTCGAAGTCCTCCAGCGACGGGCAGGGCGGCTTCTCGCACCACACCCACGCCCCGGCGCGCAGGGCGGCCACGGTCTGGTCGCGGTGGAACCGGGGCGGGGTGGCGAGAGTGACCAGGTTCGGGCGCTGCTCGGCGAGCATGCCGTCGAGGTCGGTGTACGGGTGCGCGATGCCCGACTCGGCGCAGAACGTCCCGACCGAGTCCGGGTCGACGTCGACCGCGGCGACGATCTCCAGCGGCTGCTCGGCGGCGAGCGCGGTCAACGCGGGCAGATGACTCACCCGCGCGATCGCGCCCGTGCCGACGATCGCGACCCGCAGCGGGTCCCGGTGCGAAGGATGGCTGGCCGTGACAAACACCCCTTGATGCGAAAATATGCACACTCGCCGGACAGCAAGCGCTTTCTCTCCCGGAAACCTAGGTCCCGTCCGCGAGGCAGGTCAAGGGGTTCCCGCCGCTGTGGGTCCGTCAGGCCTTCAGTAGTCGCGGCAGCCTGGCCAGCTGAGCCGCCTGCTGGAAGGGGCCGCCTCCCTCGTGGTCGTTGAAGTCGTACACCTCGATCTCCTTGTCGGCGTGCGCGTAGGCGTTGAACGCGGCGAACACCGTCGAGGGCGGGCAGGTGAGGTCCTCCAGGGCCACGGAGAACAGCGCGGGCGCCCGGCAGCGTGCGGCGAAGTGGACCCCGTCGAAGTAGGAGAGGGTCCTCTCGACCTGCTCGGCCCGGCCCCGGTGCGTCTTCAGGTAGTCCCCGACCTCCCGGTACGGCTTCCGGTCGGTCATGCGGGTCGCCCGGGGGAAGTCGCAGAGGAACGGCACGTCGGGCGCCACGGCCACCAGGTCGGGCACCAGCCCGCCCGCCGCGAGGGCGAGGCCGCCGCCCTGGCTCGCGCCGATCACCGCGGTGCGGGAGGCGTCGGCGAGGGGGTGCGAACGGGCCGCCTCCACCGCGCGTACCGCGTCCGTGATGACCCGGCGGTAGTAGTACGTCTCCGGGTCCCCGATGCCCTGGGTCATGAAGCCGGCGAGCGACGGCGCCGATCCGACGGGGTCGGCGGTGTCGCCCGGTGCCCAGCCGCTGCCCTGGCCGCGGGTGTCCATCACGAAGTGGGCCATGCCCGCCGAGGCCCAGAGCAGATGCGCGTGCGGCAGGCTCCGCCCACCCCCGTATCCGATGAACTCCACGACGACGGGCAGGGGTTCGGTCGTTCCCGCCGGTATGACGAACCAGCCCTTGACGGGATGACCGCCGAAGCCCGCGAACGTCACGTCGTACACCTCCACCGTGGCGAGACCGGTGTCGGCGCACCTCTCGAAACGGGCGTCCAGATCGTGCGTACCGGCCTCCGCCAGCGTGTCCGACCAGAAGGCGTCGAAGTCCTCGGGCTCCACCGACCGGCTGCGGTAGGTGCGCAGTTCTTCGAGTGGGAGATCGAACAGGGCCATGAGGGACCGCCTTCAGCCGGAAGAGTGATGAATGGTCACACCGTACGACGGTCGGCCCGAAGGTCAAGATGCTGTCCGCGGGGGAAAACGCTTTGCCTGCCGCTCCTCGGCCTGCGACGCTTCCGGCATGTCCGATACCGACACCCGCCAGGCGCGCCAGGTGGCCGCCCTGTTCTCGCACGGGCGCCTGACGGCGATCCCCCGGAAGCCCGCCCGGCGTGAGCAGTTGCTCGAGCACCTCGCGCACACGCTCTTCGAGCGCGACCGGGTCTACACCGAGCGTGAGGTCAACGACGCGCTGCTCACGGTCCACGAGGACTGCTCGGCCCTGCGGCGCCATCTCGTGGTCGCCGGTCTGCTGGAACGGCCTCGGGACGGCAGCAGTTACCGGCGGGCGAGCGGCGGCCGGGAAGCTCCGGCCGCACCCCTGCGGGATCCTTCCCCGAGGGCGTGAGAAGGCCGCCGGTCGGCACAGGTGTGCCTGCCGACGGCTGGGAGAGCCGCCGATCGGCACGGGTGTGCCGGCCGGCGGCGGTCATGCTGCCGTGGCGGCTGGCTCAGTTCAGGGTGTCGGGGTCGGGGCCGGTGCGCATGCCCCGGTCCAGGCCGGCGATCGCGTCCATGTCGGCCTGCGAGAGTTCGAAGTCGAAGAGGTCGATGTTCTGCCGGATGCGTGCGGGCGTGACCGACTTGGGGATGACGATGTTGCCGAGCTGGAGGTGCCAGCGCAGGACGACCTGGGCCGGCGTCTTCCCGTGCCGCTCGGCGAGTGCGGTCAGCACCTCCTCGTCCAGCAGTGCCCCCTGCGCGAGAGGGCTCCACGCCTCGGTGGCGATGCCGCTCTCGGCGTGCACGGCGCGCAGCTCGCTCTGCTGGAGCCCGGGGTGCAGCTCGATCTGGTTGACGGCCGGTACGAGGGAGCTCTCCTCCCGCAGCCGGCGCAGGTGGGCGGGCTGGAAGTTGGACACACCCGCGGCCCGGATCCGGCCGTCCGCCAGCAGCTTATCCAGGGCGCGCCAGGTGTCGGTGTAGAGGTCACGCTCGGGCGTGGGCCAGTGGATGAGGTAGAGGTCCACGTGGTCGAGGCCGAGCCTGGCCAGACTGGCGTCGAATGCCGCGAGGGTGGAGTCGTAGCCCTGGTCGGCGTTCCAGAGCTTCGTCGTGACGAACAGCTCCTCGCGAGGGAGGCCGGATTCGGCCAGCGCGCGGCCCACGCCGGTCTCGTTTCCGTACACGGCGGCCGTGTCGATGGAGCGGTAGCCCGCCTCCAGGGCGCTGGAGACCGCGGCGGCCGTCTCGTCGTCGGGGACCTGGAAGACGCCGAAGCCGAGCTGGGGGATCGTGACGCCGTTGTTGAGCGTGACGGTGGGGACCGTGGACATGGTGGAACCTCTCGTGAGTGCGGTGCCGAACCGATCTGCGTGCGACGGTTACTGGCGTGAACAATAGTTGCACGCGCGGGTTAGTTGCAAACGCTGGTAAAGGCTGTGGCCGTCACGGCGGACGGTCCTGTCCGGGCCGGGCCCGGGCCGGTCGCGGTGATGTGCTGAACTGTCCGGGAATCACCGATACAGGAGCCCTTCTTGAACAGCTATCGCCAGCCCGGACTCGTCCTCACCGACCGTCGCTTCACGGTCCCGCTCGACCACGGGGAGCCCAACGGTGAGACGATCGAGATCTTCGGGCGTGAGGTCGTGGCGACCGCGAAGGCGGGCGAGGATCTGCCCTGGCTGGTCTACCTGGAGGGCGGCCCCGGCTTCGGTGCCCGCCGCTTCAACGGCACGGAGGCCTGGCTGGGCCGCGCGGTGCGGGAATTCCGTGTGCTGCTTCTGGACCAGCGTGGCACAGGCCTGTCCACCCCGGCCAACCGGCAGACCCTGCCGCTGCGCGGAGGCCCGCGTGAGCAGGCCGGCTATCTCGCCCGTTTCCGCGCCGACAGCATCGTGCGCGACTGCGAACTCATCCGGCCCCAGCTCACCGGGGGCGCGCCGTGGACCGTGCTCGGGCAGTCCTTCGGCGGGTTCTGCGCCGTCCACTACCTCTCCGCGGCTCCCGAGGGGCTCGCGAGCGTCCTGATCACCGGCGGTCTGCCCTCGCTGGACGCGCATGCCGACGACGTGTACCGGGCGGCGTACCCGCGCGTCGAGCGCAAGGTCGCGGCTCACTACGCGCGCTATCCGCAGGACGTGGAGCGTGCCAGGGCCGTCGCCGCGTATCTCGCCGAGCACCGTCCCGAGAGCGGCGGCCACCTGCTGACGCCCGAGGGCTTCCAGTCGCTCGGCATCATGCTGGGCACCGGCAACGGCAGCCACCAGCTGCACTACCTCCTCGAGAACGCCTTCGTCGAGGGCGTGGGCGGGGCGGAACTCTCCGACGCCTTCCAGGAGGCCGTCCGTGGCGCGAACTCGTTCGCCGCGCACCCGCTGTACGCCCTGATGCACGAGGCGATCTACGGTCAGGGCGCGCTTCCCACCGGCTGGGCCGCCGAGCGCGTCCGGGCCGAGTTCCCGCAGTTCGAGGCAGCCCGTGCGCTGGAGGGCGACAGCCCTCTGCTCTTCACGGGCGAGAGCATCCATCCGTGGCACTTCGACGTCGATCCCGCGCTGCGCCCGCTCCGCGAGACGGCCGAACTGCTCGCCGCCCGCACCGACTGGCCGGTCTTGTACGACACCGAGAGGCTCGCGGCTAACGAGGTCCCGGTGGCCGCCGCCGTTTACCACGACGACATGTACGTGGACACCGGCCACGCGCTGCGTACGGCCTCCTCGATCAAGGGCCTGCGCACGTGGGTGACCAGCGAGTACGAGCACGACGGCGTACGGGCGGGCGGCCCCCACGTGCTGGACCGGCTGCTCGCTCTCGTACGCGGCGAGAGCGAGCGGTAGTTCCAGGAGCCGGGCCCGGCGAGCGGCGTCGGGGGCGGCGACGGGCGGTGTCCGGGGACGGTCCCGCCGGTCGCTCCGGCCTAGGGTGGGGGACCGGGACCCGCCGGGCGCTCGGCCCTCGGCCGGGGGTTCGCCGTGTGCCCGGTCCCGGACCGAGGGCGTGCCTGCTCAGCCCTGGAGGGCGTCCAGGGTGGCGTCCAGCCCTGCCCCGGACTGCGGGGCGCGGTTGTGGGGGAGCTTCGACAGGACGGCCGCCATGCCGCACGTGTTGCTCACCGCGGAGTAGACGAGGCCGGCGCCGATCCCGGCTGACAGCCAGCGCGCGGCCGGGAAACGCCGGCCCGCCAGCAGGCCCGCGACCACCAGGGAACCGGCGGCGAGTCGCACCTGGCGTTCCATCGGCCAGGTGGCGCGTGCGCCGTCGGGGCGGTCCAGGCCGCGCCCGTCGCCCTCCCACGCCGAGGTGCCACCGGTCAGGGTCGTGGCCTCGATGTCGGCGTCGGCGAGGATCTCGCACGCCCGCGTCGAGCGGACGCCCGAGGCGCACACCACCAGCAGTGAACCGCGGGCGGAAGCCGACTTCAGGGCGGGCAGGGCCTCGCCGAGCCGGTCGAGGGGGATGTTCAGGGCGCCGGGCACGTGCCCGGACGCGTACTCGCCGGGAGCCCGCACGTCGATGACGGTGAACTCCTCCAGACGGGCTGCCGCCTGGGCGGGGGAGAGGGAGGAGGGGCTGATCACGAGCGGGTTTCCTTTCGGTCGCCTGGGCGGGGGCGGCCCGGGGACGTGCGTACCGGGGCACCCCGGACGGACATGATACCCCTAGGGGTATTGCGCTCCGGTGTGACACGGCTCGCCGGACGCGGACTCCGACCGGAGCAACTCCTTCCTCCCTGCCCCGAACCGCTTCCGGAATGCACGGATCCGGCACCCTCCCGCGCATAACCTGCGGTGTATGACACAGCAGCTGGAACCCATGCCCACCGACTGGCAGCGGGCGCTGGCGGTGGTCGCCCACCCCGACGACTTGGAATACGGCTGCGCCGCCGCCGTCGCCGGCTGGACCGACGCCGGCCGTGAGGTCACCTATCTCCTCGCGAGCCGGGGCGAGGCGGGGATCGACACCGTCGCTCCGGAGGAGTGCGCCCCGCTGCGGGAGCGCGAGCAGCGGGCGAGCGCCGCCGAGGTGGGCGTCTCGGCCGTCGAGTTCCTCGGCCACAGGGACGGCGTGATCGAGTACGGCACGGCGCTGCGCCGGGACATCACCGCTGCGCTCCGCCGGTACCGGCCCGAGCTGGTGATCACCCTCAACCACCGCGACACGTGGGGAGGCGTGGCGTGGAACACCCCCGACCACCGTGCCGTCGGGCGCGCCGTCCTGGACGCCGCGGGCGACGCGGGGAACCGCTGGATCTTCCCGGAGCTGGGGGAGCAGGGCCTCGAACCGTGGGACGGGGTGCGCTGGGTCGCCGTGGCGGGCACCGACCGGCCCACCCACGCGGTCGACGCGACGCCGGGGTTCGAGCGTGCGGTCCGGTCGCTGCTGGCCCATCGCACCTACATCGAGGTGCTGACCGACGAGGACCCGGAGGCCTACTGCCGCGCGTTTCTGACCGGCACCACCGGGACGGCGGCCGAACGCTTCGGCGGCCGCCCCGCCGTCACCTTCGAGGTGTTCGCCCGCTGACAGGACCGGCCGCAGGCGGAGCCGGGGGGCCCGGCTCCGCCGCGCCGTGCGTTCCGGGGTGCGGCGATCGGTCCCCGATTGACAAAGCGGTTTGCCGATTCTGCAATAGGGCCCATGAAGGAACAGAACCAGGACGACCCCGACCTCGACGCCGTGCTGACCGGTGTCGGGCCACGGCTTCGGCGCCTGCGCAAGGACCGGGGCGTGACCCTCGCAGGGCTCTCCGACGTCACGGGCATCTCCGTCTCCACCCTCTCCCGTCTCGAATCCGGCGGCCGTCGTCCGAGCCTGGAGCTCCTGCTTCCCATCGCCAGGGCTCATGAGGTGCCCCTGGACGATCTAGTCGGGGCTCCGCCGGTGGGCGATCCGAGAGTCAGGGCGAAGCCGATCGTGCAGGGGGCGAAGACCTCGCTGCCGCTCTCGGCGCGGCCCGGCGGTCTCCAGGCGTACAAGGTCGTACAGCAGGCGCCCTGCACCGAGGAGCCCGAGCAGCGCACCCACGAGGGCTACGAGTGGCTGTACGTCCTCAGCGGCAAGCTCCGGCTCAAGCTCGCCGAGCACGACCTGGTCCTGGTGCCGGGTGAGGCCGCCGAGTTCGACACCCGGCTGCCGCACTGGTTCGGGCCCGCCGGTGACGAGCCGGTCGAGTTCCTGAGCCTGTTCGGCCCCCAGGGGGAGCGGATGCATGTCAGGGCCAAGCCGAAACGCTCCTGAACGGAAAGGGCCGGCTGCGCGAGGTGTTCCCAGAAAGGCAAGCGACCGCTTAGTATGCGCCGGAGCAGTGGTAATGCCGAGAGTGTTGTGGAGGCCCCTCATGCAGGCATGGCGAGTGCACCGGAACGGCGAACCGAGCGAGGTGATGGAGCTCGAAGAGGCGGACCGGCCCACCCCCGGCGACGGGCAGGTGCTGCTGAAGGTACGCGCGGCGAACATCAACTTCCCCGACGCGCTGCTCTGCCGTGGCCAGTACCAGGTACGGCCCCCGCTGCCCTTCACCCCCGGCGTGGAGATCTGCGGCGAGACGGAGGACGGGCGCCGTGTACTCGCCACCCCCGCCCTCCCGGACGGCGGCTTCGCCGAGTACGTCGTCGCGGACGAGGCGGCCCTGCTGCCGGCTCCCGACGCCCTGGACGACGCCGAGGCCGCGGCACTCCACATCGGCTACCAGACCGGCTGGTTCGGGCTGCACAGGCGGGCCCGGCTCCAGGCCGGGGAGACGCTGCTGGTGCACGCGGCGGCGGGCGGCGTGGGCAGCGCGGCCGTCCAGCTGGGCAAGGCCGCCGGCGCCACCGTCATCGGAGTCGTCGGCGGGCCGGAGAAGGCGGCGATCGCCCGCGAACTGGGCTGCGACCTCGTCATCGACCGCCGGAGCGAGGACATCGTCGCGGTGGTGAAGGAGGCCACCGGCGGGCGCGGCGCGGACGTTGTCTACGACCCGGTCGGCGGAGACGCCTACGCCAAGTCCGTCAAGTGCATCGCCTTCGAGGGACGCGTCATCGTCGTCGGCTTCGCGAGCGGCACCATCCCCACCCCCGGTCTCAACCACGCGCTGGTCAAGAACTACTCCATCGTGGGACTGCACTGGGGTCTCTACAACACCAAGGACCCCGCCGCCGTGCGCGCCTGCCATGACGAGCTCACCAAGCTCGCGGCGCAGGGCGTCATCAAGCCGCTGATCAGCGAACGCGTCCCGATGGCCGACGCCGCACGCGCGGTGCAGCGGGTCGCGGACGGCACCAGCACCGGCCGTATCGTCGTCCTGCCGTCAGGAGGAACCCGATGAGCACCGCCATCGACGCGGCACAGATCCGCGGCCTCACCCAGGAACTGCTGGCCGCCCACCCGCCGGCCTCCACCGGGCGCACCGACTTCCTCAAGGCGCGCTTCGACGCCGGACTGGCATGGGTGCACTACCCGGTCGGACTGGGCGGACTCGACGCACCCCGCTCACTGCAGCCCGTGGTGGATGCCGAACTCGCCGCGGCCGGCGCGCCCGACAACGACCCGCGCCGCATCGGCATCGGCCTCGGCATGGCCGCACCGACCATTCTCGGCTACGGGACCGACGAGCAGAAGCAGCGCTTCCTCCGCCCGCTGTGGGTGGGGGAGGAGGTGTGGTGCCAGCTCTTCAGCGAGCCCGGGGCCGGCTCCGACCTCGCCGCCCTGGGCACCCGTGCCGTCCGGGACGGCGAGGACTGGGTGGTCGACGGGCAGAAGGTCTGGACGTCCAGCGCCCATGTGGCCCGCTGGGCGATCCTGATCGCCCGCACCGACCCGGACCTCCCCAAGCACCGGGGCATCAGTTACTTCATCTGCGACATGAGCGACCCGGGCGTCGAGGTCCGGCCGCTCCGCCAGATCACCGGCGAGGCGGAGTTCAACGAGGTCTTCCTCACGGGCGTACGCATCCCGGACAGCAGGCGCCTCGGCCCGGTCGGCGAAGGCTGGAAGGTCGCCCAGACCACCCTGATGAACGAGCGCGTCTCGATCGGCGGAGCCCGCATCCCCCGCGAGGGCGGCATGATCGGCACCGTCGCGAAGACCTGGCGCGAACAGCCCGGCCTGCGCACCCACGACCTCCACCAGCGGCTGCTGACGCTGTGGGTCGAGGCCGAGGTCGCCAGGCTCACCGGCGAACGTCTGCGCCAGCAACTCGTCGCCGGGCAGCCCGGCCCCGAAGGCTCCGGCATGAAGCTCGCGTTCGCCCGCCTCAACCAGGAGATCAGCGGCCTCGAGGTCGAACTCCTCGGTGACCAAGGGCTGTTGTACAGCGACTGGACCATGCGCCGACCCGAGCTCGTCGACTTCACGGGGCGCGACGCCGGCTATCGCTATCTGCGCTCCAAGGGCAACTCCATCGAGGGCGGTACGAGCGAGGTCCTGCTCAACATCGTCGCCGAGCGCGTCCTCGGTCTGCCCGTCGAGCCGCGTAACGACAAGGACGTCGCCTGGAAGGATCTTGCCCGATGACCGCACAGACCGAACCCGTCCAGGCGCCCGACCTGCTGTACTCGGAGGCCGAGGACGACCTCCGGTCCGCCGTGCGCTCGCTGCTCGGCGACCGGGCCGACGCGCCGACGGTGATCGCCGCGATCGAGTCCGACACGTCGTACGACCTGCGCCTGTGGGAGTCGCTCGCCGCCGGCATCGGCGCGGCCGGGCTGCTCGTGCCGGAGAAGCTGGGCGGTCAGGGAGCCACCCACCGCGAGGCCGCCGTGGTCCTGGAGGAGCTGGGCCGCAGCGTCGCCCCGGCGCCGTACCTGACCAGTTCCGTGGTCGCCACCGAGATCCTGCTCGCCCTCGGCGCCGGGAACGGCCCCGCCGCCGAACTCCTCGGTGAGCTCGCGGCCGGCCGTAGGATCGCCGTCCTCGCTCTGCCCTTCGCCACGCCCGCCGCCGATGGTGAAGGAACCTTCACCGGCGCCCTCGACCGGACCGTGCCCGGGGTCGCCGACGCGGCGGCGGCCGACGTGCTCCTCGTCCCCACCGCGGAGGGCCTGTACGCGGTGGAGACCGGCGGCACGGGTGTCGGCGTCGAGCCGCTCGTCCCGCTCGACCTGACCCGGCCGCTCGCCACGGTCACCCTCGCCGGGGCCACCGGGACCCGGCTGGCGGACGCCGGGCCTGCGGCCCAGGCCGTGACGCGGGGCCTCCTGGCCGGGGCGGGGCTCCTCGCGTCCGAACAGCTCGGGCTCGCCGAGTGGTGCCTGACCGAGACGGTCCGGTACACCCGTGAGCGCCACCAGTTCAACCGGCCGGTGGGGTCGTTCCAGTCGCTCAAGCACCGGATGGCAGAGCTCTGGCTGGAGGTCGTCTCCGCGCGCGCCGCCGCCCGTAACGCGGCCGACGCGTTGGCCACCGGCAGCCCGGACGCGCCGCTCGCCGTGGCCGTGGCGCAGGCGTACTGCTCCAGGGTCGCGGTCCACGCGGCGGAGGAGTGCGTCCAGCTGCACGGCGGGATCGGGATGACCTGGGAACACCCCGCCCACCTGTACCTGAAGAGGGCCAAGGCCGACTCGATCGCATACGGCACGGCGGGACGGCATCGCGAGACGGTCGCCGAGCTCATGGAGCTCCCTGCTCCCTGATCTCCGCTCCTGAGCGCCGGCCGGGGGCCGACCCTGAGTGCCGGCCGAGGGCGGGGGCACGTGAGACACGTGCTCCCGCCCTACCGTCGCGTCTGGTGCCGGGCAGCGACGGGGTGGGGGGGGAACGGAAGGCGCAGCGCAGCCGACGGGCGGACGACGAGGGCCCCAACTCTTGGCAGGTACCTGCCTTTCAGGCCATCCCCGCCTCCATACTCGTCGCGTCCGCCCGCTCTGCCCGCCTCCCTGCTTCAGGAGACCCCCCATGGCACACCTGACCCGTCGCAGAGTCGTCGCCACCGCCCTCGCCGCCACGGCCGCAGGCGTGTTCATCCCCTCCCAGGTCGCCAACGCTGCACCAGCCACTGCGGCGACCGGGCGGCCCGTGGGACGCCGCCCGCTCGCCCAGGCGCACGCCCACAACGACTACCTGCACCCGCACCCGCTCCACGACGCCCTCGCGCACGGTTTCACGAGCGTGGAGGCGGACATCTTCCTCGTCGACGGCGAACTGCTCGTCGCCCATGAGGCGGAGACCCTCGACCCCTCACGCACCCTCACACGGCTCTACCTCGACCCGCTGCTGGCCCTGGTGCGTGCCCATCACGGATCCGTCCACGCGGGGCACCGTGCTCCGCTGCAACTGCTGATCGACATCAAGACCGACGGCGCCGCCGCCTACCTCGCCCTGGACGATGTCCTCCGGCGCTACCGGCACATGCTCACCCGGTCCGTCCAGGGCCGGGTCCGCACCGGCGCGGTCACTCCCGTCATCTCGGGCGACCGCGCGGCCCGTGCCCCCATGGAGGCGCAGACCACCCGGTACGCGTTCTACGACGGCCGGCCCGACGACCTCGGCAGCGCGGCGCCCGCCTCCTTCATCCCGCTGATCAGCGGCAACTGGACCCAGAGCTTCGGCTGGCTGGGCACCGGCCCCTTCCCCGCCGCCGAGCGGGACCGGCTGCACGCCCTGGTCTCCACCGCCCACCGTGCCGGACAGCGAGTCCGCTTCTGGGGCACGCCCGACGTGGCTGGCCCGCAGCGCGACGCCGTGTGGACCGAGCTCCTCGCCGCGGGCGTCGACCACCTCAACACGGACGACCTCGCCGGGCTCGAGGCCTTCCTCCGCCTCCGCGGGAGCCGTGACGGAAAGGCCCGCTGACCGAGCCTGCGGTCACCGTGCGTCAACACCCGTTCAGCCGACACGCCAGTGCGCCGAACGGCCGCCCCACTGCGCCACACTGGCGGCCGAATGCCGCAAATCCGGCGCGGCGGAGGAGGTTGGCCATGGCCGTTTCGATCTCAGTGGTGCTGCTCCTGCTGATCCTCGCAGTGATCTTCCTGCGCAACGGCGGGCTCAAGGTCTCGCACGCGATCGTCTGCGCCCTGCTCGGGTTCCTTCTCGCGGGCACGAGCATGGCCCCCACCATCCACGAAGGGATCACCGCCACCGCGAACGTCGTGAGTGACCTGCGGCCCTGACGGCCTCCCCTCTCCAGGTGGGAGAATGTCGTCCCGATCGTGGCAGAGTGCCGCACGGGTCCCGTACAGGGCGATACCGTCGTACGCGGGCCCCTGTGCGCGCTTCGTCGACATGGCTCGGACCTGACCGATCCCGGCCACGCACCTGGAGAACGCAGCAATGTCATTTCCACCCCCCGGACGGCAGTCGGGCGCCGCGCACCACGAGTACTGCAACAACGCGCTGTGCTGTCGGTGCCAGCAGCGGCAGTGGACGACGAAACTCGGCGACGAACGGCTCTGCGGCCCCTGCGCGGCCTGCTGCCGTGACTGCGGGCGGGCTCCCGCCCCGCACGTGGACGGGCTCGACGACGGACTCTGCGCGGAATGCCGTGGCCAGTGCGGCCGGTGCCAGCGGCGGCTGCCTCCAGAGGGCCCCTGCCCCTGCAGGAAGTGGCAGTCGCGCGCGGGCGGCGACCCGGTCGCCTACATCCTCCAGGCGCTTCCGCAACCGCTGGTCCAGGCGCTCGGCCACCGGCACCCCCGAACGGTGCACGACCTGATCCACCGGGAACTCGCCCGGCGCACCCCGAACCAGCTTCTGGAACGGGTCGAGCGCCGGTGGAACGTCCGCTGGTCCCACGCCCTGCACGAGAAGGACGAGGACGGCAGGCGCCGGTGGGCGCCGCAGGAGGTCGCCGAGGCCCTCGTCAGCCCCAGCCGCTGCGCGAACCCGCACTGTGAGGACGGCTACCTGCTCACCACCGACACCCCGTGCGGCCAGTGTCTGCGGCCCACTCACCGCTTCGTCACCTCCGTGGCCGACCGCACGGCGACCTCGGACCACGCCCGTGCGGCCGCCGCGCACATCCGGCGGGCGCTCGTCGAAGGCCGCTCCGTCAAGCCCGGCAGGCGGGGGCCCGCAGGCTGACCCACGTGCGGCGGGACGCGAGGAGAACTAAAATGGCCACAGCGCGGCAATGAGCACGACGGCGTAGTCCCATCATGAATGAGAACATCGAGGACTACGCCCTGATAGGCGACCTGGAAACCGCGGCCATGATCGGCCGCGACGGGTCGATCGACTGGTTGTGCCTGCCGCGTTTCGACTCTCCCGCCTGTTTCGCCGCCCTTCTGGGCACGGGCGAGAACGGCTTCTGGCGTGTCTCACCCGCCGGAGCGGCCCTGTGCACCCATCGCGCCTACCGGGCCGGCACCCTGGTCCTGGACACGGTCTGGGACACCCCGTCGGGCAGGGTGCGCGTCACGGACTTCATGCCCCCGCGGGTGGTGCGCCCCTGCATCGTGCGGATGGTCGAAGGGCTGTCCGGTTCCGTCTCCATGCGCAGCGAACTCAAGCTGCGTTTCCACCAGGGGCGCATCGTCCCGTGGGTGCGTGCCACCGGACGCTTCACCGTGGCGACGGCGGGCCCCGACTCCACATGGTTGGGCACGCAAGGCCCGGTACGGATGTCGGACGGACCGGACTCCACGGTCGGTGACTTCACGCTTTCGGCGGGGGACCAGGTGACGCTGCAACTGGTCTGGGCGCCGTCCCACCTGCCTGATGTGCCCCCGGCGCTCCGCATCCCAGCGGCGACGATGCTCAGGGAGACCCAGAGCTTCTGGCGGTGCTGGGTCTCCCGGTGTCGGTACCAGGGACCCAGGCGAGAGGCGGTGGTGCGGTCGCTGATCACGCTCAAGGCACTGATCTACGCGCCGACCGGCAGCGTTGTCGCCGCACCCACCACCTCGCTCCCCGAGCAGCTCGGCGGCGAGCGCAACTGGGACTACCGCCACTGCTGGCTGCGCGACTCCACTCTCGCCCTCTCCTGCCTGCTGCGCAGCGGCTACCAGGAGGAGGCGACCGCGTGGCTCGACTGGCTGCTGCGCACGACCGCGGGCGGCCTCTCCGGCCTTCAGAGCGTGTACGGCCTGGGCGGCGAACGGCTGCTGCCGGAGACCGAAGCGCCCTGGCTCTCCGGCTACGAGGGATCGCGTCCGGTGCGGTTCGGCAATGCCGCCGTGGAGCAGTACCAGCTGGATGTCTACGGCGAAGTGCTGGACACCCTCTACTGGGCCCTCCGGGCAGGGGTCACGATGAAGCCGCAGATGTGGAGTCTGGTGAAGGTGCTGATGGGCTACCTGCTGGTTCACTGGCGGGATCCCGATCAAGGGCTCTGGGAGGTCCGGGGGCCACGACGGCACTTCGTCCACTCCAAGGTCATGTCGTGGGTGGCGGCCGACCGGGCCCTGAGGATAGGTGAGATGCTCGGCAGGAACGGCACGTCGAAGGAGTGGCGGGCGATGAAGGACACGGTGCACCGGGAGGTGTGCCGGGAAGGCTGGGACGGCAGCCGTGGGTCGTTCGTGCAGACCTACGGCGGGACCGCTCTGGACGCCTCGGCCCTGCTGATTCCGGGGCTCGGCTTCCTCCCCGCCGACGACGTCAGAGTGCGGGGGACGGTCCGCGCGATGCGGGCGCTCGACCAGGACGGCTTCCTGTACCGGTACAGGCACACGGGAGCCGGGGTCGACCGCGTGGACGGCATGCCGGGATCAGAATGTCCCTTCGTGGCGTGTTCGCTCTGGTACGCCGACGCGCTGGCGGCCACGGGAGATCTGGACGAGGCCCAGACGGTGTTCGAGCGCGTGCTGGGTGTCCGCAACGACGTGGGGCTGCTCTCCGAACAGTGGGACCCGGCGGGGCGACGGCAACTCGGCAACACACCGCAGGCGTTCAGCCACATCTCCTTGGTGGAGACCGCGTTCGCCATGCAGCGGGCTTCGCACGGTCACACGGGCCGGGACGCAGACGAGCGCTCCTCCCTCCGCACCGCGGTGAGCAGCAGCATGCCGGAGTCCCCGTAGTCCGGGAGGCTGGGGTCGGCGTCGATGCGGGTGACGGCCAGGCGTTCGGCGTGAGGTGCGAACGCCTCCGAGACCAGGTCCCGGTCCACCGGAAAGCCCGGCCACTGGGATGCCGGACCGATGCGGTAGGTGGGCATGTTCTCCATGAACGCGGCGACCAGGTGCCCGCCCGGTGTCACGGAGTTGATGAAGAGCCGGCAGAAGTCGAGGAACTCGGTGTGGTCCTCGGTCACGCCCTCGGCCACGAAGTGCATGGACGCGAGGCCGTACGCACCGGGCTCGACGGTCCGGATGTCGCCGTGGACGACGTGGACCGCGCGCAGTGCCTCCGCCGGCGTGACGGGCAGGGACGGATCGAGCCGTCTGCACAGGTCGTGGAACACCGACCATGACGGGTCGGGCGGTCCGGCTACCTGCTGCTCCAGATAGCTGACACATTTCGCACTCGTCTCCACGGCATCGATGTGCCGGCTCACGGCGGAGGCGAGCATGAGGGGATACAGGTTGGGGCCGGCGCCGAACTCCAGGGAGCGGGCCACGCTCCCGGGCGCGAGGTGGCGGTAGAAGGCGGAGTGGTGGGAGATGACCGCCGCGTCCGAGGGGTGCAGCTCACGGTAGTTCTCCGCGAGGTAGTTCTCGACGGGCCAGCTGTCCCAGTCGACGTGGTCGTTGAGTACCGGAGGTGTTCCGGCCGGATGCGCGGACACGATGCGGCTCATCTCCCGTCGGTCAGGGCGAAACGGTGGGACAGCCCGGTCAGCGCGTCGTTGAGCTGCTCGATGTCCTCATCGGTATTCAGTGCTGTGATCTGTACGCGGAAGCCCACCTGGTCGCGGGGGACCAAAGGATAGGCGGCCAGGGTCACGTAGATGCCCTGTTCCCAGAGGTACTCGGCGACCGCGTGGATGTCTGCTCCGCTGCCCAGCGGAACCTCCACGATCGGCAGCCGGTCCGTGTTGAGCGTCGGCAGACCGAGATCGCCGAGATGATCCAGTACCCGGACGGTCTTGCGGTACAGGCCGGCACGGACGGTGTCCCCCCGCCGATCGTTGACCTCCAGACCGGCGAGTGCCGTGGCGAGCGACGCGGTCGGCGAGGGGCCGGAGTACAGGTAGGGTCCGGCGTCGACCTTCAGACGGTTCTTCAGCCGGGTGGGCAGGGCCAGGAAGGCGAGCAGCGAGGAGTACGCCTTGGAGAACCCCCCGACGAGCACGATGCCGTCGTAGGTCTCTCCGGTGTGCCGGACAACGCTGTTGCCACGGGCTCCGTACGGGCAGGACTCGGAGTCGGCGCGCTCCCCGACCACGCCGAACCCGTGGGCGTCGTCCACGTAGAGCGTCGCGTTCCCGCGTCTGCAGACCGCGGCCAGAGCCGGCAGGTCGGGGATGTTGCCGCTCATGCTGTTCACCCCGTCCAGGCAGACCAGGCCCGGTGGCTGCGGTGGGTTCCGGGCGAGCAGCGCCTCCAGTTCCTCGGGGCGATCGGCCCGGAATCGGTGCAGTGCCGCTCCCTTCGCCTTGGCGGCGAGACATCCGTCGTACACGGTCCGGTGCGCGGCTGCCTCGACGTAGACGTGTCCCTGACCGGCGAGAACGGGGATGACCGAGGCGTGGATGAGAGTCGCCGTCGGCAGCAGCAGGGTGTCCGGGGCACCGAGCAGAGCGGCCAACCGCTCCTCAATGTCCACGTACAGCCGCGGGCTGCCGAGCAGCCTCGACCAGCTGGGGTGCGTGCCCCAGCGGCGCACGGCAGGTTCGATCGCGGCGATGATCTCCGGGTCACGGTCGAAGCCCAGGTAGTTGCACGACGCGAAGTCGACGAGCCAGTGGTCGCCACAGCGGATGTGCCGGCCGTCGACCTCGTCCAGGACGGCGTCGCACATCGGACTGGTCCGCCGGAGTCTGTCCAGGTCCTCCCAGCGCGCGTGGTGCGGCGAATCCGCGGGCACAGCTGCGGTGTCACGCATGAAGGTCCTTTCCCGGCCGGGTCATCGGGGAGTGGTGCCGTTCCGGCTCAGCAGATGTCCGCCCTGCTCCACGGTCATGGGCCGAGCGAAGAGAAACCCCTGTCCGCACCGGCATCCCATGGCCGTCAGCAGATCGCGTTGGGCCGCGTTCTCGATACCCTCCGCGATCACCTGCATCCCGAGAGTGTCGGCGATGCGCAGGATGCCCTCGACCAGTCCGAGCTCCTTGCTGTCCGCGGCGATGTCGTCGATGAACGACTTGTCGATCTTGAGCACGTCGACGGGGAACTCCCGCAGATAGCGCAGCGAGGCGTAGCCCGTCCCGAAGTCGTCGATCGCGATGCGCACGCCCATGCCCCTCAGTTGGCTCATGACCGAGCGGGTACGCGCCGGCTCGGTCACGAGAGCGGTTTCCGTCAGCTCCAGCTGCAGCGAGCCCGGCGCGAGACCGGAGGTCTCCATGACGTCGCCCACCTTGCGCACGAAGCCCTGATCCCGGAACTGCAACGCGGAGACGTTCACGCTGGCGTAGGGAGCGGGAGAGGAACCCGACACCTGTTGCAGACGGGCGACATCGGTCGCGGCATGCCTCAGCACCCAGGCCCCGAGCATGTTGATCTGCCCGCTCTCCTCCGCGATGCTAATGAACTGCTGGGGCGGCAGCAGCCCGTGGCGCACGTGCGACCAACGCACCAGCGCCTCGAAGCCGACGACGGCCTCACCTGCGGCGATGTCCACGACGGGCTGATAGCGCAGAGTGAACTGGTTCTCGGCTATGGCGGAGTCCATCGCCGACTGCAGTTCGTGCCGTTCCATCATGCGCACGTGAAGCCGCGGCTGGTAGCGGTGCCACCGGTGTTTTCCCGCGGCCTTGGCCGCGTACAGGGCCAGATCCGCACGGCCGAGCAGTTCCTCGGTGTCCACGCTGTCCATGCCCGTCGCCACACCCACGCTCACGGTCACGCTCACCGTTCCGTGCGGCAGTCTGAAGGGACGCGAGAGCGCCTGCACGACCTGTGCCGCCAGCAGTTCGGCGTCCAGCGGACGCTTCGCGTCCTCCATCAGCACCGCGAACTCGTCACCTCCCAGCCGGGCCGCGGTGTCGCTGCGGCGCAGCGCCGACGACAGCCGGTTGGCCACCGCCATGAGCAGCTGGTCGCCGACCGAGTGGCCCATCGAGTCGTTGACCAGCTTGAAGTCGTCGAGGTCGATGAAGAGCACGCAGGTGAGGGTCGATTCGCGCCGGCCGCGCAGCAACGCCCGCCCGATGCGCTCCAGCAACAGGGCCCGGTTGGGCAATCCGGTGAGCGAGTCGTGGAAGGCGCGCTGGGTGAGCTCGTGTTCCAGCGCACGCTGCTCCGTGACGTTCCGGAGGGTGACGACCAGTCCGTGGACCGTCGGGTCGTTGCGAAGGTTGCTGCACCGTACCTCCACCTCGACCGGGTCGCCCTCGTGAGGGATGCGCCAGTGGTCCTCGGTGCTCCGGCCGCTGCTCTCCCGCGTTCTCGCCAGGGTCCGGGCCGCCCGGTCGGCTTCGTTCGCCTCGACCAGAGAGGGAAGTGTTACGCCGTTCAACGGCACGCACCCGAAGACGGCGCTCGCCGAAGGACTCGCGTACCGCACCGCGTCGTCGTCGTCGATGATCAGGATCACGTCCGAACCGTTGCGCACGAGGGTCCGGAAGTAGGCTTCGCTCTTTCGCCGGATGATCTCCTCGCGCAGGGTGACCCGTTCCATCGCGAGCCCCGCTTGCGAGGCGAGGATCTCCACGGAGCTGCGGATCTCCGCGAGCTGTTTCTCGGGTCCCGCCGCGAGCAGGACGCCGGTCTGCGGCCCGGGGGAGGGGTGGTCGGGGTGGACCAGCGGACACACCAGAGTGGTGGGCAGCCTGCCCAGGGTGGCCACGATGCGGGGGTCGAGGCCGGTGGTGGGAACCTGCCGAGTGCCGCTGGGAGCGGGCGGTTCCGAGTTCGTCACCTCGTCCGCGACCGTGGTGGGGAGCGGATCCTCCGGCTCGTCGACCGGATCGGAGAGGATCAGCTGCGCGTACAGATCGGCGGAGTGCTGTGGTGACAGCAACAGGCTTCCGTGCGGGACCGAGGGGCCGAACAGGGCGTCCACCGCGGATTCGCAGGACAGTGCTATCTGCCGGGGCCGGTCAGCCGCCACCAGCGACGAGGACGCGTTGCGCATGGTGTGTTCGCGCACCAGGGCCTTCCGGTGGGCCACGACCATGCCCGCCAGCCGGAAGATGACCAGGAGGTAGAGGCCACCGGTGAAGGCCGCGATCACGGTCGCGTCGTAGGCAGTGCCCCAGACGGCTTCGACGAGCAGGATCGCCGGCGCGACCAGGGTCGCCACGGCCAGCAGCACCAGCCGCCTCGGCCGGGGCAGCACATGCTGGCGCTGCCGCGACCGGGCTGTCAGCGCGACCATCGAGGGATGCAGCGCGGCAAGTCCCCAGGCCGCGTAGAAGAGGACCCAGCCGATGTCGAGCAGCGTCCCCACGTGCCATGTGCTGTACAGCTGGAGGACGCTGTACAGGATGTCGAATCCGAGCAGGGCGGTCGTGCCGAGGACGAGGAGTCGCACCGACCTGTTGCCCCCCGCGGGCTGGCTGGGCGTGACCAGCCTGAAGAGCAGCGCCAGCACGAGGACGTCGCCGAGCGGGTAGGCCATGCTGATCGCGCGCTCCTGCCACGTCATCCCCTCGACGTGGGTGAGCGGCTGCATCAGGCTGACCCAGACCAGGAGGGCCAGCGCGCCGGTGAAGATCAGCGCGTCCAGGAGGCTGGGCAGATCCCGGTTCAGCCAGCGGTATCTCAACAGCCCCAGGAGCCCTGTGGCCAGCAGCGGATAGGTCAGGAGGTACGCGACGTCCGCCACCGAGGGGAACGGCGCGGCGATGTCCAGGTACTCCTCCATCACGTTGTAGACGGTGTCGCCCACCGCGAAGGAGAGAAGCCCGCACGCGAGGAACCACCACGGCCAGCGATGTGCGGGACGGTGCAGATGCACACCCGTCAGGACCGCCGCGAATCCACTCAGTCCGATCACGGCCCACAGAGGGGTGCGCAGATCGGCGAAAGCGAGGTACAGAGCGGTCACACACAGGACGAAAGCGGTGTACACGACCATGGGCCGATGTGCCCGAAGCACTGGCGAACGCCTCCCTGCGTTGCCGGACACCGAGCCGGGAGAACCCCCGTGGCTCGAGCGCGGAACCCTCATCGATCGTAGGCACGGCCCGCGCGGGACTGCACCTTCTCGCTCACGTACCTGAATCGGGGGCCCGGGGCACAGCGGCTCCGACCGGTGGGGGAACGGGCACCTCGTCGCCGAAGTAGTCGACATCCCCCGGATCCGTCCCGAACAGGGCCCGCAGGTCGAGTCCGTCCCGACCCGTGCACTCCGGGACGACAGCGGGCGCGTCACGGGCCGATCGGACGGTCGGCAGTTCTCCCCCGGCGAAGCACGGGTCGACGGTGAGCCCGGTCGCGTGCTGCCCCGTCCGCTCCTGGCCGGTGGCCGCGCGCCACGCGCTCAGATCCGGATACGTGCGGCTTCCCCAGTCGACCGACCATGCCCCGTCCGTCGTGAGGTAGTTGTTGCCTTGCAACGTGACGTCGGCAGGCCCGAGTCCGGTCTCCGCCGTGACCACCGGTCCGCGTTGGTTGACCAGGACGTTGTTGCGCAGGACGACGCCCTGCTCGCCCCGGCGCAGACGCAGGGCCGGTGCGTCTCCACGGCCGGCGTCGGGCATCACCACGGTGTTCTGATAGATCTGCAAGTCGCGGATGTCCTTGCCGTGCACCGCGATCCCGCCGTTGTGGGACAGCTTCCGTCCGTCGGAGGCACTGATGTTGTAGCGGATCGTGTTGTCGCGATGTGCCCCGTTGACCGTCCTCGAGAAGGCGTAGTAGCCGGGGCCGTCGTTACCGAACGCCAGGTTGTACTGCACCGTGGAGGACGAGACGTTGGAGTCCAGTCCGAAACCGGCCCCGTCGACATCGGAGCCGGTGTGGTTCCGGTAGGACACGTTCCGCTCGATCCGCACGGCCGTGGCGTCGTAGGCCCAGATCCCCACCGGTCCGGACCGCGCCTCGGCCGACGAGCGCGCGCCGTTGTCGTGGGCGCTGGACTCGCGCACCGTGGCGTCACGGACCGAGCCCAGAATGATCCCGTCGCCCGTGTGGCGGTGGGCGGCTGACGGATCACCCGGGTTGCGGAAGGCTTCGACGTGCTCGACGTCGATGTTCCGGTGCGTATAGGCGGGGTGGCGGGGGTCGAAGTCGGGGCCGTAGACGAGCAGTCCCGCATCCTTGTTGTCGTGCAGCCGGGCCTGGCGCACCGACACGTCCCTGAATCCGGCCTTCTCGTCCTTGCCGCCGATCGCCACACCTACCGCGAAGCCCGAGACCTCGATCCCGGACAGCTCGACGGGCCCCAGCCTCCCACCGCTCGGACGGTCGTTGTAGAGATTGATGCCGCCCTCGTCGGCTCGGGTGCCGCTCGTGCCGATCACGGTCAGGTCACTGATCTCCACGCCCGCCGTGTTGTGCACGGACACCCCCGGGCCGCCGGAGGCCTCGACGGTCGCACGCCCCTCCCCGTACGAGCCGATCAGGACGGGCGACCGCGTGTCGCCCGCCTCGTTCTCCTTGACCGTGACGGTCCCCTGGAAGCGGGCACCACCCTGCAGCAGCAACCGGTCGCCGGGTTCGAGCGCGACGCGCTCCGCCCTGGCGAGCGTCCGCCAGGCCTGACCCTCCGAGGTCCCGTCGTGCCGGTCGTCGCCCTCGGGACTCACGTAGTAGGTGCGCGTCGGTGAGTAGTGGGGTGTGTCGACGCAACTGGCCGCGCCCAGGGAAAGCGCCAGGGCGAGCAGGACGCCGGGAGTACGGCGTCCCAGGGCGGGAGTGGGGGGTAGCCGGCGCATTGGGGTCATGCCTCCACGGGCTCATGCACGGGATGGTGCAGCGGCCCTTCCGTGGGAACGGGCCGGGAGACGAACCAGCCGACCGTATGCCGCAGCCCCTCGTCGAGGGGGACGCGGGGGGCCCAGCCCAGCTGGGCCCGGGCCCGGGCGATGACGGGGCGTCGCCGGGTCGGATCGTCGACGGGCAGCGGCCGGTGCTCGATCGCCGAGGAGGAACCGGTGGCGCGGAGCACACGCTCGGCGAGCTCGCTCACCGTGCTCTCGCACGGATTGCCCAGATTGACCGGACCGCTGACTGAGCTGTCGATCATGGCGACGAGCCCGCGTACGAGGTCGTCGACATAGCAGAAGCTACGGGTCTGGCTGCCGTCCCCGTAGACGGTGAGGGGGCGGCCCTCCAGCGCCTCGCGGACGAACGTCGACACCACACGGCCGTCGTACGGCCGCATTCTGGGGCCGTAGGTGTTGAAGATCCGTACGATGCCGACGTCGGCGCCGAGGCTGCGCCTGTATGCCATGGCCAGTGCCTCGGCATAGCGCTTCGCCTCGTCGTACATGCTGCGGGGCCCGATCGGGTTCACCCGTCCCCAGTAGTCCTCGGGCTGCGGGTGTATCTCGGGATCGCCGTAGACCTCGCTCGTGGACGCGAGGACGAACCGGGCCCCGTGTCGCAGCGCCAGGCTCAGACAGTTCTCCGTACCCCGGCTGCCCACCGCGAGGGTCTCGACCGGGAGGCGGCCGTAGTCCGCCGGTGACGCGGGGCTCGCAAGGTGGGCCACGGCCTGTACGGGTCCGGGGACGTCGAAGGGCGAGGTCACGTCGGCCCGCAGAGCATGGAAGCCGGGCGCGTCACGGAGCCCGCTCACATTGTCGGGTTCCCCGGTGGAGAAATTGTCCAGGCACCAGACCGTGTCGCCCCTGCGGAGAAGCGCCTCGCACAGGTGGGAGCCCACGAAACCACCACCACCGGTCACCACGATCCTCATGACGCACCTCCTGCCACCAGCACCGGACGGCCGCTGGACTGTTCGGCGCCGGCTCCGGGCCCGTCGGGCCGCGGGCGCCCGAGACTGTGCATCGCCCACCCCGCCTGCTGCCAGATCCGCGCATCGAGACTGTTGCGCGCATCCAGCAGCGATGGTTCACGTACCACGAGGGCGAGGGCGGCCGGGTCGATCTGGCGGTACTCGGGCCACGCCGTCAGGTGCAGCACCAGATCGGCGTCGGCGCAGGCTTCGGGGACCGTCGAGACGTAGGCCGGCCCGGGACAGGCGGCACGTGCGTTCTCCAGCGCCTGCGGATCGTGTACGCGTACCTCGGCGCCCTCCTGTTGCAGGGTCGAGGCGACAGCGAGTGCGGGCGAGTCCCGGACGTCGTCGCTGCCCGGCTTGAAGGCCGCGCCGAAGACCGCGATGCGGCGGTCGGTCAGGGAACCGCCCATCAGGTCCCGCGCGAAGGCGACCGTCCGACGGCGCTGGCGCGTGTTGATGCGGTCGACCTCGTGCAGGAACGCGACCGCCTCACCCGCCCCGAGCTCCTCGGCACGGGCCGCGAACGCCCGGATGTCCTTGGGGAAGCAGCTGCCGCCGAAGCCCAGCCCCGGCTCCAGGAAGCGCTCACCGATGCGGGAGTCCGCGCCCACGGCCCGGGCGAGGACCGTCGCGTCGGCGTTCGCGACGGCGCAGACCTCGGACATGGCGTTGATGAAGGAGATCTTCGTCGCGAGGAAGGAGTTCGCCGCGACCTTGACGAGTTCGGCTGTGGCCGGGTCGGTGACGAAGAACGGCACCCCCGCCTGGATCATGGGCGCGTAGATCGTGCGCAGAGTCGTCTCCGCCTCCGCCGAGCCCACACCCACGACGAGCCTGTCCGGCCGCATCGTGTCGGCTACGGCGGAGCCCTCCCGCAGGAACTCGGGGTTCCACGCCACTTCGCTGCCCGGCGAGGTCGTGGCCAGTCCGCGCCCGATCCGGGCCGCCGTTCCGACCGGCACGGTGGACTTGCCCACGACGAGACTCCCCGGCCGCAGCCGTGGTGCCAGTGAGTCCAAGACGGCGTCGACGTACCGCAGATCCGCGGCCGCGCCGTCGTGGCACTGAGGTGTCCCCACGCACAGGAAGTGGGTGCGGGCGAAGGCCGCGCCCTCGTCCATGGAGGTGGTGAAGTGCAGGCGACCGGAGGCGATGGCACGGGCGAGCAGGTCATCCAGGCCGGCTTCGCACATCGGTGCGCGGCCTGCCGCCAAGGTGGCGACACGGGCGGCGTCGATGTCGATGCCGAGGACCTCGTGGCCGATGTCGGCCATGCAGGCGGCGTGCACCGTTCCCACGTATCCGGTGCCGATCACGGTCATGCGCATGATGTCACTCCTCACTGCTCGTCGGTCCGCCCGCGGGGGCGTAACCGAAGGGGTTGTGCTGCTGGAATCGCCAGGCGTCCCGGCACATGTCCGCCAGGTCCCGGCGGGGACGCCATCCCCAGGCACGCGCCACCGCGCTCGCGTCGGCGACGAGTTCGGGGACGTCGCCGTCGCGACGGGGCACGACCCGGAACGGGATGGGACTGCCGCACGCCACACGGAAGGCGGCGACGACCTCGAACACGGAGTGCCCCTTGCCGACGCCGAGATTGAACACGCGCATCCCCGAGCTGTCGTTCAGCCGGTCCAGCGCGATGCGATGGGCCTCGGCCGTGTCCATGACGTGGAGATAGTCGCGGATCGCCGTGCCGTCCGGAGTGGCGTAGTCGTCGCCGAATATCCGGAGCCAGGGGAGCCGCCCGACGGCCACCTGGGCCACCGACGGCATCAGATTGTCCGGGGTCCCGTGCGGGTCCTCGCCGAGCAGTCCGCTCGGATGGGCGCCGACCGGGTTGAAATAGCGCAGGCAGAGCACCTTGAACTCCGGCCGGCGTGCGCAGACATCGCTCAGGATCTGTTCGCAGATGGCCTTGGACGATGCGTACGGGTTCGTCGGCCGGGCCGGCGTGGACTCGTCCAGCGGGCGGCGCCCGGCGTCTCCGTACACCGAGCAGGACGACGAGAACACCAGCTGGTGCACCTCGTGTTCCTGCATGGTCCGCAACAGCGACGTCGTCCCGGCCACATTCGTGTCGTAGTACTCGATGGGCATCCGTGTCGACTCCCCCACAGCCTTGTGCGCGGCAAAGTGCACGACGGCGTCGATGGGGTGGCGGTCGAATACGGCCGACAGGGCGCGCGGATCACGGATGTCCAGCTCGTACACGGCACCGACGAATCGGTCGGTGATCCTCTCTATGCGTTCGAAAACCTTGGCCGAGCTGTTTGCGTAGTTGTCGATGACGATCAGTTTGTAGCCGTGCTCGAGCAGTTCGACGCAGGTATGACTGCCTATGAAGCCTGCCCCGCCGGTGACGAGAACGGTCGTCGGTGCACTCATGAGCACAGTTCCTTCCGGGGCGCGGGGAATGACGAAGGGGATGCCGGTCGGCTCCACCGCGCTCACCGGCCCAGGACGGCGGCGGCGTAGGCCGGATAGAGGACGAGGGCGGTGGCGACGGGCAGGGCCGACAGCACACCGAGCGTCAGGGACAGCCAGGCGGTGGGCAGGGCGGACCGGAAGGTGACGCCGGCTGCCCGGGCGCTCTCGTGCACGTGGAGCAGCGGGACGGCGAGCGCCACGGCGGCGTAGGCGGTCGCCGCGATGAGGCACAGGAAGACGTAACCGACCGAGGGACCGGCGAGCTCGCCGAACAGGGCCACCGAGGAGAGGGCCACGGCGAGAACGGCGAACGGCAGAGTCAGCCGGGCCAGCAGCGGCTGCGGTCCCGCCTCACTCTTGGGGGTGACCTTGAACGTCAGTGGCCGCGGGCGCATCCGCTGGACGACCGCGCCCACCACGCCCAGGATGACGAACGGCCACCGTGCCAGCGCGAACAGCCAGGTCTCCCAGCTCAACAGCGGCGCTCCGCGTGGTCGCAGCAGACCCCGACGGCGCATCAGCCAGAGGGCCAGCATCAGCCACACGGGCAGGGACCAGAAGTGCAGGAGGAAGTCGAAGTAGTCGACGTTCATCCAGGGCAGGCCGGTGAGCACCGCCACAGGCGGGAGCACCAGGCCCGCGACGATCATCGAGCCCATGAGCGGGTAGTACGCCAGGGCGTAGCCGAAGCGCAGGCGCAGCAGGAACGGCAGCCGCCCCAGGTGCCGCGGGAGCAGGTCGAGCATCATGGTCGTGAGGCTCCGGGACCACTGGTACTCCTGAGTGACCATGTCCGCGAACGTGAGCGGACCGTCTCCGTGCGCCTCGGCGTCGACGGCGAAGGCACCGTGCCATCCGGCCGAGTTGAGCAGGAAGGTCGTGGAGAAGTCCTCGGCGAGTTCGGGCCCCAGACCGCCGATGTCCCTCAGTGCCTCGGTGCGCACGGCGTAGTGGGAACCGATGCACATGGGGGCGAGCCCGTCGCTGTGGCCGAGCTGGATGGCGCCGTGCCAGACCGCCTCACGGTGGAGGCGTCCCCTGGCGGACCAGGACCTGGCGTCGTTGGCGTCGCACATGCTCGGAGCCGCGACGTAGCCGATGGCGGGGTCGGTGAACGGCCGGACCATCTCGGTCAGGTAGCCGGTGGAGGGAACGTGGTCGCAGTCGAGCTGGGCGACGACGGCGTAACGGTGGTAGCCCCAATGATCGTAGAAGTAGCTGAAATTGCCCTCCTTGCAGCGCGTCCGGCGAGGCCAGTCGGCCCGGTGGTAGGTGTCGACGCCGCGGCGGCAGGAGATCCTGACGTCGTGCCGGCCGCACCAGTCCCGGATCTCCGCGGTCGGGTCCTCGTCGCACAACCACACGTCGTACGCGTACGGGAAGTCCTGCCGCAGCATGGCTCGGAGAGTGCGCCGCACGGTCCGCCAGGGTTCGGACGGCGCGCGGGTCACCGCGAACGCCACCGGGAGACGAGGCACATCGAGGGCCGGGTCGACCCGGCGAAGCCGCAGCACGGTGACGAAGAAGTAGCTGGGCAGTCCGGTGAGGTAGAGCAGCAGGATGCTGTTGACGACCAGTCCGGCCCAGCCCGCCCGGTGCTCCGGGCGGAGCCACCACGACCAGAACCAGAGGAAGGACAGGCCCCAGCCGACGGTCACGGCCAGCAGGACGGTCCGGTCGGGCCGCGGGAGGGCGGTGACGAAGGTGGAGGGCCGGGGCTTGCGGTCACGGTGCGGATGCCCGAAGACGGGCCCGCCCGTCGTGACCCGGACGACGTTGCCGCCCGAGATCCGCGCCAGATGGCGCTCGACCGAGTTCCGGTCCGCGGGTTTCGTATCGCTCTGCGTCACGATTGACGCCCTTGAGTAGGTGCGAACGTAAGCTGACGGCTTACGTTTACGACGTATATGTACGATATTGCGCCGATTGGTCCGCGTGGTCAAGGGGAGTCACGAGCGGCCGTGCGAGACGATCGGAACAGGCGAGAGCGAGGTGGGCACGCGGCATGCCGAACGCACCGGAGGAAGACGGTCCTGGGCGGAGAGCCGCCGACCGTGGCAGATACGGGCGGCTGAGCAGGGAACGGGTCCTCGCCAGCGCCATGACCCTGGTGGACCGTGAAGGGCTCTCAGGTCTCAGCATGCGCAGCCTGGGCGCGGAGCTGGGGGTCGAGGCGATGGCCCTCTACAGGTACGCGTCCAGCAAGGACGCCTTGCTGGACGGTCTGGTGGAGGCCTTCCACCAGGAGCTGGAGGAGGTGCTGGCAGGGAGCGGCCCTGTCGAAGCGGCCTGGCAGGACGAGCTGCGCCGTCGCGCGCGGGCTTCCTACGAGGTGGCCATGCGGCACCCCAACATCGTGCCGCTGCTGGCGACCCGGCTCCTGTCCACACCGCTGGCCCGCCGTCCGGCGGCCGTGCTCCGCAGCGACGAAGGGGTCCTGGACCTGCTCCGGCGGGCAGGCGCCGCCGAGCCCGTGGCGGTGTCACTGCACCGGGCGTTCACCGCGTGGCTGCTCGGCTATCTGCTGGTCGAGCTGCGCGCCATGGATGACGCCCCAGAGGAGACCGACCCGGGTTTCCGGCTCGGTCTGCACCGTCTCCCGGCGCACGAGTTCCCACGCCTGCGCGCCACAGCTCCGGCCCTGGCAGGCCGAGGCGGGGTGGAGGGACTGACGGCGGGCCTGGACGCCCTGCTGGAGCGGTTCGGATCCCGGCCGGGCGAACTGGACGACGATCAGGGGCCACCAGCGAGCTGACACCGCTTCGGCGGGGCAGGGCCCGGCCGGAGCCCGCGATTCCGTCGAGCCTTACGTGATGTCGAGCCCTACGTGAGGGCCCGAGCCATACGTGTGGGCCGAGCTTGACGTGACGGCCGAGCCTCCCGTGATGTCGAGTCTTACGTGAAGCCGAAGATGCGCGCGATGAAATAGCCGGCGACGACGAGCGAGCCCAGCAGCACCACCGCCGCCCAGAGGACGGGGTGCTCCCAGATACCGCCGTCGGGGCGCTCGACGTGCGCCTCGCTTATGGAGCCTTCCGCGGGAGGGGTCTCTCCCGGGGGTGTCAGTGAGATAGCCATGCCTCCACCATCTCTCGGTATGTCCCGGTCCGCGCGGCCTGGGCCGATGGGTGCACGCGTGCGCCCGTACGGAGTCCGACCGGCCCTGCGAGTGATGCGAGGCGGTGGTTCGGGGCACCGTGTAGGAATGCCTGCAGTTTCCACGCCCGCGCCCGTAGTCAAACTCGTCCAGCGCACCACCGAACCGGCCGCGACGCAGACGCTGCGTTCGACAGCCGCCGCCGTGATCGCCTTCGCCGTGGCACAGCTGGTCCTGCCGGCTCCGCACCCCGCGCCGCTCACCGCCCCGCTGACCGCCCTGCTCGTGGTGCAGGTGACGCTCTACGCCACCCTGACCACGGGCATCCGGCGCGTCAACGCCGTCGTCGTCGGCGTCGTGATCGCCGGCGGATTCAGCGCGCTGGTCGGCCTGAACTGGTGGAGCCTCGGTCTGACGATCTTCACCTCCCTGCTCATCGGACGCGTCGTGCGCGTCAACGAGTTCGTCCCCGAGGTGGCGATCAGCGCGATGCTGGTCCTCGGCGTCTCGCAAGTCGCGAACACCGCCTGGGAACGCGTACTGGAGACGCTGATCGGTGCCGGGGTCGGCCTGCTCTTCAACCTCCTGTTCGCACCCCCCGTCTGGGTCGAGTCGGCGGGCGCATCCATCGGCGGCCTGGGGGAGCGGATGGGAACGATGTTTCGCGCCCTGGGCGACGAGATCGGCGGCAGTCACCCCGTACGGGAAGCAGCCGCGCGCCTGCACGAAGCGAGGCGGCTGGACCACGACATCGTGGAGGTCGACGCCTCCCTGCGGCAGGCCGAGGAGAGCACGATGCTCAACCCCCGGGTGCGCCAGGGGATGCTGCACCGCGTCGTGCTGAGGACCGGTCTGGACACCCTGGAGATCTGCGCCGTGGTGCTGCGTGTCCTGACCCGCTCGCTGACCGACCTGGCCAAGGCGCGCACCGGAGAGGCGCTTTTCCCCGACGACGTGGCCAGGGGACTCAGGGAGCTCTTCCGGAACATGTCCGACGCCATCGAGGGGTTCGCGGTGATGATCACCACCCCGATGGCCGAGAGCGGCGAGGAGGCCGAGGAGCGCCTCGCAGACGCCCTCGCGCGCAGCCGTGAGACGCGCGACCGGGTGGCGGACCTGCTGCTGTCCGGGGTCCAGGAACACCCGCGGCAGTGGCAGCTGCACGGCGCCCTGCTCGCGGAGATCGACCGCATCCTGGACGAACTCGACATCGACAAGCGTACGGAGCGCCTCGCCGAGGAACTGGACCGCCGGTCGGCGGAGGTGCACGAGCGCCACCCCCGCCTCCGGGCGATGTCCCGCCGGCTGCGCGGCGTGACGCCCACGCGACGGCGGCCCGACGAGTGAACCGGCCGGCCGGTCAGTCCGCCTTGCGGCCGGGCTGTGTACGCCGTCGGTGGCTGGTGTCGCACCACGGGTACATCCGGCTGCGCCGGCAGGTGCAGATGGCCACCATGAACCGGTCGGAGACGGCCACACTGCCGTCCGCGCCGGTCACCTCCACAGGGCCCTCGACCAGCAGCGGCCCCTCGGCGCCGAGGGTGATCCGGCAGGGATCTCCAGGTTCGCAGTGCGATTCAGGCGTGTTCGGCACGGATCACCACCAGCTCCTCCGTCGTCTCCGCCCGGTCCATCAGTCCCGTGTCCCGCAGCCACCGGAGTCTGGACCGCAACACGGGTCCCAGAGGCACCAGCGCCCGGTCGCTGACAGTGGCCCGTAGTCCGGCGTCGGACAGACGCCGGAGGGTCACGTCGCTGTCGCAGAGGCCGGAGTGCACCATCAGGAGACGTCCTCCGGGGCGCAGGGCCGCCGGGGCCGCCTCGCAGACCCGGTCGAGGATCGCGCGCCCGTCGCGCCCGGCCTCCCAGGCGCGCGACGGGCCACGCCCGGGCAGCGCGCCCACGGGCGACGGCACGTAGGGCGGGTTGCAGACCACCAGGTCGTAGGACCGGCCGGGCAGGGCGGAAAGCAGATCGCTGCGCTGCACGGTGATGCGCCGACGGGACAGCAGCGCGTTCAGCCGGGCCGTCACCACGGCCCGCCGCGCGATGTCCACGGCGGTCACCCGCGCACCGCGCCGAGCGGCGTGCAGAGCGAGCGCGCCGCTGCCGGTGCCGAGATCCAGGACCTCGGCGCCCGCGCCCACGTCCTCCCGGTCCAGGGCGGCCATGAGCAGGCGGGTGTCGTACTGCGGGGCGTAGACCCCCGGCAGCGTCATCAACCGGGCGGAACGGGTTTCCTCGGCCATGTCTGCGTACATCTGCGGCTCCCTTCGAGGAACGCGGCGAAGTGGGGTTGGTCAAGCCTGCCAGTGCGCCAGCAGGTGGTCACCGAGCCGGTCCTCCAGATACGAGGTGGCGGTGATGCCGAAAGCGATGTCGGTTGCCAGATCAGGTTCGTCCTCGAGCAGTCCGCCGATCACGTCCCGGCGCACCACCTGCTCGTGCACGGCGTCCGCCTCGACGTGCTCGGTGTAGAAGAACTCGGCAGCGGGGCCCGCGCCGGTGCGCTTCATCGCTCCGGCCAGGCGCCGTGACGCGGGGGAGGACGTGATCTCGACCGCCGCGAAGTGGCCCACCAGCGCACCGCGCAGCCCCCGGTGCAGACCGAACAGCGACATCAGATTGACGAGGGTGAGCATGGGTGCGCAGCCGTCGTCCAGGTAGCGGCCGTACGTGGTGTCAAGACCCAGATCGGTCATGAGGTCCGCGAACAGCTTCGCGTGGGCGCGGTCCGCGCGCCCCGCACCGAACTCGTCGTACTCGACCGCCGCCATGCCCGCCTTGGCCCGGCCACTGAGGCGGGGCAGTACCCAGGCGTGCGGATCGGCCTCCTTGAGGTGGTAGAGGGAGCGCTGGACCGCGTAGTCGCGCAGGTGACGCAGTTCGCCCTCGTCCTGCAGGAACCAGGAGAGACCGGTGCCGCGCACCGGTTCCACGAGGAGACCGGCCAGGATGTCGTCCAGGCTCGCGGTCTCCGTGGCGTCGCGCCGCAGAGCGGTGAGGAAGCGGTCCTCCAGCGCGGCCCGCACACCGAGCAGAGCGGGATCCCACTCCAGGTCGGCGTCGACCCCGGCGAACCCTCGGTAGTGCAGTTCATAACAGACGTACAGGGCGAGCTGGAGATCGTCGCCGTACGGATCGGCGGAACGGGCGGCTCCGGTGTCGGGCAGCGCGCCGTCGCCCCGCAGGTAGTCGATCACGCCCGCGGAGAGCGGACCGCGTGTCTTCGGAAGGTAAGGGCCTGTGCGTTGACTGGACATGTGTTTCCTCCTGCCCCGGCGTGCACGGGAGCCACATGGACAACCGTGATCGACTCTACGCCGAACGCCCGGGACCGGCCCGTCCTCGCCCGTCCACCGCGTAGCGGTGGGGCCTATCGGTGTTTCCCGTGTCCCGTCCACTCCAGGAGCCGATCCATCGGCCAGGTGGTGACGACCCGCTCGGCCGGCACCCCGCACTCCTCCGCCCGCGCGCAGCCGTAGGGCTGCCAGTCCAGCTGACCCGGCGCGTGCGCGTCGGTGTCGACCGAGAACAGCACACCCGACGCCACCGCCTGCCGGAGCAGGCCACGCGGAGGGTCCAGGCGCTCGGGCCGGCAGTTGATCTCGACGGCCGTGCCCGACTCCGCACAGGCCGCGAATACCTCCTCGGCGTCGAACGTGGACTCGGGCCGCTTCTTCCCGCCGAGGAGCCGGCCCGTGCAGTGCCCCAGGATGTCCGCGTGCGGATTTCGCGCCGCGGCGACCATCCTCCTCGTCATCGCCGCCGAGTCCATGCGCAGTTTGGAGTGCACGGAGACGACCACCACGTCCAGGCACTCCAGCACATCGGCCTCCTGGTCGAGCGAGCCGTCGTCGAGGATGTCGCACTCGATGCCGGTGAGCAGCCGGAACGGCGCCCACCGCTCGTTGAGTTCCGCCACGACGTCCAGTTGCCGCAGAAGCCGGTCGGTAGACAGCCCGTTGGCGACGGTCAGCCTCGGGGAGTGGTCGGTGAGCACCGCCCACTCGTGCCCCAGCTCGGCCGCGGTGCGCCCCATCTCGTCGATGGGGCTGCCACCGTCCGACCAGTCGGAGTGCAGATGACAGTCACCGCGCAGCGCCGCGAGAAGCGAGTCACCGCCCGCGACAAGAGGTGCCGGCGCCTCCTCCTCCAGCCGTTCCAGATAACCGGGCGTCGCTCCCTCCGCCGCCTCGCGGATCACCTGTGCCGTCTTCGGGCCGATGCCGCGCACCGACTCCAGCGAACCCCGAGCCACCCGGTCGGCGAGTTCCTGTCCGTCCATGGTGCCGATCGCCTCAGCGGCCGTACGGAAGGCCTTCACCCGGTACGTCGCCGCCTGCGACCGCTCCAGCAGGAACGCGATCCGCCGCAGCGCGTCCACCGGCTCCACGGTCAGGGCCGCGCTGTGTGCTGAGGGTGCCCGTGGGTGCGCCGGGCTTCTTTCATCTCCGCCTCGTACAGGTGCCGTCGTCCTCCCAGGAGCTCCTGGCGCACTCTCTTCTCCACTTCGACGAAGGGCCGGTAGTAGGTGTCGTCGTACGCCTCGACGAGCTGGAACGTCCAGCAGCCGGGGATGACGTTGCGGCCCAGGATCTCGCGTTCCACGAGGTCGGCGTGGACCGGGTGGCCACCCATTCGGAGCAGTTCCACCGCGCGGTCGAGCGTCAGATCCGCACCGCCCGTGAGCTGGTGGAACCCGTAGAGCTGCCCTCTGGCCCGCTCCACCTTCTCCAACGCCTCCGTCAGCGCGCCGAGCGCCTCGACGGTCGCGTCGCCGACCCCGGACGGCCGTACGTGTTCTTCGTCCGGCCCACTCGGTTCACGGGTCTCACTCATACCTACGACTGTGCACGTGAACCGGGCGACACGTGCAGCGGGGACGGCGAAAGGGTGAGCGGCTCCGACCCCCGCGCGCCGCCGCCGAGATGCGCCCGCCCCGATTCTGACCAGACTGGATCACATGGCAGAGACTCGTCGAGCCCGCTCCGGGCCCACCACGAAAACGGCAGCATCCCGCACCTCGTCCCGCCGAGGCCCCGAGCACGCTGCCCGTGCTGCCTGCGAGAGCTTGGAACGGCTGATCTGTCACCCCGCGGAGGGGGTGTCGGCCGTGAGGCGGAAGGACGACGGCTGGTGCGTCGTGGTCGACGTACTCGAAGTCCCCCGTATTCCCGACACGACAAGCCTGCTGGCCTCCTACGAGGTCCAGATCGACGAGCGGGGCGAACTCGTCGAGTACAGCAGGGTCCGCCGCTACCGGCGCGGCTCCGCTGACGAATGACCTGTTTCGTCCCCACCCGGAAGGACGCTCCATGACCACGACCATGTACGCCGACGAAGTCGCCCCCTGCCCGCCCCGGGCCGGCACGCTCTACGACGTCCTGGAACTCATCCTGGACCGGGGAATGGTCATCGACGTGTTCGTCAGGGTGTCGCTGGTCGGCATCGAGATCCTCAAGATAGACGCGCGCATCGTCGTCGCCAGTGTGGACACCTATCTGCGCTTCGCCGAGGCGTGCAACCGCCTCGACCTGGAACGAGACTCCGGCAGTACGACCATCCCCGAGCTGCTCGGGGGCCGTGCCGCCAAGTCGATCGGCAAGCGGAAGGTGCGCAAGGCGGCGGAGTCGGTCGGCGATTCCGTGCGCAAGGCGGTGGGCGGCGGCGAGGACGACGAGGACGAGCAGGAGGAGCGGCCCAAGAAGCGCCGGGCGCCCGCACGTGACGGATCGAACCGACGGCGACGCGTGGAGGCGTGAGCGTGACCGGTAGCGGTGTGTACGTGTACGCGATCGTCCCGGCGGTAGCGGAGCTCCCGCCGAACACGGCAGGGGTGGGCAGCCCTCCGGCCGCGCTGCGACCGGTGCGGGAGGGGAAGCTCACCGCCGTGGTGAGCGACGCGCCCGAACAGCTCCGGGCGAGGCGACGCGACCTGCTGGCACATCAGGACATCCTGCTGCGCCTCTCGGACGACGGTCCTGTGCTGCCCATGCGCTTCGGGGCGGTCGCGCCGGACGAGGAGTCGGTGCGCGCCCAGCTGGCCGGATCGCAGACGGAACACCTCGCCACGCTGCGGCACCTGGACGGCGCCGTCGAGATCAACCTCAAGGCATTTCCCGCCCAGGACTCGCTCGCCTCGGTCGTCGCCGAGGAGAAGAACGTACGGCGCCTGCGCGAGGCCGTCCGCAGGCGACCCGACTACGAGGCGAACGTGCGCCTCGGCGAGGCCGTCGCCACCGCGCTGGCCCGCCGTGCGGGCGAAGCGGGGAAGAAGCTGCTCCACAGGCTCACGCCCATGGCGCGCGCGGTCGCCACGGGACCGGAGGTCCATGGCTGCGCGCTGAACGTGTCGTTCCTCGTCGACCGGCGCGAAAGCGACGCCTTCCGTACGACGGCGCGGACGTTCGCCGACGCACATCGCGAGCACGTCGAACTCCGCGTCGCCGGACCGCTGCCCTGCTACAGCTTCGTTCCCTCGCACGGTCGCCGGGCATCGGTCGCAGGGGTCTGACATGGGACTGCTCACCGGACTGCTCCTGGCGCCCCTCGCGCCGGTGCGAGGCGTGATCTGGGTCGCGGAGAAGGTGAACGACGCGGCCGACCGCGAACTCCACGACCCAGGTGTGGTCCGGGCACAGCTGCTCGCCCTGAACCAGGAGCTCGAGGACGGCCACATCAGCCTGGAGGAGTTCGAACGGGAAGAGGAGGAGCTGCTCGACCGGCTTCATGCCGCGCGAGTCCGCCCCGCGCCGAACCATCGAAGGTGACTTACTCATGGAAGATCAGACAAAGGTGACGCTCGCAGCAGCCGTGGTGGGCGGATACGTGCTCGGCCGGACGAAGAAGGGTCGCATGGCCCTTTCCGTCGCGACCTACCTGGCAGGCAGGCGCTTCGGCCTGGAACCGCGCCAGCTCGCTGCGGAAGGCATGCGCCGACTGGGCGAGATGCCGCAGTTCGCCGCACTGCAGGACCAGTTGAAGGGCGAAGTCCTCGACTCCGGCCGAAAGGCCCTGACCGCGGCGGCCGACCGGGGCATGAACTCCCTGGCGGACGTCCTGAGCGAGCGGACGGCTCGCCTGGGTGCGCCGGACCAGGAGGAGCCGGAAGAGGACGAAGAGGATCACGAGTACGAGGACGAGGAGTACGACGAGCAGGAGCCGGAGGAAGAGCCGGAAGAGGACGACGAGGAATTCGAGGACGAGGAACCGGAAGAAGAAGAGGAAGAGGAGGAACCCGAGGAAGAAGAAGAGCCGGAAGAAGAGGAGGAAGAGGAAGAAGAGGAAGAGGGGGAGCCGGAAGAGGAGCGGCCGAGCGCTCGGCGTAAGCCCTCCGACACGTCCGGGCGTGGGGCAGCCAAGAAGACGGCTCCGGCGAAGAAGGCGGCTCCGGCGAAGAAGGCGGCAGCCAAGAAGACGGCTCCGGCCAAGAAGGCGGCAGCCAGGAAGACGGCTCCGGCCAAGAAGTCCGCGGCAGCGGCGAAGAAGGCCACTCCGGCCAAGAAAGCCGCAGCGAAGAAGGCCGCCCCGGCCAAGAAGGCGGCGGCGAAGAAGTCGGCTCCGGCGAAGAAGTCAGCCGCTCGCAAGGCACCCGCCAAGAAGTCGGCGCCGGCGAAGAAGTCGTCGTCCCGGAAGAGTGCCTCGTCCAAGAAGACGACGTCATCGAAGCGAGCCGCGTCCAAGCGCGGCGAACGGCGGAGGTAGGCAGTCATGGCCAGGACCGACAGTGACGCACATGAGGCGGACGAATCGGGCATGGACCGCCTTCGCGGAGAGCTCACGAACTTTCTCGGGGCGAAGACGGAGAAGCTCGCACAGAAGGCGGGCGACAAACTCACCGGCCTGACCGGGCAGCTCACCGACATGGCCGACAACGGCGGCTCGCTGCCGTCGGTCGCCTCCCGTGTCCTTCAGGGCGAATCCCCCGTGAAGGCCTTCGTCGCGGACAAGGCCGGGAGCGTGAAGGACAACATCGTGGAAAAGGCCAAGGAGACGTTCGGGGGCGGAAAGGGCAAGAGCAAGTCCGGTGGCGGCAAGTCCATGAACATCATCGAGGTACTCGACGTCGGAGTGCCCCTGCGCGACGCCTACGACCACTGGACGCGCTACGACAAGTTCGGAAGCTTCGCCAAAGGCGTGCAGAGCGTCTCCATGGACGAGGAGATGTCGAGCGACTGGAAGGTCAAGATCGGCCCTTCCTCGCGCGGCTTCAAGGCCACGGTCCAGGAACAGGTGCCGGACGACCGCATCGTCTGGACCTCCGAGGGGTCCAAGGGATCCACGCGCGGTTGCGTGAGTTTCCACGAGCTCGCGCCGAGCCTGACCCGGATCGTCCTGGTGATCGAGTACTACCCGTCGGGATTCTTCGAGAAGACCGGCAACCTGTGGCGCGTACAGGGTCGCCGCATGCGTCTCGACTTCAAGCTGTTCCAGCGCTTCGTGACTCTGACCGACGAGGAAGCCGAGGGCTGGCGCGGTGAAATCCGCGACGGGGAAGTTGTCGTGACGCACGAGGAGGCTATGGAGAAGGAGGAAGCCGAGAACGAGGAACCCGACGAGGAGGAAGAGGGGGAGGGGGAGGACGAGGACGGCTCTGAGTCCGAGTACGAGGACGAAGAGGAACCGGAGGAAGACGAGGAAGAAGAACCGGAGGACGAGGAGGAAGAAGAGGAGTACGAGGACGAGGACGAGCCCGAATACGAGGACGAGGACGAGGACGAAGAAGAAGAGGACGAGGACGGCGAGCCCGAGGACGAAGAAGAAGAGGAAGAAGAGGAAGAAGAAGCCGCACCCAGGAAGCGGCGAGGGCGAAAGGGATCCAGGTGACCGATCTCGACTTCGGCCGGGAGGCATATCCCATCCCTGGGCCGCAGAACACCAACCTCGCGGACATCCTGGAACGGGTCCTCGACAAGGGCATCGTCATTGCGGGCGACATCAAGATCGATCTCCTCGACATCGAGCTGCTCACCATCCGCCTCCGGCTGTTCGTGGCATCCGTCGACACCGCGAAGAAGGCCGGGATCGACTGGTGGGAGACGGATCCCGCACTGAGTTCCCGCGCCGCCCGCCACGCCCTGCAGGACGAGAACCGTGAACTGCGCGAGCGCCTGGAGGCGCTCGAGGCGAAGTCGGACGAAGAAACGGCCGGCTGACGAGCAAGGAGAACCGAGCCTCATGACGGAGTGCGGACCCGGACTTCCGGCAGCCGACGCCCTGTACGTGTTCGCGGTGTGCCGGGACCCGGACCCGGCGACGATCGCTGACCTGCGGGGCGTCGCGACGGGTGGACCGTTGCGGATACTGCGGTTCGAGGAGCGGCTGGCGGCGATCGTCCAGACCGTCCGGGCGGCCGACTTCACGGACGAGGCGTGGCAGGCCCGCATGTCCGACCGGGACGAGCTCGAACGGTACGCACGCGCGCATCACCACGTCGTGTCGGCAGTCGCCGCCTCCTGTCCCACCGTGCCGCTGCCGCTCGCCACGCTGTACCACGGCGAGGAGCGGGCGCGCCAGGCACTGGTCGCCGAGACCGAACGGTTCAGGGCTGCCCTGGAGCGCACGGCGGGCCACTCCGAATGGGGGGTCAAGGTCTACGCGGGCGAGCCGCCGACGGCGGACCCGGAGCCAGGCCCTCGTCCTTCTCGTGAGCCGGCCACGGGGGGCGGACGCCTCCGGCCGGCTCCCGGGGCCGGCCTCGCCTACCTGGAGCGCAAGCGCGGAGTGCAGGCGCGTCGCGAGCGGCGGCACGAGGACGCGCTCCGGTCCGCGGAAACCGTCGACGCGGCTTTCCAGAAGGTCGCAGCCGCCGGCCGCAGACTGCGGCTGCATCCCCAGGAACCCGCGGGGAAGGGACGCCTCCAGGTCCTCAACGCCACCTATCTGGTGGGGGAGCACCGGTCGGCCGAACTCGCGGAACTGGCCCGGGCCTTGCGGGTCTCCACCGGCGCGGAGATCGAGATCAGCGGCCCCTGGGTGCCGTACTCCTTCGTGGGCGAGGTGTAGGGGATGGAACGTGAAGTGGTCCCCTGGGACAACGCCGAGCCTTTGAGCGGGCCCATCGGGGTACCGCTCGTCGACCTGCTGGACCGCGTGCTGGCCACCGGTGTGGTGATCAGCGGCGACCTCGTGATCGCCATCGCCGACGTTCCGCTCGTGCGGCTCTCGCTGCATGCCCTGCTCTCCTCGGTCAACGAACGCGTGCCGGCGCCCTGGGCGGACGGAGGCCCGCTGTGACCACCTCACGACTCGACGTCGACTCCGATCAGCTGGGCCGCGACCTGGTGGCACTCGTGCTGACCGTCGTGGAACTGCTGCGGCAGCTCATGGAACGCCAGGCCATCCGCCGTATCGATCAGGGCGACCTCACGGACAGCCAGGTCGACGAGATCGGGACCACGCTCATGCTGCTCGACCAGCGGATGGCGGAACTCTGCGAACAGCACGGGGTGCGCCCCGAGGACCTCAATCTGGACCTCGGCCCGCTGGGAAGCCTGCTGCCTCGAGACTGAGCCGACGGCGTCCTCCGAGGCCTGTACCTGTGTACAGCCCTGTGCATTGCGCCTTATGGGGCATATATTCGATATGTGCCAATACCTCGCGTGAGGGTGTGGCGACCGGAGGCAATCATGATCATCATCGGGGCCATCCTTCTCGTTCTCGGTCTGGTGACGGGTGTCGGCGTCCTGTGGACGATCGGAATCATCCTGCTCGTGATCGGGGCCGCCCTGTGGCTCCTCGGGGCCGTGGGGCATGCGGTCGGGGGCCGCCGCCACTACTGGTGACCGACCGCGGAGATGTTTCTGGCGGGGGTGGCGGGGCGAGCCCCGGGGGCACGGGAGTGCCGCCGGGCCGCCCCGTTGCCCCCGCGCCGGGGGGGTTCAGCATGAATTGTCATGAGCGCGTCAATCGACCGGCTGGGCGCCGAGCGTTGCCGCGGGGTCCTCGCCGCCCTTCTCCGGGGCGGCGCCGCGCACTTGCCGCGTGATCGATTGGCGGACCCGCCCGCTCCGGCCTAACGTCGATGAGTGAATGTTCCTGTTCACCGCCGGTTCGTACTGCACGTGACGCCATGACCGCATCCCGAGCGAAGTCCGCGCCGATTGCCGGAACCCCGAAGCGGGGCCACGGCAACGGGATGGCGCTGCTCATCATCGCGTCGTGTCAGCTGATGGTGGTTCTCGACATCACCATCGTGAACATCGCACTCCCGCACATCCAGACCTCCCTCGGCTTCTCGACCGAGAGCCTCTCGTGGGTGATCAACGCCTACACCCTGACGTTCGGCGGGCTGCTGCTTCTCGGCGGACGACTGGGCGACATCCTCGGGCGCCGGAGAGTCTTCATCTTCGGTGTCCTGCTCTTCGTCCTGGCGTCACTGCTGGGTGGCCTCTCCCAGGAGTCCTGGCAACTGCTCGCCGCGCGTGCGTTGCAGGGCGTCGGCGGCGCGATCGCCTCGCCGACGGCCCTCTCGCTCATCACCACGACCTTCGACGAGGGGCCCGACCGGAACCGGGCGTTCGGGGTGTTCGCCGCGGTGTCCGCGGGCGGAAGCGCGATCGGGTTGCTGGCCGGCGGGATCCTGGTCGAGTGGCTCGACTGGCGGTGGGTGCTCTTCGTCAACGTGCCCATCGGCCTGCTGATCGCCTTCGCCACCCCCCGGTACATCAAGGAATCCGAACGCCATCCCGGCCACTTCGACGTCCTCGGCGCCCTCACATCGACGCTGGGCATGGTGCTGCTCGTCTATGGCTTCATCCGTGCTTCCAAGGACGGCTGGAGCGACAACCTGACCATCGGGTCCTTCGTCGCCGCCGTGGTCTTCCTCGCCGTGTTCCTCGCGGTCGAGCGCCGCTCGCGGCAGCCCATCACACCGCTGCGCATGTTCCGCGACCGCAATCGCGCGGGCGCCTACGGCATGATGCTGAGCCTGGCGGCCGCGATGTTCGGGATGTTCTTCTTCCTGACCCTCTTCGTGCAGAACATCCTCGACTTCAGTCCGTTGCGCGCCGGGCTCGCCTTCCTGCCGGTGAGCGCGATCATCGCGGTCAGTGCGGGGATCGCCTCGCAGTTCCTGCCGCGGTGGGGGCCGAAGCCCTTCATGGTGGTGGGCGCCGTGCTGGCCGCTGTCGGGCTCGGCTGGCTCACCCAGACCGATGTCGACAGCACCTACCTCGGCAGCATCCTGGGACCCATCCTCGTCTTCGGCTTCGGCATGGGCATGCAGTTCGTCTCGCTGACGCTGATGGCGGTCTCCGGCGTGGCGCCCAGAGAGGCGGGGGCGGCGTCCGGCGTACTCAACGCCACCCAGCAGGTCGGCGGTTCACTGGGGCTCTCCATCCTGGTCACCGTGTTCGGCACGGCCAGCCGCAACGAGGCGACGGACCAGGTGCCCCGCTTCCTGGCCGAGGCCACGCCCGCCCAGCAGCTCGAGTTCCGCAGAACGGGTGAGCTCCCGTCCCCTTGGGGGGACCAGGTCCTGGCATCCGGAGTCTCCAGCGCGTTCATCGCCGCCGCGGTCTTCGCCGTCGTAGCCGCGCTCATCGCCCTCCTGGTCATCCAGGTTCGCGCCTCCGACGTGGAACGCCTGCGGGGCGGAGGCGCCATGGCGCCTCCGGTGGCCGAGGAGGGCACGGCGGACCCCGGAGCCGAGACCGGCCTCGTAGGTGAGCGAGCCGCCGAGCCGGACCGTGCCGAGCGTGCACGGGACTCCGGGGCAGAGACGCGGAAGCGAGGCGGAGGCGAAGGTTCCGCTCCACTTGGATAGGGTGCCGTTCGCCGTCAGAGTCCTTCGGGGGAGACAGAATTCGATGAGTGGTCAGCAGCAGGACCGGGGTAACGCTTCACCGATCTTCCAGGCGCTGTCGGCGGACGATCCCGTCACCATCGCCGGGTACCGGATCGCCGCCAGGCTCGGCGCGGGCGGGATGGGCAAGGTCTATCTCTCGTACACGCCCGGCGGGCGGCCGGTCGCCATCAAGGTGATCCGTCCCGAATTCGGCGAGGACGCGGAGTTCCGCCGTCGCTTCGCGCAGGAAGTGCAGTCGGCCCAGCGGGTGCAGGGGCTCTTCACCGCGCCCGTGATCGACTCCGACACCGAGGGCACGCAGCCGTGGCTGGCCACCGCCTACGTACCCGGGCCCTCACTCGCCGACGCCGTCGTCGCCCACGGGGCGCTGCCCGTCCAGGCGGTCCTCCTGCTCATCGCCGGCATGGCCGAGGCCCTGCACGTCATCCACGGCGCGGGCATCGTCCACAGGGACCTGAAGCCCTCCAACGTGCTGCTCGCCGCGGACGGACCCCGGGTCATCGACTTCGGCATCGCGTACGCCGCCGACGCGACCTCGCTCACCGGCAGCGGGGTGACCATCGGAACGCCTTCGTTCATGGCTCCCGAGCAGGCCGCCGGGCGCAAGGTGACCCCGGCCACCGACATCTTCGCGCTCGGCCAGGTCGCGGCGTACGCGGCGACGGGGGTACCTGCCTTCGGCGAGGGCACCTCGCACGGCGTGCTCTACCGGATCGTGCACGAGGAGCCGGACGTCAGCCAGGTTCCGGAGCGGCTGCGGGAACTCGTGAGCCGCTGCCTCACGAAGGATCCCGCCGGCCGGCCGTCACTCGCCGAGATCATCGAGCTGTGCCGCACCGCCAACGCGGAGACGGTGCTGCGCCGTCCCGAGGACTGGCTGCCCGCTCCGGTCGCCGCCGACATCACCGGGCGGACCGCGGCCCCCGCGCCCGTCCAGACGCCTCCGCCCCCGGCCGCAGCACCCGCCACCCCGCAGGCGGCCGCGGCGTACACACCCACAGCACCCGCGTACGCCCCGACGGCGCCGGCCGGCCCGGCGCACGTCACCCCGCCTCCCGGCTTCGGGCCCCCGCAGGTGCAGCAGCCCCAGAACCCGCAGTACCCCACGCCCCCTCCCGGGGCGCACGGTCACGCCTACGCACCCACCCTGGGGCCTTCGCAAGGGCAAACGTATCCCGGGCACACCGGGCCGGGCGCCATGCCCCAGGTGCCGCAGCAGAAGAGCAAGGGCGGGCGCAACCTGCTCGTCGCCCTCGCGGCCGTCCTGGTCTTCGGCATCGCGGGAGGCGGCACGGCGTACCTGCTGAACAGGGACGACGAGGGGCAGGCCGGGGGTGACGGCTCGTCGCAGGGCGCACGGGAGGCCGGCGCGAGCGCGGCACCGGCCGACGTGCCGGAGGGGGGAACGGACAGCGGTTCCGAAACAGGATCGGACGACAAGCAGGAGACCAGGCCGGCCGCGGAGCCCGTCGAGTACAACGGCATCAACCTCCCCGCCGGCTACCACCTGACGCTCGGGGACAAGGACGTCCGGCCTCAGGAGGGCGAGGACGCCGGTTACGAACTCTCCTACGACACCGGCGGATACCTCGATGCGGAGGCCACCGACGGGAAGCTCGTGCTGCTCGACCCGGCGCAGTCGGGCTCGGTCGAGACATGCCGTGCCGAGACCCGGTTCGCGGAGTCGATTCCCACCGAGAAACTGTCGATGGGCCGTCAGGTCTGCGTGATCACAGGCACCGGACACATGGGCCTGGTGACGATCCAGGGTTTCTCCGCCGAGGACTCGCCCAGCACATACATGAGCCTGGACCTGACCGTCTGGCGCAACGCCGCAGGCTGACAGGCGCCGGACCCGTACGCGGGCGGTGGGGGCCGTGGCCTCCACCGCCGGTCCGCGTCAGAGCAGGTTCACGAGGCGGATGTAGCGCACCCAGTCCCAGTTGGCCCCGGGGTCGGTGTGGTCGCTGCCGGGCACCTCGTGGTGGCCGATGATGTGCGCGCGGTCCTTGGGCAGGCCGTACCGCTCGCAGATGTCCGCCGTGAGCCTCGCCGACCGCTCGTACATCGTGTGGGTGAAGTACGAGGGCTGATCGACCCAGCCCTCGTGCTCGATGCCGATGCTGCGGGTGTTGTAGTCCCAGTTCCCGGCGTGCCAGGCGATGTTCCGTTCCCTCACGCACTGGCCGACGAGACCGTCTCCCGACCGCACCACGTAGTGCGCGGACACCTGCTTCGCCGGATTCTGGAAGATGCCGATCGTCTCGGTGAACGTCTGCTGGGCGACGTGGATGATGACGCGTTCGACCGGATACGCCGAAGGGCGGCTCGACACCGTGTAGTTGGACGGGGACGCCGCGAACCACTGGGCCTCGGCGTAGTCCGTGTCCGCTGCCGGGGAGGCGACGGCGCGGACCGAGGCGGGAAGGACCGCCGCCGCGGCCGCGACCGCCGCACCCTGAAGAATCCGTCTGCGCTGCATCAGCACTCCTGTCCGTGGGGCGTCGTCCGGTGCACAGCAGAACACGCGCCGGCCCACCGCACGGTTCCGTGCGGTGGGCCGGTGGTGACGAGCGCGGACCGGCCGCGGGCCTCAGAAGCCGGGCAGCGCAACCGTCAGGGCCGCGGCGGGGTCGTCCTCGGCAGGCCCGGCGGGCACCCAGCGGCCACTCTCCCTGAGATAGGGCCACCAGCGCCCGTCCCGGCCGTACCGCAGCTGCACGCCCGAACCGGCCACGGTCCAGCGATTGCCGGTGACACGCAGCCGCGGACCCTCCCCCTCCTCCCAGGCCGCGGCGAGTCGCGCCCCGGCCCGGGCGAGCTCCTCGGGGCCGGGCGACCACTCCTCGTCGTACACGGCCAGCGCGGCGGCCCCTCCGTGGCGCCAGGCCCGCACCGCGGCGTCGAGCCCGGCCGGCTGCCGGTCCACCGCCGCCGCGAGACGCCCCGCCGTCCGCGCGTCCGCCCCGCCGTCCGCCGCCAGCCGTACCGCGTCCTGCTCCGGCGTCAGCACGGCCGGCAGGGGCTGCCCGCAGTGACCCGCGGCAAGCGCGTCGGACAGCAGCGCGAAGGCGCGTACGGCACTGGCCGTCGCCAGGAACTCCAGCGCGTCGGGCTCGATGCCGTCCGATGGATCCGTGTCCACGTCCAGCGAAGGCGGGCTGCCGGGCTCGGCGGGCATCGGCGGGGGAGGAGGGAGCGGCGGCAGGATGTCCCGCGCCGCGAAGGCCTCGTCGGCGCGGACGGCGTGTGCGGGAGAGGGGACGTCCGGGTCCTGCGCCGAGGCCGCGGAGCCTGTCCGTCGGACGGCCCGGGCGGCGCTGCGGACCTGCAGTTCGTCGAGCAGCCGCCGCTCGTCGCGCCCCCGCAACAGCAGCAGCAGGAAGGGGTCCTGGTCCAGCAGTCGTGCCACCTGGTAGCAGAGTGCCGCCGAATGGGGACAGTGATCCCACGCCTCGCAGCTGCACTCCGGCTCCAGGTCGCCGATCCCCGGCAGGAGCTCGACCCCGGCGGCGCTCGCGTCCTCCACCAGATGAGGGGGCATCTCACGGTCCAGCAGCGCCGCGATGTGCCCGGACCGTTCGGACGCCATGTCCAGGAACCGGTCCCACTCCTCCTCGCTCAGCTCCTGGAGCAGCACATCACTGCGGTACGCCGTCGAATCGCCGTGCTGCACCACGGCGGTGAGTCTGCCCGGCCGGACGGACACCGCACCGACCCTGCCCTCCCGGGCGAACGCGCGGCCACGCTTGAGCTGCGCCCCGTCGAGCGCCGTGTCCTCCAGCGCCTTCAGCCACGCCTGCCCCCACCACGAAGACGCGAAGCCGCGGCCCCGTGCCGGAGGAAGAGCGGCGAACGTGCGCTCCGGCTCGTGATTCCCACTCATCGTGCGCCCCCTCGCAGCTCGACCAGTTCGGCCAGCTCGGCATCGGTCAGTTCCGTCAGCGCGGCCTCGCCGCTGCCGAGTACGGCGTCCGCGAGCCCCTGCTTACGCGCCAGCATGGCGGCGATGCGGTCCTCGACGGTGCCCTCGGCGATCAGCCGATGCACCTGTACCGGCTGCGTCTGCCCGATGCGGTAGGCGCGGTCGGTGGCCTGGGCCTCCACGGCCGGGTTCCACCACCGGTCGAAGTGCACCACATGACCGGCCCGGGTGAGGTTGAGCCCTGTACCCGCTGCCTTGAGGGACAACAGGAACACCGGTGCCTCGCCCGCCTGGAAGCGGTTCACCATGGCCTCCCGCGCGCTCACAGGGGTCCCACCGTGCAGGAACTGGGTGCTGACCCCGCGCGCGGCCAGATGCTTCTCCAGCAGCCGGGCCATCCGCACGTACTGGGTGAACACCAGCACGCTCGCCCCCTCGGCGAGGATCGTGTCCAGCAGCTCGTCGAGCAGCTCCACCTTCCCCGAGCGGTCCACGATCCGCGGCTCCTCCTCCTTCAGGTACTGCGCGGGGTGGTTGCAGATCTGCTTCAGTGCCGTCAGCAGCTTCATGACGAGGCCGCGCCGCGCGAAACCGTCCGATCCGGAGATCTCCGCGAGCGTCTCGCGTACCACCGCCTCGTACAGACCTGCCTGTTCCGCGGTGAGGGACACCGCACGGTCCGTCTCCGTCTTGGGCGGCAGCTCCGGGGCGATGCCCGGGTCCGACTTGCGGCGCCGCAGCAGGAACGGGCGGACCAGGGCGGAGAGGCGCTCCGTGGCCGCGGGATCGTTTCCGCCCTCGACCGCGCTCGCGTAGCGGGTACGGAACGTGCCGAGCCGGCCGAGGAGACCCGGTGTCGTCCAGTCGAGGATCGCCCACAGCTCGGAGAGGTTGTTCTCCACCGGGGTACCGGTGAGCGCGACACGGGCCCGGGCACCGATGGAGCGCAGCTGCCGGGCGGTCGCCGAAGCCGGGTTCTTGACGTGTTGGGCCTCGTCGGCGACCACCATGCCCCACGAGGCCGCGGCCAGCCGGGGCGCGTCCAGACGCATGGTGCCGTACGTGGTGAGGACGAACTCACCGTCCGCCAGACCCTCCAGAGAGCGCGCCGCGCCGTGGAAGCGGCGCACCGGTGTGCCCGGGGCGAACCGCTCGATCTCCCGCTGCCAGTTGCCCATCAGAGAGGTGGGGCACACCACGAGGGTGGGGCCTGCCGTCGATGCGCCGTCCTGCCGGTGCAGATGGAGTGCGATCAGCGTGATGGTCTTGCCGAGCCCCATGTCGTCGGCCAGGCAGCAGCCGAGGCCGAGCGAGGTCATGGTGTGCAGCCAGTTCAGGCCCCGCAGCTGGTAGTCACGCAGGTGCGCGTCGAGCGCCGCCGGCTGGGCAACGGGGTGCTGCTCCGCCGACCGAGGATCGGCGATCCGTTCGCGCAGCCGCTCGAGCCATCCCGTCGCGGCCACCTCCACCCGGCGGCCGTCGACCTCGGTGGTCCCCGTCAGCACCGCGCCCAGCGCGTCGATCGGTGTGACCTTGCGGTCCCGGGTGTCGCGGGCACGCCGCGCCTCCTCCGGGTCGATCAGTACCCACTGGTCGTGGAGTCTGACGAGAGGCCGGCCCGCCTCGGCGAGCCGGTCGATGTCCGCCCGGCTCAGACGCCGCTCGCCCAGGGAGAAGCGCCAGTCGAACGCGAGCAGAGCGTCGGCGGAAAGGAAGGAAGGCGTCCCTGACGCCGCCCGCGCGGGCGGCGCGTCCTCCTCGTCCTCGGGCCCGATCACCGCTCGCGCGGTGAGCTTCCGCGCCAGTTCCCTCGGCCAGTGGACCTGGACGCCCGTCGCCGCGAGAGCCCCGGCCGCGGGGCCGAGCAGCTCGGAGATCTCCTCGTCGGCAGGCTCCACCGCGTCGGGCACCGCCGCCGACAGCAGGGGGGTGAGGGGCGGCCAGGCACGAGCGGCGCGACGCAGGGCGAGCAGCGCGTCCATCCGGGCACGAGGACCGAACAGTGACGCGGCGGGGGACCGGTCGGCCCACACGTCCGCGGCGTCGGCCACCAGGGCGGGATCCTGGACGCTGTGGATCTGCAGGACCACGCGGAACGAAGGTGCTCCGGCTTCTTCGTCCTCCACGCCCCGCGCACCGGTGATTCCGGGGACCTCGACGCGAAGCGAGAGCCGTACGCCCGCGTCGTGGCCCGCCGCCACGTCGGCCGCCCACGGCCGCAGTCCGGGCAGGTGCTGCGGGGCGGGAGCGGCGAACGCCGCGGATCCCGTGGCGAATTCGGCTCCGGGCGTGCGCGGCAGGCCGTCCACCACGGCGTCGACGAACGACCGCAGCAGCGTCTCGGGATCGGCCAGCATCAGAGGGTCGGCCGACGCGTCGAGCGGGACGGCATGGGCCTCGGGCGGCATGGACGCGGCCAGGGTCCGGATCCGCCCCAGGTCGTCCGCGGTCAGCGGCCCCGCACGCCACGCGTCATGAGCCCCGGGACTCAGCCCCGGCAGGAGCAGTCCCCGCGCGACGAGTTGGAGCGCGAGCACCCCCGCGGCTCCCCAGAAGGCGGCCGAGGAAGAGGCCCTGACGTCCGCCCGCGCCCGTGTCAGGAGGGGCAGCGCGGTCCCTACCGGCATGACCGACGCCGGTACGGAGCAAGGGCGCAGATCGCCTCCGACGACCGTCAGTTGCTCCGGACTCCCGAGATCACCGGGAGGGGTGCTACCGTCCGGGTTCCAGAACGCGATCAGGCCGGTACGGGCCGGATCCGCGGGGAGGAAGACTGCGGAGCAGCGGGACAGTTCAGAGTTCTCGTTGAGTGTGGCCGCAGGGAGCCTGTGCACAGCGATGTCAGATTCCTCAAATTTGACTAGTGAGCCCGGGGTCGCCGAGGGTACATCACCCACAACCCGTCCCGGGAGAAATACGCAGGGATCCCCCTCACCCATTTCTGCCTTCTGAAGCCTGGGGTACAGCCAGCCCCACCACCGGACACGGGGGATTCCCCCCGCAGGGCCGGGGTGATGGCGCCATGGCTGTCCGAGGCCCGCTCTCCGTACGTTTGACGAGGTCAGCGCTGTTACCAAGAAACCGGAGACGTCATGCCCCAGGCGGTAGAAGCCACCGTTGCGCCACATCCGAGCGACGGATCGGAGAGTCAGGCGGGTCCCCGGAACACCGGCAGTGACTTCGCGCCGCTCCTGAAGACCGTCAAGGGGCAGGGACTGCTCGAACGGCGCACCGGCTGGTACGCGGCGGGTATCGCGGCCAACCTGGCGGCGCTCGGCGCGGTGGTCACCGGCATCGTCCTGATCGGCGACTCCTGGTGGAACCTGCTGCTCGCCCTGCCGCTCGCCGTCCTGTGGACGCGCACGGCCTTCTTCGGGCACGACGCCGGCCACGCCCAGATATCCGGCGACCGCACGGCGAGCCGGATGACCGGACTCGTGCACGCCAACCTGCTCCTCGGCATGAACGAGGCATGGTGGAACGACAAGCACGTACGTCACCACGCCAACCCCAACCACATCGACAAGGACCCCGACGTCGGCGTGGGCGCCCTGGTGTGGACGCAGAAGCAGGCGGCGCAGCGCGAGGGGTTCGCCCGCTGGCTCACCCGCAACCAGGCCCGGCTGTTCTTCCCGATGCTGCTCCTCGAAGGCATCGCCCTGAAGATCTACGGCTTCCAGTTCCTGCGCCGCATGCCCGTCCGTGAACGGGCCCTGTCCGGTGGGCTGCTGGTCGCCCACCTCGCGCTGTACGCGACGCTGCTGCTGACGGCCATGTCGCCCAGCAAGGCCGTCGTCTTCGCCCTGGTGCACCACGCACTCTTCGGTCTCCACCTCGGCATGGCGTTCGCCCCCAACCACAAGGGCATGGAGATGCCCGACCCCGACGGTGACCGCTGGGGTCACCTCCAGCGCCAGGTCCTCACCTCGCGCAACGTGCGCGGCGCCTTCCTCACCGACTGGTTCCTCGGCGGCCTGAACTACCAGATAGAGCACCACCTCTTCCCGAGCATGCCCAGGCCCCATCTGCGGCTCGCGCAGCCCCTGGTGAAGGCACACTGCGCGTCGATCGGCATGCCGTACGCGGAGACGGGGCTCGTCGAGTCCTACCGGCAGGCGCTGCGCCACATGCACGAGGTCGGCGAGCCGCTCCGTTAGGCCCTCGGTGCCGGTTCCGCGGTGCCTGCAGGTGCTCCGCCGCACGTCTTGACCGGAGCCGGAACCGACAGGCGCACACAGGCGTTCTCCCCACAGGAGCGGTTCCTGCCGCGAAGGAGGCACGGATCATGTCGAACGGTGCAAAGATCGCCATCGGGGGAGTCGTCGCAGCAGTCGTCCTGATTCCGTTCATCGGATTCTGGTGGTCGCTGCTGGTCCTCATCGGGGTGCCCGCCGTGGGCTACCTCATGCTCGACCCGTCGCAGCGGCGCAGGCTGCGCAGGATCAGTCGCAGGGAGATAGGGCGCTGAACAGCACAGTCGCGGCAGTGAGCAGCAACGGGGTGTACTCGTTCACCAAGCCGACCAGGGACAGCATCACCCTTCTCGCCGGGCTCGGTGTGGAGGGCGACGTCCACGCCGGTGTCACGGTGAAGCACCGCTCGCGTGTGGCCCAGGACCCGACGCAGCCCAACCTGCGTCAGGTCCACCTCATCCATCGGGAGCTCTTCGACGAGCTGAGGGAAGCCGGCTTCGAGGTCGCCCCCGGAGACCTCGGGGAGAACGTCACCACCGAGGGGATCGACCTTCTCGCCCTGCCTGCGGGCACGCTGCTGCACCTCGGAGGCGAAGCCGTCGTCGAGGTGACCGGGCTGCGTAATCCCTGCGTCCAGATCGACAGCTTCCAGGACGGACTGCTCAAGCAGGTCGTCGGCCGCGCGGACGACGGCACTGTCGTCCGCAAGGCCGGAATCATGGGCGTCGTCCGGGAGGGCGGAGCCGTGCGCCCGGGCGACCGGATCACGGCGGTGCTCCCCGCCGAGCCGCACCGGCCGCTGGAGCGCGTCTAGAGCCACGTCCAGGATGAGGGCCTACGTGCCGTCGAGGCCATGCTCGACGGTCCGTAGGCCCTGGTCAGGACGGCCGGACGGCCAGTTCGTCGAGCGACTTCAGCAGCCCGGGCAGCTCGGGGCCGCGGCCGACCGTCATGATCTCGCCCGGCTCCTCGTCCAGCAGGACGAACGCGATGTCGTCGGTCCGGGCCACCAGGGACCAGCCGGGCCCGTCCGCACGCAGCGTGCGGGCCCCGCCGGGGGCGAAGGCGGAGCGGATCCGCCCGGGCGGGGGCGGGGAGGTGACATAGGCGCGGGCCGCCTCGAGCGCCCTGCGGACGCCGGGGTGCTGCCCGGGGGGCTCGCCGGTCTCCGAGGCGCTGTTCCCGGCGCCGCTGTCCTCAAGAGCGATCTCCCCTGCCACGTCCTCATCGGGTGCCGCGCCCACCGCGCCGGCCTTCGAGGCCGCGGCCTCCTCGCTGCGGCCGTCCTCGCCCGGCGCGTCCTGTGCCGCCCTGCCGAAGGCCGCCTCGTCGTCGATCTGCTCGCGCCAGGCCGCCCACTGCAGAGCGATCTCGTCGGCCCCGAGCCGCCGCTGCGGAGGCCCCCAGACCTCGGTGTCCGGCGGCGTCAGCGGCTTCAGGGGCTCACCCTCCACATCCGGGTCGGGCAACGGATCGTGCGGCGCGGGCACACCGGGCGCCGCGACCGACAGCGCGAGCGGCCACCCGGGCAGGGCGCACACCACCGAGCGGTCGTCGGGGGAGAGGTCGTACTCCATCCCGCAGTCCCAGGAGGCGATGGCGACCGCCACCAGCGAGACGTCGTCGACGACCACCGTCCAGCGCGCCCCGCCGCTGTCCTGGCCGAGGACCAGACCGTAACCCTCGGCGTACGGCTCCAGACCGAGCGCGCCGCACGCCGCCACGTAGTCGTCACCGAGCACGCTCGGGAACTGCGCGGGGGTCAGCAGCACCGCGGTCAGCACGAACAGTGCGTCGTCGTCGGCAACCGAGTCGTCCGTCCCTGCCACAGCACCCACCCTCATCCCTGGTCGCTTCTTCCGTCGGCGCACCTTAACTACTCGGTAACCCTGTCGTCGAGGCCCTGACAAGGGATGACGCTCACCTGCACGGAAGGTGCGGACGAGCCACGCGGGTCCCTCGCGCCGTGGTGCCTGCCCGCCGCGCCCCCGTAGGGTGGTGCATCCGGCCGACGAGGGGGAGAGCACGGTGAAGCGGTTCGAACGGCTCAAGGAGATCCAGCGTCTGGACCCGGAGCGGGACTTCCTGGAGATCTACCGGCTCACCGTGACGTACGAATTTCCCTGGGACGTCACCCGCGCGCTCGAACTCGCCCTGTACCGCACGTACGCCGTCCCCAGCATCGGGCGGCTCCTGGCGGAGACAGGCGAACTGACCGAGCGTTCGCAGAAGAGGTACGACGACACCGCGCTCCTGCTGGACGCCGTCGTGGAGCACGGCTTCGACAGCGAGGAAGGCCGCACGGCGGTCCGCCGGATCAACCGGATGCACCGCAGCTACGACATCAGCAACGACGACATGCGTTACGTGCTCTGCACGTTCGTCGTGACCCCCAAGCGCTGGCTCGACCTCTACGGCTGGCGCAGGCTGTCCGGCCACGAACTGCGCGCCTTCGCCGCGTACTACCGCACGCTCGGCGCCCGTATGGGCATCCAGGACGTCCCGCAGACGTTCGAGGACTTCGAGCGCACCCTCGACGCGTACGAGGAAGAGCACTTCGCCTGGGACGAGGGGGCACGCTCGGTCTCGGACGCCACGCTCGCCCTCATGGGCTCCTGGTATCCCCGTCCGCTCGCACCCGTCGTACGCAAGGCAAGCCTCGCGCTGCTCGACGACTCCCTGCTGCGGACCTTCCGGTACGAGCCGCCGGGGCCCGTCGCCCGGGGGCTGACCCGGGGTGCCCTGCGCCTGCGGGCGCGAGCCGTCCGTCTGCTCCCGCCGCGATCCACCCCGCACTACGCCCGCCAGAACCCCGAGATCAAGGGTTACCCGGAGGGCTACGTCGTGTCGGCGCTCGGCACGTTCCCCACCCCGGGAGTGCGCGGCTGCCCCGTACCGCACGGCAGGCCCGCGGAGACGCCGGCCGAGTGACGAGCCGAGGGCCGGGTCCTCCTCAGCCGCTCAGCCGACACGCACGGAGAGAGCCAGGAAGCGGTCGTCCTCGTCGGTGTACGACTCCAGCCGCCAGCCGGCCTCCGCCAGCAGAGGCGCGAGGCGGGGTTCGGCCCTGAGATCGTCGTCCGAGAGGGCGCGGCCGTGGCGTGCGGCGAGTGCGGCGCGCCCGACGGGGTGGAACAGCGCGAGCCTGCCACCCGGGCGTACCACCCGTGCCAGCTCCGTGAGCCCGCGGCCGGGGTGCGGCAGATGCGAGATCAGCCCGGCGGCGAACACCGCGTCGAGGGAGCCGTCGCTCAGCGGCAGCCGTTCGACGTCCGCCAGGAGCAGAGCCCCGCTCGTACCCCGCCCAGCCCGCAGCGCCGCGTCGAGCATCGCGGATGTCAGATCGGCCCCCACCACCGTGCCGTCGCGTCCGACCGCCTCGCGCAGAGCCGGCAGTGCGCGCGCGGTACCGCAGCCCGCGTCGAGAACCGCGTCGCCGGAGCGCAGGCCCAGTTCGCCGACGGCAGCGGCGTACGCCGGTCCGTCATCGGGGAAGCGGCTGTCCCAGTCGGCCGCCCGCGCGGAGAAGAATTCCTGGACGTGATCGTGGTCGTCGGCCATGCAGACATGATCGCGCAGTCCGTACCCGAACGAAACGACGCGAGGCGGTGCACTCGTTCGAGCGTGCCCCGATCGTGCGGGGACATCTCTCTGTCATATTTCAGCAGCTTTCGAAATGCGCCCCTGAAGTGCGCTCAGCGGCGGGCTACCGTCCCGGATCCATGGGACACCTGGACCACGCCACCTTCGGCTGGCTTACCCCCGTGCTGTCGTACGCGATGGCGTCGATCGGCGCCGCACTCGGCCTGCGCTGCACCGTGCGCGCACTCGGCACCAGCGGCAGATCACGCCGCAACTGGCTGCTCACGGCCGCGTCCGCCATCGGGACCGGCATCTGGACGATGCACTTCGTCGCCATGCTCGGCTTCGGGGTCACCGGAACCGACATCCGCTACGACGTGCCGTTCACGCTGCTCAGCCTGCTGGTCGCCATGCTCGTGGTGGGAGCGGGCGTCTTCACCGTCGGCTACAGCCGTGACCGCTCACGAGCCCTCCTCATCGGCGGTCTCACCACCGGACTCGGCGTCGCCAGCATGCACTACCTGGGGATGGCCGCCCTGCGCCTCCACGGCACCGTCGCCTACGACCCGTTGCTGGTGACGGTCTCCGTCGTCATCGCCGTCGTCGCCGCCACGGCTGCCCTGTGGGCCGCTCTGAACATCAGGTCACCGGGGGCGGTCGCGCTCGCGTCGCTCGTCATGGGAGCGGCCGTGAGCAGCATGCACTACACGGGCATGCTGGCCGTCGGCGTGGAGGTCGTGCCCTCGGGCTCCGAACTCCCCGGGGCCACCGTCATGCAGTTCATCTTCCCGCTCGCCGTCGGCCTCGGGTCGTACCTCTTCCTGACCTCGGCCTTCGTCGCCCTCTCACCGCCCGCCCGGGAACACCCCGCGGGGCGGGCGGACCTTCCCGCGGAGGACCACGCCCAACGGCCCGCGACGGCCCCGGCTCCCTGACCGCCGGGGGTCGCGACGGTCCCGGCCCTCCGGCCGCGGCGGGACCGCGACTCACCCGTCGTACACAGCATTCGGGGCCCACAGCTCCCCACCCGGAACGAGGAGGGCCATGCCCACACCCCGCACGACGACCCCGGATCCCGCTGCGCACACCGGCCGGACCGTGACCCCGCCGCGCGGCCGACGCGCACATGCCGGGCCGCCGGCGGACGAACGTCCCGAGCTCGAGGCGGGGCCCATTCCGCCGAGCGGGAATCCGCCGGGACGTGGTTCCCTGCGGCCCCGGACCGTGCGGGCGAAGATCATCTCGCTGCTGATGGTGCCGGTCATTTCCCTCCTCGCCCTCTGGGGACTCGCCACCGTCACCACGGCGCAGGACGTGGCGCGTCTGCGCGAGGACGAGCGCGTGAACAGCACGGTGCGTGCCCCGGTCACCGCCGCCGTCGGTGCGCTGCAGAGCGAACGCAAGGCCGCCGTGCGCCAGCTGTCAGCCCCCGGCACAGGGCACGCCACGGCCCTGAGACAGCAGGGTGAGCGTACGGACGCGGCGCTGGAGGCCCTGTGGCTGAGCGACGGTCACACCGTCGCCGACGCGGGGATTCTCCCCACGCGGGCGGCGGCCCGCCTCGGAACCTTCCTCGACACGGCACAGGAACTCCGCACCCTCCGCACCCGCCTCCTGAACCCTTCCGGACGCGAGACCCCTCCTCCAGGAGGCGCGACGGCTCCGTCCGGACGTGAGGCGGCCCCGGGCGGCGGGGTGGCTGACGCCTACGCGCGGTACACCGAGGTCATCACGGCGGGGTTCGGGGTCTCCGGCGCCCTGACCGGCATCCAGGACGCCGAGCACGGCATCGAGGCCCGGGTGCTCCTCGAACTCGCCCGCAGCGCGGAGATGCTGTCCCGCGAGGAGGCGCTGCTCGCGTCCAGCACCCTGACCGGGAACCTCGCCGGCGAACGACTACGGCTGTTCACGGGCGCCGTGGCGACCCGCCGCAGCCTGGCCGCAACGGCCGGGCCCGATCTGCCGTCCGGCGCACGACAGGCCTGGCGGACCCTCACCGACCGCGGTGCCTACCGCAGGATCACGGCCGCCGAGGACACCGTGCTCGCAGCCCCGCCCGGCCGCCGCGCCGCGAAGGCGGTGTCCACCGCGGCGTGGGAGCGCGACGCTGCCGAGGTGCGCACCGGGCTGCGTGGGGTCGAGACGGCAGCGGGTGACCGGGCGTCCGACCGCGCGAACCTCTTCGTACGCGCACTGTTCAGCCCGGCCGGAGCGGCCGTCGTGCTGGGGTTCCTCGCCGTCGCCGCATCCCTCGTGATCTCCGTACGGATCGGCCGCGCACTCGTGGTGGAACTCGTCAGCCTGCGCGACAGCGCACTGGAGATCGCGTGGCGCAAGCTGCCGCACGCGATGCGGCGCCTGCGTGCGGGTGAGGAGCTCGACGTCGCGGCCGAGGCACCCGCAGGCCGGCACTCCTACGACGAGATCGGCCAGGTGGGCGAGGCCCTGGACACCGTGCACCGGGCCGCCCTCGACGCCGCCGTCGAGCGCGCCGAACTCGCCAGCGGCATTTCCGGTGTCTTCGTCAACCTGGCCCGGCGCAGCCAGGTACTCGTCCACCGGCAGCTGGCCCTCCTCGACGGGATGGAACGCCGGGCGGAGGACCCGGGCGAACTCGGTGACCTGTTCCGCCTCGACCACCTCACCACCCGTATGAGACGCCACGCCGAGAGCCTGATCATCCTGTCCGGCTCCGCTCCCGGCCGTGCCTGGCGCATGCCCGTACCCCTCGACAACGTCGTACGCGCGGCGGTCTCGGAGATCGAGGACTACGCCCGCGTGGAGGTACGGGCCCTGCCCGACGCCGGTGTGAAGGGCACGGCGGTCGCCGACCTCACCCATCTGCTGGCCGAACTGGTGGAGAACGCGACGCAGTTCTCCCCGCCCCACACCAAGGTCCGGATCAGCGGCGAACCCGTCGGAAACGGTTACGCCCTGGAGATCGAGGACCGGGGGCTCGGCATGGGCCCGGAACCGCTCGCCGAGGCCAACCGGCGCATCGAGCAGTCCGAGACCCTCGACCTCTTCGACAGCGACCGGCTCGGGCTCTTCGTGGTCAGCAGACTCTCCGCCCGCCATCACATCAAGGTCCAGCTCCGCACCTCCGCCTACGGGGGGACCACCGCGATCGTCCTGCTGCCGACGGCGCTGCTCCGGAGCAGCGTGCCGGAGGGGGCACCGGCCGGCGCGGCCGAGTCCGGCGCCCACTCGACGACGGTGGCCCGGGACGACGTCGGCCGCACGGGTCCGGCGGCTGAACGTCCGCCCGCCTTCCCCGCCCCGGTCGCCGTACCGGCCCTCGAACCACGCGCGCCCGCCGAGGCGCGGCCGGAGGCGGGCCCCACGCAGAAGCCGGTGACGACTCTGCACCGGCGTGCGCGGGCCGCGGACGAGGAGGGTGAACTGCCCCGCCGCGTCAGGCAGGCCAGCCTCGTGCCCCAACTGCGGGAGCAGCCGAAGGCGGAGGGGCAGCACGGCACCGGCCCCGTGCCCATGGCCGAGCGCACTCCGGAGCAGGCCCGGGACCGTATGACCGCCTATCGCAACGGCTGGGTCCGTGGAGGGGGGGCCGCACCGGGGGCGAACGACCCCGGACGCTCCGCACGCGGAACCGTGTCCTCATTCCGGCAGCACACCGAAGGAGAGCAGACATGATCGTGAACGAAAGGCCGGGGAGGGCGTCCCGGCGCTCCGGTGAACTCGACTGGCTGCTGGACGACATGGTCGGCAGGGTCGCCGAGATCCGGCACGTGGTCGTCCTGAGCAACGACGGTCTGGCAGTCGGCGCGTCCCGTGCGCTGAGCCGTGAGGACGCGGAACACCTCGCCGCCGTGGCATCAGGTTTCAACAGCCTGGCCAAGGGGGCGGGGCGGCACTTCGGCGCCGGAGGCGTACGCCGGACGATGGTCGAGATGGACGACGGGTTCCTGTTCGTCGCCGCTGCTGGTGACGGCTCCTGTCTCACCGTCCTGACCACGGCCTTCGCGGACATCGGCCTGGTGGCGTACGAGATGGCGCGCCTGGTCAAGAGGGTGGGCGAGCACCTGGCCACCCCGGTGAGGCTCGCCGGACCACCGGCGACGGGCTGAGGACGGCGCGTGGGCGTGAGTGGGGGCGGAGTGCCGCCGGGTGGTGGGTTCGGTATGCCGCCCGGCGCCGAGCACGGTGAGCCTCGCGGCGCCGGACACGGGGGACAGCACGGCGCCGGACATGCTGAGCCTCGCGGCGCCGGACAAGGGGCACAGCGCAGCGGTACGCCGGCGGGCGACGAGGACGGCGAGCCTCCGGGCAGTCGGTGGTACGACGCAGACGCGGGCCCGCTGGTCCGCCCGTACGCGGTCACCGGGGGGCGTACGGGGCCGGGACCCAGCGGGGTGCGCTTCGACCTGATCGCCCTCGTGGCCGCCGACGGTGGCCCGGAGGGCCATGGCGGGGCACTGCTGGGTCCCGAGCACCGGGCCCTGCTCGCCCTGTGCCGGGACGAGACCCAGTCGGTCGCCGAGCTCTCGGCGGACGCCGATCTCCCGGTGGGAGTGGTGCGGGTACTCCTCGGCGACCTGCTGGAAGCAGGCTGTGTCCGCGTCAGCCGGCCCGTTCCTCCCGCGCAACTACCCGACGAGCGCATCCTGCGCGAGGTCATCGACGGCCTCCGGGCGCTCTGAGAACTTCCGTAACCGTCATGTGCACCTCCCACTCACGACGAATACCGACGCCGTCCGGGCAATGAACGAAGTAGTCCGGACATGTAAATCAAAAACCGTTCACCCCCTTCGGCGACCGCCCCTGCTTGCCATGCTGTCGCCCCTACTGACGGCTCTCGCGAGAGAAGTGATCGATGTCCTCCGAGCATGTGGACGGCGCAGGCGGCGAAGAGTCCGGGGACTCCACGGCCCTGGCCCTGAAGATATTGGTGGCGGGCGGCTTCGGTGTCGGCAAGACCACCCTGGTCGGCGCGGTGAGCGAGATCCGTCCGCTGCGGACCGAGGAACTCCTCAGTCAGGCCGGGCAGTCCGTCGACGACACCGGCGGAGTGGACCAGAAGACCACCACGACCGTCGCCATGGACTTCGGGCGGATCACCATCAGGTCCGGCCTTTCGCTGTACCTGTTCGGCACACCGGGACAGGACCGGTTCTGGTTCCTGTGGGACGAGTTGTCACAGGGCGCCCTGGGAGCGGTCGTCCTGGCGGACACCCGCAGGCTCGAGGACTGCTTTCCCGCCGTGGACTACTTCGAGCACCGCCGCATCCCCTTCGTCGTCGCCGTCAACTGTTTCACCGGTGCACGCACCTACGCCGAGGACGACGTCTCGCGCGCACTCGACCTGGACAGCGGAACGCCGGTGGTCCTGTGCGACGCGCGCGACCGTGCCTCCGGGAAGGAGGTCCTGATCCGGATGGTCGAGTACGCGGGCCGCATGCACACGGCCCGGATCCTGGACTCGGTCGGCCAGGCGGCGGGAGCGGAGTGAGAGCGGGGCCGGGCGACCGGCTGCGAGGTGAGGGCGGCGTGCGGCACCGTGCAGGCCGGCGGTGGCCGACTGTGTGCGCCGCACGCCCACCGAGACCGGCGGCCGGGAGGTGGCGTGAAGCCACGCCCCCCGGGTGGAGGGGTGCTTGCCCGCATGGGAGGCGTGCGCAAGGCTGGCGCGGAATGCGGGGAACGTATGAACGGGGAGGATGAACACATGGCGCTGGACCGGGGACTCGACTGGCTGCTTGACGATCTCACCAGCCGGGTGAAGCAGATCCAGCACGCGCTCGTGCTGTCGAACGACGGGCTGGTGACCGGAGCCAGCACCAGTCTGGCCCGGGAGGACGCGGAGCACCTGGCGGCGGTCTCGTCCGGGCTGCAGAGCCTCGCCCGGGGGTCCGGACGTCACTTCGGGGCGGGAAGAGCACGCCAGACCATGGTGGAGTTCGACGAGGCGCTCCTCTTCGTGACCGCGGCAGGCGACGGCAGCTGCCTGTGCGTACTGAGCGAGGCCGAGGCCGACGTCGGCCAGGTCGCCTACGAGATGACACTGCTGGTCAACCGCGTCGGTGAGCATCTCGGTGTGACGGTACGACAGGGCGCGGACCCACTCGACCGCCTCTGACCTGCGTGTCTGTGGACAGGGCGAAGTTGTCCACAGGCCGGAACGGAAACATCGCCCCCGGGCTACCGTGATCACGGAGAGTATTCGACCTCACGGGGGAGGACGGTCATGACCGTCACGGAAGCCACGCACACCAAGCGCACCAAGCACACCACAGCCGGCACGGGAGCCACTGCTGGAACGCCGGTGTCCCCAGCGCGAGCCGCTCAGGAACTGAACTTGAAGCGTGGTGAGTTCGACCTCGCCGTCCACCTGGGGCTGATCGAGACCGAACGGGCCGCGGGCGGGGTGACGCCGCGGGTCCGTCGCGGTGAGATCGACCGGCTGCGCTCGCTGCCCGGATTCCCCGAATCGCTGCGGGACCGTGTGCGTACGGCAGGGACGGCGGAAGGCGCGGCGCTGCTCGGAGTGAGCCCGGTGCGCTTCACCGGCCTCGCGCGCATCGGGTGCGTCTCACCGGTGGCGTTCTATCTGAACCGCTACCGCGCGGTCGTCTGGCTCTACCGCGTGGAGGAGCTTCTCGCCTTCGCCGCGGCGGAGCCGGACCTGGTCGGAGGGAAGAGTCCTGCCGGGATGCGGGCCATGCTCGACGCAGGCACCGACTGGCGCGCGCGTAACTGGCGTTCGCGCAGGGTCGACCGAGCGCTGAACCGCACGGAGGACCCATGGGTGCGCGCTGCCCTGCACGCCTCCGGGCTGGACCCTGTGCAGCTCGCCGAGGTGGTGGACGACCCGTACGAGCGCGCCTACCTCGCCCGGATGCGGCCCGACCCCGTATACGGCCGCCCGGGGTCCCTGGCCGGAAGGGAGGCCATGGCGAAGCTGATGCTCGCGGACGACCCCGACGAAATCCTCTGGCGCAGGGTGAATCTGACCCTGGAGCTGGACCGGGCACGCGAGACACGCCCCGCACCCCGGCCGGGCTGCGCACCCGTACCCCGGCGAGGCCGCGAACCGGCGCGCGGGCCGGGCCGGGAGACCACGCCCAGGACCTGGCCGGAGACGGCTGAGCCGACCGGCCCTGCCTCGCGCCGCACCGGCGCACGACGACCGGACCCGGGGCGGAGGCTGCTCGCCCGGCTCGGTCTGCGCAGGCCTGCGAGTGGAGATCACTAATGGGATTGCCGTGGGCAGCCCTCGCGGTCATCCTTGCCCCATGCTGATCAGACAAGCCACCGCCGAGGACTGGCCTGCCATCTGGCCGTTCTTCCATGAGATCGTCGCCGCGGGTGAGACGTTCACCTATCCCCTGGATCTCGGCCGCGAACAGGCCCAGGAGTGGTGGCTCCTGACGGAGCCGAACCGGTCGGTGGTCGCGGTCGACGAGGCCGGCACGGTCCTCGGCACGGCCAAGATGAACCGGAACCACATGGGCAACGGCGCGCACATCTCCAGCGCCAGCTACATGGTCGCCCCGCAGCACTCCGGACAGGGCGTCGGCCGTGCCCTGTGCGAGTACACGGTGGACTGGGCGCGTACGGCGGGCTACCGCGCCATGCAGTTCAACGCCGTGGTGGAGACGAACACCCATGCGGTCAAGCTCTACCGGTCTCTCGGCTTCGAGATCATCGGCACGCTGCCCGAGGGCTTCAACCACCCCGCCGAGGGATATGTGGGTCTGCACATCATGCACAAGCAGCTCTGACAGCACCTCCGCAGGCGGCCCGGGGACCTGCCGATGGGACGTATTCCGGCCATCCTGCGTGTGTCCGTCATGTCACAAGTAGCGCTGATCTGGGTGTCGTTGGTGGCTCGATGATGTGTGGGTGATGTGTGGGGGGCGGCTGCGCTTCCTGTGAGCGGGGGCAGTACTGTGCGCCCCACCGCCTTACCGGCGGGGAACTCATATGGAGGAAAAATCCATGACCATACCCAGGAGATCGTGGCGTGGCGCGGGAGCATTCGCGGCCGCTGCGGTGGTCGGCCTGGCAGGCGGAGTCATCTCCGCAGGCCCGGCCGCAGCTCACACCCCCACCTGGGCCGTGACCTGCTCCGAAGTGACGCTCAACCTGACGCAGTACTCGGCCGACGCCACCAACCAGGTGACCGTCTCCGTGGAGGGTGGCGACGTGCTGCTCCCCACGACCGAGTTCGGCAGGGACTACAGCACCAAGACGCCGCTCCAGCTCCCGAAGCACGACAAGGAGCTGACGGTCCGCCTGGTCGTCAAGGCCGGTGACAGCGACAGGTACTCGGTCGACCAGACCAAGACGGCGCCGGTGTGCGAGGGAACCACCCCGGAGCCCACTCCGACCGAGGAGACCCCCTCGGAGCCCCCGAGCACCGAGCCGACGAAGCCCGAGGCGCCCGAGCCCAGCGCGACGCCGAGTGAGACCGCCACGGAGGCCGCGCCTGCCCCGGCCGAGCCGAGCAGCAGCGCCCCCGACCTGGCCGAGACCGGCTCGTCGTCCGCGACGCCCGTGATCGGTGGAGCAGCGCTCGCGGTGCTGCTCGCCGGTGGCGGCATCCTGTGGTCCGTCCGCAAGCGCCGTAGCGTGCAGCACTGACGTACCCAGGCAGCCCGGGCCGTAGGTGGTCGAACACCTGCGGCCCGGTGACGGGGCGTACGGCGTCGGACCCCGACGCGGTACGCCCTTGTCGCGTCCAGGAGCATGTCCGTCCAGGAGCATGCCGCGTCCGTGAGCGCGGGACGCGGTGGCACCGGCCGTGACCTGCGGCTAGGAGGCCGGGCCGATCTCGCACCAGACCGCCTTGCCCTCGCCGCGCGGCTCGATGCCCCAGCGTTCGGCCACCGCGTCGAGCAGCAGCAGACCGCGTCCGGAGGTGGAGGTCTCACCCGGAGTGCGCCGCCTCGGCCAGACACTGGAGCGGTCCTGGACCGAGAGCCTGATCCGTCGCACGGGCTCCGGCAGGACCTCCAAGGTCAGCACCGCTCCTCCCTCCGTGTGCAGCAGCACGTTGACGAGCAACTCTCCGGTGACCAGCTCCGCGTCGTCCGCCAGACCGCCGAGATCCCAGTCCCTCAGGGCCTGACGCACGATCGAGCGGGCCTCCGAGAGCCCCTGCGGATCGGCCTGATGGATGTACTGGTGAAGTCGCGGCGCACGGGACGAACCCACGTCAGGACTGCGCCGCACGACCAGCAGGGCGACGTCGTCGCCCGACCCCCAGCGTTCCCACAGCCGGTCGGACAGATGGTCGGCCAGTGCCTCGGCGCCGTCGGGCCCGTCGCTCACCTCGTGGATGAGCGCCGCCACCCCCGCGTCCACGTCGGCCCCCGGCTCCTCCACGAGCCCGTCGGTGTACAGGACCATCGTCTCGCCGGGCACCAGGTCGAGACGGGTCTCGGGGAACTCCTCGTCCCGGAAGTCCGTGGAGATCCCCAGTGGCAGACCGCCCCGCACCTGTGGGACGCCGACCCTCCCGTCGGTGTGCCGGATCAGCGGACCGAAGTGCCCGGCCCGGCAGACGCGTACCTCGCCCGTGGCGAGGTCCACCTGCGCGTACGTACACGTCGCGAAGCGGTCGGTGTCCAGTTCGGCGAGGAACCGGGAGGCGCGCGCCATGACGGTGGCCGGGGGATGCCCCTCCGCGGCGTACGCGCGCAGGGCGATCCGCAACTGGCCCATGATCGCGGCCGCGTGGGTGTCGTGGCCCTGCACGTCACCCACCACCACGCCGATACGGTTCCTCGGCAGTGTGATCACGTCGTACCAGTCGCCGCCGACCTCACGTCCGCTCCACGCCGCGTGGTAGCGGACCGCGATCTCGCCGCCCTCGATCTCCTGGATGCGCCGGGGGAGCATGGCCGACTGGAGCCCGGTCGCGAACTCCCGCTCCTCGTCGAAGAGGATCGCCCGTTGCAGCGACTGGGCCACGATGGCGGCCAGCCCCAGGCAGAGGATCCGCTCGTCCGCGTTGAAGACGGTGCGATCGCGGTAGAACAGGGCGAGGCCTCCCAGTGGGCGCGCCTGGGCGATCAGGGGAAGGTAGGCCACGGCGCGGAAGTCCAGCCGGCCGATGTGCGGCTCCAGAGCCGGATAGCGCCTGATCAGCGAGGCGAGCGAGGTGATGAACAGAGGTCGCCCGCTCAAGATCGCGTCCCCGAGGGGACGTGACGCGTCGAGCCGGCCCGAACCCAGGCCTTCCAGTACCTCCACGGAATCGCCGCTCAGCGCGATGATGTCGAGCGCCGAATCCTCCACCAGACCGAGCGCCAGCCCGTCCGCGCCGATTCCCACCAGCCCGCCCGGTCCCGTGAGGGCGGCGGTGACGTCGTCCACGGTCACCGCGCGTGACATCGCTGTCGTGGTGCGTTCGACGATGCTCGTCTGGCGGCGGCGCCGCTTTTCCAGGTCCAGGACGAAGGCCGAATGGGTGACCTCGGCCGTCGCGTCCCTCACCACACCGATGACACGGTGTGCCCGTCCGTCCTCCGAACGAAGGATCCGCGCCTGGACGTGTGTCCACTGCTGGGTCCCGTCCTCCTGGGGCACCTGGAAGTGGACGCTGTAGGAGCTGCTGCCACCGGAGATCGCCTCGTCGATCGCACCGTCCAGCCGTGCTCGCTCCGTCGCGTCGAGCCGTTCGACCACGGCCGACGGCCGCGCGTCGAAGGTCGCGGGATCCAGGCCGAAGACCAGGAGACCCGCCTCGTCGACGTCCAGCGTCCCCGCGTCCAGATCCCATTCGAAGCTGCCGGTGCGGTTCAGGGCGAGACGCTCCGCGGTAGCCGTCTCACCGGCGCTGCGCCGGTCGAACCGGAGCCGCGACGCAGCGTCGTCGTGCGGTCGCCGTGAAGTGTCGCTCATGCCTGCTCCGGAGATCGCCCGGCGGGGCTGCTGGACGTCGCGGCCCGTGGATTCCAATTGTCGAGCCCGAGGTCCGGGAGTGCCACAGCGGTCGGGCCGGCGGCCCCCGGCGCGAAGGGCCCAGGACCGCCGTCGCACAATGGCGCGCAGAGATCGTCCACGGCTGACCGGAGCGCACCCATGAACGACGACGAGCCCGTCCTGCTGCACACCGAGGGCCACGTCCTGCACATCACCCTCAACCGTCCCCGGGCGCTGAACGCGCTCACCCACACCATGGTGCGCGGCATCGGGGAGGCGCTCACCCGGGCCGCCGGCGAGGAGTCGGTCACGGCCGTCCTGATCAAGGGAGCGGGCGAGCGAGGTCTCTGTGCCGGCGGAGACATTCGCTCGATCTACGAGGACGCCCGCGCGGGCCGCCGGGCCTCCGTCGACTTCTGGCGTGACGAGTACCGGCTCAACGCGCAGATCGCGCGCTTCCCGAAGCCGTACGTCGCGCTGATGGACGGCATCGTCATGGGCGGTGGAGTGGGTGTCTCCGCCCACGGGGACGTGCGGATCGTGACCGAGCGCTCACGTGTCGCGATGCCCGAAACCGGCATCGGCTTCGTCCCCGACGTGGGCGGCACCCGTCTGCTCGCCTCGGCGCCCGGCGAGCTCGGTGTGCACCTGGCCCTCACCGGCCGTGCCGTGGACGCGGCGGACGCCATTCTGTGCGGACTGGCCGACCACTTCGTCCCCTCCGATCATCTCGACGACCTCGTCCGCGACCTCTCCCGCAGCACGACCGCGGGCGAGGTGACGGAGACCGTGCGGCGTCACGCGACGGAGGCCCCCGGAGGGGAACTCGCCGAGCAGCGCGCCTGGATCGACGACTGTTACGCGGCGGACACCGTCGAGGAGATCATCGAGCGGCTGTTGAAGAGCGGTGTGCCGGCCGCCGAGGAGACCGCCGCCGCGCTCCGGACCCTCTCACCCACGGCGCTCAAGGTCACGCTGGCCGCCGTGCGCCGGGCCAGGCGGCTCGGCAGTCTCGAAGCGGTTCTCGACCAGGAGTTCCGTGTCTCCTGCAGGGCATTCGCGGGAGCCGACCTGGTGGAGGGCGTCCGCGCACGCATCATCGACAAGGACCGCAGCCCGCGATGGAACCCCTCCGAGCACGGCGACGTCACCGCCGCGGAGGTCGCCCGTCACTTCGAGCCGCTCGGCGACCAGGAGCTCGGCCTGGTCTCCCGCTGAGGCCGGACCCGTCGCGGAGGGCGCGCCGGCCCAAGGCCCCGGGCGGTACGCCTCGGTCCCGTCGCGGAGGGCGCGCCGCCCCGAGGCCCCGGGCGGGACGCCCTCGGACTGCCCCGGGGGCCGCGGTCATACGCGGATGCCCAGCCGGTCCGCGGCCTTGTCCCAGCCCCCCGCGTCCCCCCGCGGCAGGTAGTGACACAGGTCCTGGGTGCGTGCGACGAGCCGCCGCATGTCCGCGAGTCCGCCGACCAGCCCGTGCGCCCGCGCCTGGACCAGCACATTCCCGAGAGCCGTGGCCTCCGCGGGACCCGCGGTGACCGGCAGGCCGGTCGCGTCCGCCGTCCACTGGCAGAGCAGTTCGTTCCGGGAGCCTCCGCCGACGAGGTGGATCCGGGTCAGCTCACGCCCGGCCAGCCGCGCGGCCTCGCGCAGCGTCCGGCGGTGAGCCAGGGCCAGGCTCTCCAGGACGCACCGCACGTATCCGCCACGGCCGTCAGGTGAGGTCTGTCCCGTCCTGGCGAGGGCGGCATCGATCCGCGCCGGCATGTCGCCCGGCGCCAGGAACACGGGATCGTCCGGGTCGATCACGGCGGCGAACGGCCGGGCACGCGCCGCTTCGGCCAGCAGGCCCGGCAGGCTCGTCGGCGTACCGTCGCGGTCCCACGCTCGCCGGCACTCCTCCAGCAGCCACATCCCCATGATGTTGCGCAGATACCGCACGGTGCCGTCGACCCCGCGCTCGTTGGTGAAGTTCGCCGCCCGCGACTCCTCCGTCAGCACCGGCGCGTCCAGTTCCAGACCGGCCAGCGACCAGGTACCGCACGACACATAGGCGAATCCCGGCTCCGCGGCGGGGACCGCGGCCACGGCGGACGCGGTGTCGTGCGAGGCGACCGTCGTCACCGGCGTACCGGCGGGCAGGCCGGTGTACTCCGCCACGTGCGGCAACAGGGCTCCCGCCCGCTCACCCGGTTCGCGCAGTGCGGGGAAGAGCGAACGCCGGAGTCCCAGTCGTTCGAGCAGGGCGTCGGACCATGCGCCGGTACAGGCGTCGAACAGACCGGTCGTCGACGCGTTGGTCACTTCCGCGCCCACCGCCCCGGTCAGCCAGTACACCAGAAGATCCGGCATCAGCAGGAGCGTGCGTGCGGCAGCCCACTGAGCGGTCGAACGCTGGGCGGCGAGCTGGAAGACCGTGTTGAAGGGCAGGTGCTGCAGACCGTTGACCCCGTACAGCTCCCTCGCGGAGACACCGGCGAGCACCTCCTCGGCGGCTGCGGTGTTGCGGCTGTCGCGGTAGTGGAACGGCACCCCGAGGAGCGAACCGTCCGCGTCCAGGAGGCCGTAGTCCACGGCCCAGGTGTCGATGCCCACCGAGGTGACGGGACCGCCGCGCGCCGCGGCGCGCAATCCGTCCAGCATCCCCTGGAACAGGGCGAGCACGTCCCAGCGCAGCCCGTCGGGGAGCAGGACCGGGGTGTTGGCGAAGCGATGCGTCTCGTGCAGCACCAGCTCGTCCGGACCGACCCTGCCGGTGATCACCCGGCCGCTGGTGGCGCCCAGGTCCACCGCGGCGAACACCGGGTCGTGTCGTGAAGTCGCAGACATGGAACTCTCATCCGATCAGGACGGAGCCGCGCCCCGGCGCGTTCGAGGAACAGCTCCCGGGGCGCGGCGCGGTGACACGTGGTCAGCGGAGGAAGGCCGCCGCCACACCGGCGTCCACGGGGATGTGGAGGCCGGTGGTGTGGGTGAGGTCTCCACCGGTCAGCGCGAAGACCGCGTTGGCGACATGCTCGGGAAGCACCTCCCGCTTGAGGATCGTGCGCTGAGCGTAGAACTCGCCGAGCTTCTCCTCCTCGATGCCGTACGTCGCCGCGCGCTGGGCGCCCCAACCGGCCGCGAAGATCCCGGAACCCCGGACCACCCCGTCGGGGTTCACCCCGTTGACCCGGATGCCGTGCTCGCCGAGCTCGGCGGCCAGCAGCCGTACCTGATGCGCCTGATCGGCCTTCGTGGCGGAGTACGCGATGTTGTTCGGGCCGGCGAACACGGCGTTCTTGGACGCGATGTAGACGATGTCCCCGCCGAGGCCCTGCGCACGCATCATCCGCGCGGCCTCCCTGGACACCAGGAACGATCCGCGCGCCATGATGTCGTGCTGGAGGTCCCAGTCCCGGGCCGTGGTCTCCAGGAGCGGCTTGGAGATCGAGATTCCGGCGTTGTTCACGACCAGGTCCACGCCGCCGAAAGCGAGGGCCGCGGCCTTGAACGCCTTCTCGATCTGCTCCTCCGACGTGACGTCGACGGTCACCGCGAGGGCCTTGTCCGGCCCGCCCAGATCCTCGGCCACGGCCTGGGCGTTCGTGGCGTCGAGGTCGGCGACGACGACGCAGGCGCCCTCCGCGACGAGCCGGTGCGCGATGGCCTTGCCGATGCCCGACCCCGCGCCCGTCACCAGGGCGACCCGGGTGGCCAGCGCCTTCGGCCGCGGCATCCGGCGGAGCTTGGCCTCCTCCAGCTCCCAGTACTCGATGCGGAACTTCTCCGACTCCTCGATCGGTGCGTACGAGGAGACCGCCTCGGCGCCCCGCATCACGTTGACGGCGTTCAGGTAGAACTCCGCCGCGACCCGTGCGGTCTGCTTGTCCTTGCCGAAGGAGAACATGCCGACACCGGGGACCAGCACGATCGCCGGATCCGCCCCACGCATCGCGGGGGAGCCGGGGGTGGCGTGGCGCTCGTAATAGGCGCGGTAGGCGTTGCGGTACTCCTCGTGGAGCACCCGGAGCCGGAACACCGCTTCCTCCAGCGGCGCGTCCGCCGGCAGGTCGAGTACCAGCGGGCTGACCTTCGTACGGAGGAAGTGGTCCGGGCAGGACGTCCCGAGGGCGGCGAGGCGCGGGTGCTCGGCACGTGCGAGGAAGTCCAGCACGGGGGCGGCGTCGGTGAAGTGGCCCACCTGAGGACGGTCCGTGGACGCGAGGCCGCGGATCACCGGAGCGAGGGCCGCTGCCCGCTCACGCCGCGCCTCGGCGTCGAGGGCCTCCCGGCCGGGGAGCACCGGACCGAACGGTTCCGCCTTGCCCCGCTCCTTGAGGAACGTCTCGGCGGTGCGGATCATCCACAGGGCGTTGCGTTCGCACTCCTCGGACGTGTCGCCCCAGGCCGTGATGCCGTGACCGCCCAGGATGACGCCGACGGCCTGCGGGTTGGCCTCCTTGACGGCCGCGATGTCGAGACCGAGCTGGAAACCGGGCCGGCGCCAGCCCACCCAGGCCACCTTGTCGCCGTAGCACTCGGCCGTCAGTTTCTCGCCGTCGGCGGCGCACGCCAGCGCGATACCGGAATCCGGGTGGAGATGGTCGACGTGCGCGGCCTCGACGAGCGCGTGCATCGCGGTGTCGATGGAGGGAGCGGCACCTCCCTTGCCGTGGAGGCAGTAGTCGAACGCGGACACCATCTCGTCCTCGCGCTCCACCCCGGGGTACACGTCCTTGAGCGCGCGCACCCGGTCCAGCCGGAGCACGGCGAGACCGGCCTCGGTCAGCGTGCCGAGGTCGCCGCCCGAGCCCTTGACCCAGAGCAGTTCGGCCTCGCCGCCGGTGACCGGATCGGTCTCCGTGGCCTTGGCCGACGTGTTGCCACCGGCGTAGTTGGTGTTGCGCGGGTCGGAGCCGATCCGGTGGGCGCGCTCCAGGAGCGCGGCGACTTCTGCGTGCGTCGCGGACGTCATGAGGGTTCCTTCGGGAAGAGGAGAGGGACGGGCGGGTACGGGACGTACGGCGGGGGAGCGGCGCTCAGGCGCCCCAGCCCGCCTGCTCTCCGCCGACGCGGTCGGAGGCGATGCGTTCCTGGTTGCCGGAGGCGAGGTAGGCCGCGAACGGGTCCCGGGCCAGACCGAGCTCCTCGCGCACCTCGGCGAGCAGAGGCCGGACGTCGGTGTTGAAGGCGTCCATCAGCACGGCGTTGGCGGCGAGGACGTCACCGGACCGCTGCGCGGCGGTCAGCGCCTCGGCGTCGATCAGCAGCGCCTTCGCGGTCGCCTCCTGGACGTTGGTCACCGAGCGGATGACGGCCGGGATCTTGGCCTCGATGTTGTGACACTGGTCGAGCATGAAATTGACGTTGGTCTCGGCCTTCAGGCCGCCGTTCTTCGCCACCTCGTGCATGATCCGGAACAGCTGGAACGGGTCGGCAGCGCCCGCCATGAGGTCGTCGTCGGCGTAGAACCGGGAGTTGAAGTCGAACGCGCCGAGCTTCCCCTCGCGCAGCAGGAACGCGACGATGAACTCGATGTTCGTGCCCGGAGCGTGGTGACCGGTGTCCACGACGACCTGGGCCTTCGGACCGAGCTTGAGGCAGTGGGCGTAGGCGGTGCCCCAGTCGGGGACGTCGGTGGTGTAGAACGCGGGCTCGAAGAGCTTGTACTCCAGGAGCATGCGCTGGTCGTCGCCGAGCCGGTCGTGGACCTCGGCCAGGGCCTCGGCCAGTCGGTCCTGGCGGCCCGCGATGTCGTCCTGGCCGGGGTAGTTGGTGCCGTCCGAGAACCAGAGCTTGAGATCGGGCGAGCCGGTGGCGTCCATGATGTCGACGCACTCGAGCAGGTGATCGACAGCCTTGCGGCGGACCTTCGGGTCCGGGTGGGTCACGGAACCCAGCTTGAAGTCGTCGTCCTGGAAGACGTTGGAGTTGATCGCGCCGATCCGCAGTCCGAGGTCCTCGGCGTGGCGGGTCAGTGCCGCGTAGTCCTCGACCCTGTCCCACGGGATGTGCAGCGAGACCTTCGGTGCGACGCCCGTGTACGCGTTCACCTGCGCCGCGTCCGCCAGTTTCTCGAACGGGTCACGGGGGACACCAGGCTGGGCGAAGACCTTGAAGCGGGTCCCGGAGTTGCCGTAACCCCAGGACGGCGTCTCGATGACCTGAGACTTCAGAGCTGCCTTGACGGCCGACACATCAGACATGAACACCTCGTAAGCAGAGTCAACCGGCGACCGGTCAGGATCGGATGTGAATCGTTTCATCCGGACCGTACGCTAGGTTTGGGCGATGCTGCCAGTCAAGGAGCCAGTCAAGTTTCTTCCTGACTTGAATCAATTCATCGCCCCTGATGAGGGGCTTCCGGTGGTCTTGTAGGCATTGACATGTGACCAAAAGGTCACCTATTTTGGCTGGTATGGACGAGGTGTTCAAAGCGCTGGCAGACCCGACGCGCCGCAGTCTGCTCGACGAGCTCTTCCGCGAGGACGGGCAGACACTGAGTGCGCTGGAGTCCCGTTTCGACATCACGCGTTTCGCGGTGATGAAGCACCTCAAGCTGCTGGAGGCCGCAGGACTGGTCGTCACGCGACGCCGGGGGCGGGAAAAGCTCCACTTCCTGAACCCGGTGCCCATCCGGCTCGTCCACGACCGGTGGGTCAGCAAGTACGCGGAGCCCTGGGCCGCCGGGCTCAGCGAGCTCAAGAGCCGACTGGAGAATGTCATGGAGAAGGTCTTCGAGATCTACATCCGCACGACCCCCGAGCGACTCTGGGAGGCGATCACCGATCCCGAGATCAGGAGCAAGTACAACTTCGGGGCCCGCGTCACCTCCGACTGGACCGTGGGCTCACGCTTCGAGATGGGTGCACCCGGAGCACCGGGTCCGCTCGGTGAGGGCCAGAACCTGGAGGTCGATCCGCCGCGCAGGCTCGTGCAGAGCATGGTCGCCCTCTGGAGCGACGAGGTGCGCGGCGAGGGTCCGAGCCGGATCACCTGGGAGATCGAGCCTGTCGGCGACTCCTGCCGGCTCACCGTCACCCACGACGAACTGCGCGAGGGCGCCAACGAGGAACTGTACGGCGGTTGGCCGATGATCCTCTCCGGCCTGAAGACCTGGCTCGAGACGGGAGAGCTCCTCACCACACCCGGATCGCTCATGTACAGCGACCGTTAGCCGGATCCGCGGCCCGCGGCGGCGGGCGCCCCGCCGGGGCGTACGGCCCCGTGCGCGGCGCCCGCCGTGCGCGCGAGTCAGCGGCCGGAACCGCTCAGGCTCGGCTGCAACTGCCGTACGAGAGCGAAGAACCGGTCCTCGTTGCCCGAGAGCCCCGCACTTCGCAGGGCCTCGTCCGCCTCCTGGATCGGGGAGGCGAGCAGCGGCATGTAGAGCGGGTCATCCGCCGGATCGGCGAGCGCGGCGCGTGCGGCCGCCAGTAAACGGACGTACGCCTGGGCCGCGGCGATTTCTGCTTGGTGCATCTCAGCATCTCCCCGTCAGAGGTGTCGGACCGTCAAGCATTCCTCATGGGTCTGACAAAGCTCCTGGGGCCGATGCGGGCGCTCAGGGACGCTCCGCGGGCGGAGCTTCGACCTCGACGAACCGACGCCGGCGCGGCCCGCGGTACAGCAGAGCCGTCCAGCCCAGCCGTCGCAACACCGACACGCATCCGGTCAGCGCCTCCTCCTCGTCGTGTGCGGCCCCGCTGCCCGGCGGCCCGGTCCACTCGACCCGCACCGAGCCGGCCGCTTCGCCCACGCGGACCCGGTAACCCATGGCCGTCCGCTCCCCGGTCGGGCCCACGGCGGAGGGTGAGATGCCCGCCGCCTCCAGTGCGAGCGCCACCGCCCGCACCGGCCGGTGCAACTCCCACGCGGCCGGCGCGCCCTCCGGATCCGCGGCGTCCGCACGGGTCAGCCGTCTGATCTGGAGCATCCCTTCGAACGCGGTCCGCACCTCCCCGGCCCGCACGCCCGGCGGCAGGGAAGCCGCAGGGCCGTCGCCGGTCGCGGGCTCGAACCCCCCTTCCTGCGCAGCGCTCACGTCCTGCCCTTTCGCCTGTGCCGAGTCCTGGGGCTCAAGTGTGCGCCCGCCCACCGACAGTGGCCGCGCCTGCTGTACCCCCGCACCGATAAACTCGGCTGCAACCGCACACGACGGAGGAACCGCGCACGTGTCCGACAACCATCCGACCGCACCCGTCACCGATCGCGCTGCCCTGCGGGCGGACTGTGCGAACTGCGCCGGGCTGTGCTGTGTCGCCCTGACGCTCACCGCGTCCGCGGACTTCGCGATCGACAAGGACGCGGGCACACCCTGCCCCAACCTCGCGGACGACTTCCGCTGCGGCATACACACCCGTCTGCGCTCGGACGGCTTCGCAGGCTGCACGGTGTACGACTGCTTCGGCGCGGGCCAGAAGGTCTCCCAGGACACCTGCTCCGGCACGGACTGGCGCTCGGGCGGGGAGGCAGCTCAGGAGATGTTCCAGGTCTTCCCGGTGATGCGGCAACTGCACGAACTGCTCTGGTACTTGACCGAAGCGCTCTCCCTGCCGGCCGCGAGGCCCATCGCCGCCGAACTCCGCGCAGCACTCGACGACACGGAACGCCTCACCCGCCTCCCCGCCGGCCGGCTCGCGGAGCTCGACGTGTCCGCACACCGCGACACGGTGGCGCCACTGCTGCTGCGCGCAGCCGCACTGGAACGCGCCACCCTCCCCCGGCGCACGAAGCGCAGTCACCGCGGCGCCGACCTCATCGGGGCCCGGCTCTCCGGCGCCGACCTGCGCGGCGCCGAACTCCGCGGGGCCTACCTCATCGCGGCCGATCTGAGCGGAGCCGATCTACGGTCCGCGGAGCTCATCGGCGCGGATCTCCGTGATGCAGACCTGTCCGGCGCCGACCTCACCGGAGCCGTCTACCTCACCCAGGCCCAGCTGAACGCGGCGAAGGGCGACGCCGCCACGCGACTGCCGCCCTCCCTGACCCGGCCGGCGCACTGGGACGCGGCCGGACCCGGCGCGGCGTGAACACCGTCGCTCACGCCCTGAGTTCGCTCCACCCGGCCTCCCCGTGACCGAGCCTCAGGATCATGGCTGCCACCTTCGCATTCGCGGGGTGATGTTCGCGGGGTGACGCACGATGCGTACGAGGCACACCCCGCACAGGTCCGCGAAGCCCGTCGCGCGCAGCTTCACGGCGACGGCCACCCGCTCCGCGATGCCCGCGCGGGTCTCGCCGTCGCCGGACTCCGCCGGCGTGACCAGCCGTACATCCGCGGCACGACAGCTCCGCGTACACCTCAGTGGTCTGCGGCGAAGTACCACGTCCGGTTGCATTCCGGCCCACGCCTCACCGTGACGGGGACCGTCCTCGTCACGCCCGGCCGCTCACGCGCCCTCGTGCTCCAGCGCTGCCCGCAGGCGATCCAAGGTCGTGCGGATGTTCACTCGCTGGAACTCCGCGAACGTGTGGCCCCGCGTCGCGACGCGGTCGAAGGCGTTGGCGAGCGGGTCCGGCCAGGCCCGCCTGTGGTCCGTCCAGGTCTCGGTCACCCGGGTACACCCGTCGACCGCCTCCAAGCGGTACTCCCACAGTGCGATGGCACCGGGCAGCAGAGGACGGCGCACACCTATCGCGTGTACGCGAAAGGCGAACCGCAGGCCAGGATCGGCAGCCGTCACCGTGCACCTGGTCGTCCAGCGGAAGGGCCCGCGCTTGTTGCGGCCCTCGAAGACCATGCCGACATGAGCCTCCCGGCGCCCGCCGAGCACCCGTGCGCCCAGGTTCTCCGGACTCCAGCGCCCCATGGCGGTGGGGTCGCTCAACCGTTTGTACACGGCCGACGGGGCCGCCCGGATCAGGACGCTGTCCGACACGGACATGGTGCGGGGCATGAGGGGTACTCCTCGTCCTCTGCCGCCGGGGCGTCCGGCGGAACCCGGACGGATCACGTGCGAACGCCCGGCGATGCTGGTTCGTTGGACAGTGTGTCGTACACACGGTCGTGACCAGCACACCGGACCCGAGGAGCCCGCACATGCCAAGCCACATCCAGCTCGGACCCACCCGCACCGCCTCGCCCGCCGGGGAACGGACGCGTCTGGTCGAGCGGCTCATGGAGCGGTTCCCCCATGTGCCGAGAGAGGCGGTTCTCAAGGAGGACCTGCTGCGCGGCGGTATGGCGTTCGACGAGTCCGCGCTCAGTGACAACGAACACGGCGACGTCAAACCGAAGTCGTACTTCATCTTCTCCTTCGACCACGGCACCCTGCCCGAGCTCGGAGCCGCCGCCCTGCGCAGGCCGCCCGAGGAGATCGTGCTCACGGGCGGCCCGTACGACCTGCGCCGCACGGTGGTGTCGGTCCGGGTCAACCCGGCCTCGCCGTACCGCGTGGCCGCCGGGCCCGACGGCGTACTGGGCCTCTATCTCGACGGCGCCCGCATCTCCGACGTGGGTCTGCCCCCGATGCCGGACTACTACCGGCAGACCCTGGAGAACGGCAAGTCCGTCATGGAGGTCGCCCCCACCATCCAGTGGGGATATCTGATCTACCTCACGGTCTTCCGGGTCTGCCAGTACTTCGGTGCCAAGGAGGAGTGCCAGTACTGCGACATCAACCACAACTGGCGCCAGCACAAGGCGGCAGGCCGCCCCTACACGGGCGTGAAGGACGTCGACGAGGTCCTGGAGGCCCTGGAGATCATCGACCGCCACGACACGGCGAGGACGACCACGGCGTACACGCTCACCGGCGGCGCCATCACCTCCCACATCCAGGGCAGGGACGAGGCCGACTTCTACGGCCGCTACGCCAAGGCCATCGAGGAGCGGTTCCCCGGACGCTGGACCGGGAAGGTCGTCGCCCAGGCGCTCCCCAAGTCCGACGTCCAGCGCTTCCACGACTACGGCGTGCAGATCTACCACCCCAACTACGAGGTGTGGGACCGCCGTCTGTTCGAGCTCTACTGCCCTGGCAAGGAACGCTACGTCGGCCGCGACGAATGGCACCGGCGCATCCTGGACTCGGCGGATGTCTTCGGCGCCCGCAACGTGATCCCCAACTTCGTCGCCGGCGTGGAGATGGCCCAGCCGCACGGTTTCAGGACCGTCGACGAGGCCATCGCCTCGACCACCGAGGGGCTGCGCTTCTTCATGTCGAACGGCATCACCCCGCGCTTCACCACCTGGTGCCCCGAGCCGACCACCCCCCTGGGCAGGACCAACCCGGACGGTGCGCCGCTGGAGTACCACATCAGGTTGCTCGAGGCCTACCGCGCGACCATGGAGGAGTACGGGCTCTCCTCACCGCCCGGATACGGTCCGGCGGGCGCGGGCCGCGCCGTGTTCTCCGTCAGCTCGTTCATGGACAGCCTTCCGGCCGAGAACTGACGCCTCCCCGGCCCGTCGCGCCGCACCCTCGGACGTGCGCGGCGCGACGGGCCGGGACCCGCGGGTCCGGCGGTTCACGCGCGCCACTCGGCGGTGCGCTCCGGGGACGCCTCGGCCAGGGCCTTCTCGATGGCCGCCGCGTCACCACGGTTCCCGTACACCGGCGTCCCGGGCTGCTGACGCCAGGACTCGTCGATGCCGCCCGCGTCGACGGTGTCGAAGCCCAGCTCGTCGATCAGGTCGCGGACCCTCTGCTTCGCGGCCGAGTCGTCACCGGCGACGGGCAGCGCCTGCCGGCCGGCAGTGCCGCGGGGGAGACCCTTGTCGAGGATGTCCTGCGCGTACGTGCCGTTGAACGCCTTGATCACAGGATGGCCGATCTGCTGCTCGGTCCACCGGCTCTCCGGCAGGCCGTCCTCGATCGCGGCGACCCGGCCGTCCCGCTGCTGAGGGTAGTAGTTGCCCGTGTCGATGACGGCGACGCCGTCCGCCGCTCCGTCGAGGAGCCCCGAAGGCAGGGCGGGGACCGCCTTGAGCGGCACGGTCACCACGACGACGTCCGCTCCGCGCGCCGCCTCGGCCGACGTGACGGGCGTCGCCCCCGTCTCCTCGGCGAGCGCCTCGAGCGTCTCGGGTCCACGGGAGTTGGCGACGGACACCTCATGCCCGAGCGCGGTGAGGCGCCGGGTCAGATTGCCGCCGATGTTGCCCGCTCCGATGATGCCGATCTTCATGATCAGACCTTTCGCTGCCGCGTGTCCGGGAAATAGGCTCTCGCCCGGTCACCAACCCGCGAAGCGCGGACACTATTCCGGCGTGCCGAATCGGTTCCGCAGCCGGGCGGGGGGTGGGATGGCTCCGGACGGGCACCCATGGGAGAGAGAAGCGGAACCTCAGTGCCCCACTTGGAGGCGATATTCGTGCTGCACGGTGTCGATGTCAGCTCCTACCAGACCGACTTCGATACGGAGGGTCTGGATTTCGTCTTCGTGAAGTCCACCGAAGGCCGGTCCTACGTCAACCCGAAACTGAAGAGCCAGGTCAAACGCGCCAGGGACGCCGGCTGCGTCATCGGCTTCTACCATTTCCTGTGGCCCGGCCACGCGAAGGAGCAGGCGGCCCATTTCGTCGAGGGGACCCCCGAGCGCGCGGGCGACCTCCTGGCCGTCGACTGGGAGCGGACCGGTGAGGGGACCCGTGCGACGAGCGCGGACAAGGACCGCTTCATCCGCGAGGTGAAACGGCTGAGGCCGAGTCACCGTGTCCTGCTGTACTGCAACCGCTCCTTCTGGCTCGACCACGACACGACCTCGTACGCGGGTGACGGACTCTGGATCGCCGACTACGGAACGGCGGGAAAACCACGCATCGAGGCGGACTGGCGCATTCACCAGTACACCGACGAGCCGCTCGACAAGGACGTGGCCGACTTTCCCACCCGGGAGGCGATGCGCGCCTGGGCCGAGGCCTGAGAGCGGCTCCGCCGTCAACAACGGCATCCCGGCCATCGGCCAATGGAGTGTCCTTTCCCAACCACTGGTGCAGTGCGTACGGCGATGACCTGCGGCACCGCCGCGGGGAGTCCATCCTGGTCGCCGAGTCAGCAACCGGCCGTCGACCGAAGGAGTGCCGCAGTGACGACGAGGGGCCCCTCAGCACCGGTGGAAGCCGATGCCGCCTACGAGGACGAATTGCCTGTGCGGCGTCGGCAGCCGGGGAACGTGGTCATCAGGTGGCTCACCACTACCGACCACAAGACGATCGGCACCCTGTACCTGTCCACCTCGTTCGCCTTCTTCATCGTCGGTGGCGTCCTGGCCCTCGTCATGCGGGCGGAGCTGGCACGCCCGGGCACTCAGCTGGTCTCGAACGAGCAGTTCAACCAGGCGTTCACCATGCACGGCACGATCATGCTGCTGATGTTCGCGACGCCGCTGTTCGCCGGTTTCGCGAACTGGATCATGCCGCTGCAGATCGGCGCGCCCGACGTGGCGTTCCCGCGGCTGAACATGTTCGCGTACTGGCTGTACCTCTTCGGCTCGCTGATCGCGGTGTCCGGTTTCCTCACCCCGCAGGGCGCGGCCGACTTCGGCTGGTTCGCCTACTCCCCGCTGTCGGACGCGGTCCGTACGCCCGGTGTCGGAGCGGACCTCTGGATCATGGGTCTGGCCTTCTCCGGCTTCGGCACGATCCTCGGGTCGGTCAACTTCATCACCACGATCATCTGCATGCGCGCGCCCGGCATGACGATGTTCCGGATGCCGATCTTCACCTGGAACGTGCTGCTGACCGGTGTCCTGGTCCTGCTGGCCTTCCCGGTCCTCGCCGCCGCACTGTTCGCCCTGGAGGCGGACCGCAAATTCGGCGCACAGATCTTCAACCCCGCCAACGGCGGCGCACTGCTCTGGCAACACCTCTTCTGGTTCTTCGGCCATCCGGAGGTGTACATCATCGCCCTGCCGTTCTTCGGAATCGTCTCCGAGGTGATTCCGGTGTTCAGCCGGAAGCCGATCTTCGGATATGTCGGTCTGATCAGCGCGACGATCGCCATCGCCGGTCTCTCGGCCACGGTGTGGGCCCACCACATGTACGTCACCGGCGGTGTGCTGCTGCCGTTCTTCTCCTTCATGACGTTCCTCATCGCGGTACCGACCGGTGTGAAGTTCTTCAACTGGATCGGCACGATGTGGAAGGGGTCGCTGTCCATGGAAACCCCCATGCTCTGGTCGATCGGATTCCTGGTCACCTTCCTCTTCGGGGGGCTCACCGGCGTACTCCTCGCCTCACCGCCGCTGGACTTCCACGTGTCCGACTCGTATTTCGTCGTCGCGCACTTCCACTACGTCGTCTTCGGCACCGTGGTCTTCGCGATGTTCGCCGGATTCCATTTCTGGTGGCCGAAGTTCACCGGCAAGATGCTGGACGAGCGCCTCGGGAAGATGACGTTCTGGACGCTGTTCATCGGCTTCCACGGCACCTTCCTGGTGCAGCACTGGCTCGGTGCCGAGGGCATGCCGCGTCGTTACGCGGACTACCTCGCCGCCGACGGCTTCACCACCTTGAACACCGTCTCGACGATCTCCTCGTTCCTGCTGGGCCTGTCGATGCTGCCCTTCCTGTACAACGTGTGGAAGACCGCGAAGTACGGAAAGCAGGTCGCGGTCGACGACCCGTGGGGCTACGGCCGCTCGCTCGAATGGGCGACGTCGTGCCCGCCCCCTCGGCACAACTTCCTGACCCTCCCGCGGATCCGCTCGGAGTCACCGGCATTCGACCTGCACTACCCCTCGATCCGTGAACTCGAGCAGTCCGCCAACCGTCCCCAGGATTCCGTCACCGTGGCGCCAGGGGACAAGCAGGAATAGGAACCCGGGACGACTGCCCCAGAAGAGGAGGAGCTGGTGGAGCCGGAAAAGGAGAGCACCAGGGGGCTGGCCCAGGTCGAGGGGTACCTGCTCTGGAACGCCGAGGTCGAAGAGGCTCGCAGACACGCCCGGCGCTTCGCCGACGCGCTGCCCTGGCTCACCACCGCCCAGCGCGAGGAGGTCGAGCGCGTCTACGTCTCTGACAGAGTGGCCGTCTCCAAGGAGATGCTCACCCGGATCGCCGGCAGGGCCGTGGAACTGCGCGGTGAGTACACCGCACGCTACGACCGGCTCCGCGCCCGCTGCGTGGCCGTGTCCGTCCTGACCATGGGGACCGTCGGCGGAACCTGCGCCGCGCTCACCCTCATCAGCCGCTGACCCCGGACGCCGGCACCGGACCACGGTCCGGGCGCCGGCGTCGGCGGGACGGCAGGGGGACCGCTTGCCCAGCCGGGTGCGGGTACGCCCACCGGCCCGTGCCGCAGCCCCGGGCGGCCGGCGGTGCCCCCAGGCGCACGGGGGACCGGCGGCACGTCTTCACCGGACCGGCGTCGCGAACGCCCGGTCCAGCTCGGACAGGTGCCGGGCGAGCAGCTCGGCGTGCGACGGAGGCAGCTCCGCAGTGGGGTGCCCCAGCTCCACCGCACAGGCCGTCGTCGTGTCGATGAGCCGCTCCAAGGCCTTCGCGACACCTGCGGAACCGGCCGAGTGCCGTGCCACAGCCGGGAGCTCGGCCGCCGACAGGTCGATCGCCGTACGCGCCGCCGCCAGCGAGCGGTAGGCCTCGCGGCGCAGCGCTCCCCGCCCGGCATGGTCCTCCGGGGCGGCCATGACGTGCCCCAGGTAGCGGTGCGCCGCTCCCACCGCCGTGTCGAGAGCGGCCCGGACGCCCTGGCCGCGCCGTCCCGGCAGCGGGAGATGCCCGACGACCAGCACCGTCGCACACGCGAGGAGGGACTCCACCACGCGGCCCCAGGAGGCGGCGGGCTCGCCGCCCACCATGACGAGGGACAGCACGAGCACGGTGACCACCGCCGTCTGCACGGCGAAGTGGCGAGTGGCGACCGGGAGGAGGGCGCCGCACAGGACCACGGCCGCGAGGAGCGGCCACGGCCCGGATGCCACCAGGGCCAGAGACCCGAAGACCGCGGCGCCCACGACGGTGCCCAGGGCGCGACAGACCACCCGCGAGGCAAGGGGCCCGAGGTCGGGCTTGACCAGGAAGACCGTCGTGGCGGGCAGCCAGTACCAGTGGTCGTGGTGCAGCCACTGCGCGACGACCGTACTCGTCGCGCAGCACAACGCGACCCGCCATCCGTACTCGCGCCCCGCTGCGCTCCACGCCCGGCGCGCGACCGAGGCGGACGACCGCTTCCCGCGCGCGCCGGGCGGTGAACCGGCGGGGCGGTCGAAGACCGACGCGGCCCTCAGCAGGGCGTCGTCCAGGGCCCGCAGCCCCGCATCCGTCCGCGCCGGAGCAGGCAACGGACCGCAGGGGCCACCGGTGCGCACCGCTGCGGCGAGCCGGCCGGGCCCTTCGGCGATACGGCCGGGCAGCGGCGCTCCGGCCCAGGCCAGGGCGGTCGCGGCCTCGGCCAGCGGAAACGCCGCCGCGTACAGGGCGTGGAGCCGCCGTTCGGCCCCCGAGCAGGCGTATCGACGCAGACGCGGTCCGGCCAGTGCGTCCTGTGCCTGGTCGAGCGCGGCGCTCAGCGCCGCGCGCTCGGCCCGGGCGTGCGGGCCACCCGTCGCCCGCAGGAGCCGCGCCACCGCCTCGTACACGGCGGCGACGGCCTGCCTCTCCCCGTCGAGCCGGTACGGCCCGCCGCCGCTCCTGCCTTCGGACGGCAGGAGCAAGCGGAGCAGCAGCAGCCAGCTCGCCCCGGCCAGGAAGAGCAGCGCGCGTACCGGACCGGGCTCGGGGAGCGGCATTCCGGCGCCGATCACGACCGCGACCATCACCTGCGTACCGCACGCCGACGCGACGGGCCCCGTGGAGCTGACCGCGCCTGCGACCAGACCCAGCAGACCGAACACGAGGGGCAGGACGACCAGGGAACGGCCCCCGCCGACGGCCGACGCGATCACGGAGCCGAGCAGCAGCCCGCCCGACCCCGCCAGCGCGGGGACCCCGAGCCGGGTCACCGCCGCACGGCGGCTGCCGGGACGGTCGTTGATGCCTGCGAGCATGGCGCCGAGCGCGGCGGGAACGCCGGCGGTCGGCTGCCCGGCCAGTACCGACACGAGCAGGGGCACGGCGGCCAGCGCCCCGCGCAGCACGGCGTTCCACGGGACCGGTCCACGCTGGGCCCGCAGTACATGGCCGAGCCACGGGGGGACCCGGGTGGCGAGACGAGAGGAGTGCACGAGGCTCCTGTCCGCGAGGGGAAATGTCATTTCGCCGGCGGACGCCTTCGGCCTGGGCGCGGTCCCAGCCTAGATCCCTCAGGTGGAGGGGGCGCTACCGGCGCGTTTCCGGTGTGTGTCGGCCGGCGGGAGCACCGGACGTCACAGCGCCGCGGCGAAGTTCTGCGTCCACACCGGACCGCTCGACGAGTCCTCCCGGCCGACCCCGATCTCCTTGAAGGCGCAGTTGAGGATGTTCGCGCGGTGCCCCTCGCTGTTCATCCAGGAGTCCATCACCGACTCGGCCGTCTGCTGGCCCTTGGCGATGTTCTCGCCGTACGTGCTCCAGCGGTAGCCCGCGGCGGTGATCCGCGCACCGGGATCCGTACCGTCCAAAGACGTGTGGGAGAAGTAGTTCCGCGCCACCATGTCGGCCGAATGGCGCGAGGCGGCGGTCGCCAGAAGGCTGTTGCCGCTCACGGACGGGCAACCCGCCTTGGCACGTTCGGTGTTCACCAGCGCGATGACTTCCTCGGCCACCGACGGCGCGGACGAGGGCTTCGGCGCGGCGGCCGGCTCGGAGGACCGTGGGCGCGGTTCGGGCGTCTTCTCGGGGGCAGAGGAGGCTGTCCGGCTCCTGGACGGTGACGGCGACGCCGTTCGCGAAGGTGTCGGTGAGGCCGATGAAGGCGTGGGGGAGGGGGAGGGGGAAGCGGAGTGGGAGGGCGGGGTCGTCACCGTGGCGGAGGGACCCGCGAGGGGCTCGACAGCCGTCGCCGGCCCCTCGTCCCCGTCGTCCGTGTACAGGTGGACCGCTGCTCCGCCGCCGCCCAGCGTCGCGACGGCCACCAGCCCGGCGAGGACCGTGGTGCGGCGGCGGCGCCGGGCGCCGTCCCGCCGGCGCTGGGCGCGCCCGGGGCCCGACGCGTAGGCGGCGTCGGGCAGGAACGCGGCCGGAGCCGTCGGCCCTTCCGGTGATCCCACGCCGGAGTAAGGCTCCACGGCGTGGAGGAACTCATCGGCCTGGTACGGCTCGCGGGCGGGCACGAACCCGGCGGCGGACACCGGCTGTGACATCGGCCCGGCGAGGGAAGCGGCCACGGGCACCAGGGCGAGCCCGACCAGCAGACCCTCCGCCGGCACCAGGCCCGACCGGTGCCCCGAGCACACCGTGCACTCACGGGCGTGACGGGCCAGACGCTTGCGCCAGAGGGCGGACGGCGTTCCGTCCCATCCGGCCGTCAGGTCCTCGAGCAGGACGCACCGTGGGTCCGCCGCCAGCGCGCGCACCACCACGCGCGAGGCTTCCAGCCGCTCCTTCATCCGCTGCACGCGTACCGCGGTGTGCTGAGGGGACAGGTCCAGCGCGTTCGCCATCTCGGCCCGTGACAGCTCCCCGGCGGTCTCCAGCCACCACAGCGACACCAGCGTGCGGTCGTCGTCGTCCAGCCACCTCGTCGCCTCGGCCGCCTCGCGCCGCTGTCCCGTCAGCCCGAGCCGGACGATGGTCAGCTCGACGAAGTCGGCGGCAGGGTCGACCACGTCGTACGTGTCCCCCATCGGATCCGCCGACACGGCCCCGCTCCCGCGCTCGCGGAGGTGCCCCCGTATCTCGTTCATGGTGATGGCCACGAACCAGGAGCGGAAGCTCTTCGGTGTGCGCAGCGACGGCAGGCCACGGAGCATGCGCAGCACGCTCTCCTGCACGACGTCGTCGACATCGGCGTGGCCGTTCAGCGCCCGGCCGACGATGTTGTAGACGAGCGGCAGGTAGGACGCGACGAGCCGGTCCTGCGCCTCGGGATCGCCCTTCTGCGCGGCCTTGATCAACGCCGTGTCGCGTGCCTCACCCATGCTCTGCTCACTCTTCCGGGATCCTGTTCCGTCACTTCCCACACTCGGGAGACGCTGTGCGGCGGGGACAATAACAGGAATCCGGTCATGCGCTCGATATCCGTTCCCGGATCCGAACGCACCGGGCGCCGGAGCCGGCGGCGGGCGCGGGGGCCGCCGCGGGGTCCGGCGCACGGTCGGCGGGCGTCGGCGGACCGGCGCCCGCTGTGTCAGGAGCGGGGCGGGTTGTCCGGGTCGTGGTCCGAGCCCAACTGCTGCTTCAGCTTGTCCTGACCGGTGTCGACGTGCTTGCCGTACTTGCCCTGGGTCCGGTCGTCGATCATGTCACCGGCCTTGTCGACGCCCTTCCCGGCCTGGTCCTCGTGACCCTTGAGCATCTTCTTGATCTTGTCCATCGCGGACATGGCAGATCCTCCTCGCTCGGCTTCCCCCCACGCATCCACCCTCACCGCACATCGCCAGGTCCGCATCCGCGACAGGCGCCGACGCGGCACGTGGGGGCCTCGACGTGTGAAGAGCGGCTGGGTGGGCAGATACCGGATGACCAGGGAGGTGGTGGCCGTGGGCCGCATCCGGATCGTCCGCCGACCGCAGCCCCCCACGGGGCCGCCCCCGCTGGACCTGAGAACCCCGTCCGGCCGGCCCTTGCCGTACTGACGCCCTGACGCCCACGAGGACCCGGAGGGTCTCGTGGGCCCAGGATGTGCGAGGCCGACATGAGTGATCACCGCCAGCCCTCGGAGGGGTTGCGCCCGGACGTACCGCACTCCGCGCGCGTCTGGAACTACCTTCTCGGAGGCAAGGACAACTACCCCGCCGACGTCGAGGCGGGGGAGACGATTCTCACGGCCTTCCCCGACATCGCCGGCATCGCACGTGATCAGAGGGCCTTCCTCGCACGTGCCGTCCGCCATCTGACGGTCGAGGCCGGAATCCGCCAGTTCCTCGACATCGGCACGGGGCTCCCCACGGCCGACAACACCCACGAGGTCGCGCAGCGTCTGGCGCCGGAGTCCCGGATCGTCTACGTCGACAACGACCCGCTCGTCCTGACGCACGCCCGGGCCCTTCTCACCAGCACCCCGGAGGGCGCCTGCGCGTACATCGACGCGGACGTCCGCGACACCGGCCGGATTCTCGACCAGGCCTCCCGCACCCTCGACCTCGACGCGCCCGTCGGCCTCACCATGCTGGGCATCATGGGCCAACTGCCCGACAGCGACGATCCGTGGGCCCTGGTCGCCCGCCTGATGGCGGCGCTCCCGCGCGGAAGTCATCTGGTCCTGGCCGACGGCACGGATACGAGTGAGACGCTCAGCAACGCGATCGAGGCGTACAACGCGCATTCCGTGAACTCCTACCGTCTGCGGAGCCCGGCACGTATCGCGAAGTTCTTCGACGGTCTGCGGCTGGTCGACCCCGGCGTGGTCAGGACGTCCGACTGGCGTCCGGACCCCGGCCGCAGGCAGGAGACCGCGCCCGGTCACGCGGTCAGCGGTGTGGGCCGCAAGCCCTGAGACCGCCGGCGAGCGGGGCGTAAGCTCCGTAGGCATGATCGATCATTCCGCGCAGGCCCGGTCCGCCAGACGTACGAACTGGGCGGGCAACATCACCTTCGGCGCGCAGCAGCTGCACGCGCCCGCGTCGGTGGCCGAGCTCCAGGACATGGTCGCCGGCGGGACGGCGGTGCGGGCGCTGGGCACCGGGCACTCCTTCAACACCGTCGCCGACACCAGCGGCTCCCTCGTGTCCGTCGCCGGGCTGCCCCGCGTGATCGAGGTGGACCAGGATGCCCGGACAGCGACGGTGAGCGCGGGTCTGCGCTTCGGTGAGATCACGGACACGCTGCACCGCAGTGGCTTCGCGCTGCACAACCTGGGCTCCCTGCCTCACATCTCCGTCGCGGGCGCCTGTGCCACCGGCACCCACGGCTCGGGTGTGGGCAACCACAGCCTTGCCGGTGCGGTCAGGGCCCTGGAAGTCGTCACCGCGGACGGCAGCCTGGTGACCCTGCGCCGGGGAGACACCGGCTTCGCCGGCGCGGTGGTGTCGATGGGCGCTCTGGGAGTGGTCACCCGTCTCACTCTGGATCTCGTACCCGCCTTCGACGTCCAGCAGTGGGTGTACGAAGCCTTCCCGCAGGAGCGACTGCTCTCCCGGTTCGACGAGGTGATGTCCGAGGCCTACAGCGTGAGCCTCTTCACCGGCTGGCACGGCGGACCGGTCGACCAGGTGTGGCTGAAGCAGCGCGTCACCGAGGACGGGCCGCGCACCGCGCCGCAACGGTGGCACGGTGCGAAGCTCGCCACGGGGCCCCGGCATCCGGTTCCCGGTGTCGCCGCCGAGCACTGCACGCAGCAGCAGGGCGTCCCCGGCCCCTGGCACGCCCGGCTGCCCCACTTCCGTCTCGAATTCACCCCGAGCAACGGCGAGGAGCTTCAGTCGGAGTACTTCGTCGCCCGGCGCGACGCCGTCGCGGCCTACGAGGCCCTGGACCGCATCCGGGAGCGCTTCGCCCCGGTGCTCCAGATCGGCGAGATCCGCACGGTGGCCGGCGACGACCTGTGGCTGAGTCCGGCGCAGGGCCGGGATTCGGTGGCGTTCCACTTCACCTGGGTGCCCGACACCGCAGCGGTGACACCGGCGCTCGTTGCTGTCGAGGAGGCGCTCGCGCCGTTCGCCGCGCGGCCGCACTGGGGCAAGGTGTTCACCACGGCACACGACGCTCTGCGAGAGCTGTATCCGCACTACGACGACTTCGACGGGCTGGCCGCCCGGTTCGACCCGGCGGGCAAGTTCCGCAACGGCTTCCTGGCGCACCACTTCCCCCGTGACGCCTGAGCTCCACCGAATGCCGTCTCGCTCCGCGGCCGGCGGTCAGCTCCCCGCCGAAGGCCGCGGCGAGAGTTCCTCCACGAGAGCGGCCAGCTCCTCGCACGCCACCTCCGTCTCGTGGCGGATGTTGTTGTGCTCGGTCACGATCGCCGCCAGCAGGAGCGCGGTGAGCGCGAGGCAGCCGTTGAGGATGCACAGGTTGAGCATGACCTCGAGCACGGAGTGGTCCGCGAACGGACCCACGCCTTCCGTTCCGGCGATGATCGCCATGACGGACATGAGGAGGGCGCACGGAGCGCTCCCGGCCAGCTGGAAGCGCAGGGCGGCCCACACCAGTACCGGGAAGACCAGGTAGATCATGGACAGGGAGCTCCTGGTGGCGATGACCGTCGCCACCACGGCGACGACCGCCAGCGCCACCGTCTCGATCCAGCGGTCGTCCATCCGCGGCATCCGCGCCCTGCGCAGGACCAGGAGGAGCGGCGTGACCATGAGGACGCCCATGGCGTCACCCGCCCACCATGCCGACCAGACCTGCCAGAACTGGCCCGCGGGCAGAGAGCCGCTCAGTAGCTGGACACCGGCTCCCCCGGTGGCGCTGATGACCATCCCTCCCATCGCCCCGAGGAAGACCAGGGCGACGCCGTCGCGCAGGCGGTCCAGTTCGGAGCGGAAGCCCACGACGCGCAGAGCGAGGAACGAGCACAACGGTGCCAGGGTGCTGCCCACCACGATGGCGACGCCCCAGAAGGTGAGGCCGTCACTCAAGGACATGACCGTGAGCAGGGATCCCACCGCGACTCCCGGCCAGATCCGTACACCCGCGTACAGGAACGCGGCGAGGGCGATGCCCGACGGTGGCCACAGCGGCGTGACGACCGAGCTCTCCACCGCCACCTGTCTGAGCAGACCGAGCTGTGCGGACCCGAAGTAGGCAGCGGCGATGACCAGCATCTGCACAGCCAGCACGGCTCGACGTCTGTTTTCCTCGCTGCGGATCACGCACCTCATCAGACACCGCTGACGACGGCTGGCTCCGGTGACACGCGCGGTGGCCCTTCGCTCATGCCGGTTCCGGCGGGGTGGCGTCGTGGCGCAGGACGAGGACGGCCGCGTCGTCCTCGTGGCCCGTGAAGACCGCCGCCTGGAGCACCCGGTCCGCCAGTTCCTCCGCGTCGGCTCCGGCATGGGCGCACACCAGCCGCCGGATCCGGTCCAGGCCGTCGTCGATCGACAGCGACGGTCCCTCTATGACCCCGTCGGTGAGCAGGACGAACGCACCGTCCACAGCGAGGTCGCGCCGGGTGACGGGGTAGTGCTGACGGAAGGCGATCCCCAGGGGCAGACCCCCCGCGTCCGCGGTGATGCCGGAGCGCCCGTCCGTGGTCGCCCACACGCAGGCGACATGGCCGGCGCGGGAGCTCCGCAGCTCCCTGGTCTCCGGATCCAGACGGAGGAAGGAACAGGTCGCGAAGAGGCTGGAATCCATCGAGAGGATCAGATCGTTCGTGCGGCACATCACCTCACCAGGGTCGGCTGACGTGCTGGCGATGGCCCGCATGGCGATGCGGATCTGCCCCATGAAGGCGGCGGCCTCGACGTCATGGCCCTGCACGTCGCCGATGGCGAGACCCAGCGCCCCGTCCGGCAGCACGAACCCGTCGTACCAGTCGCCTCCGATGTCCAGCCCGTCGCGTGCGGGAGCGTAGCGGGCGGCGGTCTGGAGCCCTGGCAGGGCAGGCAGCGCCGCAGGCAGCATCTTGCGCTGCAGGGCCTGCGCCAGTTCGACGCGGGCCTGGTGCAACTCCACTTCCTGCCGGGCACGGGCGGTCAGGTGCTGCAGTGTGTTGAGCAGGTCCTCTGCGCTCGCCGACCGGGGAGTTCGACGCCGGTTCATGGGCCGCTCCGCGTTGCGATAGTTCCTGCATCCTATTTCGGCGGTGATACTCCTGCGAGCGCTGAGCCACGGCCTGCGGAAGGGGCAGGTCAGCCCGCGCGCCCCAGGGACGCGGTGAGCCGTCCCAGGGTCTCCTGCAGCGCCAGGACCTCGTCCACGGACAGGCCGGTGGCCTTGAGGATCGCCCGGGGCACGTGGAGGGCGCGCGCACGCAGCTCCGCTCCGGCCTCGGTGAGCCGGACCGTCACCGACCGCTCGTCCTCCGGGCTGCGCTCACGCGCGACGAGGCTGGCCGACTCCAGCCGCTTCAGCAGCGGAGAGAGGGTGCCGGAGTCCAGGTGCAGCAGCTCGCCGATCGCCTTGACCGGCAGCGGTCCGTGCTCCCAGAGCACCATCATCGCGAGGTACTGCGGATAGGTGAGCCCCAGATCCTTCAGCGCTTCCCTGTAGACGCCGCCGAAGGCGCGGGAGGCCGCCTGCAGGGAGAAGCAGACCTGGTGGTCCAGCCGGAGGAGCTCGGCGTCCGGCAGATCCGACAGGCCGGGAACGGGGGTGGGTGGTGGCGTCATGGCTCCAGAGTAGCCTGCCGGGGCAATTTAGTTGTGCGCAACTAAATTGTGTGTCACTCTTTTGGCGGTGGCCGGCCCGCGGTCACCGCCGCACGAGATGAGGACACCCCATGGACGCGCTGTACACCGCTGCCGCCACCGCGAACGGACGCGAAGGCCGGGCCGTGAGCTCGGACGGCCGGCTCGACCTGGCACTGGCCCTGCCGCCGGCCCTCGGCGGCAACGGCGAGGGCACCAACCCGGAGCAGCTCTTCGCCGCCGGCTACGCCGCCTGCTTCGCCAGCGCGATGAGCTCGGTGGGTCGCGAAATGAAGATCGACACCAAGGACGTCGCGGTGACGGCCGAGGTCTCCATCGGCAAGGACGACACCGGTTTCGGCCTCGCCGTCGTCATGCGCGTCGAACTGCCGGAGGCCCTCGAGGGTGAGACGGGACGGCAGCTGGTCGAGGCGACGCACGCCTACTGCCCGTACTCCAAGGCGACGCGCGGCAACATCGAGGTCGAGCTCGTCGTCGAGTAACCGCCGGTTTCCCGCCCGCCGACCGGGGAAGCGGTTCTCCGAGCGGTGGGAGCCGGCCCCGGGATCCGGCTTCGCGGACCGGCTCCGCCGCCTCCGGGCGGACCGTCCGGGTGGCGTGCCGCCCGGAGGCGGCGGAGCCGGTACCCCGGGTCCGCCGGGAGGCGGTCGGAGACGAGCGCGTACACTCGGCTCCCGTTTCCGCTGATTGGCGGGCATAACCGATCGTTAGGCAGTTTCACGTGAGTTCCGCAGACACATCCGACGCGCCGATCTACGCCGGCCTGGTGGAGGAGCAGGGCGACGTCCCGGCCGAGGTGCGGCGCATCGCCGAGGAGACCCTGCTGGAGGTGGAGAGCGCGCTCGACTTCAGCGCGGTGCGCGCCTCGGCCGGCATGCGCCAGGGGATCATGCCGGGGCGCAGTGGGCAGGATCATTCCGCCGCCCACTGACCCCTCACCCCGTACGGAGCACAGCGTGACCGTCAGCCTGCACCCCTCAGCGACCGTCCTCTTCCAGGGGGACAGCATCACCGACGTGGGCAGGCTCGTGGAGCCGGACAAACCCCTGGGCAACGGCTACGTGCGGATCGCGGCCGACCTGGTGCGCGCCGCGCGGCCCGGCAGCGACGTCACGTTCGTCAACCGGGGCGTCGGCGGCGACCGCGTGGCGGATCTGCGGGACCGGTGGCGAGAGGACGCCGACGGCCTCCGGCCCGACGTCGTGTCGATCCTCATCGGCGTGAACGACACCTGGCGCCGTTACGACTCCGGCGACCTCACTTCGGTGCGGGCGTTCGAGGACGACTACCGCGCCATCCTCACGCAGGTGCGGGAAGGTCCGGACACCCAGCTGATCCTCATCGAGCCCTTCCTCGTACCCGTGAGGGACGAGCAGTGGGCCTGGCGCGAGGACCTCGATCCCAAGATTCAGGCTGTCCGCAGGCTGGCCGAGGAGTTCGACGCGGCACTGCTGGCGGCGGACGGTCTGCTGAACCAGGCCGCACGTGCCGCCGGAGGCGCCGAACACATCGCGGGGGACGGAGTCCACCCGACACCCCACGGGCACACCGTGCTCGCGGAGGCCTGGGCCGCGCTGGCGGGGGTGCGCCCCTCCGGGTCCTGAGGGACCGGAATCCTGGCCCAGACGGTCTTGCCCGCCGTGGTGGGCCGGGACCACCCCCATGAACTGCACAGGGCGTCGATGATGCGCAGACCCCTACCCCGTTCGAGCGATTCGTCATCGGGGCGGAGCACCGGCACGTCGGGGCTGGGATCGTTCACGGCGAAGACGAGGGTGCTGTCCTGACGCGCCAGGCCCAGCCGGGCGGCGGGCAGGTCCGCGGATTCCGCGGTGGGCCGCAGACCGTGACAGACCGCGTTGCTCATCAACTCGCCCGCCACGAGGGCGATGTCGTCCGCGCAGGAGCGCAACCCCCATGACTCGACCGCCTCGCGGACGAACGCGCGCGCCTGCCGCAGACTCTCCTGCCCGGGTCCCAGCCGTCGCGTGGTGAAACCCGGGGCCGCGATGCCGAGATCCCGTGCCAGCTCCTTGTGCGGGTCCGGAGAGAACCCGGCGCGACCTGGCGGGCCGGTCGCCGCTGCTCCGTCACCTGATGTGTTCCGCGCGTGCATGAGCGCTGATCATCCTCCGCACAAGGCCGGTCGATGGGTGCCGTGGGGGCCAAGTGACCACTAGTATCCTCGCCGTCCGTCCACGCGGTGCAATTGCATCCGAAATTGCACCCCCGGGTGTGAGCAGGGGACAACTGTTCACGGTGAGACGGATCCTGACCGCGCACCAGGGGCAGTCCGCATTCCGAGCCGAGAAAGGCATCGATCGCATGCAGCACATCGACAACGGTGTTCCCGCCAACTCCCTCACGGGCGTGGAGTGGAAGAAGAGCCGTCACAGCAACCCCAGTGGCAACTGTGTCGAGATGGCGCTCCTGCCCGCAGGAGGAGTGGCCGTCCGTAATTCCCGGCACCCCGAAGGCCCCGCTCTCGTCTACACCCACGACGAGGTACGCGCGTTCCTCGCCGGCGTCAGGGACGGCGACTTCGACGGTATGGCCGGCTGAGATCCGCAGCGCGAAAGGCTGAATCGGTACGGCTTTCACGTACCGGCAGGACCTCTCGGGGCTCCTGATGGCACACTGGCGTCACGACGCCCGCCCTCAGGAGTCCGCATGCCCGGAATCGAACCGCTTCAGCCGTTACGGAAGCCGGCGCTCGCTCCGGCCGCGGGGGCAAGTCCCACTGCCCTGCGGCTGGTTCTGGGTGCACAGCTGCGGCGTATGCGCGGCGAGGCGGGGTTCACCCCCGAGGCCGCGGCAGCCCGGATCCGCTGTTCCACCGCGAAGATCAGCAGGCTGGAGACGGGGCACTCCCCGTGCAAGGAACGCGACGCCGTCGATCTCCTCGCACTCTACGGTGTGACCGATCCCGCGAGGACGGCCGAGTTCATCGAACTGGTGCGGCGGGCCGGTCGGCGCGGCTGGTGGCGCAACTACGCCGACGTGCTGCCTGACTGGTTCGAGCCACTTGTGGGTCTGGAGGAGGCCGCGGCATCGATCCGGACCTACGAGGGGCACTACATCCCCGGGTTGCTGCAGACGGCCGAGTACGCCTACGCGGTGGTGCGTTCCGGACACGCCCTCGAGTCGGAAGAAATCACCCGGCGCCGGGTCGAACTACGCCTCAAGCGGCAGGAACTGCTCCGACGCCCAGACGCACCCAAGCTCTGGGTGCTGCTCGACGAAGCGGTACTGCTGCGCCCGACGGGCGGTGCCCGAGTGATGCGTGAGCAGCTCGCACATCTGCTGGAGATGACGGAAGAGCCTCATGTGATCGTGCAGGTGGCTCCGTTCGAGGTGACCGCGCACACGTCTCCGGGCAACGGCATCACCTATCTGCGTTTCGCGCTGGAGGGGTTGCCCGATGTCGCGTACATCGAGCACCTGACCAACGCCACCTCGGTGAACAAGCAGGAGAGCACGGACGAGTACCGCTGGATCCTGGACAGCCTCAGCGCCCAGTCCCCGAGTCCGGCGGAGAGCCGGGACCTGCTGAGGCAGGCCCTCGGGCGTTACAGCTGAAGGGCAGGCGGCTCCGGCACGGGTGCCGTGGCTAGTAGCAGGCCGCCCCGGCTCGGTGCCGCGGCGGCCTGCTCTGTTCCCGCTCGGCCGTCACCGCTGGGCGGCCGGGCCCGTCCGTGCCGTCACCGCTGGGCGGCCGTCCCCGCCTGCTCCGTCACCACTTGCGGCCGACGCCGCCGTACTCGATCCACTCCTGGGTCTCCTGCTTCGGCGCCAGATCCGAATCCGGTCGCCAGGTCGAGACCTCCACCAGGCCGGGCTCCAGGACGTCGAGGCCGTCGAGGAAGTCGCGCACGTCGTCCTGCCTGCGCACCCGCCCCCACTGGTTGCCGGTGCTCCGCGCCATGAAATCGGTGACGAAGTCGCGGGTGGCGGCGTCCTCGCTCACGAGCTGGCACACCACGAGGAAGCTCCCCGGCGCCAGCCGGTCCGCCACCCTGCGCACCAGACCCGCCGGGTCGTCCTCGTCCGGGATGCAGTGGAGCACGGACACGAACAGGGCGGCCACGGGCTCGTCGAAATCGATGAGCCGGCGCACCTCGGGGTGATCCAGAATCCCGTCGGTGTCACGCATGTCCGCCTGGATGACCGCGGTCCGGTCGTTCTCCTCGAGTATGGCCTTGCCGTGGGCCAGGACGATCGGGTCGTTGTCTATGTAGACCACCTTGGAGCCGGGGTCCACCAACTGGGCGACCTGATGCACGTTGTCCTGGGTCGGCAGCCCGGATCCGTGGTCGATGAACTGGCGGATCCCGTACTCGGAGGCCAGATGGTGCACCACCCGCCGCAGGAACCGGCGGTTGTTCACGGCAAGGACCTTGGTGCTCGGCACGACCTCCAGCAGCTGCTCGCACGCGACCCGGTCGGCGGGGTAGTTGTCCTTGCCGCCCAGATAGTAGTCGTACATACGCGCGACGCTCGGTACGTTCACGTCGATGTTCTTCGGAATGGAGGTGTCCCCGTTGCTCATCCGGTCCCTCGCGGTTCTGAGAGGAGAAGTCGGTGTCAGTGAGGGGTCATGCTAGGGATCTCGTGGGGTGGCTGACAGTCCTCGGGGGAGTGACGGGGGCCCTGTGACGCCTAATCAGCCAGGTGCGAGCCGTGCCGGACACCCGTGCCGCCGCCGTTCATCGGGCGAGCTCCGGCATATGCCCTCCACCATCACCATCAGGCTGTCGATATGCCCTGGTGGAAAGCCATTTATCGCATGGCACCGCACAGTGGCGGCCGCGCTTCGTTCGGTACAGAGCATGGTTCCGATGCGGCTTGAAATCGACCGTGCATCCCTGAGGTGTTCACCGGCGGAGCAGCCCGAAAGTGGTGTGTGGGTCGGCGTCGGACATTCACCGCCCCGCTCCGGCGCACTATCGTTGGATCCATGTCCGCCCCTGAGCTGATCCGCATCGTCTCGCGCGACTCACCCATGGCCCTGGCCCAGGTCGAACGCGTCCGGGCCGAACTGGCCGCCCTGTACCCGGCCACCGTCACCGAGGTCGTTCCCGTCAGGACCACGGGTGACAAATGGCTGGGAGACCTCTCGAAGGTCGAAGGCAAAGGCGCGTTCACCAAGGAGGTCGACGCGGCCCTGCTCGCAGGGGAGGCCGACCTCGCCGTCCACTGCGTCAAGGACATCCCCGCGGACCGTCCGCTGCCCGCCGGCACGACCTTCGCCGCCTTCCTGGAGCGCGACGACATCCGCGACGCTCTCGTCCACCCTGAGGGTCTCACTCTGGACCAGCTCCCCGAAGGCACCCGTATCGGCACGTCCTCCGTACGCCGGGTCGCGCAACTGGCCTCCTCGCACCCTCACTTGACGTGCATCCCGTTCCGGGGCAACGCCAACCGGCGGCTGGCGAAGCTGGCGGCGGGGGAGGCCGACGCGCTCCTCCTCGCCGTCGCCGGCCTCCACCGGATCGGCCGGCCGGACGTGATCAGTGAGACCCTCGGCCCCGAGACGATGTGCCCCCCGATCGGCGCGGGCGTCCTCGCCCTGCAGTGCCGCGAAGGGGACAGCGCGACCATCGACGCGGTCGGCGCGCTGAATCACCCCGGTACCTTCCGCGAGGTGACGGCGGAGCGCATGTTCCTGCACGTTCTCCAGGGACACTGCAACTCCCCGATCGCCGGGTACGCCACGGCCCACCGCAACGGGGACCTCTCGTTGCGCGCCTGCGTGTTCACCCCCGACGGGAAGACCGTCCTCAACGCGCACGAGTGGGCCGGGCCGCTCGACCCCGCCACGCTCGGCACCTCCGTGGCCGTCACCCTGCTCCGCCAGGGCGCCCGCGAGCTGATCGACTCGATCGCACACTGAGCCCGCCCGGTGCCGTACCCCAGATCCGTGACGTGCCGGCCGGAGAGTGTCACCTCGCCGGCCGGCACGTCCGCGTAGGGTCAGGACCATGGTGCACGTACTGAGCAGCCGGGTACTGCTGAGGCCCAGCGACCCCGACGCCTCGCGCGACTTCTACGGAAAGACGCTCGGGCTGTCCGTCTACAGGGAGTTCGGCACGGGCCGGGAGCGGGGGACGGTCTACTTCCTGGGTGGCGGCTTCCTCGAGGTCTCCGGACGTGCCGACGGGCCACCGGCCGACACACTGAGACTCTGGATGCAGGTCGAGGACTGCGCGGTGGCGCACGAGGAACTGTCGGCGAGGGGCGCGCGCATCCTGCGACCGCCGGTCCAGGAGCCGTGGGGGCTGATCGAGATGTGGATCGCGGACCCGGACGGCCACCGCATCGTCCTGACCGAGGTCCCCTCGGACCACCCGCTGCGCTACCGCCCCTGAGACGCCGGGCCGAGAACCGCGAACGTGACGCGAGCGGCCTCAGCGATCAGTGCGTCCTGGTGCTCGGCCTCCCGGGTGCCGCGACGCGAGAGCACGGCGAGCACGACGGGGGCCGAGTCCGGTGGCCGGACGACGGCGATGTCGTTACGTGTCCCGTAGCCGCCCGTGCCGGTCTTGTCACCCACCAGCCAGCCCTCCGGGGTGCCCGCGCGGATGAGATCGTCGCCCGTCGTGTTACGCCTGAGCAGGTCGTCCAGCAGGGCGCGCTCGTCCTCACCCAGGGTGCTCCCGAGGACGTAGGCACGCAGATCGGTGGCGAGGGCGCGCGGCGTGCTCGTGTCACGGGGATCGCCGGGAGAGGCCTCGCCGAGCTCGGTCTCGTACCGATCGCAGTTCGTCGTCCGGTCACCGAGGGCGCGAAGCGCGTCCTGCAGGGCCCGGGGGCCGCCGAGTTCACGGAAGAGGAGATTGGCCGCGGTGTTGTCGCTGTGGCGGATCGTCGCGTCGCACAGCTCGCGCAGGGTCATACCGGTGTCCACGTGCTTCTCGGTCACGGGCGAGTTGGCCACGAGATCACCGCTTCCGTAGCGCACCCGCCGGTTCAGCCGCTCCACCGTACGGGTGTCCAGCAGGGCGCCGACGAGCAGCGCCTTGCATGTCGAGGCGTAGGCGAAGCGCTCGTCGGCGCGGTGGGAGAGCGATGCGCCGCTGCCGGTGTCGAGGGCGTACACGCCCAGCCGCGCGTCGAACTTCTTCTCGAGTTCGTGGAACGCACGTTCCGCGCTTGCTGTCGCTGCCGCGTGTGCCGTAGCGGCGGGGGAGGCGGATGAACCGGCGGGAGCGGTCCCGGATCGGGCCGGCCTCGCTGAATCGGCGGACGGGGAGCCGCATCCGGAGAGGGAAGCCGTCACGAGGCCGGTCAGGGAGGAGAGCGCGGCGCGGCGGGAAAGGGGTGTCGGCACGAGGTCGATGGCTCCTGGTCGTGGGACCCGCACGGCGGGTGCCGCGCCGGCAGGGTTCCACAGTAGGCCGGCGCCCCCGGTTTCCCGCCGACCCGCCGACCGGGGTGTCGGCGGGGAGGCGGCGGCGGGGGTCGCGTCATCGCGTCCCCCGCCCGGGGTCAACACCCCTTGTGCGCCCGGGAGTCGAGGCGTATCCGGGTCAGCCCGTCCTCGCCCGCGGAGCCGGAGGCCGACTTGTCGAGGACGTAGGCGGTGCTGTCGTCGGTGACCTTCACGTGATTGGGGAGCGCGCTCGTGGCCACGGTCTCCACGACGCCTCCCGCCCGCGGATCGACCACCGAGACGCTGTTCGTCAGGCGGTTCACGACCAGGACGTTGCCGGAGCACGGCTCGGTAGCCACGGACTTCGCGCCTTCTCCTGTGGGTACCGACCGGGCGACCGTGCCGCTCCTCAGGTCCACCACGGAAAGTGTGCCCGAGCCCTGATCGGCCGTGTAGGCGGTCCGGCCGTCCCGGGAGAGCGAGATCGAGAGTGGTCCGGTGCCTGTGGGGATGAGCCGCGGGGCCGAGGACCCCGGAGCCAGCTCGATGATCCGGCTGTTGGTGAAATCGGCGGCGTAGACCTTCCCGGTCCGCTCGTCGACGGCGAGGCCCGTCGGGCCGCTGCCCTCGACGGTGACTCGCCTGATCTCCTTGAAGGTACGGCTGTCGAAGGCCACAAGTGCGCCGTCGCTGAAGGAGCTCGCCCACACGAGGTTCCGTCGCTCGTCCACGACGACCTCACGGGAGTGATTCACGTCCGGGCGTGTGGCGAGGTGCCTGCCGGTCCTCTGGCTGTAGACGGCGACGGAGTTGTTCCGGGTGTTGGTGACCCAGAGGGTGTTGTGCTCGTCGTCCACATCGATGCCGTAGACGGCCTCGACCGTGCTGCCGGTGGGGGGTGTGTAGGCGGCCTCCACCTCGAGAGTGGAGGGGTCGATCCGCAGGAGCTGGGACCCGGTGGTCGGGGCCGGCGGCTGCCCCACGGAAGCGGTGGCCCACAGCACGTCGTTGCGCTCGGAGTAGGCCGACTGGTAGAGACCCTGCGCGAGCGGCACCGTCGTGACGTGCGCGCCGTGCGCGCCGTGCGGGGTGCTGGTGTCCGCCGTTGCGGTGCCGGCCGGCGTGAGGGCGCCGCATGCGGCGAGGGCCACGGCGGTCGCCGCGACGCGGCGGACACGGCGGTTGAGCGAAGCCATGGGTGCTGTTCTCCCTGGGCGGGCACCTCCGACGAGGCGCCCGCGGTAGGCGGACGCGGATGGACCGCGCCCTTCCGGTTCGGCTGCCGGAGGCCACGCAGGCCTCGGAGCCACGGAGAAGCGCAGAGTGACGGGCACTCAGCGCGCGGAACACTCCGGGGCTCGACTTCCCGAGTAAAAGTTAGGCAAGCCTAAGTTAATCTTTGATCAAAGGGAAACCGGATCGCGCGTCCGCGTCCCGGCCGTCACCGTTCGATCCGGTGCGCACCGGTCCACCGGCGAAGGGTCTGCTCTCCGCAGCCGGGCCGGTAACCTGTCCGCCGTGAGGACAGGTACCGAGGCGACCCGGCTCGTCATCGTGCGCGGCAACAGTGCCTCAGGTAAGTCGAGCGTGGCCGGTGGCCTCCGCGATGCCTTCGGCCGGGGCCTTGCCCTGGTCGCCCAGGACAACCTCCGCCGCGTGGTACTGCGTGAACGGGACCGGCGGGGCGCCGCGAACATCGGGCTGATCGACATGACCGCCCGCTACGCCCTGGACGCCGGCTATCACGTCGTGGTCGAGGGCATCCTGTACGCCGATCACTACGGCGACATGCTGGCCCGGCTGAGCGCCGACCACCGGGGCCCCACCCACGCCTACTACCTGCACGTGCCGTTCGAGCAGACCCTCGCCCGGCACTCCACCAAGCCGATCGCGGACGAGGTCGGTGAGTCGCAGTTGCGCGACTGGTACCGGGAACTGGACCTGCTGCCGAACGTCATCGAGACCGTCATCGGCGCCGACAGCGGCCTCGCCTCGACCGTCGACCGCATCATGCGCGACACCGGGCTGGCCGCCCTCCCGGCCATGGAGTCCTGACGCCGGCCGGAAACCCGGGTGCCCACTGACGCGCCGCGCGTGACGGCACTCCCGGCTCGTCGGCCGGGCGAGGAGATGCTGTGCCGACAGGGGTTGAAGCTGCCGCAACGGCAGCCTCTACCGTCACGACCAGGGCCGGAGAGACCGGCCCGGCGGAGCGTTCGTGAGGGAGCTGTCATGCAGTGGCCGATCGCGGAGGTCGCCCGGATGTCGGGTGTGACGGCCCGCACCCTGCGGCACTACGACGAGATCGGACTGCTGCCGCCGGCCCGGATCGGATCCAACGGGCACCGCTACTACGAGGAGCAGCAGCTCCTGCTGTTGCAGCAGATCCTCGTCCTGCGGGCGCTCGGGGTGGGCCTGCCGGAGATCGGCCGCGTTCTGGCCGAACAGGTCGACGAGGTGGAGGCTCTGCGCGGCCACCGGCGCCGTCTGCTCGCGGAGCGCGACCGGCTCGATGCCCTGGCCGAGACCGTCTCACGCACGATCGCCGAACTGGAACAGTCCAGGAAGGACGGAAGGCCCATGACTGCCGTCAATCGACCGGAGAACCTGTTCGAGGGCGTACAGCCCACTCAGTACGCGGAGTCCCTGCGCGACTTCCCCGACCACGCCGACGCGGTCGGGCGCCACACCGCGACGATGAGCCAGGAGGAGATCGAGGCCGGACAACGTGGCCGCACCGCGCAGATGATCCGGCTGGCAGATCTGCTGGCGGCCGGCCACCCGGCCGCCGCCGCACCCGTACAGGCCGAGATCGACGCGCAGTACCGGGCGCTCAACCGCCTGCGCGGCGTTTCCGCCGGGGAGTTCCGTGCGATGGGGCGCTCGTGCGTGGACAACGAGCGGTTGCGGACGGCGTACGAAGCGATCGCCCCCGGTCTGGCCGCGTACCAGCGGGACGCCGTCGAGGCGTACGCCGCGTCCGAGCTGCGCTGAGCCGTCACCCGGGACTGCGGCGAAGGATCAAGCCCTGCGGCGCCGTCACCGGGCGATGCGGCCGGGGTGCAGCTCGTGGCAGTGAACGGTGGACGCTGCGCTCGTCGCTCCACCGCGTGTGTGGTGGAGCGACGAGTGGTACGAACACGGACTGCGGTGCGAACTGCACCGGTGCGGTGTGCGCCCCTGGGGACGAGGTGGTGTTTCCGGGCCGCGCACAGTAGAACTGGGCCTCATGTATGACCAGCAGCCCTCTCACCCGGCCCGGATGCCCGTGCCCCCAGGGGCGTATCTGCCGCCGCCGGCACGGGAACTCGGCGCCGGCTACCGGCGCTGGGCTCGCATCCTCGTCGGGCTCGCGATCGCCATCGCGGTCCTCGTGGTGGTCGCGGCCGTGGCGAGCGTCGTCCTCCTCGTGCAGGCGGACGCCGACTCGGCAAACGCGGCCTACGGTTACCTCGCCATCGTGCTCTGGGTCGGGATCGCTCTCGCCGTCCCTGTCCTCCTCGCGGTCGCCATCCCTGGCGCGGTCATGACCCGGCGTGTGCGGCAGCAGAGGCAGGCGGGGATCACGCGGCCGTGACGCGCCGTCAGGTGTAGGGAACGGCGCCTGTGGAGAAGCGGAGTGGTCTGCCGCGCCGAGCGGTGAGTGGGCCGCGCCGACAGTGATACGGCGCCGGGTTCTCCCCCTGCTCGCTCAGCGCTCTGTGCGCGCCGGGGCCGCCGGGGGCTGGGGACGGCGGTCCGGGGGCAGACCGCATGCGGGCGTCCCGCCCGGCAGCCGTTCACGGTTGTCCGCGACGAGCCGGTAGACCCCGTGGGCGATCCAGCGGAAGGGCGGCAGGGTGAGCAGTGCTCCCAGAACACTCCAGCCCTTTCCGGCGCTCAGCAGCAGCTTGGCGACCGCCTGCGCACCGCCGTGGATCGACCCGGTCGGCGTGATCCACAACACCTCGTGCGCGGCCCGCTCCTGAGTCGTACCCAGGGACTCCAGATCGGCGAACTGCCAGGGGCTGATCTCGCAGCGCGGCCGGATGTGCCGTTCGGCGAAGACCACCGAGGACGTGCAGAAGGAGCAGTCACCGTCGTAGACGAGTACAGGTCGGGTGCGCATGACTCGATGATGCCGCACAGGGCGGCGTTGCTCGGCCAGGTTTGGGGGGACGGTGGCGTCGCCGCCCAGGGCGAGGGTCAGGGCGGGCGGTGGGCTCCTGCCCGGGGACAGGGGCCGGGTCTCGCTCGGGGCGGTCACGACGAGTCCCGGCGGGCGGCAAAGGGCAGCCGGGCAAAAGGATCCGCTACTTTGCGGAACCTTTACCCGGGGCGAGCCGTTGGCCAGGTGAGCCGACGGGCTCCTGACCGATCATTCAGACGAAGACCGAGGTGACCTCAATGGCAGTGTGGGACCGGCTCAAGGATCAGGCCAGGACTCTCCAGCAGTCCCAGGGCGCGCGGGGGGCAAGCGGCGGACAGACCAGCGCCGCCGGCGGTCACGGATCGCACGGATCCGGCGGCGGATCCCGTGCCCAGCTGGTCAGTACGCTCAAGTCGCAGCTCGCCTCACTCAAGACGGAGCTGAAGAGCGGCGCGTACAGGGACGCCAGCATGGCCATGTGCGCACTCGTCGCGGCAGCGGACGGGCACGTGGACCCCGCCGAGCGCCAGCACGTGGAGTCGATGATCCTCGGCAACGAGGTGTTGCAGAACTTCCCGCCGGAGCAGCTGCGGCAGCGCTTCGGCAAGCACGTCGACCAGCTGACCTTCAACTTCCAGCAGGGCAAGGCCGAAGCGATGCAGGAGATCGTCAAGACGGCCAAGAAGCCGACCGAGGCACGTGCCGTACTCCAGACCGGCATCGTCATCGCCGGAGCCGACGGCAACTTCTCACAGCCTGAGCACGCGATCCTTCTGGAAGCGTGCACGGCACTCGGGCTGTCCCCCGCGGAGTTCCAGCTCTGATCCGCCCCCGAGAGGGCGGCCTGTCGTACGCCGGGGCGCAGCGTGCTCGTTCGGCGCCTGACCCGGCGTGCGCGGGCGAGGTGAGCACATCGCCGCGGTGCTCCGGGACATAGCAAGGAGACCGCGCGAGCATGTGAGCAGTCGGGGACTGCACGGCACTTCGCCGTGAGATCCGGCTGTTGCCGGGGCGGAGAGCGACCGCTCCTTCGGAGATCAAAAGGGGTGAGCGGTCGATGTCGCCCGTGCTTACATGGATGGCATGGTCTCTGCTGAGCGCTTGCTCGCCTTCGCGGCTATGTCGTTGCTCCTCATCGTGGTACCCGGTCCCAGTGTGCTCTTCGTGATCGGGCGAGCCCTGGCACAAGGGCGCCGCGCCGCGCTCACCACGGTGGTGGGGAACACGCTCGGCGCCTATGTGCTCATCGTGGCCGTGGCTCTCGGGGTCGGATCGGTCGTGGAGCGGTCTGTCCTGGTGTTCACCATGCTCAAGCTCGCCGGCGCCGCCTACCTGGTGTATCTGGGTGTCAGAGCATGGCGGCAGCGGGGCTCACTGCAGGCCGCGTTCACGGCGGAGAAGTCCACACAGGGCGGCCTGCGGACCCTGTGGGAAGGCTTTGCAGTCGGCGTGGCCAACCCGAAGACCATCGTGTTCTTCGCTGCCGTCCTTCCGCAGTTCGTCGACCGAGCACATGGCCACGTGGTGATGCAGATGCTCGTGCTGGGGCTGGTCTTCAACATCATCGCGGTGGCCTGCGACAGCGCGTGGGGACTGGTCGCGGCAACGGGGCGCGACTGGTTCGCCCGCTCTCCCCGCAGGCTCTCCCTGGTCGGGGGCGTCGGTGGCCTGACGATGATCGGCCTCGGTGTCACGGTGGCCGTGACAGGGCGCAAGGAATGATCCCTGGACCGTGGCCCGCTCGCGGCAATTTCGTGGGAACGGTGGTGGGGGGTGCCGGGGTGTCGAGCCGGCCGCGGCCCCTCTACTCCCTGCGTCGGATCGCCGGATCACCGGGCGTCCGCACCGACCGTGCCCCGAGCAGCCGAAGGGCTGTCCGAGCGGCGCAAGGTTTTGCCCGAGCAGCCGAAGGCCTGCCCGATTCGCCGGCGGGGCTTGCGCGAGCAGCCGAAGGCATGCCTGAGCGACCGGGGTTTGCGCGAGTGGGTGACCGGCTCGTGGGTCGAGGGATACCGTTGAAGGGCCACGCCAAGTCCGCCCCCTGGAGCCCTCGATGAGCGAGCAGCCGGCCGTTGCCGTCCCCTCAGCAGAACGGAAGCCGCTGGAGCCCGAGGCCGCCGAAGCGGTTCGTGCGTACGCCGCCAGAACCCGTGCGAACGCTGACCGTCTCGCTGCGGTGCTCGAGGACATCGCCGCCAACGGCCTGCCCTCGCTGGACGAGTGCACCCCCTGGGAGGACCTCCGCGACGCTCGCCTCGCCCAGCTCGCCGACGTGCGCCCCGCCGTCGCCTGATGGCTCCCAGACGAGCCCGTATCGCGTTCAGCGACTCCGCGGCCAAGCAGCTGGAAGAACTCTCCGAACGCGCCGTGCATGCCCTCGACCGCACTCTCGTCGCGGTCAGCGTCGACCCCGACATCGGTGAACCCATCGATGGCACCACGGCATCCGGCCCGGCGGGGCAGCCCGCCCTGCGCCAGTACGCCGACGAAGTCGAGGACGTGCGAGTCCTGTACTTCGTCACCGCACTGCGTACCGTCGTGGTGATCGCCTACATCGAGGCGTGAGCGCACCCACGCGCTGGCGGCAGTCCTCGAACCCGCACCACGCCCCTCCCGCAGGCGCGTCCCAGGGCGTGGGCACAGGGACGCCCCCGCAGGCGCGTCCCAGGGCGTGGGCACAGGGACGCCCCCGCAGGCGCGTCCCAGGGCGGGGGCACAGGGACGCGGACAAAGCCGAGCCATCCTTTTCGGGGCTCGACGGCGGGCGCCGCGCTCGGCGGTGCCCTGACCGCCTGCCTCGTCACTGCGGCCGGTAGCCTCGGCAGGAGCAGGTAGCACGCGAGCCACCGGACGGAGTCAGCATGACCGACAGCGCCCGTGTCGTGCTGGAAGGCCTCGACAGCATCCGGTCCGACACCGAGGATCTCTACAAGGACCTCCACCGCCACCCCGAACTGGGCCTGCGGGAGCACCGGACGGCGAAGAAGGCTGCCGACGCCCTGCGCGCGCTCGGCTACCAGGTCGTCGACGGTATCGGCGGCACCGGTGTGATCGGAATCCTGGTCAACGGTGAGGGCCCCACCGTCATGGCCCGGGCCGACATGGACGCGCTCCCGGTCCGGGAGCAGACGGGCCTGCCCTACGCCTCCACGGCTACCGTGACCGGGGAAGACGGCACCGAGCTGCCCGTGATGCACGCCTGTGGGCACGACATGCACGTCGCCGCCCTGGTCGGCTGCGCACGCCTGCTGGCCGAGAGCAAGGAGGCGTGGAAGGGCACCTTCGTGGCGCTTTTCCAGCCCTCGGAGGAGCGGGGCGACGGCGCGGACGCGATGCTCGCGGACGGCCTGACCTCCAAGGCGCCCCAGCCCGATGTCGTGCTCGCCCAGCACGTGTTGCCCTACCCGGCCGGCTACGTGGGCACCCGCGCCGGATCCTTCCTCTCGGCGGCGGACAGTCTGCGCATCACCGTTCATGGCAGGGGAGGGCACGGCTCGATGCCACAGGTGACGGTGGACCCGGTGGTCATGGCCGCCATGATCGTCGTACGCCTGCAGACCATCGTCTCCCGGGAGGTGGCGGCTCTGACCCCTGCTGTCGTCACCGTAGGGAGTATCCACGCGGGCACCGACCCCAACATCATCCCGGACCGAGCCGTCATCCAGGTGAACGTCCGGACGTACGACGACGATTCACGCGTCCGGGTGCTGGCGGCCATCGAGCGGGTCGTGACGGCCGAGTGCCAGGCGTCCGGTGCTCCGAAGCCGCCCGAGATCGAGAAGATCACCTCGTTCCCCCCGACCGTCAACGACGCCGCGGTGACCCGGAGGGTCGCGCAGGCGTTCGCCGGGCACTTCGGTGAGAACGCGGAGACCGTCGACGTGCAGACCGCCAGCGAGGACATGAGCAAGATTCCCGGAGCCTTCGGCGTGCCGTTCACCTACTGGGGCATCGGCGGTTCCGACCCGGCTCTCTTCGCGACGGCCGACGGCGCGGGCGCAGGGCGCGTCCCGGTCAACCACAGTCCGCACTTCGCCCCCGTACTCCAGCCCACACTCGACACCGGTGTGAGCGCTCTCGTCGTCGCGGCACTCTCCTGGCTCTCGGACTGAGGTCCACGCGGCAGGCGGCCCTGCCCGGTGCACGCGCGGCGCGCCCTGAGAGGAGCCTCGCGGGGACGAAACGCCGGCGGCGCCGGGCGGTCACCACTGCGCGCTGTGCATGCAGGGACAGGGGTGGCCTGAGGGCCGGGCCGTGGCTAATAGGGTGACCCGCATGTCTGTCACGTTGAGTTCCACCAAAACCCGTGCCGCTCTGCGTACTTCGGCACGCGTCTCGGGTGAGTTGATCCTGGTCCTGGTGATGGCCTCGGTGGCCGTGTGGGTCCTGGGCCGCATGTGGTCGATCGTCTGGCCGCTCATAGTCGGCCTTCTGCTCACCACGCTGACCTGGCCCTCCGCGCGCTTCCTCCGCAGACGAGGGTGCCCCCCGGCTCTCGCGGCTTCGGTCGTGACGGTGCTCTTCCTTCTCGTCGCCGCGGGGGTCGTGGCCCTGATCGCCGTACCCGTGGCATCCCAGTCCGGGGAGCTGGCCGACGGTGTGGTGGAAGGCATCCAGAGGCTGCGCGAGTGGGCCTCCGGCCCGCCGCTCAACATCGGCGACGACCAGATCACCGGCGCGTTCGACTCCGCGACCACGCGCATCCAGGACAGCGTCGGCAGCATGGTCACCACTGTCTTCACGGGTGTGAGCACCGTCGTCGACGGTGTGGTCACCGCAGTCCTGGCGGTGTTCCTGATGTTCTTCATGCTCAAGGACGGCACCCGGTTCCTGCCGTGGCTCGGACGTCAGCTGCCCGGACGTCTCGCCACCGATGTCCCGACCGTGGCCGCCCGCGGCTGGGCGACACTGTGCGAGTTCGTACGCTCCCAGGCCTACGTCGGTCTGCTCGACGCCGTCCTCATCGGCATCGGCCTGTGGATCGTGGGCGTTCCGCTGGTGCTTCCTCTGGCGGTCCTGACGTTCGTGTCGGCGTTCGTGCCGATCGTCGGTGCCCTCTTCGCGGGCTTCGTCGCCGTACTCATCGCGCTCGTGTCGAACGGCCTCACCGACGCGCTCATCGTCCTGGCGATCATCCTGGTGGTCCAGCAGCTGGAGGGCAACGTGTTCCAGCCCATGATCCAGAGCCGTGGACTCGGCCTGCATGCTGCTGTGGTGCTCCTGGCGGTGACGTTGGGCGGCAGTCTGGCCGGCATCGTGGGCAGCCTCCTCGCCGTGCCCGTCGCCGCGGTGATCGCGGTGATCTGGAACTACGTGCGCGAGCAGCTCAGCGACCCCGTCCAGGAGCCGGAGAGCCAGACATCACCGAGCGGGGCCGTCGCCGCCTCATGACGCCGGAGCGCTGCCCGGCCCGGGGGAACGGGCCGGGCAGCGCCGCGTCACGCCATTCCTGTCCGCGTGCCTCCGCCGGTGGCAATCAAGCCACCCGCGAAAAGGGCCGGAGCCCCGGACCGGCTGCGCATCCCACAGGTCTGAATCACGGACATGGGGGAACGCGTGTTTCAACAAACAAAGGAGCCGGTCATGTTGGGAATCGCCGCAGCTGTACTGTTCTTCATCGCCTTTCTGATCAACGCCGCCGACATCACGACGAACGATGTCTTCAGCTCGGTGAACGTCATGCTGATCGGACTGGGTCTGCTGGCCCTGCACGTTGCGGGAATCGGCCACGGACGGAGAACCGGTCGACGGTGACCACCCGCCGAGAGGCGGACAGGCGCCTGCCACGGTGAGGACCGGCGGCAGGCGCCTTGGCGTGATGCCCGTCCCAGCGCCAGCCCCGGGCGAGAGGCGCCACCGGACCGGCGACTCCCATGAGTGCCCGGCCGGTGATCCGGGATGCCGAGCACTCCCGCCGCCCCACCTCCCGTGCGTTCCGTGTGCGATCCGTGTGCGGCTCAGGGAGCGATCGACGGTACGGTGGTCGCAGGAGGTGACCCCGTGTCCGCTGAGAACGAGCTGTTCGGAGCAGTCGACGCCCTGTTGGATCAGGTCGCGCAGGACGAGCTGCCCGCCCCCGCCGAGCGTAAGCGGTTGCGTGAGGCGGCAGGGCTGAGCCAGGCACAGATCGCCGGCGCGCTCGACGCACGCCGAGAAGCGGTGGGCAGCTGGGAGAGCGGCAGGACCGAGCCCCGGCCACCGAAGCGCGCGGCATACGCACGACTCCTGGCGGGGCTCGCCGCTCGCTTCCCCGCCCCTGAGCCCGCCTTCACCGCGCCCGCGGACACACGCCGAGGACCGACGGCCCTCGCGCAAGCGTCCCCGTCGCAGGCCGCCCCTGCTGAGGTGTCCCCGCAGCCTGCGGACGTCCCGGTGTCGCCGCCGCCAGCTGCCGTGCCGTCGCCGGTGGCCGACGAGCATTCCCGCCGGGCGGCAAGCACCCCGAGGATTGCGTCCCCGCAGCCTCGCCCGGTCACGGGGCGGACCGCCACGAAGCGGACGGCGACGAAGAGGGTGGCCGCGAAGCCCGCGCAGGCCACCGCCCCCGACCCCCGGTTCGAGAACGGACCGCTCGCCGTTCTCGACGTGGAGGACGGACACGTTCTGGCCCACTGCGTCGGTGGGCTGGTCCTGGACGTGCCCGCCAGATCTCTGCCCGCGCTGGTCGAATGGACCCTGTCGGAGGCGAAGCTCGGGGCTCCCAGGCTGAGCGGCCCGGGCAAGGACCAGGACCCGCTGCTCGTCCTGACCGAGGCCGCCTGCGAGCGCTACGGCCTGCCCACCCGGCTCAGCCAGGAGGAGCGCCTGTCCGGGCGGGTCCCCGACGACCACAGAGCTGTCAGGCAACTGGCCCGCGCCGACTGGAAACTGACGAAGCGAGGCCTCGGGCCGTGGGCCAGGATCTACCGCCCCGCCCAGGGCGGCAAGCGCGCCTGCGTCCAGCTGTGCCTCCCGTCCTGGGGAGCGCTCGACACCCGGCACTGGGGCGACGCGGCCCGGTTGCCGGCTCCCGACATCGCCCGCCTGCTCGGCACGTACGCGTCGCGCGTGATGACCCCCCGCGGTTCCACAGCCGTGACCGGCCTGGAGCTCATGACCGCCCTCCACCCGCCGACCCGGGCGGGGGAGCCGGACGGGGCGGGCAAGCGGCACAGCGAGTACAACCCGGGATCGCTGGGCAGCGAGCCGGTCGACTGCGCGCCGTGCGAGGCCCCCGACGGGCACCCGCTGCTGAGGCACCTGCCCCGGTTCCATCAGCGGGGGCCCGCGGAGATGCTGATGGAAGAGGCGTACGACTGGGCGCGGCCGATGACCGATGACGAGTACGCCCTGCGCCACGTCGTCGGTATCGACGTCAACATGGCATTCGCCGCCGGAGCGAACGGCGCGATCGTCGGTCTGGGCGCGCCGACGCACATCGAGCGCCCCGTGTTCGACCCGAAACTGCCGGGTTCCTGGCTGGTCGACCTCTCGCACATCGAGCTGGACGAACGGCTTCCCTCGCCCTTCACGCCGAGGGGCGACCGGCCGCAGGGGCCGGCCTGGTACGCGACACCCACCGTGGCGTACGCCGTGGAACTCGGCCACACCGTGGCGCCCACCGAGGCCTACGTACGCATGGAGAACGGCCGCTACCTGGACGGCTGGTACAACCGGCTGCGCGACGCCTACGTCTCCACCATGGCCGACCTCGGCGTCGTGGCCGATCTTTCTCCGGAAGAGTTCCTGGCGGCCATGGACGGCTACCGCGAGCGGGATCCGCAGCTGGCCGTCGTGCTGTCGGCCGTGAAGGCCACCGTCAAGGGCGGCATCGGCAAGCTGCGTGAACGGCCGCGCGGTGAGAACTGGAAGCCCGGTGAAGCCTGGAGGGCTCTCTCCCGTCCGACGTGGCGCCCCGACATCCGCGCCACGGTCATCTCCAGGGCACGCGTCAACATGCACCGCAAGATGCTGAAGCACGCGGCCTTCACCGGCAGGTATCCGGTCGCGGTCCTCTCCGACTGTGCCGTGTACGCCGCAGAGGGGCCGAGCCCGCTGGACTTCCTGCCCTACCGGCAGGGCAAACCGCTGCCGGGGGGCTTCCGTCTCGGTGTATCGCCCGGGATGGTCAAGCACGAGGGTTCCCAGACCGTCCTGTGGGCCGAAGGCGTACGGGAGGAGCACGGCCAGGAGCTCAACCTCGCCCGCTACATCAAGGACGGGCATGTCACCGCTGCGGACATGGGGGAGTAGCACGCCATGAGCATGTTCGGAGAGGGCCTCGACCGGGCCGTGGAGCAGGCGTTCACCCGGCCCGTCCCCAAGTCCGCGGGCGCGCAGATGCGTTACCTCGTCAAGCAGTACAAAGGCACCCGTGCCGTCGCCCAGGTGCTGCGTGTGTCCCAGCGTACGGTCGAACGGTATGTGAAGGACCAGATCAAACGTCCCCGCAAGGACCTCGCCCTGCGCCTGGAGAGCGAGGTGAAGAAGCGCTGGCAGCCCCAGATCCGGGCCAGAGCCAAACAGGCCGCGGCCACCAGCACCGGTCTCGTCATCGATACGCGTGCGCGTTTCGGATACACCGCCGCGCCCGGGACCACCGACGACGCCCGGCTGCGGCACCTCACTGTCGCCCTGCCGCCGACGTACGCCGCTCGTCTCTTCGAGGCCAGGGACCGCGGTGAGTCCGACCAGCAGCTCCGGGACATCGCGGCCGAAGGCCTCCAGGAGGTCTACTTCAAGGACGGCGGACGGCGCGCGGCCGGACTGGCCGTCGAATACACGGACCTGGAACACATCGCATTCGACCTGTGAGCGTGCGAAGGCGTCGGGGCCGGCAGTGGGCCATGGAGCGCAATCACGCTCCATGGCCGACGTGAACCCGGTACGCCTTCCGCGATGCCGTCGGCGGCCGGGCGTCAGCCGAGCCAGCGGCCCTCGCGCATGAGATCTCGCCCGTGCAGTTCGTCGGCCTCCCGCCAGGCCTGGATGCGCTGAGGCCGAATCAGGAAGTACTGGTAGGGCTCGGCGAGACCACGCGGATCGAAACCGGTCCTGGCGGCGAACGCGTCGCCCGTTCCGGGATCGAGATCCGCGAGATCCACGGGTTCGGCGATCCCGTCGACGACGACGACGTCACGCGTCGGCCCGAAGCCGAGTCGCACCTGGCCTTGCCCGGAGAGGTTACGGCCGGTGACCGAAGCGCGCGGAGTCGCGACGAGGAACGCGGTCCCGTCCCACCGGTACGAGAGCGGAACGAGGTGAACGCCGCGAGGACCCGAGGTCGCCACCCAGAGATCGATCTCGCTCTCCAGCTTCGCCTGCGTGTCCCGCAGTCTTTCCTTGAACTCTCTGGGTGACACGTCGGTCATTCTTCCTCCTGGTCACATGAACCGCCCTGCGGGAGGGGGTTCGAGGGCTAGGCCGGACGCGGGCCCGCTCCGTCACGACGAAGGCGCTGCCCTGTCACGCCGACGGTGCGGTGCTGTCACGTCCACGGTGCTGTCCGGTCACGTCGACGGTGCGGTCTGTGCCTCGCGGAGCCGGTACTCGCCGGGCGGCACCCCGGTCAACTCGCGGAAACGGGCGTCGAACACGGTCTGCGAGGCGCAGCCGACCGTGCACCAGACCTCGCCGCCACCGACGTCTCCCCGCCGCAGCAGCGCCGTGGCGTGCTCGATACGACGCGCCATCAGATAGGCGTACGGCGAGCGGCCGTACGCGATCCTGAACAACCGGCTGAGGTGACCGGCCGCCATGTTCGCGTCGCGGCCGAGCGCCTCGACGTCCAGAGGCTGCGCGTACTCCCGGTCCATCCGGTCGCGGACGCGCCTCAGTCGCGCGAAGTCCTCCAGACGCTGTGCCTCGATGAGGGCGCGCCTCCACCCTGGATGACACATGAGGTAACTCCTTCGGAGAGGTCCATGTCCGTGACGTTATCCGCGGTCCTGCCGCCGGTGCTTCTCGATTCCTGATCCGTCCGCCCCCGTGTCGTACGTTCGCGCCCCTGGCGCTCCCTGTGCCGTACGAGCGCCTGCCGGAACGTGACCGCCTGGAGGAACGTGACTCAGCCCCTCCCCGGTGAGAGCCCCGTCACATCTGGGCCCGAAGGCGGCACAACCATCGGTACCACTCGCGGGTCACACCAAGTAGGAGCAAACAGCTCTCAGGGACACAAGGGGGATATATGAGAAACACCCGTTCCATCGCAACTGCCGGGGCGCTGGCCGCGCTGGCGCTGGGTGCCACGACCGCGTTCGCCACGACCGCGTCAGCCGCACCCAACGTCACTCCCCAGGGCGTGTGCGGCAGTGGCTACAAGACCGTGAACTCGGTGCCGGTCGGCTCCCTGGGCACCGTCTACCTGACGTACAACTCCTCCAACGGCAAGAACTGCGTCGCGACCATCCGCGCCAACCCGGGCACAGCCAAGTCCATGTCCACGTACATCTACGTCCCCGCCACCGACCAGTGGGCCGACGACTCGGGGAACTTCACGTCGTACGCGGGACCGGCCTACGTCTACGGCAAGGGCTACTGCGTGAGCTGGGGCGGAAGCATCTCCAACATCTACGTGTCGGTGGAGAACTCCAACTGCGCCGCGCTGAAGGAGGTCCGCAGGACCACCGTCCGCTGATCCAGCGGCACCGGTCCTGAGTTCCCGTGCCGCCCGCTGCGGTTCGGCCTCGCCGTCCACGCAGCGGGCGGCCACCGCGAGGCCGTGCGCGCGTGGCAGGCGGTGCGGGAACGCGCAGCCTGCCGGCCGATGAGGGCGTACGCCTCAGAGTCCGGTGACCTTGGCACTCGCCGACAGCTCGTAGACGAGGGTGACCGTACGACGGCTGCCGGGCGGCAGCGTCACGTCCCAGCGGGCGATGCCTTCGGAGTCGACCTCCGCGGGCGGCGGGGAGCAACTCTCCTTCCGCAGCCGGATCTCCACGGCCGAGACCTCGGAGACAGGAAGCCGTTCCCTCAGGGCTACGACGTGGTCACCCTGCTCCTGGGGTGCGGAGAACCGGGAGAGGCTCAGACGGACCGTGCGGGTGATGACGGTCCGCTGGGTGATCCCGGCCGTCTCCCGCGTCTCCTCGGCCCGCCGGACCACTCGATGATCGTCGCTGCTGCCGAAGGCGAGCTCGACGGGTGCGCCGGGAGCGGTGAAATCCATCGTGCCGCGTCCGCAGAAGCCGCTGTCACGGACCAGATCCACGGGACCCGCGAGCAGTGCGTGACCGGACGCGTTGTCGAACCGCACGACCCGGTGCACCAGAGGAGAGAGCTCCGGCGAGCAGGTGTACGTACTGCGTGCGGGTGCCGTGAAGGCGGACAGCGGCACGCGTTGGGCGCGACCGTCGCCGGGCACCGAGACCTGTGAACGGGCCTTCAGCACCCGTGTCTCGCCACCGTCGTCCACCCCCGGCACGCCGAGCGCAGGGGCCGGGCCGAGGGAACCGATCTCCTCCTCGCGCAGTTCCACGTCGACGGTGCGGCGTTCCGCGGCGGAGCGGTCCGTGAGCGTGAGCCGGTCCTCGGGCAGGTGCGGCGGGTCGGCGGCGAGCGCCGAACGGGCGGTCGACAAGGTGAGCCGCACGTCCTGCCAGTCCTCACCCGTGCGCTGCCAGACCATCGCATCGGTCTCCAGGGTCACGGAGTCCCCGTCCAGCACGGCCCGGTAGGCAGGCCGCCACAGCGCACACGGGGTGAGGTGACTCAGGACCAGCCCCACCGGCCCGGCCTCCGCGGAGTCCATGGTCAGCTCGACATGGGCGACGAGCTCGGAGGGCTCCTGCTCGGAGAGGAGCAAGGCCTCTCCGCCCTGCGCGAGTTCCTCGTCGAGCACCGACATTTGGCTCACCACGGTGCGCAGTTCCTCGCCGCACGTGGCGCGTTCGTCGTCGACCCGGTCCAGCTCCGCGGTCCAGCGGGCCCTGTCGGTCCCGCCCGATCCGGCACCCTCGCCGATGTCCCGCAGCAGATCGGCGGCCAGGCGGCCGAGCAGCTCCTGCCGGACCTCCAGCCGTTCGCGCCGCCGCTCCAGGGCGAGCAGCTCGGTCTCCACGGTGAGCATCCGCCGGCGCAGGGCGGAGTCGTCGGTGTGCGGCAGTGGTCCACGTGGTGACCAGCTGCGCGTGATCCGTGCGTCGAGTACGGACGCCGGGTGATCGGCGGTCAGCTCGGCGTGCAGGGTCCGGTCCACGGCCAGCGCGCTGATCGGGCCGAGGCGCAGCCGTTGGACACCGGCAACGAGGTCGAGCACGGCGGCACGCTCGACGTGCGCGCGGTCCTCCAGACAGGTCACGGCGGTGACGGGGAGAGCGATCGGGTCGGGGGCTGTGGTCATGAGGTGTGTCAGCTCCTGCGGTTGCCGCCGACGAGGGCCTTGCCGGCCGGGATACGGATCTCGTAGCCGCCGTCGAGCACGGCGGTGCCGCCGGCGGGCAGGTCCACCCGCCATGCGCGAGTTCCCGGGGCGTGCCGTCCGGCCTCGGCGCCGTCGTCGTCCAGCGGCACCCAGTCGGCCCGTTCCTCGATGCGGACGTCGGCCTCCGAGGTGACGGGCACGCGCTCACGCACCTCGAGAGCGACGGGGACGGCGAGGCGGTTGGCCAACTCCACGTGCACCCGGTGGTCGAGCACCGTGATGTTGTTGCGCAGCCCCGAGGTGGACTCGTTCACATGCGTACGCCGGGTGACCTGAACGCCCTGTGCGGGTCCGAGTCCGACTCGGCGGACGCCTCCGGGGGCGAGGGTGGGCAGAGCCGCGGTCAACAGGAAGTCGTCGTCGACGATGACTTCCACCGGACCGGCCAACAGCGACTGATCGGTGGCGTTGGAAAGGACCAGTGTCGCGTAGACGGTCTGTTCCACGGCGGGTATGCAGAGGTGTTCGGTGTGCGCGCCGACGGGGATCTCGCCGATGGTGACGGTGTGCCAGGTGCCGTCCGACGGGACGTCCGCACGGGCAGCGGTGTCGAAGCGGTGGTCGAAGGAACCGGCCGACTCGCGGGGCCGCACGGCGTGATGGGGCAGGGGCAGCGCGGCGACCGCCTCCGCGCGGCGGCGGTGCTCGGCCGCTACCGGATCGAAGGCCGAGCCGGGGAACAGCCGGCCGCGGCGCCCTGCCTGATCCTCGGGACCGGCGAGGACGAGGGCGGCGTAGTCGAGGTCGCCTCCGCTCGGCCGGGGCGGACCGGCGACCGGTGCCATGGGCGGCGGCGGAGGCGGTGCCGCAGCGCCGGGTGCCGCGGGCGCGAAGGGCGCCGGGGACGAGCCGCCGAAAGCTCCGCCGGCGCCCGTCCGGGCTCGCACCGAGCGCGCGGCGGCTGCGGGCGGGCCGGACTGCGGCGCCGGGCCACTCGGCGCCGGCGGTGCTCCGCCGTACGCCGGGGGAGCGGGCGGTGGCAGGGGCGCGGCACCGATCCCGCCCACCGCCACCGCTGCCGTCGTGACAGGACGGGACCCGGAGGCGTCGTATCCGGTGAACAGGTCGGCGAGACCTGCGGGAGGCTCTCGCCAGCCGGAGGGCTCGGCGGCGGCCTGCCGGCGTCCGATCCTGACCGAGCGGAGACTCGGCAGGTCGGTGCCGCGCCGCAGGTCGGCCGTGGCGAGCGCGACAAAGACGCCGGTCCAGTCCTCGCCGGTGCGCTGGGCGACGGAGGCACGCAGCAGCAGACGGCCGCGGTCCTCGCCCTGGCGGTAGGTCAGACGGTAGGCCGGAACCCAGACGGCGCCCGGCACCCCGTAGTCCAGTTCGAGCTCCACCTCGGCGGCCGCGTCATCCATGGAGGTCGCGTCCAGGATCAGGAGAGCCGAGATCGTGGTGTCGACGGGCGCTGACGGTACGTCGGTGGACGCGCGGGCGAGCCTGTCGGTGGCCACGTCGAGATCGTGCTCCACACGGAGCAGTGTCTCCTCCACCTCGACGAGAGAGGCATGGAGCCCTGCGAGGCGCTCGTCCACGAAAGCCGCAAGTTCCAGCCATGCGTCGACCGGGGCGACGCGGTGCGGATCCTCCCGCTTACGGGCCGGAGGGACCGGCCGCAGCGAGGTCATCTCCTTGATGCGGCCCAGCACATGGTCCTTGCGGGCCCGCGCGGCCGCGTACTCGTCCTTCAGCCGTTCGGCCTCACGGCGCAGCTCGTCGGGCGGGGACGTGCCGGGCATCTCCGCCTCGACCTCCACCCGGGCCTCACTGACACGCGCCCCGGAGGTGCCCAGGACGCGGGCTCGCAGCGAACCCTGGTCCAGCGAACGTGGCAGCCCCGTCACCCGGACTCTGCCGTCAGGCGGCACACTTCCCCGAGCCAGACGGCGGCAGACCGCGCCCTGCTCGTACACCACCACGGAATCGAGGGTCGATCCCCACCGCTGTGCCGCTTCGGCCGTCATGCCCCGCCCCCTGTCCACGCCGAGCGAAGCCTACGCCAGGACCTGCGCCGTACGTCATGGCAGCCGGTGCGGGCCCGCGTGGGAGGGCCCGCCCGCGCGACGGAAGTCCGAGGACCACATCGCGTTCGTGGTCGCGGGGCCGGCCGTACCGCTACTGCACGGTGGAGTACCAGCGCCGGTGCACCGCCGGGCCGACGCAGAGCACGGCGGCGCCCGCGACCACGCCCACCAGCAAGGAGCGCCCGCCTCCGCCGTTGAGGACCGCGCCGGTGCAGGCCGCGGCAACGGCGAGTGGGCGGAGCAGGGTCAGGGGCCCGAGTCCGACCACCATGGCGAGGGTGCCGGCACGGAAGGGGAGCCAGAAGTAGGCGGCGAGCGAGAGCATTACGACGACGGCGTAGCCCGCGAGCGGCAGCAGGTAGCCGATGGCTCCCGCGGTGAGCGCGGCGTAGGTCCGGGCAGGGTCGGGCGTCGCCAGCAGCAGGCACGAGGCCGCCAGCACGGGTGCGAGGAGGGCCACCGCCCCTACGGCCAGCCCCCGGAGGGCGGCGCGGGCGTTGGCCCGCTGTTTGCGTATCCGGGCATCGCGGCCCGCGTAGGCGCGGAAGCCGCTGAACGCCGCGTCGACGAGGCCCAGGAGTGCGAGCAGTGCGGCGGGCCTCATCGGGTTCCCACTGCGAAGTGTTCCGGACCGACCAGGCGCCGTGCGGCACGCCCGAGGGCTCGGCGCAGTGGGGCCTCCAGGTGCGGACGTACCCCCACGACGGGGCGCAACGTGGTGCAGAACGGATTCGCCACGCTACGAGGCTCGTACAGGAGTGCCCGGATGCCTGGTGCCGAGGCCGCCCGCAGCAGCGTCTCGTCGCCGTGCGCGCGGAGGGCGGAGACCACTCCGTCGTGGCGGCCGAGTGGATGGCGCATCCGGGCGCGGTGGAAGACCCAGGCGCCGACGGGGGCGAGACGGTTCGTCGCTATGTCGAAGTGGCAGAAGGCGAGTGCCGGAGAGGCGGCCTGGGCCTGGAAGAACTCCTCCAGGGCCGGACCGCGGAAATGGTGCAGCACGCCGGTCGAGACGTAGACGGTCGCTGCTTCCGGGAGAGCGAACGCGTTCCCGTGCACGAAGCGGCAGTCGAGGCCGTCGGCCCGGGCGAGCCGGTCCGCTTCGCCGACCAGCGCGGCGTCGAGGTCGACTCCGACCAGTTCGACGTCCTTCCCGAGCGCTTCGGTGGCGGCGAGCCGGCGGACCAGGTAGCCCAGGCCGCATCCGACATCGACGAGCCGGTACGGCCCGGCCTGTCCGGTGGTGGCCCGGATCGCGGTGAAGAGCGGACCGAGTACGTGGACCAGGCGTTCGCCCATCCGGAGTTCCTCGCTCAGGCGCTGGAGCTCGGTGTGCACGAGGACGAGCAAGCGGTCCACCGCGTCGGGGTCCAGCACGCCGTCCTCGTCCGTGGGCAGGCGGGCGACGATCCGGGCCGCGCGTTCGTCGCCTGTCGCGCGCAGCTGCCGGATCACCTCGGAGCGCCGGACAGGGAGCCGGTGGCCGGTGTGCGGGTCCACCGCCGTGATGAGGTCGGAAATCTCGAGCTGAAGCACGTCAGAACCCTACGGCCCCCCGAGCCCACCCCCATGACCTGGCCGGACAGCGCCGGACGCGAGGACTCCGGGAGCGGGTGCGTGACCCGGCGGTCAGCCACCGCCGGCCCGCAGGAGGCCCTGCCCGCGAGACGCCCATCGCGTCTACCCGGCGGCTTCCGTGCCTCGCTCGCGCCGGAGGCCAGGAGCGCGGTACCGGACTTCCCCGGCTCCGCGCAGGGCTTCCATCGTCTCGTCGACGGTCAGGAGGACCGTCGTCTCGAACGAGCTGAGCGCGCCGCCCCCACTGATCGCCAGCGCCACCGAGGCCATGGACACGTTGTCCGGTGCCTCCCACAGGTTGTAGCCGTCGTGCGTGCCGAAGGCGTACCAGAAGCCGTGGAGCTTCCCACCGACGGACTCGATGTACGACCGAGCGGCCTCCGCACGGTCCTCGGGGTGGCCGATCAGCCTCGCCCACGTCTCCGGTGTGTAGCTGAACCTCGACAGATACAGCGGCATCGTTTCTCTCCTTCGTTTGGTCGAGGAGTGCCCACGTCGGGCGGGGGAGGCCTCCGGATCGGCGGCGCTTCCCCCGAACAGCTCGCCATGACGACCGGCACGGCCCCGGCGAGGGAGGCCCTTGACCGGCTTGCCGGTCGCCCGGGCCCCTCGTGTCCGCCAAGTCCCCGGCTGAGTACGCGAACTCATGTGCGGGAGAGTGCCGGCTGAGAGACTCCGCGCCATGACGAGCGGCAGACGGGCCGGGACGGCCCTGCACCTCTTCCTGGTCTGGGCGACGATGTCGGCCGCCGTGCCGGTGCTCGGCTTCGGCTTGCTGGCGGCGGCGTGGGGCGGTGGGGCCGGCCTGGCCGCCCCGCTCCTCCTGCTGGGCGTGCCGCTGACGGTGGGTCTGCTGGCCACGGCGGGCGTACCGGTACGGACCGTCGTCCCGCTGTGCGCCTCCGCGCGTCAGCGGATCGGCTGGGCGGTACTGGTCTTCGCCCTCGGCACCGCCGGCGTTCTGGCAGGCGTGGCGGCCTACGGCGGGGATGTGGACCTGGGCAGCGCCGGCGCGCGGGTCGCGCTGACGGGGGTGCCGTACGCGGTGGCCGCGGCGTTCTTCGTACCGGGCCGGTGGGTACGGCTCGGGGCGGTGGCCACGCTGGCGGCAGGGGTGGCCTACGGGGGGTTCCTCGGCCCGGCGCAGGCGCGACAGCGCCAGCACGAGGCGGAGGTCGCGCGGTACCGGGAGCACGCGAAGCTGCTGTACATCGGCCCCGCTCCGTCCGGCATGCAGGTCACCCGTGCCGTGGCCGGGCCCGCCTCCTTCAGCGTCGAATACCGTTCCGCCCGGCAGGACGAGTTCGCGCTCGTGGGCCTCACCGTGCGCTCGCTGCTCATGCCCACTGCCACGTGTTCCGACCTCGTGGAGAAAGACGTCACCTGCCGGGTGGACGCGCACGGCGAGAGGCGCACGGTCCGCGACCTGCCCGGCGGCGGCCACGGCATCACCCTCACCCGCCGCCACCCCGACGCGGAGTTCGAGGTCACCAGCCAGACTCTCGACGAAGCCGGGCTACGGCGTCTCCTGAACAGTGTGCATCCGCTCTCCGATGCCGAGCTGGAGGAACTGATGAGGGAACAGAAGATCGACCGCCAATTCTGAGCTGCTCCGCCCCCGCAGGGCTCGAAGCCGCCCGGTCCGTGCCGTGCGCGTCTGTCCGCGCCCGCAGGGGCAGGCCCTGTCCTGCACACGTTGCCCCTCCCGCCACCCCGCCCGGCGCACTACGCTGCAGCGGCAGCGGCAGCGCGACTAGGGCACGGGGGCCATGGACACAGGTACGCATTCCGCTGCGGGGGCGAGCAGCGCGCCGGAGGATGACCCTGCCCTGATCGGTGCGATCCGTGCCGACGACCCCGGCCTGGTGAAGAGGCTGCTCCTGGAGGGGGCGGACCCCGCCGTGCGCGACACCCACGGGACGCCCGCGTTCTGCCTGGCGGTCGGGATGCGCTCCGGGACCGTCGCCCAGCTGCTGCTCACGTACGGCGCGGATCCCGGCCGGTGCGAAGGGCCCCCGCTCCCGCTGCGCGAGGCGGTCGATTCGGGATCGCCCGCGCTGCTGGAGGCGCTCCTGGACGACGGGGGCAGGGACCGGTACCCCGTATCCGAGATGGCGGAGGCAACGGACCTCGCCCGCCACTGGCACGAGACAGGCGTCGAGAGGGAACTGCGCCGCCGTACCGGATCCCAGGGTGCTGTGGCCCGTGTCCGGGTGCAGGACGACGAGTTCACCTGCGTCGACGCCTACTCGCTCGGTGGGGTGACCGTGCGGGACGGCCATGCGGCGATCCTCACACGCCTGGAGGAGCTGCTCGGCGTCCATGCCCCCTTCGGGGAACTGATGGGCCGTGCGTTGAGCCGCCCTGAACAGGACCACAGCGTATGGGCGAGCGCGACCATCCTGCTCGGCAACCGGGGAGACCAGGAGACCTGGGCCCCTGCCGCGGCTCTGCGCACACACCCGGACCCGGTCCACCGGTTGTTCGGTGCCGAGGTGATGCGGCTGACCCATCTGTTCGACGCCGGCGACGAGGATGCGTTCGCCGGCCCGGTCCTCGACATGTTCGTCGACTGGTCGGCCGAAGAGACGGACTCGGCCGTGCTCGGCGAGATTCTCGTCGGCATCGGAGAACACGCGGGCACCCGCGCGACCGAGGCGCTCCTTCCCCATGCCGGCCACCACGACGAGCGTGTACGGCGTGCGGTGGCGCACGGCTTCAGCGCGTGGCCCTCACCACCCGTCTTCTCCGCTGCTGTTCGTCAGGTGCTGCTGGAGCTGATGCGCGACCCGGCCCCCTCGGTGCGGTGGTACGCCTGCCTCACGGTGGCCGACGGCCGTGACCGGGAACCCGCCCTCGCCGACGCCATGGCCGCTCTGCTCGACGACGCGGACCGCAGGGTCCGGTTGTCCGCGGTCTACGGGCTCGCCCGTCACGACGACGGACGATGTGTCGAGGCCGCACGCCGACTCGGCCCGCACCGGGCGGGTCACGCGGACGAGGAGCGCTACCTCGACGAGGTACGGCTCCACGAGTGGCGTCGGCGCGAGGCCGAGGGAGTTCAGTAGGGGAGGCCCTCCGACGCCGCGTGGAGGGCGGCCAGCAGACACGTGGCGATCTCGTTGTCCGACGCCTCGGGGTCGTCCGCGTACCGACGGGCGAATTCCTCGGCCGCCGCCCGCAGCGCCCCGTTCACGGTGGCCGCGTGCACCTTGATTCTCAGCTCGTCGGCGCTGCCGCCGGATCGCCGGGCGAGGAGTTCCGCGAGGACGGGCAGGGCGTCGTCATGGGCCTGGAGCCAGACGGCGCGCAGCGCCGGGTCGGTGGACGTCATGCGGATCAGATCGAGGATGGCGGGCGCCGTGGCGGGCAGTTCACCGCCCCGGCAGGACTCGGTGACGTAGTCCAGCAGGCTTGTGTCCGCCGGCCAGTTGCCGAGTCGCTCCACGGCGAACTCGAGCCCTGCCGCGAGCAACGGCAGTACGCAGCTCTCCTTCGACGGGAAGTGGCGCCAGAGGGTGCGGGCCGAGATACCGACGGCCTGGGCGATCTGTTCGCCCGTCGTACCGGTGACACCCTGTGCGGCGAAGAGCCGCACGGCCTCGCCCGCGATCTCGAGGCGCAGCATCGCCTTGCGACGCTGCGTGAGCGACGGCTTGGTGCCGGCTTCCGCCGTCGGCCCGCGTTCCGCAGCTAGCGCCTCGCCCACCCTCGCCCCGCTCTCGTCCGCTGTCCCCGCAGCATAGCGAGCCCTTTAGAAATGACGCATGCAGACATCTTGTCACTGACTGACACGCGGACCTACGCTGCCGTAAGTGACCAGCGAGTAACTCTGCTGCTTCGCGCGGCATTCGGCGTGCGACGGCAGGAGGAGGCAGGTCCGGGGGCCATCGGCCGGCCTCAGGCCGGATCCGCCTGCGCAGCCCGGACAGCCACCACGACGGACGGCATCCCACCCCCCTCAAGGAGCCGCTCATGCCCACCCCCAGCAGGCGCGCCGTGCTCACCGGCGCCGCAGGAATCGCAGCCGCCGGCGCGCTCCCCGCGCCGACCGCCTCCGCCGGACCCGCCCGGATCGCCCTGGTCCGGGAGGAACACCGGGCCGTCGTCATCGGATCGGGCTTCGGAGGCGGTGTCGCCGCGCTGAGGCTGGCGCAGGCGGGCGTACCGGTGACGGTGCTGGAACGTGGCCGCCGATGGCCCACAGGACCGAACGCCGAGACATTCCCCCGTGTGTCCGGCCTCGACAAGCGGATGCTCTGGTACGGGACCCTCCCGTCGGCTGTCAGGCCCCTCGCGCAACTGATCGGCACCCCGCTGGACTTCGCCCCCTACACGGGTCTCCTGGAGCCGGTGCTCGGGAAGAACATCCTGGGCGTCTGCGCGGCCGGGGTCGGCGGCGGATCGCTCGTCTACCAGGGCATGACCCTGCAGCCCTCGGCGGCGGTCTTCGACACCTGGCTGCCCCAGGAGCTCGACTACCTGCGCATGAACGAGATCCACTACCCCCGGGTCGCCCGCATGCTCCAGCTCGCCACGGCTCCGGACGAACTGATCGGCACCGCCCACTACCGCGCGGCACGGGTCTTCGCCGAACGCGTGCGCAGGGCCGGCTACGGCCTGGAGAAGATCCCCATGCCGATCGACTGGGACTACGCCCTGGCCGAGTTGCGTGGAGAGATGAAGCCGTCCTACACGAACGGGGACTGCGCCCTGGGCGTGAACAACGGTGGCAAGCACTCCGTGGACGTGACCTACCTCAGGCAGGCGGAAGCGACCGGGAAGGTCACCCTCGCGACCCACCACAACGTCACCGGTGTCGCCCGGGCGGCGGACGGGCGCTGGGAGGTGCACGTCGACCGTACCGACGACTCGGGGCGCGTGCTGGAACAGAAAATCCTCTCGACCCGCGCCCTGATCATGGCGGCCGGAAGTATCAACACCAGCAAGCTTCTCGTCCGGGCGGGAGCCACCGGCGCCGTCCCCGACCTGCCCGACGGCCTCGGAGAGGGGTGGGGAACGAACGGCGACCGCATCTACGCGTGGACGAATCTGCAGGAGGACTTCGGGGCCGAGCAGGGCGGACCCGTCGTCTACGGCAGCAAGGCGTGGGACGACCCCGGAACGGCGAACACGATCATCCAGGCGTCACTCCCGCCGCTGGGCCTCGACACGCGCACGACCATGCTCGTCGGATTCGGGGTGAGCCCCGACCGCGGCCGCTTCCGCTACGACGCCGCCACCGACTCCGTCTCGCTGCACTGGCCCGCCGGCGGGGACGCCGCCAGCCACCGGAACATCCAGCGGCGCATCGCGAAGGTGTCCAAGGGGATCGGCGTCCTCACGGACACGAACGCCCTGGTCAACAGCACCTGGCACCCCCTGGGCGGTGCGCCGATGGGCACGGTCTGCGACCTGGAGGGCCGCGTCCGCGGGCAACGCGGCCTGTACGTCCTCGACGGCGCTCTGATCCCCGGCACGACCGGCGCCTGCAACCCATCGATGACCATCGCCGCCGTCGCCGAACGGGCGATGGACGCGATCACAGCCCACGACATCGAAACGATCATCTGAATGACGGACGAGGAGCACATCATGAGCCGCAGGAGAACCACTTCCAGTCCCGGTCTCCCCGCCTCCGCGGGCCGGAGCACGACGCGCCCGGCCGAGGTGCCGGGCCGTCGCGACGCCCGTCTCGGCCGGCGAGTGCTCGCCGGCGTCGTCGCCGGCACCGTGTGCGCCTGCCTGCCGGCGCTTCCGGCCTCCGCGGCGACGCCGGAACCGGTCGTCTCCCGTGGGGTCACCATTCCCGCGTTCTACACGCCGCCGACCGAACTGCCGGTCACGAACGGAGCGTTGGTCCGCACCGAGGCCCTGCCGCTCGGGCTGAGCATCCCCGGGCTGGACGGCCGTCCGATGCCGGGCACCGCGACCCGGCTGATGTACAGGTCGACCGACTCGGCCGGACAGCCGGTGGCCGTGACCGGCGCCTACATCGAGCCGTCGGCCGCCTGGAAGGGCCCCGGGCCGCGCCCACTGGTCGCGCTGGCCTCGGGCACCATGGGCCAGGGCGACCAGTGCGCGCCCTCCTTCGCCCTGCAGAACCCTCTGACCCTCAACGGCGACACCGTGTCAGTGGGCTACGAAGCCCTGGCGATATACCGGCTCCTGGCCACCGGCGCCGCGGTCGTCGTCACCGACTACGTCGGCCTCGGGACCACCGACAGACTGCACACCTACGTCAACCGAGTCGACCAGGCACACGCGCTCCTGGACGCGGCCCGCGCCGCACGCTCGGTCCCCGGTGCCTCGGTCACCGCGGCGTCCAGAACCGGCCTGTACGGCTACAGCCAGGGCGGCGGAGCCAGCGCCGCCGCCGCCGAACTCCAGCCCTCGTACGCACCCGACGTCCCGCTCGCCGGGACCTACGCGGGCGCACCCCCGGCGGATCTCACCTCCGTCATGAAGGGCATCGACGGCAGCGCCCTCGCCGGTGCTCTGGCCTGGTCGATCAGCGGATTCGCGCAGGCCGACCCCGACCTGCGCGCGGTGGTCGACGCGAACATCAACGCCGCCGGCAAGGCCGCTCTGGCAGACGCGTCGACGATGTGCGTCGGCGACGCGCTCTTCGGCTACGGATTCACCAAGAGCAGCAAATGGACCACCAGCGGAAAGACCATGGGCGAGATCATCGCGGCCGACAGCCGCGCCAAGGCCGCCCTGGACAAGCAGCGCATCGGCGCGCTCAAGCCCGCCGGCCCGGTGCGCCTGGCCACCGGGGTCCAGGACGACATCGTCCCCCACGCGCAGGCCCGTCAGCTGGCCGTCGACTGGTGCCGTAAGGGGGCCCAGGTCACCTACGACGCCATCAACCTGCCGAACCTCGGGGACAAGATCCTCACCAACCACCTGGTCCCGCTCATCACCGACCAGGGCGACGCCGTCTCCTGGCTCACCGACCGTCTCTCGGGCAAGGCGGCCACCTCCAACTGCTGGTCGATGCCGATCCAGCCCTGACCCGGGGCCCCAGCGCGAACGCCTCGCCCACCGGAGCCACGACCGGTGGGCGAGGCGACGAGCCCGACGTTCCCGACCCCGTGGGGCCGGGCGGCCGGCGCGCACCGGTGATCACGCCGTAGGGCGCGACGGAGCCATGGCCCAGCGAATCGCGGAGGTCAGGGCACGACCGGTCGGTCGCACACAGGCCTCGGCGACGCCGGACAGCGCGGGCAGGTCCAGCGCCGTACGGGCCCAGCGGGGGAGCGCGGCGACCGAGTTCGCCGCGAGGACCGCGTAGGGCGCGCGTGCGGCCCAGGGGAGGGGCGGGTGCAACAGGATGAAGCGTGCCGCCTCGCGTGCCTCCGGCGTCGGGCGGAGTTCACCGCGGTAGGCCCCGAGGCGGGCGGCGAGTTCCTTCCGGTCGCGCGGGGGGTCGATGACACCGAGCGCTTCCGCGACCCGTGCCGCGTCGGCGATGTACCCGTCGTACCCGGCGGCGTCGAGCGGCCGGGACCCGTAACGCCGGTGGGCGAGCAGGAAACTCTCGACCTCGGCCACGTGCACCCAGCCGAGGAGGTGCGGGTCGGCGGCGTGGTAGACCTCGCCCGCCGAGGTCGTCCCACGCACCTGACTGTGTACGGCCCGCACCCGGTCCACCGCCTGCTGTGCGTCGTCCGCCGTCCCGTACGTGGTCACGGCGAGGAAGGTGCTGGTGCGCTGGAGCCGCCCCCAGGGATCGCCGCGATAGCCGGAATGGGCCTCGACCGCGGCCATGGCCAGCGGGTGCAAGGACTGCAGCAGGAGAGCGCGTAGCCCGCCGATGAACATGGACGCGTCGCCGTGGACGGTTCGGATGGGCCGTTCGGGACCGAACCAGCGCGGGCCGGGCGTTTCGTGGATGCGGGCGCGGTTCTCCGGTCCTGCGGGACCGGCGACCCGGGAGAAGACGGCGCTGCCGAGCCGCTCCCGCAGACCCGGGACGGCATGCGTGGACGAGGCCATGAACCCAGTATGCGCGCGGGCCGCCCGGCGGGCGACGCCCTTCACACGATCAGGAGCCCTGCCCACGGCCGGGGGTCCTTCCCGCGGACAAGGGCCCTTCCAGCCCGCGGAGGCGTGCCGGTCGGCCCGGAAGGCCGTGAGCGTCGCGCGGCGATGACCGGCCCGGCCGCCCGCGACTGCCGGCCCTTGCGGGAGCGTTCGCGGGCGGGGACCAGGGGTCACCCCGTGGACTCGTCCGGGGTGGGGTGCTCCGGGTGGACGCCGGCATTGCGGGCGGCGCTGCGGCCCGAGCCGGCCTCGTCGGGGTCCGCCTCTTCGGTCTCGGAGGCGGGCCGCGCCTCGGGGCGTTCGGAACCCGGCGGGAGGATCACGTCGAGGGCGTCCTCCCCCTCCTGTGCCTGCTGATCGGGCATGTCGGCGGGTATGGGCGGCGGGCTGCCGGTCGCCCCGGTGTAGGCGGTGCCCGGAGGCCTGCGGTCGGTCATGTCGATGCTCCCGTCTGTGAGCGTCCCGTTGTGGGCGAGCCGTTGTCGCACGTCGCGTACCCGATGCGTCCTGGACGACGCATGTCCGCACCCGCGTTTCCCGTCAGGGATCCATGAGATCGGCCAGGCGTCGCGGCCGGGCGCGGTGCAACAGGGGGCGGCCGGCGGTGAGGCGCGGGCTCGTGAAGCCCCCGTGAATACCCTGTGGACGTGATGTCGGTGGCGCCACTTATGCTGCACCGGATGATCACGCAGGTCCAGGGGAGGGCGCGGCATGTTCGGCAAGCTGTTCGACAGGGGCGGGGACAGACCGGCGGCGGATCCGCACGCCCTTCCCGTCCCACGCAGGCAGAAGAACGGGATGTACACGCTGCGCGCCCTCGGCGACGCACGGGTGCTCGCAGTCACGGAGGCGGCCGGAGCCGGTGACTGGGAGGCGGTCAAGCAGGCGCTGAGCCCTTTCGACCTCGGCCGCGATCACGACGTGCTGGGCGAGCTCGCCGACTGCGACGGTCTGCAGGACTGGATCGGCCGGGCCGTCGAGGACGACAAGGAGCACCGGGCGACCGCCCTGCTGATATCCGGGGCCCGTCACATCGCCTGGGGCTGGGAGGCCCGCAGTTCCGCGCGTGCCGTCCACGTGACCCAGGAGCAGTGGAAGATCTTCCACGAGCGGCTCCACATCGCCGAGGAGCAGCTGTTCCAGGCCGCCGAGCTGCGGCCGGAATGGGTCACGCCGTGGCGCCGTCTCCTCACTTCCGGCCGTGGCATGTCGCTGGGGTCCGCGATCAACGAGACCCGGCTCGACGCCGCTCTGCGCCGCGAACCGCTGGACCTGGACACACACGTCGAGTGGGTCTCGCAGTTGCAGCCCCGCTGGGGCGGCGAGGAGGGCCAGGCCCTGGCTTTCGCCCGTGACGCGCTCGCCCGTACGCCCCGGGGACACCGTCTCGGCTGCGTGATCGCCATGGCACACATCGAGGAGTGGGTGGAGTCCGAGCGTGAAGGCTGCCTCGAAACACCCGAGATCCGGGCCGAGTTGCGGGACGCGGCCGACCACAGCATTCTCCACCCCGACTACGTGCGGCGCCCGGGCTGGCAGAACGACTTCAACATGTTCGCCATGGCCCTGTCGCTGGCCGGCGAACGTCACACGGCCCGGCGCGTCTTCAAGACGCTCGACGGTGCCTACACCACCTGGCCCTGGACCTACTTCGCGGAGCCCGAGGAGCAGTTCGCCCGCCGCAACCGCCGCGCCTGAGCCCACGCCGCCCGCCCGTCGCCCCTCCCCTCAGGGACTGCCCGATGACTCTGCCTGAAACCGCCTCGCACCCGGCCGGCGCAGACCACACCTTCCAGGTGGACCTGCGCGGCCTCGTCGACCTCCTCTCCCACCACCTCTACTCCAGCCCTCGCGTCTACCTGCGCGAACTGCTGCAGAACGCCGTGGACGCGCTCACCGCCCGGCACGGCCTCGAACCGACCGCCCCCGCGGGCGCCTACGGAATCCGTCTGTACGCGGACGGTTCGCTGGTGCGTCTGGAGGACGACGGTGTCGGCCTCACCGAAGCCGACGTACACACCTTCCTCGCCACGATCGGCCGCAGCAGCAAGCGCGCCGAGCGGATCGCCGAGCAACGGGGCGACTTCATCGGGCAGTTCGGGATCGGTCTGCTGTCCTGCTTCCTCGTCGCGGACGAGATCCACGTCGTGAGCCGCTCCGCCCGCACCCCCGACGCGGATGCGGTCGAGTGGCGCGGACGCGGCGACGGCAGCTACACCATCCGCACCCTGCCGCCCTCCGCCCGGCCCCGGCCCGGCACCACCGTCACGCTGACGCCGCGCACCGACGCGGGGGAGTGGACCCGGCCCGAGCAGGTCCACGCGCTGGCCCGGCACTTCGGCTCCCTGCTGCGCCACCCGGTGACCTTCGACGACGGCAGAGGCGCTCCGGGCGTACCGGTCAATCCCGAGCCCGCGCCCTGGGCCCGCACCTACCCCACGCCGGGTTCGCGCGCGCGTGCGCTGGCGGCGTACGGCGAGGAGGTCTTCGGCTTCACCCCGCTGGACACCATCGATCTGGACCTCCCCGCCGTGGGCCTGAAGGGCATCGCCTGCGTGCTGCCCGAGGCGGTACCGGCCGGACGCCGTCACGGCCACCGCGTGCACGTCAAAGGCATGCTGCTGTCCGAGCAGGCCGAGGAGATCCTCCCCGAATGGGCGTTCTTCGTCCGCTGCGTCGTGGACGCCGAGAGCCTCCGCCCGACGGCCTCCCGTGAGTCCCTGTACGAGGACGACACCCTCGCCGCCGTCCGTGACGCCCTCGCCGACCGGCTCCGCGCGTGGATCGCCCGGGCGGCGGCCAGCGACCCCGACCTGCTCGCCCGCTTCCTGCAGGTCCACCACCTCGCCGTGAAGTCGCTGGCCGTGCACGACGACGAGATCCTGCGGATGCTGCTGCCGTGGCTCCCCTTCGAGACCACCGACGGGCACAGCACCCTCGACCAGTTCGCGCGCGCCCATCGCACCGTGCTGGTGACCTCGAGTGTGGAGGAGTTCCGGCAGGTCGCGGCGATCGCCTCGGCCGCGGGGCTCGGTGTCGTCAACGGCGGCTACACCTACGACCGTGAACTGGTGCACCGGCTGCCCGAGGCAATGCCCGAGGTCGCCGTCGCCGACCTCGACCCGGCGACCCTCACCGCCCATCTCGACCCGGTCGACCGCGAGACCGAACTGGCCGCCGCACCGTACCTCGCGCTGGCCCGTGACGCCCTCGCCGTCTTCGACTGCGACGTCGCGCTGCGAACCTTCCAGCCCGCGTCCGCCCCCGCGCTCCTCATCGACAGTCGCGAGGCCAGGCACGAGCGCACCCGCTCCCAGCTGGCCCGTGAGCAGGAGGGCGGCCTGTGGGGCGACATCCTGGGAGCCCTGCGGCAGGAGGCCCCGCGTGCGCAGCTCATCCTCAACCAGCTCAATCCGCTGGTGCGCACCGCTGTCGCCATCGCCGAGCCCGAACTGGCCCGTACCAGTGCCGAAGCCCTCTACGGACAGGCCGCGCTGCTGTCCCGGCGTCCGCTCAGGCCGGCCGAATCGAGCCTGATCAACCGCTCCTTCCTCGACCTTCTCGCCCACGCTCTGCGCAAGGACAGCTGACGATGCCGACCGCACCCCAGACCACCGACGAGCTGTACCAGGCGCTCCAGGAGAACGACCGGCTCCCGTACGGCCGCATCCGTACCGTCACGGCCGAGGAGCTCGTGGACGCCGCGGAGCGGTTCGACGAGCCCGTCCCGCTCATTCACGCGCTCCTCGAACTCCAGGAGGCGTACACCTACGGCTCCGAGCCCCGGAAGTCACCCGTCGTCTTCGCCCGGCTCCTCGCCCTCTTCGACGAGCAGCCCGACATCTTCGACGCCCGCCTGCGCCACACCCTGTTCTGGCGGTTCAAGTGGGTGGCCAACGCGCTGCGCCAGCTGCCCGAGATGCCGCTGGCCAGCCTGCGCCAGTGGCTGACGGAGATGGGCGAGCGGTACGAGAAGGAGGGCTTCGGCCTCCAGCCCTACTACGGGCAGGCCTACCAGCTCGCCGCCCACCTCGGGAAGGACACCACCCCGGCCTACGAGCTGTGGGCCGGCCGCACCCGCACCCCGCTCAGCGACTGCGAGGCATGCGAGATCTGCGAGCGCGCCCTGTACCACCTCGTGGCGGGCGACGACGAACGGGCACTGCGCGCCTGGGAGCCCGTACTGGCGGGAACGGAGTCCTGCAAGGAGGAGCCCGCCCGCTCCGTCTCGTACGCCCTCCTGCCCCTGCTGCGCACCGGCCGGACCGACGAGGCCCGCCGGCTGCACCTGGCCGGCTACCGCAGCTGCCGCCGCAACACCTCGATGTCCGGGGAGGTCGGCCGTCACCTGGAGTTCTGCGCGCTGACCGGCAACGAGGCGCGTGGTCTGGAGCTGCTCGCCGAGAACCGGAGCCTGTTCGACGAGGTGGACTCGCCGCTCTCGCAGTTCGACTTCCTGACGGGTGTGGAAGTCCTCCTCCAGCGCGTCGAGGTCCTCGGCCGCGGAGACCTGCCCGCCGCCGGATTCGCCGGCCGCGCCTGGACGGTGTCCGGCCTGCGCGCCGAGGTGCGGGACCGCGCCGACGACCTCGCCGCCCGCTTCGACGCGCGCAACGAGACCACGGCCCACACCGACCGCCGCGCGGCGCGCCTGGAACGTGCCCCGCTCCTCGACGCGCTGGAACTCACCCTGCGCACCCGCAGCCTCGACGACCGGGCTCCGGCCGCCCCGGTGGCCCCGTCCGCCCGCACGGCCGTCGAGCCTGAGAAAGCGCTGCCCGAACTCATTCTCCAGGCACGGGCGCTGGACGAGCAGGGGCACCCGGACGCACAGGCATGCTGGGCACAGCTCCGCATACGCGTCGCCACCCCGGACTACGCCCACCCCGACGATCCCTCCGTGGGTTCGCTGGTGCGGCTCCGGGCGGACCTGCTGGACGACGAGGCGAGCAGGGCCGGTGAGAAAGACGCGTTCGAGGACTGCGCCGCGCTCCACGAGGAGGCCGCAGGCCTGTACGACGACGGCGGCCTGCCGGGTCAGGCAGCCGTGGCCCGCGCCTGTGCCGTGCTCGCGGCGGCCGAAATCCCGGGAGAGGACGGCGAGGGGCCCGAGAGGCGGGCCGCCGCGCTGACGGCCGCGCACGCCTCCATCGTCGGTCTGCACGAGGACGCTGCCGCCCTTGCCCCTTACCAGGAGGCGCGCCTGCTGCGGCTGCGTGCGACGGCGCTCGGTCTGCGGTTGCAGGCATCGGGGAGCCAGGACCATGTCGCCCCGGTCTTCGCCGAGCTGGAGCTGCTGCACACGTTCGCGGCCCGGCACGGGATCCGTGGCCAGGTCTCCGGTGCCCGGATGCTGGGGGCCACCACTCATGCGCTGTCAGGGGATCTGCCCGCCGCGATCACGGAGGTCGACACCCTTCTGCCCGGCCTCCGGGAGGAGGGGCCCGCCTGGCACCTGCCCCGGGTGCTCGGTCTGCGGGGCAGGCTGCTGCTCGGACTGCAGGACGCGGAGGCCGCGCACGCCAGTCTGTCGGAAGGTCTGCGGCTGGCCGCCGACTGGCCGGCCGGAACGGGGGACGCCACCCGCCTCCACAGCGATCTGGCCGAGGCCTGCATGCATCTCGGCCGCCCCGAGGAGGCGCTGCGGCACCTGACGCGCTCGGCTGAGCTGGACCTCCGCGACGGCAACAGGACGGACGCGTTCTGCACGTACAGCAACGCGGCACAGCTCAGCCTGGACCTCGGTCGTGTCGAGGACTGCATCGCCCTGCTCGACTCCCTGCTCGGCGAGCCGGACGTGGTCGCGGGGGAGCTGGACGACCGCCTCGTGGCGCAGCTGCGTCTCACGCGCGCCCGTGCGCTGCGCGCCGGGGAGGATGTGAAGGCCGCCACGGTGGAACTGGTGGAACTCGCTGCCCTGTCGGCGACCTGGGACGACGACCCGGGCAGCCACGCCATGATCGCCGCGGAGGCGGCTGTGCTGCTCGGTGAATCCGGCGACTTCGACCGGGCGGGCGAAGCCGCGGCCCAGGCACTCGCCGCTCACGCCCGGGCTCCGCGCTACGAGCAGATCAGCAACTGCCTCCGCGAGATCGCCCGCCTCCAGGCACAGCGGCAGGGTCCCGACGGCCTGGCCGGCGCCCTGGCCCGCCTCGCCGACGCCGGCCGGATCGCCGAGGAGGCCCAGGCGGCCGGGTACGAGACGCACGGCCGCAGTCTGGAGACCGCGCTGGCCTACGAGCACGGACGGGTCCAGGCGTACGCCGGTGAGTACGAGGACGCCCTGATCGCCCTGGACAAGGCCCTCGCTCTGCTCGGCGAGCCGGGAGCGGAGGAGGAGCGTGCGGCCGAGTGGGCCGAGTGCGTCCGGCTCGCGGGTGCTGTGGAGGGCATCTACCTGGAGCGACCTGCCCCCGCGCTGTTGCGCCTGGACGCGGCGATATCGCGCCTGTCCGCTCTCGGCCACACCGAGGAGGCCGAGCCGCTGACCGCCTTGGCCGCCCGGCTGCGCGACGAGGAGTAGGGCGCCGGGAACGAGGTGGGCCCACGGCGGATCGCCGGGGGCCCACCGCTTCTCGCCACGTCTCTCGTACCCGGCGGAGCCGGCCGAGCCGCCCGGCACGCGCGGACCCCCGCACACCCTGCGTACGGAGCATGCGTCAGGGATCAGAGCGCGCCCCGCTGGTCGTTGCTGTCCTTGCGCAGCCGGTCGGTGTGACGGCTGATGGAGTCGACGCGCGCGGCCAGGTCGGGGTGATTGGCCGCCAGGTGTGTGTGGGCGTCGGCAAGCGGGGCGATGAGACGGGCGGCGTCGTCCTCGGCGAGGGCGGCCGAGAGCCGGGTGAGCTGCGCACTGGGGATGTCGGTGAGGGCGGTGATCTGGCCGGCGATCTGCCGGAGGTCCGCCGAGTGGTCGCGTGCCCAGGTGGTGACGCTTCGGTCCGCCGCGCGGTCGCTGCGGGTGGCCTGCACGCGCTGCTCGCCGGTGGTCCCCGGAGCCCCGGGACGTACGCGCAGATAGCGGCGCTCCGCGGCCTGACGGCTGGTGACGCCGAGGGGCTGGGCGAGGTCGGCCCAGCTGGTACCTGCCGCGCGGGCCGCTTCGATCAGCCCCGGTTCCCACCCGGCCAGTCGGTCACGCAGCTCCCGCAGGAGGAGCAGAGCGGCCAGTGCCTGCTCGGAGCTGGCCTGTTCCCCCGCGGAGTCTTCGCCGGGGGGCGGCGCCTGAGCAATGCGGACGGCCTCGTCGATGGCGCTGAGCGCCGTCGTGGCAGCGGCGAACGACGTCGGTTCGCCTGGTCGGGATGGCTTCATGGGTCCCCTTCGCACTGTCACCCTTCGGACGACATCGTAGTTGTCATCGTTTGGATGACATGTTACAACGGACTCAGACGAAGCGCATTGGCAGTTTCTGCCTGACCCATGGAGGTGTTTTCGCGATGTTGATGCGCACTGACCCGTTCCGCGAACTCGACCGGCTCGCCCAGCAGCTCACGGGCGTTTCCGGCACCTGGTCCAAGCCCTCGGCGATGCCGATGGACGCGTATCGCGAGGGCGAGGAGTACGTGATCGCCCTCGACCTGCCGGGTGTCGCCAAGGACGCGATCGAGATCGACGTCGAACGGAACATGCTCACCGTCAAGGCGGAGCGCCGGCCCCTCACCGTCGGCGACGACGTGCAGGTGGAACTCTCCGAGAGGCCCCTGGGCGTCTTCTCCCGCCAGCTGGTCCTGGCCGACACCCTGGACACGGAGCGCATCAGGGCCGACTACGACGCAGGGGTGCTGACCCTGCGCATCCCGATCGCGGAGCGGGCCAAGCCCCGCAAGATCGCCATCGGTGACGCGTCGACCCACAAGCAGATCGGCGTCTGACCCGGGCCCCCCGCACCGTGGGGCGGCCCGTTCCCGGAGGAACGGGCCGCCCCACGGTGACGCACCGGACCGACTGGGAGGGTGACTTCCGCCCCCGAGGGCAGGCCCTCGTCGGTCACGCCGGGCCCGGCCTCTGCAGGACCTTCCCCCGACAACCACCAGCGCGGCTGCCGGCTCTCCCCGTCACCGGCGGCAGCCGCTCCCAGAAAGGGCAGTCCACCCATGCGCTCCCCTCGTGAAACGGCCCGCGTCACCCCGAGCATGACGTTCGGTCAGATGCTGGAGAAGATCAGGTACGAGGGCGCGTACCCCACACGCGAGCGAGCCGAGGCCGTCACGCACGCCGTGCTGGCCGGCCTCGGCCGTCAGCTCACCGGGGACGAACGCGTCCGTCTCGCCGCATGCCTCCCCGCAGAAGCCGCCCGCACCTTCGCGGCCCAGATCCCTGACCCCAAGCCCTTCACCGGCTGGGGATTCGTCAAGGACCTCGCCGCCCGCACCGGGGGCACTCCCGCCACCGTGCGATGGGACACCGGAGCGGTACTCGCCACGGTCGCCGACCTCGCCGGCCCCGGCCTCCTCGACGATGTCCTCGCCCAGCTCCCCTCCGGCTACGCCCTGCTGTTCGGCCGCGCGGAGCTCATCCAGGCCGCGTGAGGATCGGCCAGTCAGGGCACGGCGGCAGTTCCCCTCGGGGCGGGCGGCCGACGCCGCTCCAGACGCCCGCCGGTCCTGACCGCCGGTGAGGCCGGTGGCCGGGGGCGGGGAGGTCGTCCTCGACCGGACGCCCTCCCCGCCCCCGGCCACCGGGAGGCGCTCCCTGTCCCGGTTCCGCCCGTCCCGTCGTCGGGCGGTGCCGGACCATCAGAGCGCGACGGTGCCGGATCCACTCCCCGCGCGGGCCTCGGCTCGGCGAGTGGTCCGCCACGGATCAGGCGGCGAGCGCCGCGGCCTCGCCCAGGTGGGCAGCCGCCGTCCGCCAGGCGGTCGTCACCGCGTCCCGCGCCCGCACCGTCCGAAGGGCGTGATCACCCGTCAGGACCAACGGCGCGCCTACGTGTACATGCAGGCCCGGCCGTCGTACGGGCGCCGTCGCCAGCCCGGCGAGCTGCTTGACCGTGCTGCCCGAGGTGACCCGGCGGGCGCCGGCCTGGCCCACGGGCACCACAGGGGCGCCGGTGCGTGCGGCGAGCCGGGCCAGGCCGCTGCGGAATGCTTCCGGAGCCGCCTCCTCGGCGTCCCTGCGGCGCGGCAGCCCGCCCTCGGCGTAGATGAGAACCAGCCGCCCCTGCTCCAGTGCGTCGGCCGCCGCGTCCAGCGCGGCTGCGGCGCGCCGGTCGCCCCGGAAGACGGGAATGTGACCCTCGCGGACGAGCGCGCGACCGAGCAGCGGGACACGCCACAACCCCGCCGCCGCCATGATGACCGGCTCCGCTCCACCGAGGCGGCGCAGGGCGGCGATCACGATGGCAGGGTCCGCCAGCGACGTGTGGTTGGCGGCGATGATGCTGCCCGGCGCGAGCGCCGCCTCCGGGTCGGCGGTGACCGACAGGCGGCCGACGGCGGGCACGAGCACGTCGGCGATTCGGCTGAGCATGGACGGTCTCCCGGTCTCGACGAAGTTGATCCTCATCGTCGGCGGCCGGCCCGGGCGCGGCGTGAGCGGTCGTACTCATCTTCGGCACCCGCTCTACTCAGACGTCGCCCCGGCATCTCCGCCGACATGTGCTCGCCGCCCGGCCCTGAACAACTGCCGCTGGAGCGGGGCGAATGCGCAGCGCCGCGGCCCACCGGAGGTGCTTCACGCCGTGGTCCTCGACCGGTGGACGGAGAGCGTTCCCTTCATAGTCAAGAATGCGACTATTCAATTTGTTTACTATGCTGCCAGCGGCTGACGGGGACGACTTGAGAGGGGGCTGCGTCGATGGCCTTGCGGCATGCCGTGCTGGCGGCGCTCCTGGACGGTGAGTACAGCGGATACCAGTTGGCGAAGGCGTTCGACATCGGCGTGGCGAACTTCTGGCACGCCCTGCCCCAGCAGTTGTACGCCGAGTTGACCAAGCTGGAGAAGGAAGGGCTGGTCGCGGGCCGGCAGGTGGTCCAGGAGACCCGGCCCAACAAACGCCTGTTCCGCGTCACCGACGCCGGCCGCGCCGAGCTGGAGGAGTTCGCCGCGGCCGTGTCCAAGCCCTCGTTCATCCGCGACGACCTGCTCGTCAAGGTCCAGGTCGCCGACCGCATCGGTACCGCGGCCGTGATCGGGCAGCTCGAGGAGCGGGCGTCCGCGGCCGAGGCCAAGATCGAGCTCCTCGGCTCGCTGTTGCGGCAACTGCGCGGCGACACCGCCGAGGAGGAGTTCCTGCGCCGGGGCGAGCGCATCGGGCCCTACCTGACCTGCCTGCGCGGCCTGGCGTTCGAACAGGAACACCTGGACTGGTGCCGGAGGATCGCGGCCGTTCTCAAGGAGAGGCAGTCCACCCGTGCCGAGCGGTGAGTACGTGCGCTACGTCGCACTGGGCGACAGCCAGACAGAAGGCCTCGGCGACGGGGACGACACCACCGGCCTCCGAGGGTTCGCCGACCGGCTTGCCGAGCACCTCACGGCGGTCGAACCCCGACTCCACTACGCCAATCTGGCCGTTCGGGGCAGAGTCGCCGCGCAGGTGCGTGCCGAACAGCTGGGGCCCGCCCTGGCCCTGCGGCCCGATCTGGCCACCGTCGTCGCCGGCGTCAACGACCTGCTCCGGCCACGGTTCGACGCAACCGAGGTGGCCGGCCACCTGGAAGAGATGTTCGCCGCCCTCACAGGCGCCGGGACCCACGTCGTGACTCTGACCTTCCCCGACGTGGGAAAGATCGCGCCCCTCGCCCGGCCCGTCAGATCCCGTGTGTTCGATCTCAACGCCCGTATCCGCGAGGCAGCCGCCCGGCACGGCGTCGTGGTCGCCGACACCGCACGGCACTCCGTCTCCACCGACCCGCGGCTGTGGACCGCGGACCGCCTCCACGCCAGCCCTCTCGGCCACGAACGGATCGCCGCGGCCCTGGCCCGTGCCATCCAGCTGCCTGGCTTCGACGACGCGTGGACGTACCCACTTCCGCCCCAGTCGGCGCCCGGCCGCCTGCAAGCGGCAGGACGCGAGCTGAGCTGGGCGGTCACCTTCCTCGGCCCCTGGCTCGGACGCCGACTGCGAGGCCGGTCGTCGGGAGACGGCCGCACCGCGAAGCGCCCCCGGCTCCTGCCGCTGGACGTCGTGTCCGGCATGCCCGCGGAGGGGAGCCGGGCAGCCCCACCGGCCGCGGACACGGCATAGAGCTCTGCTCCGCCGCCTCACCCCCCGTGCTGCGAGCGCCCGTCGAGTTCGGCCAGCCGCTCGCGGCACCTGGCGGCTGTGCTGTCCGCGCCGAGTTCCTCGTAGATGCCGAGTGCTTCCGTGTACGCGGCCCGTGCCTCGGCGCCGGACGGCAGCACGCCCGCCGACGCGTACAGGACGTCGGCGCGGCCGCGGCGGGAGCCGACACGATCGAAGGCGGCGAGCGCCTCCTCGTAGGCGGCTCGCGCCCGGTCCGGGCGGCCTTCGGCGTGCTCGGTGTCGCCCAGGGCCCGCAGCGTGAAGCCCAGGCCGCCCGCGTTGCCCAGATCGCGATGGATCCCGGCGGACCGGGTGAGCGTCTCGCGGGCCTCCGCGTAGTCGCCACGCAGACGCTGCACGTCACCGAGGCCGCGCAGCATGTCGGCCTCCCCACGCCGGTCGCCGATACGCCGGGACAGCTCGCAGGCCCGGACGAAGAGGGCGGCGGCCTCCTCGTGCCGTCCGCCCACCCGGGCCACGTGCCCGAGGCCGCGCAACGACTGAGCCTGTCCGCGCACGTCACCGATCTCCTCGTACGTCGCCAGCGCGGTGAGATAGCCCTCGTGCGCCTCCTCCCCCCTGCCCTGGTTGCGCGCGATGTCTGCCAGGCCCCGCGTCGCCTGTGCCTCACCCCTGCGGTCGCCGAGTCCGGCGTACAGCTCACGCGCGCGCCGGAACTTCTCCGCGCCCTCCTTGTAGCGCCCCCTGGAGACGCTGACGTTGGCCAGCCCCCAGAACGTGTCGGCCAGGCCGGCCCGGTCGTCGAGTTCCTCGTAGATGTGCTGAACCCCGGTGAGGAGCTCGTGCGCGTCCTCGTAGCGACTGCGGGCGCGTTCCGTCTCGGCGAGGCCCCACAACGCGTCCGCCTGTCCCCGCCGGTCGCCCAGGGCCTCGTACAGATCACCGGCGGCCCGGTAGTTGTCCCGGGCGGCGGCCAGGTCGCCCTTCGTACGCTCGGTGTCGGCCAGCCCGCGCAGAGCGTCGGCGCGGCTCGGACGGTCGTGGTCGGTCTCGGCGGCGTCCCTCATAGTGCTCCAGATCCTCGCGAGTTCGGTGGTACCACCGAGCCTGCCCAGGACAGCGTGCGCCAGCGCGGCGAGACGCCTGGCATGCGGGGAGCGGCGTTCGACGGCGGCCACGGTCACGGCGATCAGGTTGGTGCGCTCCTTCTCCAGCCAGGCCCGAGCGGCACCAGGTTCGCCCGTACCGGAGGCCAGCGCGTCCCGCTCCGCCTCGCCCCGGCTCAGAAGATGCGTGAAGAGCCGGTCGAGTGCCTCGTCCCAGCGCTCCTGCGGCTCCTGTTCGACCGCCAGGTTCCGGGCATAGGCGAGGAACAGATCGTGGAAACCGAAGCGCCCCCGTCCTTGGCGTTGCAGCAGGTGCCTCGCGGCGAGGTCGGCCATCCTGCGACGGCACTCACGCGCCGTCGTACCGGACATCGCCGCGCACGCCTCGGCCTCCAGTTCGGACCCAGGATGCATCGCCAGGACCCTCAGGAGCCGGGCCTGCGCAGGGTCGGCCGCCTCCAGTGCCTGCCAGGACACCTCGAAGGCGGCGCCGACCCGCCGGTCGGCATCGGGTATCTCCAGCAGGGGGGACGCCGCCTCCCGCATGGCTGCGAGCAGGTCCTCCGGCTCCTCGAAGCGCAGCCGGGCGGCGACCGCCTGCACGGCCAGCGGGAGGAACCCACACGCCCGGCAGATCTCCTCCAGAGCGGGATCCGCCGCCTCCTCCGCGGGAAGCCCCGCACTTGCCACCAGGAGCCGTACCGCCTCGTCGGCGGGCAGGATGTCGAGCTCGGTGAGCGTGATGCGGTCGGGATCGTGCAACGCCATCCGGCTGGTGATCAGGACGAGACTGCTGTCGTCGCCCGGGAGCAGGCACGCCACCTGCTCCAGCGACGCCGCGTTGTCGAGCAGCAGCAGGCCACGTCTGCCGTGCAGCCAGTTACGCCACAGCGCGGCCTTCGCCTCCAGATCCGGTGCGTCGTCGCCGCGGATTCCCGCCCAGGTGAGGAGAGCCTCCATCGCGGCCTGCGCGTCCAGCGGAGCCCGGTCGGGGGTGTGGCCGTACAGGTCGAGCTCGAACTGAGCGTCGGGGAAGTCGGAAGCCAGCTGGTGGGCCAGATGACGGGCGAGGGCGGACTTGCCGACGCCCGGCATCCCGACGATGGCGTGCACCAGCTCGGGCCGGCCGGTGAGGTTCCCTGCCACCATTTCGGGCAAGCGGCGGCGCTCGGCCTCCCGGTCCACGATTCTGCGCGGCGGCGCCTTCAGCGTCGTGCGCACCCCGGCCGCCGGCCCCGGCCCGGCAGGCAACCGGACGGATTCCACCGGGCGTTCGGGGTCGAGCGCACGTAACAGCGGCTCACGGCCGGTCAGCTCGCGCAGCACGGCCAGGAACCCGGGGTCCGCGAGCAGAGCCCGCACCGGGACGGCCGTCAGCCGCCGTCCCTCGTACGGCCGGTCGCTCCAGGCGACGACGCCGAGCAGGGCGCCGCTCTTGTGGACGACCGCGCTGCCGGACATGCCCGACCACTGATCCCAGCCTGCGGGCCAGGCGGTGGACACGTCGACGGCGTAACGGTCGCTGCGCGTGTACGTCAGCGGGTCCAGGACGCCGCGCACCGTCTCGGTCTCGGTACCGTCGCCGGTGCTGCGCGCGGCTGCCGCGGACATGCCGGTGACGGCGACGGCGACCGGTTCGGTGCCCGCCACCTCGGCCCAGCGTGGCTCGGGAACACCGTGTGCACCGGCGGCGTCCGGCCCTTCGACGGCGAGACGAAGCAGCGCCGCGTCGAGCGCCGCGTCCCCCTGCCGCGCGACCGTGCACGGCACCGGATCGGCGAGGCGCACGGCCCCGCGGCCCCCGATGACCGACCTGACGGTGATGTCCGGGCGAGGCCGGCCGTCAGCGAACGTCACGCCGTGCCGCGAGGTGAGCACCAGCAGGGGCGTGAGCAGTCGCCCGGACGAGAACTCCTTGCGCCCCTCGGCATCCGCCGGGCCCGCTGTGACCGCGACGAGCCCCGGGTGGAGCGGAGCGGTCCCGTCGTGCGCACCCCCGGCCCGCGGAGCGCTCACCGCCGGCCGGAGACGGTGGCGGAGTCGCCGGTCAGGGTGTCGCGCACGTCCAGCTTGAGGCGCAGGCGATGGGTCGTGCCCTGGGAGACCTTCGCGTCGGCACCGAGCTTGACCACGCCGAGGCGAACACCGCCCGACCCGCCGGCGTCCTTCCGTACCTCGACGAGGAACTCCATCTCCACCTCGGCGATGTGGAACTGGAGGCGGGCGTCCTTGCCGTACTCCTGTGCCTCGGCCAGCTGCGTGCGCAACTGTTCGATCGCCTCGGTGATCTCGTTGCCGTCCGTCGTCGTCATCCCGGGCCCCCGTCGCTGCCGATCATCTGCCGCCGCATCCTGCCGTACGGCCCCCCGCGCCCGCCACCCCCGCCCGGCGGTGACCCCGTACGCCGCCGGTCCTTTCGGCGGCCGCATTCTGCCCTCAGGAAAAGAACCGGATTACCCCAGCTCCGGCAGTTGTGCGCCGGTGAGGGGAGGGGCCGGCAGGAACCGGCACTTTCTCCGTCGGTAAAGCGATGGATGCGCCTTGCGGTGGGAGGAGGACATTCACCGGACCCCGATGCGAGGAAGCTACGCACAAACGCCTGGTTTCCTCGAATCGCACGGGGGTACGAGCCGGATGAACCTGATCTCGGCACCGCAGAGAGGTCGAGACACCGAAAAGGAGGAATCCCGTGTTCAAGGCAGTCGCTGACGTTCTCCGTTCCATCGGTGGAGCCATCGCAACCGTTGTGACCCTTCCCTTCCGCGCTGTGGCCCGCCTCTTCAGTGGAGCCTCCGACACCGCGCACGGCCACCACTGACCTGCCGCCGGGAAGGTCGGCACCAGGTTTCCGGAACGCATGTACGCGCGCCCCGGCACGGGACCGCCTTCGTCCTGACAGGGGCGCCGGCATGCACCTTCATGGCTCGGCCAAACGCGGCAGGCGAATGAACGACCGTCCTGCCTGACGGCCAGTCGGCTCCTTATCGGCGGCAGATGGCGGACATCCGCTCGTATTTCCTCTCCGTCCCGCTCCAGGTGGGAACAGTCGGTCGACACGGACCGCATGGAGAGGGAGTACAGGCCATGACCGATACCGAAAGTGTGAAGCCCGGCGAAGACGAAAAGCGCCCGGTGCTGACCAACCGGCAGGGACACCAGGTCTACGACAACCAGAATCAGCGCACGGTCGGCGCGCGCGGGCCCGCGACTCTGGAGAACTACCAGTTTCTGGAGAAGATCAGTCACTTCGACCGGGAGCGCATTCCGGAGCGTGTCGTTCACGCACGCGGAGTGACCACGTACGGCTATTTCGAGGCGTACGGAAAGTGGGGCGACGAGCCGATCGGCCAGTACACCCGTGCCAAGCTGTTCGCAGCGGGCAAGCGTACGGACGTAGCGGTGCGCTTCTCCACCGTCATCGGCGGCAGGGACTCCTCCGAGGCGGCGCGAGACCCGCGAGGGTTCGCGGTGAAGTTCTACACCGAGGACGGCAACTGGGACCTCGTCGGCAACAACCTCGGCGTGTTCTTCATCAGGGACGCCATCAAGTTCCCCGACGTGATCCATGCGCTCAAGCCCGACCCGGTGAGCCACGAGCAGAAGCCGGCGCGCATCTTCGACTTCATGTCGCAGACCCCCGAGAGCATGCACATGCTCGTGAACCTGTTCAGCCCGCGCGGTATCCCCTCCGACTATCGCCACATGCAGGGCTTCGGAGTCAACACCTACAAGTGGGTGAACGGCGACGGCGACACCGTGCTGGTCAAGTACCACTGGATGCCGAAGCAAGGCGTGCGGAGCATGACCGAGGAGGACGCGGCGAACGTCCAGGCCGCCGACCTCGGGCACGCGACCAAGGACCTGTACGAGGCGATCGGGCGGGGCGACTTCCCCGAGTGGGAACTGGTCGTCCAGATGATGTCCGACGGCGAACACCCGGAGCTCGACTTCGACCCGCTGGACGACACGAAGACCTGGCCCGAACAGGACTTCCCGCCGCGTGCGGTGGGGCGCATGGTCCTCAACCGGGTCCCGGACAACTACTTCGCCGAGAACGAGCAGGCCTCGTTCGGTACCGGTGTCCTGGTCGACGGGCTCGACTTCTCCGACGACAAGATGCTGGTGGGCAGGACCTTCTCGTACAGCGACACCCAGCGGTACCGAGTGGGCCCGAACTACCTCCAGCTTCCGGTCAACCAGGCCAAGCACGCCCGGGTCGCCACGAACCAGCGGGACGGCCAGATGGCCTACGACAACAGCCATGGCGGTGAGAACCCCGAGGTCAACTACGAACCGTCGATCACCGGAGGCCTCCGGGAAGGCGAGTATCCGACGCACGACGAACAAGGGCCGACGATCCACGGCCGCCTCACCCGCGCGAGGCTGCCGCGCACGAACGACTACCTGCAAGCCGGCCAGCGCTATCAGCTGATGGAGCAGTGGGAGCGTGACGACCTGGTCAAGAACTTCACCGACCTCTTCGCGCAGTGCACCCGTCCGGTCCAGGAACGCATGGTGTGGCACTGCCTGATGGCGGAGACCGACCTGGGCCTGCGCGTGGGCGAGGGCCTGGGCATCGCCCCCGGAGACGTCAAGCACCTGCCGCCGCTCGCCACCCAGAACCTCAGCGACGAGGAGAGCAAGCGGCTCGCCCGCCTCGGCGAGAACCCGCCCCGGGACGTCACCGGGCTCACGATGACCCACTGCGTCCCGAACGAACGCCACGTCGTCACCCGCTGAGCCCGTCCTTCGCGCCGGGGCTCCCCGCGCGGCCGGTGCGGCCTCCCTGCCGCGCGGCACGGAGCGCCGCTCGACGACCGGACCTGGGAAAGCACGGAGGGCGCCTCACGAAGCAGTGGGGCGCCCTCTGTGCCGCCGTTCGGATGTCCGCGATCAGCCGGCGTCACCGTCCGCCGGCTGCTGCCGCCATGCGTCGGCGATGGTTTCCGGTGCGGTGGTGGGGGGCAGCCCCATCAATGCCTGCAACTGGGTGGGCTGGTAAGGAGTAGGGCCGTGCCACTCCAGGAGGAGCACGGTGGCGTCGTCCTCAAGGCGGCCGTGGTGATATTCCAGGTGGTGGCTGATCAGGCGGCGCAAGGTCTCCGGTACAGGCAGGCCGTCGGTGTGGTGGCGGATGAGGAAGTGGGTCAGACCAGCGAGGCCGAACTCCTGCCCCGTGCCGTTGCGCGCTTCGGTGATGCCGTCGGTGTAGAGCAGCAGGCGGTCACCCGGTTCGAACTGGTCGCGGGCCAGGACGCCGGGCACACCCAGCCCGGACCCCATGGGGGGAGCGGGCGGGCACGAGAGGTGCACGACCGTCCGGTTCCCACGGATGACCGCCGGGGGGTGGTGACCGTAGTTCGTCCAGGTCAGGACGCCCGTGGACAGGTGAAGGTCGGCCAGGACACCCGTGGCGTAGCGGGACCCCGCGAACTGCTCGTCCAGAGTCTTCGCGACTCCCTCAGCGGTCTGCAGGAGGTCGGCACCCTGACGCCGGAAGTTGCGAGCAGCGGCCAGGGCGAGATTCGCGGTCAGCCCGGCTGCTGTGTCGTGACCCATGGCGTCGAACACGGAAAGGTGCATGACTTCTCCCGCCAGGGCGTAGTCGAAGGCATCACCACTGACCTGGTAGGCCGGCTCCATCACAGCGCTGATCAGAACACGGTCCGTGGCGAAAGTCCGGGGCGGCATGAGGTGCCACTCCATCTCGGCCGCGACATTCATCGTGCGGCGCCGGACAAGACGGGAATACGAGTCACTCGTCCCTCGCTTGCTTTCCAGAAGAAGCGCGACGAGTCCGGCGAGCTGGTTCAGATCCTCGTCCACCTCGACCCCGGAGCCCGCGAAACCCACGCGAAGGACACCCAGGCGCTCGGCGCCGTCCAGCAGCGGGACCCACCACTGTCCCGTCGTCGCCGCGGAGGCCGGAGCGATCATTCCCAATTGGAAGGCCCGCCCGGGCACGGTTCCCTCAATGGCCAACTCTGTGGGCGCATCGTCGCCGTAGCGACTGACGTCGACATTCCCGGAAAGCAGGTAAAGCCGTTCCTGCTGCAGGTCGGCCACATAGATGAGTACCCCCGGCCAGCCTGCCCGAGCAGCGTGCGACGCCACCGTGCCCGGCAACTGCTCCAGAGTCATCAGGTGACTGGCAGCGATCAGATTTCCCAGCACGCGTGTCCGCGCCATTTCCGCGCCGTTCACCAACGACACCTTCCCTGTGGCCGAGAGAACTGCGCTACTGCTCAACAGTAACGGTGGGCCGGTACCGGGCTGCGAAGGAAACGCGCATCCCTTCTCGCAGCGCTTCGCGTCACGAACCACAGGATGAGCAACGCCCGAAACCACGGAACTCGACATGCCGCTGCGTTAAGCCGGACGGTGGGACAGAACGGAGCCGGAAAAGGCATGTGGTAACGGTCCGGAAGCAACCACTGCACCGAGCGGGACGGTCACCGGCGCGAGCGATTCTGTGCAAGTCGAGACATGCTGCGTGGGGGGCGCCCGTACCTTGTTCGGCACCACCATTGCGGCACTCTCCCGACGGGTTCCGGACGTGAGCGCTAAGCGGTCCAGCAGTAGACGCCGTGTCCCTGGGCTCGGGCGCTGCTCACGAGATCAGTCAGGTCCCCCAGGATCACGGAGGCGATGTCCGCATCCAGAACATCCCCGTCCTCCGCGCGCCGCAAGGACCACGCGGCAGCGGCGTCCTGCACGACCGACCGCTCAGCCCCGGTGAGTGCTGCGGCCAGGCGAGTCGAGATCGCGAAGACGACGCACCCGTCATCGTCCTGACCGGCGACGAACCGCGGCTCGCCGGCATCGACGAGTTCCTCGAAGCTGCCGCCGGCAAGAAGGCACTCCCACTCGATCACAGCTTCCTCGGGATCGAAGTTGCCGAAGGAGAGCGACGCGAAGACGCGGTGCGGCCCGGTCCGGAGAACCCGAGCAGCGGACGCGTCATCCGGAGCCGCGAAGAACTCGATGATGGTGCTCACCCGTTCATCATGCCGGACCACCGACGACCGCGACCGGCCGGGCACCCCCTGCTTGTCGCCGGTGGTCAGGCGGTGCCTCGGCCCAGCGCTGTTGACCTTCGAGTTGGGTGAAGCCCGATGATGGCGAGGTGCCGAACTTCGAGCTGATGCCGATCGGAATCTTCGCCCAGCGCACCGGTCTGACCTCCAGCGCCTTGCGCTTCTACGCCGACTCCGGGCTGTTGCCCCCCGCCGAGGTCGACCCGGTCACGGGCTACCGCTACTACGGCACCGACCAGGTGGAGCCTGCGACCGTGTTGCGTCGGCTCCGCGAGATCGCCATGCCCCTGGCGGGTGTGGAAGCGGTGCTCGGCTCCACGCCCCGAGAGGCACTCCGGCTGCTCGACGAGCATGTGTCCGACGTGGTCGCAGACGCGGCAGCGGCACAGCGCAAGGCCGCCGTCATCAGGTCGACGCTCAGCAACGAACCAGGTCTGCCGATCGTCGCGCTGCGGGGCCCCGTGCTGGCGGACGCGGTCGAGCAGACCCTGACCGCGTCCGCCTACGACACTGCTACGCCGGTGCTCGGCGGTCTGCGTGTCGAGACCAGCCATGAGGCGGTCGCCCTGACCGCGACCGACCGCTACCGCCTCTCCACCCGGACCCTGATGCCGGCCGAACCACCGGAGCAGAGCTGGGCCGGCACGGTGGCCGGCGACGAGTTGCGGATCGCGGTCGCAGAGATCCGCCGCAGTGCCTTGGTGCGGCTCGAAGCCGTGCCGCACGGGATCTGGCTCCGTGTGGAGGACGGGGAGGACCGGTACTGCCGTTTGCTGCCCGACGCGTATCCCGACCATCGCCTGGTGCTCGCGTCACTGGGTGCGGTCTCCACACGTGCCACGGTCTCGAAGGAATCGCTCCTACGGGCTCTGCAGGACCACCCCGGCCGGCGAACGGCGCTGCACATCGCCGACCGCACGGTCGGCGTCGCGGGAGCAGACGGCGATCAGCTCTCCACCCCGCTCCCGGCTACGGTGACCGGCCCCGCCCTCCGCATCTGGTTCGAGCTGACGACCCTCTATCCCGCCGTGAGCACGGCGATCGGCCCCGACGTCATGCTCGACCTGAGGGGACACGACCAGCCCGTGACGATCCGCTCGGCCGACCGCGGCGATCTCACCACCCTTGCCATGCCCATCAAGCCCCCCGCGAAGCCCGACGGCTCCGCCTGACACGACGAGGAACACCATGACCACCGCACCCGTCAGTTCCGACCCCACCATGGAAGCCATAGGCCGAGCTGTCGCCGAAGGCCACGCAGGTGACCCCGTCGTCGCCCGCCGGAAACTTCTGGACCTGTGGTCCTCGATCGGCGTCACCGGCGACCCGCTGCACCGCTGCTCCCTCGCCCACCACCTCGCAGACCTCTACGAAGATCCCGCCCAGGCCCTCGCCTGGGACGTCCGGGCCCTGGACGCCGCCGACGCCGTGACCGAGCAGCGCGTCCAGGAGCACCAGGCCGGACTGCACATCGCCGGCTTCTACCCCTCCCTGCACCTCAACCTGGCCGACAACTACCGCCGTCTCGGCTCCTTCGAAGCGGCCACCGAGCACATCGAGGAGGCCCGGGCGACGGCGTGCGCTCTGCCGCAGGACCCCTACGGCGACCTCCTTCGTCGCGCGGTCCAAGAAGTTGCCGAGGCCATCGCGCAGCGGGACCGTACCCGGCGAACCTCGGCACCCGGTCCGTCCACGTGACACATGCCCGGCAACTCGGCCTCGACGGTGAGGCGGAGGCCGACACCGCGGCGACCGCTTCCCGGGCCCCACCGCTGCTCCTCGGGTACGCGACCGAGCGGGCACCGGCAAGGGCGGCCGACGACGTGAAGGGGCCGGGTGATGTCACGCTTCCCCGTACACCGTGACCAGGAGGTCGTCGACGAACCCGGCGATGTCGTCGAGTCCGGCTGCCGCCCGCGTGGCCGGGGCGTCGGCCACCAGGTGGGGGAGTGCGGCGTGCAGGGCCATGGTGACGGCGGCGGCCCGCTGCCGGCTCACGGGCAGGCCTGCGCTGCGCTGCGCTTGTTCGAAGTACGCGAAGTCGGCGGCGGCGAAGGCGTCGAGCGGTGCCGCCAGCCAAGGGACGCGTGTCGCCTCGCGTTGCAGTTCCATGAGCGCGCGCACCCGCACGCGGCCGGGTCCCTCCGCGTGCTCCAGGAGCGTGCGTAGCAGGTCGGCGAGGCCTGCCCGATCCGCGGGGACGGGCCTCGGGATCGCCGCGTACAGCTCGATGATGCGCTCCGTGCTCGCCCGCAACAGCGCATCCCTGGTGGGGAAGTAGTTCTTGGCCGTCCCGAGCGGCACACCCGCAGTGGCGTCGACGGCCCGATGTGTCAGGCCTCTGCTGCCGGATTCTGCCAGTACCTCGATGGCGGCATCGCCCAGGCGATCGCGTCTCTCCTTGTTCACCTCCCTAAAGTACCCCATCTGTGGTACCACAGATGGGGTACTTTAGAGATGTCGGTCGAGCTGGGGGGGGGTCTGATGGCGGCGGGTTATCTGACGACGGTGTTGCTGGCTGTGCTGATCGTGGTGTTCTGCTTGGTCCGCATCCGCGGACCGAAGCCGCTCTTCTACTTCAGCTACCGGCTCGGTCTTGTCTTCAACGAGATGCCGTTCCTCGTCATCTACGCGCTGGGCGCGTCGACCGCGCTGGCCTTCGCGGAGGGGGACATCGCCACGACGGCCGACACGGTGGTCGTCGGTGTCGCCGCGGCTGCGGCCGCCGGGCTCGTGGTGGTCGCCCTGCGCGGGATGCGGACCGCGCGAGTCGTCCAGCTCGCCCTGGGCGAAGCGCTCGGCGCCGGTACGGGCACGCGCCGCCGGCCTCCACTGGCGCGCATTCTGCTGAGGCCCGTCTTCCGCCGGCGCCGCGACGTCAGGCGGGTGGGCAACCTCAGTTACGGGGACGCGGGCCACCGAAACCTCCTCGACGTGTACCACCACCGCTCCCGCCCCGCGGGCGGCCCCGTGCTGATCCATTTCCATGGTGGCCACTACGACCAAGGCAGGAAGAACACCCAGTCACTTCCCCTGCTCTACCGCCTCGCCGGCCAGGGCTGGGTCTGCATCAGCGCCAACTACCGTCTACGGCCCGCCTTTTCACATCCCGCTCACTTGATCGACGCGAAGAAGGTGATCGCCTGGGCGCGCGAGCACGCTCAGGAGTACGGCGCCGGCCCCGCTGCCGCCGTGTTCGTGTCGGGCAGCTCCGCAGGCGGGCACATGGCGGCGCTCGCCGCTCTCATCCCCAATGAACGCCGCTACCAGCCCGGGTTCGAGGACGCGGACACCTCCGTGAGCGCCGCCATAGCTCTGAACGGCTATCTCGGGGTGTACTTCGACGGGGACCCCGCGACCTCGCCGGTGAACCTTGTCCGGGCGGACGCTCCGCCGTTCCTCATCGCCCACGGCGACCTGGACGAACTGGTGGACACGGAGAACCCCAAGGCCCTTGTCACCGCCCTGCGCTCCGTCTCCACATCGCCGGTCGTGTACGTCGAGATGCCGGGCGCGCACCACGCCTTCGACCTGTTCCACTCCTTCCGCTTCGAGGCGCTCATCGACGGCATCGAGGAGTTCGCCGCGTGGGTGAGGGCGGGGGAGCGGGCCATCTAGGCGCACCTGGGCGTACGGGGCGGCCACCGCGCTGACCCGGCGGCCTCTCGCTCATGGATCTGCCCGAGCACGCGTGATCCGGTGGACCGTGTCGGCCGTCCCTCGCGGGGCGCCGGGCTCCGCGCACCGGGCAGGGCGCCCACCAGGACCGCGGGCTCCCAGGGCTTCGGCAGGGACCGGGCTTCGGCTCAGGCGGTGCCGACGCGTACGGCGGTGGTGGCCAACGTGGTGAACTCCATCGTGAAGCGTCCTCCCAGGGCGTCGATGGCGCTCCCTGCCGCGCCCAGAACGTCGGCGAGTTGCTCCGGACGCAGCTGGGTGAGGCCGCCGGTGGTGGGCAGCAGCTCAAGCCACTGGTCGCGCGTGTAGGACTGCTGCCAGTCGAAGCGCCACTGTTCGGGTTCGCGGAACTGACCCGTCTCGCGCATTCTGTCGGCGAAATTCGCGTATCCGGCTTGGTAGAGGGCGAGGGGATTCCGGGCAGGCCGGCCGTTGAGCGGCGAGTCGGGAGCGACCCGCCGGTAGGCAGCGGCGAAGGGTTCGGCCACCTCGACAGGTGGCTCGTACACGTGCCCGAAGATCGCGAGCAGGCCACCTGGGCGCAGTACACGCGCTGCCTTCCTGGTCCCGGCTGCCGGATCCACCCAGTGCCACGACTGGGCGGCGACGACCGTGTCGAACGTCCGGCCCGCCGGCTCCCAGGCTTCGAACGCCGCCACCTCGACCGTCAGACCGCGGGCCCTTGCGAAGTCGGCCATGCGCGCATCCGGTTCCACGCCGAGTACGGTGCGACCGGCCGCCTGGAACTGGCGGCCTGCGATGCCGGTGCCGCAGCCGACGTCGAGCACGTCGGGCCCCGGGCTCCTGGCGACGATCCGGGCCACCAACGCGTCGGGATAGCCGGGCCGGGCTGCGTCGTAGCGTTGCGCGTCCACGCCGAACGACTCGGCCATACGCCTGACTTCGTGCGGCTCCGACGGGGCCGGAACCCGTTGGCCTCGCGGTACAGTGGGCATGCGCCCACCTTAGTGGGCGCATGCCCACTAGGCAACGGATGCCGGCATGCCGGTGCACGGGAAAGGTTTGCGAGTGCCGACAGGAGTGCACCTTCGTGACGCTCGACAGCAACTGTTCGACGCTGCCGAACGCGTGCTCCTGCGGGACGGACCGAACGGCCTGACCAGCCGGGCCGTCACCGACGAAGCGGGCTGCGCGAAGGGCGTTCTGCACCGGCACTTCAGCGACTTCGACGCCTTCCTCGCCGCCCTCGTGCTCGACCGGGCCGCGCAGCTGGAGGCGCAGGCGGGTGAGCTCCGTGAGTCTGCGGGAACCGGCACGGTGGCCGAGAACCTCACCGCCGCGCTGACCGCCCTGTTCGGCCCGATTCCGGTGGCGATCATCCCGCTCATCACCTTTCGGGACGAGCTGCGCGCGCGACTCCGGCAGGCGAGGCCCGGGGGCGGCATCGCGATCCTGGCCGAAGCCACGACCGCGGTCTCCGCCTACCTGGCCGACGAGCGTGACCTGGGCCGTATCGCGGCCGACGCCGACATCGACTCGCTCACCCTCTCCCTGGTCGGGGGAGGGCACCTCCTCCACGCGGACCGCGACGCCCCGTCCCCGGCAGTTGTCAACAAGCTCGTCACCGCGGTCATCGCCGACGCCGTACACCGGCGACCGGTCCGGAAAACCCCTCGGAACTGATTGGCGGACCACGGTGGCCGCTGCTACGTTTCCGTAGGCCGTGCGACAGAACGAGGAGGTGGTACCCGTGAACGCAGTATCGACATGGGTGCTCTCCTGCGGAGTCACGGTCGGGCGGTAGGTCGTCCGGGAGCGCCGTATTCACAGCACTCCCGAAGGACACGACCATGCACTTCACATCCGAGCAGTGCCTCGACGACGGCATCCTCGAACGCGAATTCACCATCGGCGAGATCCCCGGCACCCTGTGGACGCCTGGATCCGCACCGGCTCCGCTGATCCTGATGGCCCACAACAACGGCCTGCCCAAAAGCGCGTCCCGTTTGGTGGCCCGGGCCCGGCACACGGCGGCGTACGGCTACGCGGTGGCCACCATCGACGCCCATGGGTGCGGGGACCGGCCCCGTTCCGCCGCGGACGAGCAGGCACGTGCCGACCTCCGCCGGGCGATGCAGGCGGGCGAGCCGGTCGACGAGCTCTTCGAGTCCCTGATCAGCCCGCTGGTCGAAAAGGCGGTCCCGGAGTGGCAGACCGCCCTGGACACACTCCAGTCGTTGCCCGAGATCGGCCATACGGTCGGGTACTCGGGGTGGACTGCCGTCGGCATCCGGTTGGCGGTGGCAGAGCCGCGCATCGCGGCTGCCGGCTTTTTCGCCGGGGGCTATGTGCCCCGCGCGCAGCGCGAGGAGGCCCGGCAGCTCACGGTTCCGCTGCTGTTCCTGCTGCAGTGGGACGACGAAGGGAACCCCCGGCAGCGGGCGTTGGACCTGTTCGACGCCTTCGGCAGCAGGGAGAAGACGCTGCACGCCAACATGGGCGGACACATCGGGACCCCTTGGTTCGAGATGGAGGACGGAGGCCGGTTCTACGACCGCCACCTGAAGTAGGTCCGGTTCCTGCGACCGGACACCTGAGGTGAGCCCGGTTCTTCGACCGGCATCAGGCCATGAGCGGCGCCGGCCAGGACGCTGATCGTAGGGGCAGGCCCCCGGGCTCCCCTCTGTTCCATGTCGCGGGTCCCTGCCCACCGGGCAGGGACCCGCGATGCCCGCAGGCGATGCACGGCGCTCAGGCCGGATCCATCGCACCCGCCCCCAGTGGCACCCGCGCCCACGGGGTGCACGGTCGTGGACGTTGTGGCACCACCGCTGTTACTGCCGTGCCAGGTGACCAGGGCCGGTGAGCGGAGCCGTGGACTCATCCCTCTGCGCCGGTCACCACCACCCGAAGGCCAAGCAAGCCAGAGCGCGGCCCGCGACCACCGACACCAGCCCGCACCGCAGGAGTTGCCGGAAGAGAGCCCCCACGGTCATCGGGCTCCGCGGCGCCGAGAATCGGCCCACCGGTGATGCCCAGCAGCAGCTCACTGATACGGGTGAAGGCGCCCAGCTCCTGCATCAGGCCGACGCAGGTGAGGAGCCCGCCGATGAGCAGCACGATGTTCCACGGGATGCGCGAGATGAGCTCGTCCCGCTCGCTTCGGGCGACGGTGCTTCTGCCCCGCGGCAGTGGACGCACCTGGCCGACAGCCTCAAAACCTTGGGGACGTCCCCCAGCTTGCGGGACGGCGGGCCTGATCGTTCCTCGACGCCGTCCACCCGGCCCGGGGTGCCCTGTCCTGTGGCGAGACTCGCATCGTGAGCTGCGCCTTTTCGCGCAGGGTCGCCAGGCGCTCAGCCGCACCGAGCGGCGAACCGCCCTCGGCGCCTGCGATGACCCCGCCTGCCGATCACGCAGCTCCAGGATCTCGTGTTCGCTGCGAGAACCACGGTGTGGCCATGGGAGGAGGGCGGGGTCAGTACCCTGTAGCGGTGATGGCCGACACCCTCTTGACGAGAGCGATAAGCGGCGCTGTCGATCCGCCCCTGTCTCCTCTGCCGGACCGTGTCGCTGAACTTCTGACGCGGCTGGGAAGCCCACCACGGCTGGCAGCGCACCTGCGCGCCGTCCATGACGTCGCGCGCCGGCTGGTCGGCTGGATGCAAGAGCGCTACCCCGCCGTGATCTTCGACCGTGACGCAGTGCTTTTCGGGGCCGCCACGCACGACATAGGAAAGACGGTGCACCTCGACGAGCTCGGCGGTCCCGGGTCGGCACACGAGGAGGCAGGGCAGGCGCTTCTGCTCGGCCACGGCATCGGACCGGAGTTCGCGCGCTTCGCCGCGACCCACGCGTCATGGGCGGAGGCGGAGGTCGACTTCGAGGACCTGCTGGTCAGCCTCGCCGACAAGATCTGGAAGAACAAGCGTGTCCCTGAACTGGAGGATCTCGTCGTGGCCCGGCTGGCCCGGGCGACGGGCCGGGCGGCATGGGAAGAGTTCATCGCGCTGGACGAGATCCTCGCTCGCATCGGCGACGCGGCCGACGAACGCCTGGCGTTCCAGGCCTCTTTCCCGATCCACGCCTGAGGTCCCGGGCGAAGGGCCACGACGAACGCCGGCGGCCGTGGAACGATCCCTTCAGCTCCTGCCACGCTGACCAGGCCCCGCCGATGAGTTTCCGGCGGTCGCACAGTCCACCCATCGACACGAAGGAGCACACCATGCGTAAGATCATCGTCTGTACGTTCCTGTCGTTGGACGGCGTCATGCAGGCGCCGGGCGGTCCGGACGAGGACGCCGAGAGCGGCTTCGAGCACGGCGGCTGGCAGAAGCCGGTGTCCGACGACCAGGTCGGCGAGGCCATCGCCGGCTGGTACGAGAACTCCGACGCGATGCTGCTCGGCCGCAAGACGTACGACATCTTCGCGGCGTACTGGCCGACCGCGGATCCTGGCAACCCGTTCACCGAGCGGATGAACAGCATGCGCAAGTACGTGGCGTCCCGGACCCTGACGTCCCTGGAGTGGGAGAACGCCACCCTGCTGGAGGGCGACGTCGCCGATGCCGTGCGCGAGCTGAAGGCGTCCGACGGCGGTGACATCAACGTCGTCGGCAGCGGAGACCTCGCCCAGACGCTCATGCGGCACGACCTGGTCGACGAGTACCGGCTGACCATCCACCCGGTGATCATCGGCACCGGCAAACGGCTGTTCGCCGACGGAACGGTTCCCACCGCTCTGGAGCCGGTGGGTGTCTCGACGACGAAGAGCGGCACCGTCGTCGGCGCCTACAGGCCGGCCGGGAAGCCCGCATACGACAGCTACGAGTAGGGGCCCTGACAGCACGCCACGAGGGTGCACCACGCGGCTGCCATCAGGGTCGGCATCGATGCAGGCGAGACCCGTTCCGATCGCTTGTGGTCGGTAGGAGCGGCTGCTGTGCCTTCGCGCTCCGACGCATGTGAGGTCGTTCTGGGAGGCGGCCACAGCCTCCTTGGCGAAGGGGCGTGGGCTGCGGAGCGCTTGGTGGAACCGGCATATGCATACAGGTTCACAGCCCGTGCGGTGGCCGACGAGCAGGGGTAGCGGCTTGCCGCCATTACACGTGGCCTGGTCTCTTCTCTCGTTTCGGCGGAAGCTGCCCCTCCGCCGAGGAGCCGTTCATATGATCGCTTTCGGCTCCCGCGAGGGGTGGGAGCTCTTCAAAAAGAGGGGGCCACATGTCGAACATGTCCAGACGTTCGCTGCTGGGATATTCGGGGACGGCGGCGGCGGGGGCCGTATTCGCTTCGGCCGGAACTGCCGAGGCCGACGACACGAAGGCGACACAAGCGCCGGCGGTCTTCGCACCGGGGACCAAGTTCGAGACCAGCGCGAGCATGGCCGAATCGGACCTCATGATGGAAATGACGTTCAGCGTCCGGGTGGACTGGCCCAACGGCTATCCCTCGGCGCAGGAGATCACTCCCCTGGAGGTCGCCAACGCACTGTCGGCGATCGCAGAGTCGAAGGGCTGGCCCCCGCTCACGTTCTACGGTGCCCAGGCTCCCGCCCCGCTGACCTGACATATCCGCGGCAAGGCCGGGGACGTACCGTTCCTGGACGGGGCTCCCCGGCCGAGCGACGATGGACGACGTCGGTGATCGGCGGCGGAAGATGTGCCGCTGACTGCCCTGGGGGCGTCAACGACCCTTGACCATCAGGCCCCGGTGCTCCTCGCGCCCGTAGGAACGTTCCGTCGACGCGCGTAGGGACGTTCCGTCGAGGAGGGCACTGCGGAGAGGGCCGTGACCGGCCCCGCTGATGCGGACGCAGGGGTTGCGTGCCGAGCCACTGATCTTGGCCTAACGCAGGGGCGCCCGGGCGCAGGGCCCCCTGCCTGGGGCGGGACGGTGGATGGGAAACTGGCGGGTATGGATATCCGTCGCAGGAACAACGTCACCGTCACAGGCCGTGCGGACGGGCCGGTCCTCCTGCTGGCTCACGGGTTCGGCTGTGACCAGAACATGTGGCGTCTGGTGGTTCCCGCGCTGGCTGAGAGCTATCGGGTGGTGCTGTTCGACTACGTGGGTTCAGGCCGGGCGGACCCGTCGGCCTGGGACGAGTGGCGCTACAGCTCGCTGGAGGGCTACGCGCAGGATGTGCTGGACGTCTGTGAGGAACTGGACCTGCGGGACGTGACGTTCGTGGGCCACTCGGTCAGCTCGATGGTCGGGGTGCTCGCGGCGGCGAAGGCGCCGCAGCGCCTGTCCCGCCTGGTCATGGTCGCGCCCTCGCCCTGCTACATCGACGACGAGGAGTACCGGGGCGGGTTCAGCGCCGAGGACATCGACGAGCTGCTGGAGTCGTTGGAGTCGAACTATCTGGGCTGGTCGGCGGCGATGGCCCCGGTCATCATGGGCAATGCGGACCGGCCGGAACTCGGCCAGGAGCTGACGACCTCGTTCTGCGCGACCGACCCGGACATGGCCCGGGTCTTCGCCCGCACGACGTTCCTGTCCGACAGCCGCCAGGATCTGAAGACGATCACGGTGCCGACGCTGATCCTGGAGTGCAGGCAGGACGTGATCGCTCCCCGGGAGGTCGGTGCCTTCGTCCGGGACGCGATTCCCGGGAGCCGCCTGGTGACCCTGGAGGCGACGGGGCACTGCCCGCAGCTGAGCGCGCCGCAGGCCACCCTGGCGGCGATCACCGACTTCATGGGAGCGGCCTGATGATGTGCCGCACCGACCAGTCGGCGCCCGAGCCGGGGGAGGAGCAGGACGTGGACGCCACGGACGCGGTGTTCACATCGCTGCTGGAGGACAGCGCCGAGGAGCTGTACGAACAGGCGCCGTGCGGGTACCTCTCGACTCTGATGGACGGCACCATCGCAAAGATCAACACCACGCTGCTGGACTGGCTGGGCCTGGAGCGGTCCCGTGTCGTGGGCCGGATGAGGTTCGCCGATCTGCTGACGGTGGGCGGCAAGCTGTACCACGAGACGCACTTCGCGCCGCTGTTGCAGATGAAGGGCGAGGTCAGTGGCATAGCCATGGACATCAAGACCGCCGGCAAGCAGCGGATGCCGGCGCTGGTCACCTCGAAGGTGAAGACCAGCGAGGACGGCGAGCCCATGCTGATCCGCACCACCGTCTTCGACGCCCGTGAGCGCCGCGCGTACGAGGCCGAGCTGCTGCGCGGCCGCAAGGCGGCCGAGGAAGCACGCCGGCAGGCCGAGGCCGACCGCATCCGGCTCCAGGAGGCGCTGGCCGTTCTCCAGCAGAGCCTGCTGCCCCCCGAACTGCCCGAGGTTCCGGGCCTGGAGACCGGCTCCTACTACCACACCGCCTCCCCGGATCTCCTGGGCGGCGACTTCTACGACCTGTTCCCCGTGGGGAGCGGCCGGTGGGCGTTCTTCCTCGGCGACGTGTGCGGCAAGGGCCCCCAGGCCGCCGCGGTCACCTCTCTGACCCGCCACACCCTGCGCGCCGCCGCCTTGCACGACGCCGACCCCGTCACCGTGCTGAACACGTTGAACACGGTGCTGCACGATCGGTACACCAGCGGCGACACCCGCTACTGCACCGCCATATTCGGTGTCCTGGAACCCGACGACGGGCACTTCGGCGTGCACCTGGCTTCCGGCGGTCATCCTTCCGCGCTGATCCAGCGCGCGGACGGAAGCGCCGACTACCTGCCCACTCCGGGCGGGCTGCTCGTCGGTGTCCTGCCCCAGGCCTCGTTCACAGCCGCCCGTGCGCGGCTGCTGCCCGGAGACACCCTGCTCCTCTACACCGACGGCCTGACCGAAGCCCGCACCGGACCCGATCGCGAGCTCTACGGCGACGACGCCTTGCGCGCCTTCACCGCGGCCCAGCCGCCGGCGGGGCCGAAGGCTCTGATCACCGCCCTGAGCGGACTGCTCGCCTCCTTCGGCGACGGGCTCGACGACGACACCGCGCTACTCGCCCTCGGCGTGCCCGCCGCCCTTCCGACCCCCGGAGCGAAGGTCTGACATGAGACCGTTGACGATCACCACCCGCGAAGCCGTCACCGGTCCCGTACTGGAGATCACCGGTGACCTCGACCACGAGACGGCGCCCGAACTGCGCAAGGCCGTGGACGACCTGCCGTTCGCCTCGGGGCAACTGCTGGTCCTGGATCTGGCCGGCCTGGCCTTCTGCGACTCCAGCGGGATCAGCGCTCTGCTGTCCGCCCGGAACCTGGCCATCGAACACGGCGGCCGCATAGCCCTCGCCGCGGTTCCCGCCAACACCACCCGCATCCTGCGCATCGTCGGCCTGGACCAGGTCTTCGCCATCCACCCGAACGCCGCCACGGCCACCGCCCGCAGGTCCGCCACCGGCTGATCCTGCCCCGGGCAGCGCAGTCGGCCGAGGAGAGCGGCCCGGCCGGGCCGGGCCTGAAGCCGCTGCAACGACGCCCGGGTGTGCCTGGCCGGACAGCCGCCGGCGGGAGCGAGGCCATCACGCAGTGACGCATCGCGCGCATGGGCCCGTCCGCGGTGGGCGAGATACCCGCCGACGCCACCGACCGGCACACCGGTGCCACGCCGCTGCCGCTGGTCACGGACCCCGTCCTGACCGATCCGGTCCTGACCGGCCTGCTGTCCGGACTGCACGGCGCCTCGGTCGAGGGTGCGGGCCATCTGGACCGCGAGGAGCTCCTGACCGCGGTCGTCCTGGCGATGTCCGAACGCGGGGCCACGCGCGTTCCGCGGGTGCGGACCCTCGCGGGCCGGACCCGCCTTTCGCGCGGAGTACGGCATGCCGCCCAGTGCCTACCAGCGGGTCGACGGTGCCCGGTACGAGAGCAGAGCCGCGATACGGCATCAGCGCCGGGACGAGGCACCAGTGCCCCGATACGGCCCCAGGGGCCCGGACCGTGTCGCGCGGTCCGGGCCCCTGGGGCCGTGCGGTGCCGCCTTGTGGCGGCGGTGCGTCAGCTCTGGGCGGTGTTGTTGTCGCTCGACTGCCCGGCGGCCTCAGCCGCGCCTGTCTTTTCGCGCATCTTGCGAACCAGCTCTGCCTTCCGGTCGGCGGCGCTGCTGCGGTCGAAGTTGCGGTGCGGACCGTGGTTCTGCCGTTCGGCGCGGGACTGCCTCTTGCGCTGGCCGCCCCCCTGGCCCACGGGGTTGTTGATGTTCTTGCTGTCGGTCATGGGTTCTCCCGGTGGCGATGTGAAGTGATCTACGGATTCGTCGGTAGGGGGATGGGCGCGGCGACGTCGCAGGACGTCAGCGCGGGGGCCCGTCACGCTCCCGCTCGTAAATCAGTGTCTGGAAGAACATGACAATGACGTTACCCGGTTCCGCGGGCCCCGCGTGCCAAGCTCTTCGCCGCTCCGGCGTCGGCCGGGCCTTCGGCGAGTGCCCCACGGGTCCCGCTGGTCGCGGGGCACTCTGAGCGACGATCATCCGTCGGTCCGCACGCGTCCTGACGGATGATCGCGGTTGTAGGCGGGGTGCTGCCGGGGCTGGGTCTTGATACATCAACTGCGCCTGTATCTGGCTGCCATCGTGTGGCCCACCTTCTTCGGTTCCCAGCGCTTCTCGTCGAGCATCCGGCGACACCGTACGGGCCAAGGTCTGGCTCCCCGAGCCTGCTGTAACCGCTCGCAGGTGAATCACAGTGCGGTGTCCACCCCTTCGTTCTCGAACATGTCCAGCGATCCGGTGAGGTACCGCGCCTGCGCGCCTCGTCCAGGACCACGCCGTCCGCACCTGCCAGGCCGTGCCACCCTGGTCGTGTTCCCGTCCTGCGGCCCAGCGCGGTCACACACCTGCTGCGCGGCCTCGACGGCGAACGGGCCGCCGGAACGATCGGGGGCCTGGCCGGGCCGTCGACGGGCCAGGAGTCACTCGGCCCAGGGAAGCGGGATCCTGTCCTCGCTGCCAGGCAGCATCGCCTTGCCGCCCACGGCCATGGCGACCAGGGCCTCCGCCGGGCCACCCACGGCCTTCAGCCGCCGTACCGCGCCGGCGGGCACGATGACGGCCTGACCGGTCGTGGCCTCCCCCGTGCTGCCTTCCACCTCGATCTCGAACTCGCCCGACAGAGGCATCCACACCTGTTCACGGTCGATGACGTGCACCGGCGTGGCGGAGCCCGCGCCGATCTCCACTCGCCAGGTGCTGACCTCGGTGCTGCCCTGGCTGGGGGCAGCCAGACCGAACATCGAACCGCTCGGCGTCCTGGTCGTCCGCTGCTCGCTTTCGCTGACCACGTACATGTACACCCCTCTTTGTAAAGCCACTTTACTTGCGCTGAGTAAAGTGGCTTTATTCAGGTGTGTCAAGATGACCCGGTGGAAAACCGTGACCCCCTCGAACGCGCCGAACTCACCTTCCTGCTCGGCATGGCCTTCCAGCTCGTCCTCTCCGAGTTCGTGAACCGTCTCGACGCCGTCGGCTACGCCGACCTGCGCCCCATGCATGGCCTGGTCTTCCAGGCGCTACGCGGTTCCGGTGCGACGAGCAGCGAGCTGGCCGAGCAGCTCGGGGTCACCAAGCAGGCTGCCGGCCAGATCATCGACGATCTGGAGAGGCGGGGTTACGTCGAGCGGCGACCGCACCCTGCCGGCGGCCGCCGCAAACTCGTCGTCCTCACCGACAAGGCGCACGAGCACCTTGCTGTGGCCGGCCGGATCCTGCATGAGCTGGAGGCGCGGTTGACGGGGCAGCTTCACGAGGCCGGCCGGCAGGTTCCGCGCGCCGAACTCGCGGCGGTGATCCGCGCGTTGGCTGGAGACACGATCCCGCCGTGGCGCCCGGTCTGGTGAAACGGTGCGATGCCGTTGCGAAGGGGCACGGTCGTGGCGACTGCCGTGTGCAGCGTCGCCAGGCCGCGAGAGACCGAGCCCGTGAACGCGGCTGGTCCATCGGCGCCGAGCGGTTCTCTCCCGTCGCCCTGGTCCAGTTCGGGGCTGGGGCTCCGAGGTCGTCACCCACTCGACGACCGCACCACAGGGTTCGCCGCTGGGGGCACCGCGGGAGTACTCCCTGGTGCCTGCGCCTGCGCCGCAGCATCGGTGCTCAGGAAACGGTCAGCACGATCTTGCCGGTGGTGCGTCCCGTCTCGCCCAGGGCGTGGGCCTTGGCTGCATCGGCGAGCGGGAAGACGGCCTCGATGTGGGCGCGCAGGGAGCCGGAGGCGACCAGGTCGGCGACGGCGTTCATGCCGGCGTGGTCGGCTTCGACGAGGAGGGTCTCGACGCGGACCTCGCGGGCCGCTGCCTTCGCGGCCTCCTCGGGGTCGGTGCCCGGTAGGAGCGAGACGAGGATGCCGCCGGGGCGCAGGACGTCGAGGGAGCGGGCGCGGGTGTCACCGGAGAGCGGGTCGAGGACCATGTCGACGTCCTGGACGGCGTCGCGGAAGTCGGTGCTGCGGTAGTCGACGACCTCGTCGGCGCCGAGGGACCGGACGAAGTCGTGTTTGGGGGCACTGGCGGTGCCGATGACGTACGCGCCGCGGGACTTGGCGATCTGGACGGCGAGGTGGCCCACCCCGCCGGCGGCCGCGTGGACCAGGACGCGCTGTCCGGCGTGGACCGCGGCGGTGTCGGCGATCGCCTGGTACGCGGTCAGGGCGGCGAGCGGCAGGGCGCCGGCCTGGATGTGGTCGATGCCGGCGGGCTTGTGCGCGAAGGCGCGGGCGGGGCCCGTCACGTACTCGGCGTGGGAGCCGACGCCGTGCGGGTAGGGCAGCATCCCGAAGACCTCGTCGCCGGGCTTGAACAGGGTGACGCCGAAGCCGACGGCCTCGACGACGCCGGACACGTCCCAGCCGAGGACCAGCGGCAGACGGCCGAGGAAGAGGCCGGCGGCGCGGTGCTTCCAGTCGGTCGGGTTGACGCCCGCGGCGCGGACGGCGACGAGGATCTGGCCGGGGGCGGGCGTGGGGCGGGGCAGGACGACCTGGGCGAGGACCTCGGGCGAGCCGTGGGTGTCCTGGCGGATGGCGTGCATGGTGATGGGATTCGTCATGTGCCCCAGCCTTGCTGGAGGCGCTTCCCCGTACCATGGCATGAATGCCAACTTACGACGGGATCGTGCCATGACCGCTGTTCATCGTGTCGCCGTCCTCGCCCTGGACGGGGTGTACCCCTTCGAGCTCGGCATTCCGAGCAGGGTCTTCGGCGCGCTCCAGGACCGCTACGAGGTCGTGACGTGCTCCGTCGACGGCGGACCCGTCGCCACGAACGCCGACTTCTCCGTGACGGTGGGGCACGGCCCCGACGTTCTGTCGACGGCCGACACGGTGCTGCTGCCGCCCTTCGACATCTCCCGCCTCTCGCGCGAGCTGCCGCCGGGAGCGGCCGAGGCCCTCGCGGCGGTACGGCCCGGGACGCGGATCGTGTCGATCTGCACGGGGGCTTTCGCGCTGGCGGCGGCCGGACTGCTCGACGGGCGGCCCGCCACCACCCATTGGGCCGTCGCCGACGTCTTCCGCGCCTGGTATCCGACGGTGGCGCTCGACCCGGACGTGCTGTTCGTGGACGACGGCGACGTGCTCACCTCGGCCGGCGCCGCCTCCGGCGTCGACGTCTGCCTCCACCTCGTACGGCGGGATCACGGTACGGCTGTCGCCAACCACGTGGCACGGGTCTGCGTCGTGCCACCGTGGCGGGACGGCGGGCAGGCCCAGTACATCGAGCACCCGGTGCTGCCCCCGTCCGTGGCCGGCACGTCGGCCACCCGCCAGTGGGCGCTGGAGAACCTGCACGAACCGCTGACGCTGATCCAGCTCGCCGGGCATGCCCGGATGAGCCGGCGCACCTTCGTGCGCCGGTTCAACGAGGAGGTCGGGACGAGCCCGGGGCGCTGGCTCATCCAACAGCGGGTGTCCCGGGCCCAGCACCTGCTGGAGACCACGGACCTGGCCGTCGACGACATCGCCGGCCAGGTCGGTTTCGCCACCGGGACGTCGTTGCGTGAGCATCTGCACGCCGCGATCGGCGTCTCGCCGATGGCGTACCGCCGCACCTTCCGGGGCGCCGTCGCCCCGGCGGGGTGAGCCCGCTCGGCCCACCCGCCACAGCTGTGGACGGTACGGGCCGAGCGGGCTCACCGGGGCGGCGGCTACAGCCAGGGCCGCCGCTTTCACGGCGGCGTCGTTGGGGCTGTTCAGCCGCTTGCCCTGCCACCGGTCCTCTCGCCTCTGACCGGTGAGCAGAGCTGATCCCCTTACGCCCTGGTCCCCGCCAAGTCACGCACCGGCCGAGTGCCCGACCTGGCGGGTGGCCTGCTGCTCACCCTCTGCGTCGGTTCGGCGGTCTACGGCCTGACGCAGGCGCCCGGCCACGGCTGGTCCTCGGCGTACGTGCTGTCCGCCGCCGGCGTCACCGTGCTCGCGGGCGTGGCGACCGTGTTGCGGGCGCTGCGGCACCAGCGGCCCGCTCTGCGGCTCGACCTCTTCCGCAGCCGGCCCTTCGCCGTCGCGAGCGCGGTCTCCCTCATGTACGGGACCGCACTGTTCACCACGATGCTGCTCGGCGTGCTCTTCATGACCGACGCCTGGAACTACTCCGCCCTGGAGGCCGGCCTCGCGATGACCCCCGCGGCGCTCGTCACCGCCGTGGTCGGCATCGGTACAGGCCGGCTCCCCGTCGCCCTGACCCCGCGCGCGATGGTGGCCGCGGGCTCAGCCCTCGTCGCTGCCTCGACGGCGGTCCTGGCCCTGCTGATCGACACGGAGCCGCACTTCTGGACGCTCTGGCTCCCCGCCGGAACGGTGATGGGCGCCGGCGTGGGCATGGCCACCGTCGGTATCTCCAGCGCCGCCGCCCTCTCCGCCCCGCCCCAGCACTTCGCCGCCGCGACAGGCATGGTCATGGCGGCCCGTCAGGTCGGCGGTGGCCTCGGTATCGCAGCCACGGCCGTGATCGTCGCGGAGGCGGGGGGCGCGGGCGCGGAACCGTACGCCGCCGTGTACTGGTTCGCCACCGCCGCCGGCCTGGCCGCGGCCCTCGGCGGTCTCGCCCTGCACGTCACGGACCCGCACCCGCCGACGCCCCCGGCCGCGACGGGCCGAGCGCCGGCCACCACGCGAACACTTGAAGGAGACCACAGATGACCTCCGAACCGGACAGGATCGACCTGCAAGACCTGCCCACCGACACCGCCGCCGAGCTGTCCGACCCGTACTGCATGGCCCCGGACGCCGCCGCCGAACTACTGCGCGATCTCCCGGGGAACCGGCTGGCCGTGCTGGGTGACAGCGTCACCGCCGGCGTGATGGGCCCCCTCCCCGGCTACCACGACCGTTCCTTTGCCGACCGTTTCACCGACGCCCTCGCCGCCACCCGCCCCGGCTTCGCCTCCGTCAACCTGGCCACGCCCAACCTCCTGGTCGCAGAGATCCGTGACCGACAGCTCGTGCCTGCGCTGGAGTTCGAGCCGGACGTGGTCGGGTGAGCGCAGGCGGCAACGACGCCTTCCGTGGCTTCGACCCGGAGGCGCTACGGGCCGACCTGAGCTCGCTCCTCACGCCCCTCGTCGAGAGCGGCGCCCTCGTCATCACCATCGGCCTGTTCGACCTCGCCCGCTCGGGCCTCGTCCTGCCGGAACACGCTGACGGCATGGCCCGCCGCTTCGACGCACTCGACCGCATCACCACCGACCTGACGCACACCCTCGGCGGCATCCACGTCGACACCCATCACCACCCCCTCGCCGCCGACCCGGTCATCTACGCCGCCGACCGCGTCCACGCCAACGCCCGAGGCCATGCGGTGACCTTCGCCGCCATCGCGACCAGCCTGTCGGGCCACTCCCGGAATTGGGCAGCGGATTGAGCCGGATGTCGCTTCACCCGGTCACAGACCGGCGACGTCCTCGGCCCGCTTCAGCACGGAGCCGAGCGCCCCCACCACGGCGTCGTGCCGCCTCTCGCGCGCCGCCCGGTCCGCCTGCACCAGCCGGGCGGCGGTCTGCACGGCACAGGCGTCCGGGTCACCGAAGGCAGCCCGCGGGTGCTGCCCCGTCTCCGCGCAGTGCGTCGTGACCTCCTTGACCGCCTCGAGCACGACTGCCCGGTCCACGCCCGGCTGCATGGCCAGCCGTACCTGGAAACGCGCCATCCACTTCTCGCGGTCCTTCTCCGTCGCCGCGTCCGTCATCCGGTCCTTCTTCGCCACGTGCCCTCCCAGGTCATCGGCAGCCGTCGTCGTTGAGATGGACGCCGGGGCATGAAGTGGAGTTGCGAAAGGGGGAATCCGATCGATGGTAGGGCTTGCGTGAACCCACCGTGTCGACGAGGTGGATGCGTACCGGGGCGCCTTGCTGATGCGCGGGCGACGCGCGGACGTGACGCGACACCAGCGTCATCCCAGATCTCCCCTTGCCGCCGACCGCTCCTCACGAGCTCGCGAGAACCGCGGAACCGGTGCCGCGTCCGTCAGGAGGGCGGCGGCCTGCGCTCCGCCGGGGTGAGCAACAGCACCTCCAGCGCGTGCGCACACGAGCGGGCCTGTTCCAGGAACCAGTCGGTGCGTTCGGCGGTGATCACGGACGGAGTGGCGCGGACGGCGAGCGCGAACCGTGCATGGCCGGCGCCGTCCAGGACGGGCACGGCCAGGGTGCGCACCCCCGGGGCCGACTCCCCGTCGTTGAGCGCGTACGCATCGGCACGTACGCGCTCCAACTCGGCTGCCAGCCGCGCTGGTTCCACGATCGTGCGGTCGGTGAAGGCGTGCAGCGTGAGCCCGGCGGGGCCGCTGTCGCCCGGCCGGGCCCAGGCGAGCAGCACCTTGCCCAGAGCGGTCGAGTGCAGCGGCCGGCGCAGCCCCACCCGCGGTGTCACCGAACCGCCCGCGACGATCACGGCATGCGGGCCGCTGCGCAGAGCCAGGTCGGCCGTCGCGCCGGTGCGCTCGGCCAGGTCGGCCAACTCCGGTGCGGCCAGATGGAGGCCGCGCTGGTGGTACGACAGCCGGCCGAGCTCCGTCACCGCAGGTCCCAGTCGGTAGCGCGCCGTCCGTGCGTCCTGTTCCAGGAAACCCGCGCCCAGCAGCGTGCGGGCCAGTCGGTGGGCCGTGGAGGCCGAGAGCTCGAGGCGCCGGGCGAGGTCGGCAGCGCTCAGGTCGGGGCCGTTGTCGTGAAAACAGTGCAGAACGTCCAGCGCCCGCTGAACCGCCTGTGCCCCGCCCGGAGCACGTGCCGCCGCTGCCTCGCTCATGCCGGTCTCGCTCTCCGCTCGGGAGGTGTAAGGGACCATGATCTCCACATTACGGGAGTGAGGAGTCCCCGAACCAGGCTGTGCAACGTGCTGTTCACAGCCGATCCCACATGATGGGAGGCCAGTTGTGGCGGGCGTGAGCCCGTGGCAGTCTGCAGTCCTCACCACCGGCGTACGGAAAGGAGCAGTGCCATGGCCGGCCTCAGTGCCACGTCCCCCGGCAGCTTCGTTCCGGTCACGCTCGCTCTCACGCTGCGCCGTCACATCGACCTGGCGCGCGTCACCAGTGCCGCCTGTCGCTGAAGCCCCGCACCTCGACGCCTGTCGCTGAAGCTCACTGCCTCGTGTACCCCTGACGCTGCGTGGCGTTCAGGCTCGCGCACTCCGCTGACGCGCCCGGCTGTTCCGCGTCGCCCTCCGCCGCACGCGGACCGTGCCCCTGTGCTTCGGCCCGGGCGCACCCTGCCCCCTGCTCTGTCCACCCTCTTCGGGAAGAGACCATGTCGCATTCCGTCGCGCTGCCCGACACCCTCTGGTTCACCCGCTGTCCCGTACCCACCGCGACGGGCATCGCCGCCGACCGGCACTGGCTCAGCGAGGAGTTCGCCCAGGACGGCATCGCGGTGCGTTCCCTTCAGGACGCCGCCCCCGACGCGGACCGTGCCACCCACTACACCCACGCGCTGCCGGGCCTGTTCCGCGAAGGCGGCAACGTGCCCGCCCTCTGGGCCCGTTCGCGAGGCGAGGCGACCCGGCTGATCGGCCTCACCTGGATCGAGGAACGCCAGGTCGTGCTGGTCGCTCCCGGAGCCGGGATCAGGGGAGCCCACGCCCTGCGCGGCCTGCGGCTCGCCGTGCCCTCGCACGCCATCGCGATCGACTTCTGGCGGGCCATGGCCCTGCGCGGATTCGAGGGCGCGCTCGGCTCTGCCGGCCTGGAGCTGGGGGACGCCGTACTCGTCGACGTACCCGCCGACGCGTACGAGGGCCAGTGGGCCGCCGAGCTCGCCGCACTGCGGCGTGGTGACGTGGACGCCGTGTACGTGAAGGGCGCCGTCGCCGTCGAGGCTGCTCGCCGGGCAGGAGCGGAAGTCGCCGTCGAACTCGACGAACTCCCCGACCCCCGGTTCCGCGTCAACAACGGCACGCCCCGCCCCATCACCGTCCACCAGCGGCTGCTGGACGACCACCCCGACCTCGTCGACCGGTTCCTCGCCGTCCTGCTCAGGGCGGCCGACTGGGCCACCAGGCATCCCGCCGACGTCGATCGGATTTTGGGCGCCGAGACCGGGGCGGGCGCCGACGGGGTCGCCGGCGCCTATCGCCCCGGCACCCACCTCACCCTGCAGCCCAGCCTGTCGGCCGAGCGCCTCGCCCTGCTGGCCGAGCAGGAGGCCGCGCTGCGCGCCCACGGCTTCCTCCCGGAGCGCGTCGACGTCGACGACTGGGCCGACCTCGAGCCCCTGAGCAGGGCTGCCGACCGCGCAGGCCTCCACCCAGCCCTTTCACCCGCCCCCGAACCCGAAGGACCGCTCTCCGCATGAACCTCTACCGATCAGTCCGTACGACGTTCGCCCCCGCCTTCCTCACGTTCACCGCCGCCCTCGTCCTCAGCGCCTGCGGTACCTCCGACGCGGACAGCGGATCCGGCGCCACGAGCACCGTCACCGTTCGCATTCCCGACCCCGGCAACTCAGGAGTCCTCGCCGCCGGCAAGAAGGACGGCAGCCTCGACGAGGCCCTCGGCAAGGTGGGTGCCCAGGTGGAGTGGACCGGAAGCGCCGGGCCCTTCGCCCCCGCGGCTCAGGCGATGAACGCGGACCAGCTCGACTTCGCCACCGGCTCCATCACCTCGGGCATCACCTCGCTGGCCCAGCGTCCCGGATTCAAGTTCTTCACCGCCGTCGACCCTGATGCGGCGGGCGAGGGCATCCTCGTCCGAGACGGTTCGGGCATCGACTCCGTCGCCGACCTGGTGGGGAAGAAAGTCGCCGTCAACCAGGGCGGCACGGGTGAGTACCTGTTGCTGAAGGCGCTGGCCAAGGAGGGTATCCCGGCGGACAAGGTCCAGCGGGTCTACCTGCGGCCCGACCAGACCGCGGCCGTCTTCAACGCGGGCAAGGTCGATGCCTGGGCCGTCTGGGCCACCTACGCCGTGGCCGAGATCGGCAGCGGCAAGGCACACTTCGTCGCCGACGGCGCGGCCATCGGCTCCGACAACTACAGCCTGAACGCCGTGCGGACCGGCTTCGCCGAGCAGCACCCCGAGGTCGTCAAGGCGCTCTACACGTACCTCCACACGTCCAGCGTCAAGGAGAAGAAGGACCCCGCCGCCTACCTGAACGTCTTCACCGATGTCGGGCCCACCGCCGTCACCGGCAAGGCCGAAGAGGTGCAGACCGGATTCATCGCCCAGGGCGGCACGGTCGATCCGATCGGCCCCGAGGACATCACCCGCTTCGAGGCCGTCGCCGCCTTCTACGCGGAACAGAAGGTCACCAAGAACAAGGTGGACGTCGCGGCCCACCTCCTGGACGTGGAGAAGCTGACATGAGTGCCGTCTCCGGGACAACAGCCGCAGAGGGCCTGATCACACCCCGCCCCGCGCTCCGCACGACGCGCAGCCGGCCCTTCGCCGTGACCGTCCGGGCACTGGGCCCGGTCGCTCTGCTCGCCCTGTGGTGGGCGGCCTCGGCGACAGGGGTGCTCACTGCCGACGTGCTGGCCTCACCCGCAGAAGTACTGCGGGCAGTGGGCGAGTTGTGGGGGAACGGGCAGTTGCCTGACGCGCTCACCACCTCGCTGACCCGCTCCGGCATCGGTCTGCTGGTCGGCCTCGCCGTCGGGCTCACCCTCGGTGTCATCACCGGATTCACCAGGATCGGGGACGAGCTTCTCGACTCCTCGCTCCAGACCCTGCGCACCATCCCCTTCCTCGCCCTCGTACCGCTCTTCATGGTCTGGTTCGGGATCAACGAGACGGCGAAGATCCTGCTGATCGCCGTCGCCACCACTTTCCCGATGTACGTGTCCACGTCGAGCGGGGTACGCAACACCGATCCCAAGCTCGTCGAGGCCATGCGCAGCTTCGGGATGAGCCGGCTCGCCGTGGTCCGCGAGGTCGTCATCCCAGGGGCTCTGCCGTCCCTTCTGGCCGGACTGCGACTGTCCATGACGCTCAGCGTGATCGCTCTCATCGCCGCCGAGGAGATCAACTCCACCGAGGGCATCGGCTATCTGATGTCTCAGGCGCAGAGCTACGCCCGTACCGACATCCTCGCCGTCTGCATCCTGATCTACGGCCTGCTCGGCCTGGCCGCCGACATCGTCGTACGGCTGCTCGAGCGCGTCCTGATGCCGTGGCGGATCCCGCAAGGAGGGACACGATGACCGCCGCAGCGGAACGCCCTGCCGTACGGGTACGGGGCCTGCGCCGGGTCTTCGGCACCAGGGCCGTGCTCGACGACCTGCAACTCGACATCGCACGCGGCGAGTTCGTGGCCCTGCTCGGCGCAAGCGGGAGCGGCAAGACCACCTTGCTCCGCATCCTGGGCGCGCTGGACTGTGCCGACGGGGGAGAGGTGCTGGTCCCCGAGGCCCGCACCATCGTCTTCCAGGAACCCCGCCTCGTACCGTCCAAGAAGGTGCTGGCCAATGTGACGGTCGCCCTTCCGCGCAGCCGCGGCCCGCACGGGCTCAGGGCCCTGGCGGAGGTCGGCCTGGAACGGCACGCCGAGGCATGGCCCGGCACGCTCTCCGGCGGCGAGGCCCAGCGCGTAGCCCTCGCCAGGGCGCTGGTACGGGAGCCCGAACTGCTCCTGCTGGACGAGCCGTTCGCCGCGCTGGACGCCCTGACCCGGCTGAAGATGCAGGACCTGGTGGGGGAGCTGTGCCGCAAGCACCGCCCCGCAGTCCTGCTGGTCACCCATGACGTCGACGAGGCCGTACGACTCGCTGACCGCGTCGCCGTCCTGCGCGACGGGAAGCTCGTCACCGACGAGTCCGTCGACGTCGGCAGGCCGCGCGACCCAGGCGATCCCGCGTTCGCCGCACTCCGTCGCCGGCTGCTCGACGACCTGGGGGTCGACGCCGGCCACGGCCTGCATCGGCCCGGTGAGGGCCCCGGTCCGCGGCCCGCCCCCTCCTCCCCGCCCTCGCAACTCCTCACGTCTTCCGAAGCCGGAGTGATCTGAATGACCATCACCATCGGGGTGCACAGCAGCAACCCCTCCCTCTACCACCTCTACCACCTCTCCCGTCTCGGCTTCGCGCAGGAGGAACTGGCCGCGCTCGACGAGACAGTCGCCTTCTTGCCGTACACCAACGGGGTCCGCACCGGCGAACTGCTCACCCAGGGCGTCATCGACTTCGGCGGCACCGGATCGACCCCTCCTGTCACAGCGCAGGCCGCGGGCCACGACCTCGTCTACACCGCGGTCTCCGCCCCACGTCCCGGTCACGGCGCCCTCCTGGTGCCCGAGGACAGCCCCGTCCGCACGGTCGCCGACCTGAAGGGCGCGACCGTCCACCTGGCGATCGGGTCCTGGCAGACCCACCTGATCGCCAAGGCGCTGGACGACGCCGGGCTCTCGTACGCCGACGACATCACCGCGGTCCGCAGCGGCGGTGACAGCGAGCGGCTGCTGCGCTCCGGAGAGATCGGCGCCTGGGTCGCCCAGGGCCCCGAGCTCGCGGCCGCACGGAGGGCCGGGGGACTGCGCACGCTCGTCGCCACCGGCGACGTGATCTCGGACCGCTCCGTCTTCTTCACCCGGCGCGACTTCGCCGAGAACCGCCCCGAGGTCGTCGAGGCGCTCACCCGAGCCCTCCGGCGGGCCGACGACTGGGCGGCAGCCAACCCCCGCGCCGCCGCCGAGATCGCCGCGGCGGACCTGGGCGGGAGCCCCGACGACTGGGAGACCGCGCTGCGGGCCCTGCCGTGGAAGATCGAGGCCGTGAGTGACGAGTTCATCGCCGAGCAGCAGGAGGCCGCGGACATCTTCCACCGCACCGGCTTCATCGACCGGCCGGTCGAGGTCGCCACAGCCCGGGCGCGCGTCACCGGTTCTGCCGGCACGAAGGCGGTCTGAGCGCCGTGGCGGCAGAAGTCCTCTGGTACATCATCCCGCGCGAAGGCGCCTATCCGTGGGAGCCCGAGGGCCGGCGGACCGCCGACCTCGGCTACCTGAGCCGGCTCGCCGGCTCCGTCGAACAGCTCGGATACAGCGGCGCCCTGCTCGCCACCGACCTGTACGACGTCTGGCCGCTGGGCAGCGCCCTCGCGGCGTCCACCAGCACCCGGTTCAAACCGCTGCTCGCCGTCCACCCCGGACTCGTCTCGCCGACCCTGCTGGCCAAGATGGCGCTGAGTTTCGACCAGCTCTTCGGCGGCCGGCTGCGCTTCAACGTGGTCAACGGTTCCACGAAGGCACTGCGGGAGTACGGACTCCATGTGGAGCACGACGAACGGTACGCCCTCAGCGCCGAGTACTGGTCGATCGTGAAGCGGCTGACGGCCGGAGAGGTCTTCGACCACAAGGGCCGCTTCTACGACCTGAAGGACGCGGGCGCCTCGTTCCGGGAGCTGAAGCCCGTGCAGGAGCCGCACATCCCGCTGTGGTTCGGCGGCTCGTCGGACCCGGGGATCGAGATGGCGGCCGAACACGTCGACGTCTTCCTCACCTGGGGTGAACCGCCGCACCTGCTGAAGGAGAAGCTGGAGAAGGTCCGGGCACGGGCCCGCGCCCACGGCCGCACCCTCCGCATCGGGCTGCGGCTCCACCTCATCGTCCGCGACACGGAGGACGCGGCATGGGCCGCAGCTGACCGGCTGCTGGACGTCACCAGTGAGGCCACGTACGCACGCATGCTCGGGGACCGGGCGGGTGAGGAGGGCGTGGGGTGGCAGCGTCAGTTCCGCCAGCACGGCGGACGGGTTCCTGCCCGGGCCCGTGAGCTGGAGACGTACCCCAACATGTGGCCGGGTATGAGCCTGTTCCGGCCAGGCCCCGGCACGGCGGTCGTGGGCTCGACGGCCCAGGTCGTCGAGCGTCTCGAGGAGTTCGAGGCCCTGGGTGTCGACACGTTCATCCTGTCCGGGAACCCTTTGCTGGAGGAGGCCTACAGAGTCGCGGAAACGGTGCTTCCGGCGCTGGGCGTCACTCGCTGACCCACCGGCCGGCCGGGGGGCGTGGCGTCGCGACCCGGCCGACTCGCCTGGGCGGGGATGACGGCCGGCTGAGCGTGGGCGAGCAGGTCGCGTGAGCCGGTCCGGTCCCGTCCGGGCAGCCGTAACCGGCGGGGCCGGGCAACCCGCGCATCGAAACAGCCGGACGGCACGCCCTCGGCACGCCGTCCGGCTGTGGTCAGTCCGTAGGCCACCGCCGGCTCGGCGGGCTCGACGCCACATCAGTGCACCGCCGACGTGCGCTGCTCCGTTGCGGCACGCTCGGAAAGCGGGCGCGAACCGCCAGGTCGCGGCCGGTGCCGAAGCCGCCACCGACACCGCCTCATGCCCGCTGGTCCGGTTGCCGGGGTCGCGCACGACCGGGCGCGCCGCCCCGGTGCGGCCTCACCTCTCCGCTCCCGGGCCCAGCGCCTCGTGGACCGCGCGCAGGCAGGCCGCGGTGGCCGGGTCCTCCCGGGTGGTGGTCCGGGTCTGCCTCTACCCCGGCTTCTCTCCAGTGCGCCGGACCCTCCACGCGCAGCAAGCCGCTGCTCTGCGCACTCCTCTCCCGCTTCCGCGCGCAGGTGACTGAGTGTGGTGTCGGCCGAGTGTGGTGGGATGGGTGACCCAGCCACCATGACCCGCTCGGAGTCTGCCGCGATGCCCGCGTTCCCGTCTCTGTCCCACGCCTTGGCCGAGGCCTTGGTCGACGTACTGTGGTTCATCGAGGGCGCTGAGGACGACCAGATGGATCCGGACGACGCCGTCAAGGTGTCGGAGGGAGTCGCCCACCTGGTCAGCACGCTTCCGAGGACCCAGCGGAGCGAATTGGTCGGTCTTCTCGCGGCGATGGCCGAAGCGGAGCCCGACCCCGGGCGACGGGCGTTCCTGGATGAGTTCCCGGAGTCCTTCGGACTAGTCGAGGAAGCGGCCTGACCGGCACCCACCGTGAGTGTGCAGGCATACCGACCGCCGAGGCCGCCTGCCCGAGCAGCCGAAGGCCGGCGCGGCACGGCTCACGCTGTTGCAGCTGTTGCAGCCGGACGACGCGCCGCCGGACGGCAGCCCTCAGGGTCTCGCAGGCTACGCCGGCACACGTGCGACGGTTCATTGGCGCGACGGGGACGGGCGGGGTCTGGTGAGAGGGCCGTGCCAATCGAGGCACAGGACAGTGGCATCGTCCCTGGGCGGCCGTCCGTCGTACGCGTCCGCGACTGCACCCACGAGTGTGCGCACGACTTCGCGCGGATGCTCGTCGGCGGTGCCGCGCATGAGGTCGGGCAGGGCGACGGTCGCCGCTTCGCGCTCCTGCATGCCGTCGGTATGGAGGAGAAGCCGGTCCCCGGGACGCAGGTCGAGGTCCTGCACCAGGTACGGGCCCTGCGGTGGAACGCCGAACGGCATGTTCGCCAGGAGACGCACCTCGCTGACCACGCCGTCGCGCAGCCGCAGTGGCCGAGGGTGACCGGCATTGACGAGCTGGGCACCGGTCCCGTCCAAGGCGATGCGCAGCAACTGGCCGGTGGCGAAGGTGCGCCGACCGTGGTCGAGAAGGGCCTGGTGGACCTGCCGCGCCTGTTCTGCGAGGTCCACCCCGGAGCGTCGGGCGCCACGGGAGGCGTTCACCAGGAGGGTGGCCATCAGCGAAGCATCGACGTCGTGGCCCATGGCATCGGTGACGGAGAGGTGCAGGGTGTCGTCGTCCAGGCTGTAGTCGTAGGTGTCGCCGGCGATGTCGGAGGCCGGGACCAGCGCGCCGGCGAGGGTGAACGCAGGAGCTTCACAGGAGGAGGCGGAGGGCAGCAGCTGGCGCTGGATCTCGGCGGCGAGGCTGACGGACGTGGTGCGATTGCCCCAGTGGTACAGGTCGGTGAAACGGCGGTCTGTGACGATGATGTACGCCAGCGCGTGTGCCGCCTCCTCGACCTGGTCCAGAACGTCCTGGGTGACGCCGGAGTCGGCCAGGAACAGCTCCAGGACACCGATGGCGTCGCCGCGATTGCTGACCGGGGCGAGTACCCGCCGCCCCTGGTCCCCCTCCGGTGTCTGCACCAGCTTCTGGGCGCGCAGGACCTCGTCGTAGACACCGCTGTCGCCCAGAGGGACGCCCTCGGCGCGGTCCTCCTGCCCCTCGCCGGCCGTGTCGCTCACCCGTAGCAGACGTCTGCCCACCACGTCGACGAACAGGAACGACACGTAACGGGCACCGAACCGGGTGCGGAGATTACGCGCTACGACGTCCAGGGAGTCCGCCGGAGCGGCGTCCTCCGCCGCCACCAGCACCTCGGCCAGTCCGATGCGTTCACTTTCCATGACGACCTCCCAAAGTGTTGCGGCTTCTTCTGCCCACATCGCGCGATTACGTGCTTTCACCACGTCGATTGCCGGAGGCCGTGTGTGCCCGCTGGGGGGTCTGCCGTGGGGTGGTCCACCGAAAAAGTCGCACAGAGACCGGCAGCCGTGTCGTGGCCCGCATAGGATCGGCGTTGGACAGATGCACCAGGGGACCGTCGGTCGTCACCGCCGAGATGCCGTGGCGCCGGGCGCCCCACTGCCTACGCCGACGGGCGGGCGATGATCTGAGCACCGCGGTGGAAACGACCTGCCGGATCAGCGGCGACCCTTACGAGTACGCGGCTCCGTGCTTCCAGGAGCGGCACCCAGCAGCACGAGGCCGAGCTCTGCAGTGGGACGGGGCAGCATGTGACCGTACTGAAAAGCCGCTCAGCGGTGGTGCCGTCGATCTGCGGTTCCGCGTCCGGCCCTTGAGCGCAAAGTTGTTTGCGGCGCTGCGGCTCGGAGCTCAGACTGTGCAGGTGCTGATTCGACGCGAAACGCCTGCTGATGTCCCCGCCGTGAGCATCGTCACCGCCGCGGCCTTCGCCAAGCCGGAGACCCCGGTTCCTGTGGAGGTAGCCCTCCTCGACGAGTTGCGCCCGTGCGGTGCCTGGCTGCCGGAACTGTCGCTCGTGGCAGTCAGCGACGAGGGTGAGGTGGTGGGGCACGTGGTCTGTACGCGAGGCCATGTCGGCACTGCCCCCGCCGTGGGCCTCGGCCCGCTCAGCGTGCACCCCGACCACCAGAAGCGCGGGGTCGGCCTCGCCCTCGTCCACACCGTGCTCGGCGCGGCTGATGCCCTGGGCGAGCCCCTCGTCGCCCTCCTCGGCAGCGCCGCGTACTACAGCCGCTACGGGTTCCGCACCAGCACGGACTACGGCATCACCGCACCGGACCCCTCGTGGGGCGAGTACTTCCAGGTCCGAACCCTGAGCGCCTACGACCCTGCGCTGCGGGGCGTCTTCACGTACGCGGAGCCGTTCGACCGGGTCTGACATCGGGGCGCAGGCCAGCTTTCGAACGGATGCCGATCACGCTGGTCGCCGGGGGCGGACAGGCTCTGCGCGTCGGGGCGGGCGGGCTTGCTCCCTATGGCGTCCCCATCATTACGTTGCAGGCCGACAGCACCGACCGGGCCGAGTGGCACGCGGCCCTGGGTTAGGCCGTCGGCAAGCACGGCGTACCGGAGGTCGCCGTGTACAACACAGCGTTCGTCCGCGCGGACAAGCTGGGCCAGCTGACGGCGCACGATCATCCCGCAAGATCACGCGAGCCGCCCGTTCCGTCGAACGAGCAAGGCACCACCGCCGCTCACGACCGGCTATGGACACCACGAGGGACCGCCACGGCGGGCCTTCACCGCCACGGCGGCCCGTGACCGCCACTCGAGCCGACGGCCGGATGCGCCTGCTCAACCTCGTTCCGCACCGAACGCGCCGGGCCGCTCACCAGCTTGTCCAAGCCGCCTGATCTCTGCCTGCCCAGAAACGACCGCGTCGGCGTGAGGCGCCGACAAAAGTGGAGGCGGGAGCAGCCGGGGTGCTGGCAGGATGTGCGCGCTCAGCACCCGACGGAAAGGCCCCACTACCGTGGCCCGTGCCATTACTCTGATCCGATCCACCTCCCTGTCCGACGTCGCCGAGTACGCGTACGCGGCCACAGCCCCTGCTGAGTCACGCCTGATCTTCCTGGCCGGGGCATGTCCACTGAACGATGACGGCTCCACGGCAGCGATCGGGGACTACGCGGGCCAGGCAGCGAAGGCCGTCGAGAACATGCAGGCTGCGCTTACTGCATCAGGAGCGTCGCTCCAGGACGTCATCAGTACAAGGGTTCTCGTCGCATCGGCCCGGCGGGAGGACCTGGTGGCCGCCTGGCAGGTGGTCCGGGACGCGTTCGGCGACCACGACGTCCCCAGCACCTTGATGGGGGTCACCGTGCTCGGTTACAGCGACCAACTCGTCGAGATCGAGGCCGTCGCCGCCGTGCTCGATTCTTAGACATCGTTCCTGAGGGCTGTCAGAGGTGCCGCGTAGATTCCGGTTGTGCCCGAGCCTTTGAGTGAAGTTCCCGGACAGCTGCTGGACGACTTGCCACCTGGCGAGCTGACAGGACCGTGTCGTCATCCGCATCCGTGGGTGTGGATGAGCGACGGCCCGGTCACAGACGCGGCCGGCTGGTGGAAGCGGTTGTACGCGCGTCGTCGTGAGACCGGCCTTTACCCGCTGTTGCTCGAGTACCCCGACGACTCGTTCGAGCCTGTGGGCGGTGGCTTCGGGGCTGACGAAGATGCCGGCTCGTACTTCCAAGGCGAGTGGGCGGATGACTCGTGGCCGCCTTTCAAGGAGTGGCCGGGTCTCGCGCCGCCTGCCGCAGTGGTGACGGACCCTGACGTGTGCGCGGGGGAAGTGGCGACTGCTGTCGCGCGCGACGGCCGAGCCCGGTGTCTCGCACTCGTCCAGGTCGCACGGGGCGCTGATACGCCCGCTGCCCTCAGTTGGTCCGGCATGACCAACCACATGACTGCGCGGGAACTGTCTGCAGTGCTGCGCTCCTGGGAAGACCGGTTCGGTGCCCGTGTTGTGGGGTTTGGGCACGGAAGCCTGTATCTCTCGGTAGCCGCGCAGCCGACGGACCCCCGCCAGGCCCGTGTCCTTGCCGCAGAGCACTACCTCTCCTGCCCTGACGTCTTCTACGAGGACCCCGACCTGGACTGGTCCACGTACCACGAAGAGCTCATGCATCGTCGTGAGTGGCGGTTTTGGTGGGATTGAGAGGGTTCTTGGCGAGGCGGCGGTAGCCGGAGAGCCAAGCGATCGACAGCTCGATCCTCCAGCGGTGCCGACCGAGGCGTTCACCGGGCTCGATGCCTGGCTGCGCGATGCGCGCGACGAGCCCACGCTCGCGCAGCCACATGAGGTGTTCGGCGGATAAGTGCGCCTTGTCCGCGCGGCGTTTGACGGGCCGGTGCCGCCGTGGCCCCCGGCGGGACCGGACCTGCGGGGAGGTCGAGGATGAGCGGCTTGAGGGCGAGACTGTCGTGCATGTTCGCACCTGACATGGAGATGGCGAGAGGGATGCCCTGAGCGTCGGGCACAGCATGTGCGCTTGCTGCCCTCCTTGCCGCGATCGATCGGGTTCGGCCCCGTCAGCGATCCCTTCTTTTGACGCGTACGGAGGCCGCGTCGACGATCGCCGAGGTCCAGTCCGCTTTGTGCCGCACCCCGAGGTCGTCCAGCACCGCCCGATGCAGCTGACGCCACGGGCCGAGCTCGGTCCATACCGTGAAGCGGCGGCGCGCGGTGGCGGAGGACGTGCCGAACGTCGGCGGCGGATGCCGCCAGGCACGGCCGCTGGTCAGCACGTACACCACTGCGGCGCACACGGCCCGTTGGGAGCGCGGCACGGTCCCGCCACCTTGCGGTCGAGCCGGGAACGACGGCAGGTACCGGGCGGCCAGCCTCCGGAGCTCATCAGGAACCAGACGCTTCGGCAGATCAGCACTCACGGCCGGCATCACGTCCCTCGAACATCAAGCATCAAGTCACGGGGGACAGCCTTCTACGCCTCGATCGAAGCGGCCGATCTGGCGACCTGCTCGATCTTCGCGCAGTAGGCGGTGCGGGCGTCCTCATCGATCTGCATCTCGTGTTCGGGGCGCATCCCGGTTCGGCCGTCCACGCCTTCACGCAGGATGTCGGCGTGCCCGGCATGCCGGTTGGTCTCGCCGAGGACGTGGACCAGGACGGCGAACAGGTTCGTGTTCAGATAAGGCTCCGGCCACCACGGCACGTGGCCCGGGGCATCGAGGGCAAGCTCGTCGATCGTCGCGTCTGAGTGTTCCCACGTGCGCCGGTAGAACGCGATGATCTGATCGCGCGTCTCGTCCTCAGCCGCCCACAGATCGCTGCCGTCGTGGTCCTGCCAGCGGGGCAGCCGTTCTGGGGACGGCCGGTCGAAGATCTCGCCCAAGTATCTGGCCTCGACGTTGGCCATGTGTTTGACCAGGCCGAGGAGGTTGGTCCCGGTCACTGTCAAAGGTCGCCGGGCGTCGTATTCGGACAGGCCGTCGAGCTTCCAGAGCAGCGCCTTGCGGTCCCGCCGCAGTCGCCCGTGCAGGGTGCCCTTCGCGAATTCATCGATCATGCGGCATGAGCCTGCCATGGGCTACTCGTGCCCTCAAGATCCCGTAGGTGGACCGCACCGACCGGCAGTGCTGAAGGCCGGCCATGACCACGCCCCGGGATACAGAGGGAGATCGCGGAACTTGCCACGTGAAACAGCCTCTTGAGACCTCTGCAGAGGACACCCCAATCGCTTGATGGCCAGCCATCCTTCAGGACGGCCGGGCCATCAAGGCAGGTAGCGGCAGAGGCCAGCCGGCCTTGGAGGGCTCCTCAGCTCGTGCGCCGGTGCCGGCGAGGCGTAGGAGTCGGTGTGGGTGCCGGTTTCTATGGTGGTGTCGTATCCCAGGGTGCGCCCGGGTGTTCGGTGATGCACGAGGGCCCGTGGCGGCATCTCGGGCCGTCCGGCGACCGCCGGGGTGGTGGCCTGAAGGGGCAGGAGTGTGTCACGGTGAGGGGACGCGAGACCGTTCGGCACCCGCGGGTGCCGGACTTTGGGTTCCGGGCGTTGCCCCCCTCACGGGCTCCCGGCCCTCCAAGGTCAACCCCTCACAAGGGGTCTTGTCCTCGGGCTCACGACCCCCGGAAGGGGGCATGTCCACCATGCACGTCACCGCGATGATCGACGCCACGACCGCCCGGATCATCCCGCACGGCGAAATCGACCACGACACCCTGCCTAAACTCCGCGCCGTACTCGCAGCGCTGCCGCAGGACGTGACCGAGGTGATCTGGGATCTCCAGGACACGCCCTTCATCGACACCGCAGGTCTGCATCTGCTCATCGACCCACAACCAGTCAACCGCCCACGACGGACCACAGTGACGGCGATGCCTTCGCAACCGCTGGAACTGCTACGCACGGCGGCGGAGGTCTTCCCGACCTTTGGCTTCGCCGCATTGCTTCCCGAGGCGCGGACGCAAGACGCCGCCTGACTCCGCGGGCCTCGAACACCGCCGGGCTCGGCATGCTCCGGAGTCGGCGGCGTGCCCGTCGGGTGACCAGGCGCGAAGCGAAATGGCGGGCACCCTGAGCCTGCCGAGGCGCGCGACACGGGTACCAGTCCGCTCTGGAAACCATGACCAGGCGGTTTGCCCGTACGTCGGCCCGTCGGCTCCCCGCGCCGAGCCGCCGACGACCCGACCGACCAGCTCGCGCGAGCTGGCTGAACGGAACGAACAGGGACCTGATCTGTACGGACAGGGACACGGTCCTCGGAGGGTGGCGGCGGGTGATCGCCGTTTCCGGCTTGTGGCGCGGTGCCGTTCGTGGGGACCATTCCCGCATGCTCGAGTTTCTCCCCGAGGTCGGACTCCGGCTCCCTGGCCGCGCCGGTACCCTCCGCCTCGGCATGGACGAGCGCACCGCCCGGTGGGCCGTCGCCACCGTCGCGGATGTTCGGGACGGCTGGGTCTGTGGCGCCCGCTGGGCCTTCAGCGCGCAGTACCGCGGCCTGACGCTCGAGGCGTACGGCGACGCCACGGACCGCCGTGGCCGGCACCAGGACGCCCGGGGCCTGGCCTGCATCGGCCTCACTCGCGCCCCCTACACGCTCGCTGGGCCGTCTGCCTGCCCAGTCGTCCTCCTCGGCATCGACCTCTTCGGCTACCCGACCGCTGAGGTTTCGGATGCCCTCGGCGACAGCCTGCCCTCGACGCTCCGGCTCAGCGGCGACGGTAACTACCTCACCGCCGTGTCGATCCACGCGGAGCCCGTACCTGCCGAGAGCTGACCGTGACGGCGAGCAGCACCGAGCACATCGACTCCCAGAGCCCGGCGCACGCCTTCGGCAGCAACGTCCGCCAGCCGTCTGTTGGGACCGCTGACAAATGTTGTCCAAGCCGGTGACGGTGCCGAATCCCTGCGCGGCAGCGTCGAACAGTTGATCGGCACTGTCCTCATCCGCCGTGTCCAACCGGGAAGTTGAGCGTTCGCGTTCGGTGGCACGGACGGCGGCGCGACCTTCCCGGCGGCCGAGCCGTCCGCCCGGTGCCCCACGACGACGGCGTGTCCCCTCAGCCGCAGGTCACCCACCGATCGCGGCTCCGATGCCCCTGCTGTCGCCCGTGACGACAGTTACGGGCTGCTGCATGAAGAGCTCTCTGGGGTGCCGACGGGAAGCGAGAACCTGACCTTGGGTTGGGTTTGCGCTCCCGCGCGGCGGTAGAAGCTGATGGCGCCGGTGTTCCAGTCGGGCGTCTGCCACTGGACCTGTGCCGCGCCGCGGGCTGCTGCCGCGTTGCGCACGGCGCTCAGCAGAGCGTTCCCCCATCCCTCCCCTCGGTACGGTTCGGTGACGAACAGACAGTCGAGGTGGACGTAGTCAGTTGCCTGCCAGGTGGAGAACTCCCGTGAGCAGGTTGCGTAACCGATCAGCTCGTCCCCGTGGTCCACCACGAGGCACCAGGCTCTCGGATGTGCCGAGAACAGAACGGGCTTCAGCCGGGTCGCGAGATCAGCGGGCACGGCTCCGGCGCGCTCGAAAGCGGAGTGTGCTGCGCACAGGTCGGCCTCGGTGGCCGGACGGATGACCCCGTCCGGCCGCGCGGTGTTCTTCAGCATGCGCAGACGATGCCCGAGCGCGGGGCGGTCAGATCGTCGACGGGACGCTGCTCCGAGCCGTCGGCGGAGTCGTAGGCGAAGCCCTCGCGTACCCAGTACTCGAAGCCTCCGAGCATTTCCTTCACCTGGTAGCCGAGGCGGGCGAAGGCCAACGCCGCGCGGGTCGCGCCGTTGCAGCCGGGGCCCCAGCAGTAGGTGACCACCGTCTGGGACGGGTCGATCAACCGCGGTGCCAGGTCGGCGATCCGTGCGGTGGGAAGGTGGAGGGCGCCGGGGATGTGGCCCTGGTCCCAGGCGGCATCGCTGCGGGTGTCGACCACCACGATCCCGGGGACGCCGGATGCCAGGTCGGCGTGGACGTCGGAGACATCCGCCTCGAAGGCGAGCCGGGCGGCGAAGTGGGCGGCGCTCTCGGCCGGGGCGGCGGCGGGCACGCTCAGCACGGCGCTGGTGATTTCTGCGGAAGCGGTGGCGGACATGGGAGGCCTCTTGATTCTTGGGGGTCGGACGGAGAACCGATGGGCCGTGCCGGGTCTCCCCGGCCGGCGATGGCTCCATCCTCTGATCCCTGGGGCCCGCCCCACGAGTGGCGTGAACGCCTAGGGTCATCAGGATTCCGCCAGGCGTACAGGCCGTACGGACTCACCGTCCCGCGTGGTCGGGACGCGGGTGAACGTCTTGCGGTAGGCCGTCGGCGTCGTGCGCATCTGACGGGTGAAGTGGTGCCGGTACGTCCCGGTGCTGTCGAAGCCGACCGCGGCGGCGACCTCGTCCACGGTGCCCTCCCCGGACTCGAGCAGCGGCAGACTTGCGGCTACTCGCTGAGCGATGACCCAGCGCATCGGGCTCACACCGTTACGGCGGGTGAAGTGCCTCAAGTACGAGCGCTCGGACATGCGCGCGGCGCGGGCCAGGGCGGGCACGGACAACGGCGTGTTCAGATGGCGAAGCGCCCAGTCCATGCTCTGTGTGACCCCGTCGTCCTCGGGGCCGATCTCTCCCACCGCCGCCTCGATGAACTGGGCCTGCCCGCCCTCGCGGTGCGGCGGAACGACGAAACGGCGCGCCACCGTGTTGGCCACGGCTGCACCGTGATCGGCCCGGACCAGGTAGAGGCAGAGGTCGATGCCGGCCGCACTGCCCGCGCTGGTAAGGACATCGCCGTTGTCGACGTACAGCACGTCGGGGTCGACCTCGATCCCGGGATGCCGTTCGGCAAGCGCGCGGGCGTAGCGCCAGTGAGTGGCGGCGCGCCGGCCCTCCAGCAGGCCGGTCGCGGCCAGTGCGAACGCCCCCGAGCAGATCGATACCAGGCGCGCCCCCCGGGCGTGGGCCCGCTGCAGCGCTTCCACCAGGGCAGGCGAGACCTCCGCCCCCGCCTTGGCCACCCCCGGCACGATCACCGTGTCCGCCGCGGTCAGGGCGTCGAGCCCGTGCTCGGCGCGCAGCGTGAAACCGCCGACCGCTTTCAGATCCCTGCCGGGTTCCTCGGCACACACCCGCAGCTCGTACCAGGGAAGCTCTCCCAGCTCGGGCCGGGACAGGCCGAAGACCTCCACCACCACGCCCAGCTCGAAGGGCGCCATTCCATCGAAGGCCAGTACAGCCACCACGTGCGCTTGAGCCATGGCTGGATCTTATCAACCGCCAAGATCCAGCCATGAGGGAGGCGGGCGGGGAGAGGGGGGCGATCGCGCTCCACCGTTGCGGGCTCCAGCGGCGAGAGGCTGCTGGCTGACGGCGGGGATGCCGGCATCGCGACATGGGCGCGGCGAGGGGACATGGGAGATCACTCGGTTCTGGCGCGGGGCGGGTGCGGGTACGAGGAGGCGGGGTCAGAGCTGGTCGATCCGCGCGGCGGCCTCCTCCAGGTCGGCGACGGTCCCCGACATGATCGTCCGTACGTTGCTGGTGATGTGCTGCAACGGCCAGTCCCACCACGCCACGGCGAGGAGCCGGGCAGTGTCCGCGGAGTCGTAACGAGTGCGGATGAGCCGTGCGGGGTTGCCACCGACGATGCCGTAGTCGGGGACGTCGCCGGTGACCACGGCCCCCGCGGCGATGATCGCGCCGTGACCGATGCGTACCCCGGGCATGACTGTGGCGCCGTGGCCGAACCACACGTCGTTGCCGACGGCCGTGTCGCCCCGGCCGGGCAGCTCGGTGATCAGGTCGAAGTGCGCCGCCCAGGAGCCCCCCATGGTGGGGAACGGGAAGGTGGAGGGGCCGTCCATGCGGTGGTTGGCACCGTTCATGATGAAGCGGGTGCCCGTCCCCAGCGCGCAGTACTTGCCTATGACGAGCCGCTCGGGACCGTAGTGATACAGGACGTTGCGCGTCTCGAACGCCGTCGGATCGTCCGGATCGTCGTAGTAGGAGAAGTCGCCGACCTCGATCAGCGGTGATTTCACCAACGGTTTGAGCAGAACCACGCGCTCGTGCTCGGGCATCGGGTGGAGCACGGTGGGGTCAGCGGGAACGGGCGGCATGGTGGAGGCGGTTCCTTCCTGAGGGGAGTGTGACCCGGACGCGGCATCACGGGTCATCGGGTGATCTTGGACCGGTTCGGGCTGTTCGCTGATGCCTCGTCCGAGGTGGTGACCGCTTGTGCACCGTCGGAACGCTGCGGTGCCGCGGAGCCGTCCGCGCTCCTGGACCTCGCCAGCCACAGGCCCGTGAATACGGCGGCGGCCGAAGTGACGATGCCGGCAGTGAGGAAGGCGCTGTTGAGGCCGGTCTCGAAGGTGGCTCCGCCGGATTGCCTGCCGCGGACGACGGCTCCGAGTACCGCCACGCCGAGCACCGCGCCGATCTGCCGGGTGGTGCTGCTGATGCCCGATGCGAGTCCGCCCTCCTGCGGGCTGACTGCTTGGATGGCGGCTCCCGTCAACGGGGACAGGGTCAGGGCGAAGCCGATGCCGACGAGTCCCAGCCGCCACCACACGTTCCCGTAGCCGGTGTCGGCGTGCACCATGCCGAGTACCAACAGCCCCAGGCCGGCCAGGGCCAGGCCGGTGGTGACCACGATGCGGAAGCCGTACCGGGCGGCGAGCCGGCCCGCGTACGGACTGACGATCACCATGGCGAAGGAGGCGGGGAGGGTCTGCAGACCCGCGCGCAGGATCGAGCTGCCCTGGACGTCGACGAAGAACTGGGAGAAGAAGAACGACGAACCCATGAGCGCGAACCCCACCACGATCATGGCGGTGTTGGACACGGTGAACAGCCGCTGCCGGAACAGCCGCAGTGGCAGCATCGGTGCGGAGCAACGCGCTTCGACGGCCGCGAAGGCGGCGAGCAGGATCACCGCTGCGGCGAAGCTTCCCAGGATCACCGGCGACGTCCAGCCACGGGCACCACCCTCGATCAGCCCATAGGTCAGCGCCCCAACTCCCAGAACGGACAGGACCGTCCCCGGGATGTCGATTGCGGGGGAGTTCGGATTGCGGGCCTCTTCAAGGCTTCGCAGACCGGCCACCAGCAGGACCACGCCGATGGGCAGATTGACCAGGAAGATGGCGGGCCAGCCGAAGGCCTCCGTCAGCACGCCGCCGGCCACGGGGCCTGCGGCCAGACCGATTCCGCTGAATCCGGCCCACAGCCCGATCGCCTTGATTCGTTCTTGCGGCACGGGATGGGCGGCGGCGAGCAGGGCCAGCGAGGCAGGACTCATCGCCGCAGCCCCGATGCCCTGCAGCACCCGGCCGGCGAGCAGCCAGCCGACCGTGGGCGCGAGGCTGCACAGCACCGAAGCGGCCGTGAACACCGCCACGCCGATCAGGTAGACCCGCTTGCGGCCGAACCGGTCGGCGAAGATACCGCCGGACAGCAGGAGCATGGCGACCAGCAGTACGTACGCGTTGACGATCCATTGCAGACCGGTCAACTGAGTGTTCAGCCGGTGCTGCATATCGGGCAACGCCGCTCCGACAATCGTGTTGTCGAGCAGGACCATGAACTGGCCCAGGCAGGTCACCGTGAGCAGTACGGCCCGGTTCGACCGACTGCTTACGGCCGCATGCGATACAGCCATGGGGACTCCTCTCCGTCGTGAGTCGCGCCTCGCCACGGCCGACAGGGTCAGCCCGCGAGGCGTTAACGCAGTCATCGACTGCGTTAGGCGACCATAGGGGAGGCGGCTCCACAAACGCAAGCGCTGACTGCGTTAAGGTGATGACATGAACGAGCGAGAGCGAGCCCGGCGTCCCGGCGGACGCAGCGCCCGCGTCGGCGCGGAGGTGCACCGGGCGGTCACCGACCTGATCGGCGAGCGCGGATACGGCAACTTCACCATCGGCGAGGTCGCGGCACGCGCGGGCGTGGCCGACAGCAGCATCTACCGCCGGTGGGGAAACCTGGAGACCCTGCTGACCGACGTGGCGCTCACCCGCCTCAACTCGCAGTCGCCGATGCCCGACACCGGGAGCCTGGCCGGCGACTTGCGTACGTACGCGGCCAACGTCGCCCGAGAGATCACCGGACCTGACGGTCCGGCGGTGCTTCACCTGGCCGTCGCGCTGTCGAGCAACGGTCAGCAGGGCCTGCGGGCCGGTGACGACCTCCGTGCCGAACGCATGCGGCAACTGCAGTCCATGCTCGACCGCGCCGGCGAACGTGGCGAGCACGCACCCGACGCCTTCGACGTGCTGGACCACGTCCTGGCTCCGATGTACATCCGCGTCCTGTTCGGTATGGAGCTCACTCCGGAGTACGTCGAAGGACTCGTCGATCGATTGCTGTGACCTCCAGCCGGTTCCCGCTCATGAGCGGTGGGCGGTGCCGGCGCCGTTGTCGCCGTGGGGCGCGAGGAGGGTGCCGTCCGTCCGGATTCGGCGGCAGCTGATCCACGGCACACGGTTCCGCCTCCGGACCGGTGTTCCGTGGCGGGACATTCCCATCGAGTACGGGCCCCGGAGCCGGGTCTATGAACTGTTGCGCCGATGGCAGCGGAACGGCACCTGACGACGCATCGGCGACCAACGACCATCAGGGCGACCTCGAGGTCGAGAAAGCGGCGACGGGCCCGGACACCGCGCGAGTGGGGGCGAGGAGGTTCGTGGCCGCCCGCCGGTCCAAGTGCTCATGCGGGGGACGGCGGTCAGGGCGGCTTCACGTCCTCGGGTGCCGTTCACGCAGCGCATCCGCAGACGACGCCGGCCGGCCTCGGTCCATCGGAACACAGGCCCTCGATCCGTCTTGTCAGACGTGTGGGGCAAGATGACACCATGGTGCAGCTGATCTTGCCCCCCATGGAGTCCTGGCACCGGATCGACGCCTGGCTGGCGACGCACGCTGCCTCGGAGTTCGCGCTCCTCAATCCCCCGGCGACACCGGACGAGATTCGGCAGGCGGAACAGATTCTCGGCGCCCAGTTGCCCAGTGATCTGGCTGAGTCTCTGCGATGTCATAACGGCATGAGTGCCTGGACGAGCTTCCTGCCGGAGCAGTCTCCGCTCTCGGTGAGCGGCATCGTGAAGCATTGGCAGACCTGCATGGATGTCGCGGCGGAGAACGACGGTCTGACCCCTCGGCCCTGGGAAGACGAACCTTGGTGGCACCCGCTCTGGATCCCCTGGGCTGAAGGCGCCGATGGCGGTGCCCACGTGCTCGACCTGCGTCCCGGCCCGGACACAGGTCGCCTCGGCTGGGCAGGCCACAGTGGCGGGGGTGACTTCACCGATTCCTGGCCCGATCTGGCGAGCCTTCTCCACGCGGTGGCGCAGGCGCTTCACGAAGGCGCGGACGTCCGCGGACTGCGTCCCCATCTCACCCTGCAGGGTTCTCTCTGGTGGGAGGAAGACGGCTGCGACGAGCTGAACGGCGACCCGCTGAGGCCCGCCCCGATCGGGCTGCCCTAGCTTGGCCTTCAACCTGCTGGAGGTCCGGCGTCCCAGCGGAATCAGGCAAGGCTCTGGTCGAGGTGGAGAAGAGATTCGGTAACAGGACCTGTCGGCGGCATCCGGGTCGGGGTGCCTCTGATGGAGCCCTGACTGGCTGAAGGCAGGCTCGGGGGAGAAGTGTCCACGCTGCCATGGCATGCCTGCTTCATCGACCCTGATCGACGAGAGTGCCGCCAATCAGGAGCTGCCCCTCGCTGTCCGGACCGGCCATTGCGCCCTTTCTCGATCTTTGTTCTCGGAGTCCGCAGGCTCCAGCGCCGCCCCCTCGTCATCGGTGAGACCATCCCCTGCTGAGCATGACGCGGGCGCCGTGGTCAGGCTTGGGCGGCGGGCTTGAGGACTTCCTTGCACCACTGGCGGAAACCGGTGGCGGTGACGGACGCGGTGCCGCGGGGCTCGGCCTCGTAGATGCCGTTGTTCTGTGCTGCGACCATGCTTGCGAAGTCCTGCACTGCCGTCCGGCTCATGCCGCGCTGCGCCATCGCGGCCTGGAAGTCCGCGAGCGGGACCTGGTGGTAGTGGACCGTGTGGCCCAACACCTCGGAGATGACCTCGGCCATGGTGTCAGGGGTCAGGTCGTCAGGGCTGACCAGGGGGATGCGGGCCTGGCCGTGCCAGGTGGTGTCCATCAGGAGCGTGGCCGCACTGGCGGCGACATCGCGGGTGGCGACGATCGGCAGCGGCCGGCCGGCGGCATTGGCCATGGAGAAGGCGCCCTGTTCCTTCATGACAGGGGCCTGGCGCAGCAGGTTCTCCATGAAGAACGGCAGGGCCAGGGCCCGGTAGGGGGCACCGGAGTTCTCGAACACTTCGTCCGTGGCCAGCGCGGCGGACAGGAGTCCGGCCTCGCCCGGGTAACCGTGGCCGAGAGAGGTGACGCCGACGACCCGCACGTCGTGGCGCGCGGCCTCCCGGCCGGCGGCCTGAGCGAATTGGAGGTAGTAGCGCCTGGCGGTCTCGGCGTTGTCGGGCCCGGCCGGCGGCACGAGCCAGAACAGGCTGTGGGCGCCCTCCAGCGCCTTGGTGATGGTGCCGGCGTCGCTGTGGGAGCCCTCGATCACCTCGACGTGCGCCTGCACGCGCTCGGGCAGCCGAGAGGAGTCGCGGGCGATCACGCGCACCGCCTCACCGCTGTTCAGGAGACGATCCAGCACCTGCCCGCCGATGTCACCGGTCGGTGTCGTCACGACGATCACGAATACCTCCACAAGAGATCATTGCTGACACATCCCCATACGGGGTGTCGCTGGTTTCGAGTCAACCTGACGTGATCACAGGCGTGAAGGACCGGATCGGTCGCCATTGATACCCTGGCGATATGAGTGATCTGGAAGTGCGGCAACTGCGGTACTTCGTCGCAGTCGCGGAAGCACTGCACTTCGGACGCGCCGCCGAGCGGCTGGGCATGGCGCAGCCCCCGCTCTCCCGTGCGATCCGGGGCCTTGAACGTCAACTCGGCGTCGCGTTGTTCGAGCGCACCACCCGGAAGGTCAAGCTCACCCCCGCAGGAGATGTCCTGCTGCGCGACGCCCGCACGGCCCTGGAGGCGGTCACCGCCGCCGCCCACCGGGCCCGGCAGGCGGGAAGTGCGACGCAACGGTTGCGGATCGCGCTCAAAGCCGACGTCGACGGCGGTCTGCTGCCGCAGATCCTGGCCACCTACGGCGCCGACAGCGCGGCCCTGCCGCCGGAGCTCGTGCTCGGAGGATTCGGCGAGCAGCCGCAGGTCCTGCGCGACGGCCTGGCCGACGTGGCTCTCGTCCTGTGCCCCTTCGACGGCCGTGGCCTGGACAGCGAGCCGCTGCTGACCGAACCGGTCCTGCTCGCTCTTTCCGCCACCGACCCGCTCGCGGCCCGGACCGAACTGTCTCTGGCCGATCTGGCCGACCGAGTGCTTCTGGGCGGCACTCCGGCCGACCACGGCAGGCCCACCGAGCCCCGCGCCGGGATGGCGCAGCCTGCGTCGAACCTGTCGGAGATCTTCAGTCTGGTCGAAACCGGCAGCATCGTGTTCGTCACCCCGTCCTCGGTCGCCCGGCGCTACCCCAGATCCCAGATCGCCTACCGGCCGGTCAGCGACCTGCCCGACGCCACGTTCGCCGTCGCCTGGCCCCAGGACGCACGCTCACCGGCGGTGGCCGCCTTCGTGCGCGCCGCCTGCACGGCCGCGGCTACGGCCGGCGCATGCGGCGGCACTCCGCCTCACCCCTGACAGCTCCATGTTTCGCTAGGCATCACGAGCGTGGTGACACTGGCCGAAGGGATCGCAGCCCCCCGTGGGTGCGGGTGCGAACCGCCTCGGACGCTCAATGCCGATACGTGGGGGAGTGGGTGGCCACGAACTGCGCCGACAGCGGGTTCCCCCCCGTGCACCCTGTAACTGCGTGGTGAACAGTGCTACCCACCGGTCGTTTCGCGTGTGTCCACGCCGCCCCGTTACAGGGAACGGCGAACCCCCTGGCCCCACTTCCGGTCGGTGAAACCGTGGTGGTCGAACCGCCTGGACGACATCACGGATGAGCACGGCACTCCGCACTTCACCCGCACTCCGCCGGCCTTGTCACTGACCTGGGCGGGCCGGTGGAGGATCCGTGACCGGCGCCGGCCTTGACCGCCTTCGTGGCGAAGTAGCCGGAGAGCCAGCCGGCCGTGGCCTCCGAGTGGTGCGGCGCCTCGGCGAAGCCGGTGATGGCGAAGCCCGCCGCGATCTGCCCGCCGAGCTGCTCGGTGAGCGTGTGGCTGTACTCCACCGGCGCGTCGAGGCCCCACATCCGTTCCCGCTCGGCGGGCTCCAGGTGGGTGAGGTCGCTGTAGGGCAGGCGGTGGCGCACCATCAACTCGCCGCGCGCCTCCATGGACTCGGCATCGAAGAGGTAGACATCCGGGTTGAGGAAGCCGGACAGCAGGGTCCCACCGGGACGCAGCACGCGGTGGCACTCGCGCCAGACCGGTGCCGGCTCCGGGATGAACAGGTTGGAGACCGGGTGGACGACAAGGTCGAACGAGGCGTCCGGGAACGGGCTCAGGTCGCGCGCGTCGCCGAGGACGGTGCGCAGGTCGAGCCCTTCCCGCGCCGCGACCATCTCGTCCTGCGCCAGCTGGCGGGGCGAGTTGTCGAAGACGGTCACCCGCGCGCCCGCCGCGGCCAGCACCGGACCCTGCTGCCCGCCGCCGGAGGCGAGGCAGAGCACGTCGCGACCGGCGATCTCCGGCGGGAACCAGGCCGGGTCGACCGGCTCGTACCCGATCAGGACGATGGACCACTGGCCGGCCCGCGCCTTCTTGATCACCTCGGGGCCGACCGGGCGTGACCACTCGTTGCCCTTCTCCACCTCGCGGTCCCAGGCAAGGCGGTTGTGCGCGACGGGGTCGACGGGAGTCTGGCTCATGCTCCTCACCCTATTTGTTGCACGGCACCAGTCACGCCGATGGCTCTCGGTCGATGAACGCGCTGGGACCCCCGCACCCCGACGCCCCTCCCACCGGACGCACCCGCACCGCCCCACGCACTGTTCGGGAAGCACAGGAACGAGACCGTGCAATCCTGAAGACAGCGAAGCTCCGTGGGGGGAGGTCCCTGGTCGGCCGACTCCAGCTCACGCGGCCGGCAAAGGCGCCTCGCCCGTCGTGCAGACCAACTGGCGCACCCGGTCCGGGGCTTCGTCGCCGAGGGGCCCCAGGGCGAGTTCGAGGGGGAAGAGCGGGTTGCCGAGGGAAGGATCCCACACCGCCCGAGTCGGCCCTCGGAGCCGGGGCACGTCCCGGCGTCGCGCACCACGGCCGGACACGCCTCCCGGTCGAGCCGCCCCAGCTCCTCCTGGGTGACCGGCCCTTGGCGGTTCAGCTGGGTAAGGGCAAGGCGCCTGGCATCGCCGCCTGCGCGTCGGGGACGGTCCAGGTATGCGGGGAAATCCCAGAGGAGCGGGCGGCCGCGCGCTGCTACGGTCGGACGCCATGAGCTGGCTTCCCGATGACTTCGTCCACCCCGTCCTGGTACTGCTGCCGGGCGGTGGTCATCACCTGCGGCCGATCCGGGAGGCGGACACCCCGCTCGACTATCCGGCTGTGATGGGTTCGCGTGAGCGCCTGTGGACCATCTTCGGTCCGGCCTGGGGCTGGCCCGCGGCCACCATGACCTACGAGGCCGACCAGGCCGACCTGCTGCGGCACGAGAAGGAGAGTGCCGCACACCAGTCCTTCAATTACGCGCTGTTCGACGCGGCGGAGACAGCTCTGCTCGGCTGTGTCTACATCGACCCGCCGGAGAGAGCCGGTGCGGACGGCGAGATCTCCTGGTGGGTGGTGGACGAGCTGGTGGGCAGCAAGGTCGAGCAGGCCCTCGACGCGCTGGTGCCGCAGTGGATCGCCGCCGACTGGCCGTTCGAGCAGCCGCGCTTCCTCGGGCGCGAGATCTCCTGGTCGGACTGGCTCGCCCTGCCGGAGCATCCTGACGCGTAAGTGGTTGTTGCAGGTACCGTTCTCGAAGCTGCACTCCGAGCGGGACCGACCCGCCTCCAGGTGGATCCATCAGCGAGGAACGCCGCGATCATGAGGGGGTATGCGTGCAGAACTCGGCATGCTTCTGTCGGGCGTCAAGACCCCGCTGAGGGAGGTCTTGGCGGGAGCCCACGCAGGCACGATGCCTGAGACGCAGTTGCCGGCCCGCACGCTGCGGGAGTCTGGCGCCGATGCTGTTGCCGCTCGGCCGTAGAGGACCTGACCTGGCTGTTCAACCGATTCTCCGGAGTTTGGTACCGAACTTGTGGCGTGGTGGGCGGTTGTATGCCTCACCGGGGTCAGGGACGCGTCCGACGTCGTGGCGGGTGGCGGGCCGTGCCGCCGGCACCAGGCCCGGCCCGCGACCGTCGCTGCAAACACGGTGCGGTGACCCCTTCGCGGGACCGGTCGGCCGAACCCGCGTGTTTGAGCAACTACGCGACGGTTGCTTCGAGGTGGATGGGGTTGGTCCACGCGCGGCCGCCGGCGGCGTCCTCGATCGTGATGCGGCAGTGCCTGCCGCTGAACATCTGTACCGGCAGCGTGCACTCCGTGAGGTCCGTCCCCTGCTGCACCTGTCCCCCTGGGGCGCCGCCGGTGACCATGACCTTGGTCGCCGGAGAGCAGTGCACCGTGAGCTGGTGGCCCGTCAGCTGGACGTCGTGCAGCTCGGGCCCGGTGCTGGAGTAGTAGTGACCCGCCTTGAGGGCCGTCAGGAGCGCCTGCGGGGTCAGGGTCTCGCTGCGCACCTGGACCCAGGCGGCGCAGCCCGGCGGGTCCTGGGGCTGCAAATGGGCGTCGTCTGCGGCGAAGGCGTGGAGTCGGTGTCCGCGGTTCAGCAGGACATCGGTGATGTGCCAGCTGTCACCGCGGTCCTCCCGGTCTGCGAGCGCGTTGTAGACCTCGACGGCGTGTGCGGCGTCCAGGCTCTCGGCGTCTGCAGTGGAGAGCAGGGATGCTGCGGGGTGGGCCATGCCGACATACGCACCCGCAGCGCGTGCCCGGCGTGCCAGCTGTGGGCCGCTCTCCCCGGGTGTGGGCGGGGTGAAGTCCAGGGGCAGGCCGACGGCGACGATGTGCCACGACGGCCCGGCCTCGGTGCGCGGGGCGTGGAGCTCTGCTCCGAGCAGGGTGGTGAAGTCAGGCTTGCGCAGCGACCGAGTGTCGGTCAACGGGAAGCCGTACTCGCTGCGGAAGTGGTCGGTGAGGGCCAGGAAGTCGTATCCGGCCTGCCGGTAGTGCGCCACCGTCTCGGCGGGGGACAGGGCTCCGTCGGACCGGTCGGAGTGGGTGTGCAGATTGCCTCGCCAGAAGCGTCCGGTCTGGTCGAACGGTGAAACGCTCACGAGCTTCTCCCCTGCGGGTGGTCAATCGGAACTGGCGCCGGGTGCGGGCCATTGCGATGAAAGCTCATCGAACCGACGTCGTGCCACCAGATACTCTCCGCTGACGATCAATCTCGGGGAGGGGCCGCAGCCATGGGCAGGGGTATGGGGCGAAGATTCTTTGCCGTGAGTGTGGCGGTGAACGTCTGCGTGGCGCTGCTGGGCGGATGCGGGCACCGGAACGGGGCGGTCACCCGAGAGGGTCCGGACGAGCTGTCCGCGCTCGACGGGCCGGCGGACATGTTGTCCTTCCGGTACGTGGCCGATGTGCCCGCCGCCGGACCTGTGGTGGGTACGACCGAAGTGAGGACGGGAGGGGCCACGGTGGCTCCAAGGGATGTGGTCGGCCTGGATGGGCCGCGAGCTGGGGGCACGGAGCGGTGCGGTCGCGCGTACGCGAGCCCGCACCGCCTCCGCTGGGCACACGGGCCGGTGGACCGGGGCGTTCCGGTGGTACACAGCCACCTGCTGGGCCATGACGGGTCTGCTTCGAACAGACCGCTGCTGATTCTCTCGGCCGCCCTGGCGCGCCCTGGATTCCGGAGTGCGGTTCAGGCATCAAGGACGCATGTGTCGCGGGACAACTATGATCACTCTCCGTGCGCTTTTCACCAGTTCTTTGAGTACGGATCCTTTGAGGGAGCGGTGAAAAATACCGGCCAGGCCAGGGGTGGAGGCCTCTGCGACAATTGCTGAAGCAGCATGCCGTTCAGCGGCCTGGTTGATGCGCAGCACCGGATTTCCTGTTTCGACGCTGTAGGTCCAGGCGCATGAGAATTTCTGAAGAAAGTCGGAGAGTTCCTGGTACGCACGATCAGCCGCGCGCTCGACGAATTTCCTCTCCTGTGGGGATTCCGCCAGATCCGGGTCGATCGGATAATCGTTCAGATCGATGACGTGCACCACGTGCAGCGTTGCTCCAAGTCGTCCGGCCAGCTCTGCTGCGAAAGTCAGGGCGGCGCCACTGCGGAGCGCATCCTCGTAGGCGAGGACCAGATCCTCGCAGGGAAAACTCTGCATCGAGGAGAACATGATAAGAGTCGCTCCGGAGCGTCACGGGCGTGCCCAAGGTTTCTATCACTGACGGCCCGGGTGCAGGATCGTGCGCAGCGCGTTCGTCGAGGTCGCACGGGATGCGATGTCGTAGGCAGCTCGTATGTCTTCGATTTCACGTCTCTGTGTGATGATCCGTGAGATTGCTTCCACGTGTTCGGGCGTCAGCACGTCCAGGAGCCAGGAGATGGAGGAGGTGTCCACCTGGCCGGTGCTGATGGTGATGTTCTTTCGGCTCAGTTGTTCGAGGTGCAGGCTGACCGGGGTCTCGTGAAGGCCGATGTTCGCGATACGCCCGCCGGAACGTACGACCTGTGTGCACAGGACGAAGCTGTCGGAGCTTCCTGCGGCCTCGATGACGACATCGGCTCCGGGGCCTTCCGACAGGTCCGCGATCAAGCGTCCCGGAAGTTCGGCGTCATCGGCGCCCATGCTCCTCGCAGCGGTCAGGCGCTGAGGGGAGAGATCCACCGAGATCACCCGGGCGGGGGAGTAGATTCCCGCGATGATCATCGCGGCCAGGCCGATCGGCCCCGCCCCCACCACGACCACGACGGTTCCGGGGCGGACCTTTCCGTTGCGCACACCGAGTTCGAACGCGGCAGGCGTGACTTCGGAGAACAGCACAGCTGTGTCCCGATCCATGCCGTAGGGAAGCTTGTGGACCGAGTGGTCAGCGAAGGGGACTCGGACGAAATCAGCTTGGGTTCCGCCCACCTCGCGTCCCAGGAGACAGCCCCCTCCTTGCGTGCACTGGCCGAAGACACCCTGCCAGCAGGCCATGCAGTGACCGCAGGAGGAAATGGAAGAGACGATGACGTCGTCTCCCGGCACGATGTCGTGCACCTCGGCACCGACGTCCAGCACTTCGCCGACGGCTTCATGGCCCAGGACGGTCCCCGGCCGCACGTCGGAGACCTCGCCCTGCAGAGCATGGAGGTCACCGACGCAGACCGTGGTCGCGTCCACCCGGACCACGGCATCGGTCGGCTGCTCGATCCCCGGGTCGCTCATGGACTCCCACGAGCCCTGGCCTGGGCCGTGATAGACGAATGCGTGCATCGTTCTCGCTCCTTGGGCCCGAACTCCGGCTCCCGCCCGCACGTGCGTAGGCAGCGGGGGCGCTCCCGCCATCTCATACCGATGCCCTTGGATCAGTGTCGGTCCGATGTGCTGTCGCGGCCGAGAGACCGACGGGGCAAAGCGGGGGGACCTTCGGCCCCATCTCTCGAGATTTCGGCGGCCGCCGTACGTTCGCCCGTACGGGAGGGCCGATCGGTCCGCCCGCGGGGTTCGTACGGCCCCTTTTCCGTGCGCCCGCTGTTGCGGAAGGTGGGTAGTGGCAGGTGGCGAGGCAGCTGCGTCCACTCCGCCATCGTGTTCCACGAAAGGTGATGAAGTGCGGTGCCCCACCGTGTTCTGGTCGCGTACGCGACGAAGTACGGTTCAACCGCTGAGCTCGCCCAGTTCATCGTCGGGATTCTCCGGGACGAGGGGCTGGAGGCAGACTGCCTGCCTGCCTCGAAGGTGACCGCGGTGGACGAGTACGACGCGGTGCTGATCGGTAGCGCTTTGTACATGGGCCGGTGGCGCCGTGAAGCAGCACGCATGGCGCGACGGCACCGTAAGGCCTTGCGACGGCGGGCTGTGTGGGCTTTCAGCAGCGGGCCTCTGGATCGCTCGGCTTCCGACAGGAACATCCCGCCTGTTCCGAGCGCGCGCAGGGCCATGGACAGAGTTCGTGCCCGCGACCACATCACGTTCGGGGGCCGACTCGAGACGGGCGCTCGCGGCCGCGTCGCACGCATGGTCCTGGAGGAGGGCCGCGGCGGCGAATTCCGCGACTTCGACGCCGTGGAGTCGTGGGCGCGGGGTGTCGCCGCTGAAATCATGGCACTTGAAGGCTCGTGATCCGATGCGTGCAGGGAGCTGGGGCCGTGGCAGGGGCGACAATCCGCTGAAACGCGGCGTCGACGTTCTCGAGACCCGGCTGCGTTTCCTCCTCTGTGCCGTCGTGTTCGCGTGCGCGTCGGTCCTCGGGGTGATGAACGGGATGGCGGCACTGCACCATGAACAGTCCGTGGTCGAGCAGCAGCGTGCGACACGCCATGCTGTGAGAGCCGAGATTCTGCGGGATGCCGCCAAGTCCTCGCCGTGGACGGACGAGTCGGGGCGTTCGGAACGCGTCCCGGTGCCGATTCGGTGGACCGCGAGCGACGGCTCTCATGTCACGGCGCAGGCACAGGCGCCTCCGGGCACCGAACGAGGGCAGCACATGACCGTCTGGCTGGATCGGTCCGGCCGGATCACCTCGGCGCCGTCCGACGGCCACGACGTGTGGGCGACGGCCGTGACGGCAGGGTTGAGCAGTGCGGCCGTCGCCGTCGGGAGCGGCGCCCTGGCAGCCCTCGTCCTGCGGATCGCCTGCGACCGCCGGCGATCGGCGGGCTGGGAGGCGGAGTGGAGCAGAGTGGAACCCGAATGGAGTCGCCGTACCTGAGCAACCCGACGCCGACCGAGCGCTCACCTGGCTCAGGCCGGACGTCGGCGCCCTGGGACTGTCCGAAAAGGAGATCGCGATGAGGACCTCGCCGCGCACTGTGAGCGACTTGATGACCCACACAGCCATCGCCGTGGGCAGCAGTGCTTCGTACAAGGAGATCGTGCAACTCCTGGACCAGTGGAAGGTCAGCGCTCTGCCGGTGCTGGCCGGCGAGGGACGGGTCATCGGGGTGGTTTCGGAGGCCGACCTGCTGCTCAAGGAGGAGAGTCGTCCCGGCGGTGAGCCGGAGCCTGGAAGCCGGCCCGTGGGCGCTGCCAAGGCGGACGCCGTATCCGCAGAAGACCTCATGTCGAGTCCCGCGATCACCGTGCACGCGGACGCATCCCTGGGCGAGGCAGCCAGGATCATGGCGCGGCGGCAGGTGAAACGCCTGCCCGTGGTGGACAGCGGCGGCCTGTTGGAAGGGATCATCAGCAGAGGCGATCTTCTCAAGGTGTTCCTGCGCTCCGACGAGGACATAGCGGCGGAAGCCACGGAGGTCCTGTCCGGTCTCTCCGACACAGCAGGCCTTGAGGCCCGCGTCGCCGACGGAGTCGTCACGCTGAGGGGAGTGCTGCCCGACCGGGCCATGGTGCCACTCGTCGCGCGCGCCGTACGGGCGATCGAGGGTGTGGTCGACATCCGCCTCGGTCTCCGGCAGCCGTAGACCGCCCGTCCCTCGCACACCGGGACGATCCGTCTCACGGGGACACCTCAGCCGGCACCTGGCACTGTGATGACAGGACACTCGGCCCGGTGCAGAAGGCCGTGTGCCACGGAACCAAGTCTCATGCCCGTGTAGCCACCGTTACCGCGTCTTCCGACGACGATGCCCAGGGCATCTGCAGAAGCCCGTGCGAGTTCTTCCACAGGATGCCCGCTGCACACCTCTTGCGTGCAGTTCACACCAGGGTGATCTTGGACCTGCTCCGCGAGGGTGGTGGCGAGAAGCCGTGCGTGCTCCGCGCTGTCGTACTCCTCCCTCAGACCCAGGGCATGGTGCTGCCACACTCGCACGGCATGCACCCCAGCCCGGCGCAGCCCGGCTTCCTCGAATGCGAACCGCACAGCTTCCAGGGAGGGTTCGCTGCCGTCCACACCTACGACGAGACGGGCGGAAGGATCCGCCGTGTGCTCCGGTGCCCGCACGACCACGACCGGGCAAGCTGCCTGTGCGCTGAGCGGCGCGGCCACCGAGCGCATGCTGAGGAGCTCTGCCGGAGTACTGAGACGCTGCGAACCGACCACGACCATGCAGGCGGAGCCCTCTGAGCGAAGGCACAGCACCGCAGCGGGCCGACCGTAGGTGAGTTCGGTCACCACCTGCGCCCCCGGAAGGAGACGCAGAACGGTTTCACGGGCGGACTCCAGGGCTTGTCGGCCTCGAGCCCGCAGCGACATCCGCTCAGGCGCCGAATCGACGTGCTGCGTGTCGTGAAGAGGAGGAACGGCGAGCACGAGCCGGAGAGACCGATTCCTCCGTCCCGCTTCCCCGGCAGCCCAAGCAAGCGTCGGCACCGAAGGGTCGAGTGGATCGATGCCGACCACGATCTCCTGTTCAGCGGAACGCGTCATGCGTCCTCCTCGAGTGTGTGCCCCGTACCTACGGTGGCCTCGTGACCCACTGCGGGGCAGGGGTCACGAGGCCCGCTCCGCGGGCCGACAGTCCCTGGTGCACGCTGTTGTTCAGCTTGCCGAGGTACCCACTCGGCCCTGTACATCCGGTGCGCCTTCGCACGAGCCTGGATGTGGAGAAAGGCCCCTCCAGGGCGGAGCGGGGTCCGGTGCCTGTCGATGAGAAGTGGTAAGCCATGTCGCACGCGACCACCACGGATCTGTACGAGGCGACGATGGCTCTCTCCTATCTGCGGGAGGGCATGACCCGGCAAGCGACCTTCAGCCTGTTCGTGCGTGATCTGCCCCGGGACCGCGGTTTCCTGGTCAGCGCGGGGCTGGAGCCGATTCTCAGTTTCCTCACCGATTTCGAGGTGACCGAAGAGGACGCACGGGATTTCGCCTCGGCTCTGGGGCGCAGTGAACAGGACGTGCGGGCTCTCATCGGTCTCCGCTTCGAGGGCGAGGTCCGCGCGGTACCCGAAGGACGGATCGTTCTGACGGGTGAGCCGTTGCTCGAAGTCACCGCTTCCCTGCCACAAGCACAGATCGTGGAGACATGGCTGCTGAGCCAGATCAGTCACCAGACAGCTGTCGCGTCGAAGGCTGCCCGGTGTGTCCTGGCCGCGGCGGAGCATCCCGTCATCGACTTCTCGCTGCGCCGGAGCCACGGCCCGGAGGCGGGAATGCAGGCTGCCCGGGTCAGCACCATGGTCGGATTCGCGGGCACCAGCAACGTCGCCGCCGCACTTCGCTGGAAGACGCGCGCGTCCGGCACGATGGCGCATTCGTACATCGAGGCGTTCGGCGACGAGGAGGCGGCTTTCCTGGCGTTCGCGCGCAGCACTCCCGGGCCGGTCACACTCCTGGTGGACACCTACGACACGTTCAACGGTGTCATCACGGCGGCCCGTGTGCTCAACACCCTCCAGCGTGGCAAGGGCTGCGCAGTCCGTCTCGACAGTGGCGACCTGGAAGCCCTGGCCCGCCAGGCACGCGGCATCCTGGACCGGTCAGGCCTGCCCGAAGTCGCCGTCATCGCAAGCGGCGGCCTCGACGAATACCGGATCGACCGCCTCGTACGAGCTGACGCCCCCATAGACGTCTATGCCGTCGGCACCAAGGTCGGAACCTCGGCCGACGCTCCCTACCTCGACTCGGCGTACAAGTTGGTGGAGTACGACAGCATGCCGGTCATGAAGCTTTCCGCCGCCAAGGTCACGGCGCCCGGACGCAAGCAGATTCTGCGGGCGGACGGCCTGGACGACGTGATAGCGCTGGCTGACGAGGCAGTACCCGACGGCCGGGAAGATGTACTCCAGAAGGTGATGGAGTCGGGGCGCCGTGTCGCGGAGCCGGACACCCTGGCCGCGGCGCACCAGCGCTTCATCAAGGATCTGGCCGCGCTCCCAGGCGACGCCTGCCGGATCGAGGAGCCGAAATCGCCCCTCCCCGCCACTTCCGCCCGGCTCAGGGAGCTGACCTCCGGTGTCCGCAGCCATCTCGAGAGTGACATCGAGGAGCGTCGTGCCCGGGGGATCCGTGAACAGGACACGAGCTTCTCGCATGCCTCGTCGGCAGCGGCTGATCCGAGCCGACCTTCCCGCGGACAGTCGGAGCGGCGGTGATGTGCAAGAACGAAGCCCGACGTGCGCTCCTGTGGTCTCGCTCCTCAGGAACGCGCCATCCTTCGCTGAAAGGAGAGCGACATGCCAGCCGGTGTGACAGTAGGGCTGAACGGCTCGCCCGAAAGTTTCGCGGCCGTGAACTGGGCTGCGAAGGAGGCTGTACTGCGGGAGGTGCCGCTCCGGATCATCCACGTTCAGGACCGGCCGGTGCCGCCTGAAGACGTCGAACACGTCGCGCCCTGGCCTCCCGGCAACGATCCTCAGTCGGAGCCGAAGGGCTCCCTCGGATTCGAGAGCATGCTGGAGGCGGCATCGGCTGGAGTCGAACGCGCGCATCCGGGCCTGGCCGTCAGCGCGGAGAACGTGAGCGGCATGGGTCTCGCTTCCAAGGCACTCCTGGCCGAGGCCGGCACGCCGGGGAGCATGGACCTGCTGGTGCTGGGGTCGCAAGGGCTGGATCGCCTCGCGGGCTTCGTCGTCGGCACCACGTCGCTGCCCGTGGCGGCGGCCGCGCCCTGCCCCGTAGTGCTTGTCCGCGGTGGGAAGACCGCCCGGGGGGAGCAGGAAGCACCCATCAAACATCCGCCGGGACAGCTTCTGCTCGGTGTGGACATCAGACGTTCAGAAGCCGACGAGTCCCTCCTGGGATTCGGCTTCAGTGAGGCAGCACGGCGTCATTGCAGGCTCCGGATTCTGCATGCCTGGGCCCTGCCACCCACCTACGCGGCCGCACAGACTGCCGATCCCGGCTTGGGCAACGAGCTCGCGGACAGGATCTTGAAGACACTGGAACAGGCCGTCACGCCGTGGAGGCAACGGTTCCCGGAGGTCACCGCGCAGGTTGGCGTGGTGATGGGAGCCCCTGGGGCGGAGCTGGTGTACGCCTCATCCGACGCCGATCTGGTGATCGTAGGCCGTCGCGAGCGGCCGTTTGCCGTCGGACCCCGGCTCGGGCATGTCGCGCACGCGGTTATCCATCACGCCGCATCACCTGTCGCAATCGTTCCCCATCCGTGAGCTGGCCGGAAGGAATTCTGATGTCGACCCGACATGCCGATCCTGCGGAGGTGACCGCGTGGGTGAGCGACGCCATCCTGGCCCCTTCCATGCACAATGCTCAGCCGTGGCAGTTCCGGTACGTGCCGACGAGCGGGCTTCTGTATCTGCGTCTCGACATGACACGGTCGATGCCGCGCACCGACGCCGACAACCGCGGCATGCACGTGGGCTGCGGTGCCGCGCTCTTCAATCTTCGCGTGGCCGCCGCCCACGCCGGGTGGTCGACGCGGATCCGTCCCTTGCCGGATCCGGCTGATCCCGGTCTCCTCGCGCGCGTCCACTTCGCCGCGCCGACGGCCTCCGACAACGTCACAGACCTGTACACGGCGATCGGCAGGCGGCGCAGCAGCAGGGAGCCTTTCGCGGAGGAGCCGGTTCCCCCGGCCCTGCTCGGCGCGCTCCGCGAGGCGGCCGAAGCAGAGGGGGCCAGCCTGTCCGTGCTTGGTGCGTGGCACGTGGAGGCGGTATTGGACGTGGTGGAGGAGGCTGAGCAGGACGAGCACCTGTCACTGGAGGAACGGGAGGAAATCGCGAAGTGGACGGGGGCGGGCGCGGGTGCACCGGATGGCATTCCCACCTCTGCTTTCGGACCGCGTCGTCACGGAGGCCGGGCACCGGTAAGAGACTTCGCTTTCGGGCGGCCCACGCCGGACCGGCGATCCGCTGTCTTCGAGCACTCACCGTGTCTTGCTGTACTGGGGACGCCCCAGGACCGCCCGCAGGACTGGCTGGTGGCCGGCCAGGCTCTGGAGCGGGTACTGCTGCGGGCAACGGCCGGAGGACTGTCCACGTCACTCAACTCGCAAGCGCTCGAGCACGCGGGACTTCGCTGGTTGTTGCGTGATCCGCGTTCCGGGTCGAACGCTTCGTTTCCTCAGATGCTGCTCCGCCTCGGGTACGGCCCCTCGGTCCCCGCCACGCCTCGTCGTGATGTGGACGACGTGCTGGAGATCGATGCCGGGCGTCCATGAACCGACGTGGGGAGGGCGGGGAACTGATGTGGGGAGGGCGTGCCGAAACCGACTCTGTCAGGGGTCACCGGTGGTGATGCGGCGCCCGGTCACCCTGGTAGCAGTCACTTCCACCCACAGATCTCTGTCACCGCCGGCCCAGGGGCTGCGAGGGCCCGCCTCCCTCTGGAGCAGTTCGGCTGTCGGAGGGTCCGTGACGGCCCTGGCCTCGCCGACGACCAGGACACTCCATCCCCGGCTGAAGGCGTCGTCGATGTGGTCCACTTCGAATGCCGTCTCTTCCCCGGCCGTCTGCGCGGGACCGGAGGCCGGAGAGGTCCTGAAGGCAATCCTGTTCCCGACCGTGATGTAGTTGACCGGGTACACGGCAGGGCGATTTTCACTGCTGACGACCACCCGTCCGACGCCGTGGCCGCCGATCAGTCCCCAGCACTCCTCCACGCTCAGCTCCACCAACTGGGGGTGAGCCGCCGCACGTCCTGATCCGGGCGGGAGGTCGGTGGTGGCGCCTGTGAGTTCGTCGACGGTCGTCTCGAGGGCATGGGCGAGGCGCACCATGAAGCCCATCCCGTGGCTGCCGGGCTGTGTCTCCACGTACTCGATGTACCCCGGAGCCGATGCGGTGCGGTGCGCGACGTCCCGTCGGGACAGACCGAGGTATTCGCGGCGCGCTGCTGCACGCCTGCCGAAATCGCCGGTCGCAGGAGCCTCGACTCCCTGGTCGTCCTTTCCTGCGTCCGCCATCGTTTCTCACTTCCTGAGCTTGGGCCTGGTGCATGCGGGGTGCATGCGGGGGCTAGTCGTGCGGTACCACAGCAACTGGTGCTGCCGTGTGGTGCAGGACCGAGTGGACCACCGGCCCGACGTGACTTCCGAGCCGCGCGTCGCGGTGGCGCAGCCCGACGACGACCAGTCCGGCTTCGGCCGAAGCCTCGACCAGGTCCTGTGCCGGGTGCCCCTGACGGCAGTCACGCGTCACAGGGACGTGCGGGTAGGCCTCGGTCCACGGCGCCAGCGCCACGGTCATCTCCTCTCGGCGCTGGTCTGCTGTCTCCCTCATGAGTGTGGGAACGACATCCGTCGCACCCATCCCGTACACCGGGGGCAGGGACCAGCTGTGGACGATCTTCATGCCGCACCGGTAGCGGTCGGCTGCCGCGAAGGCGAAAGCCAGTGCGTCGGTGCTCGCCCTCGGGAGGTCAAGTCCGAGAACCACGTCACCGCGGTCAGACGTCTGCGCCGCTTCCTGCCCGGACCGGTTGCGGACAAGGACCAGAGGGCTCCGCGTTCGGGCGAGTACCGCCAACGACACCGACCCTGCGACGAACCCCCTGATACCACCGAATCCACGCGACCCCAGGACCAGAAGTTCTGAGCGGGCGCCTTCCCCGCTGAGCTCCTCCGCCGGCGACCCGGACTTCTGCTGGGTCTCGATCCGCACGTCTGGATGTGCCGGTCGAAGGTGTTCCGCGGCTTCGTTCAGCAGGGCTTCCGCGGCACGGCGCTCGATGTCGGGGTCGGGGGCGTAGACACCGGGGGAGGCCATGTCCTTCCACACGTATACGAGGCGCAGGAGGCACGAACGCAGCCTTGCTTCACCTGCCGCCCATTCAGCGGCTACCAGACCTTCTTGTGAACCGTCGATTCCGGCAGTGACGACGCGGGACATGGTCAGCTCCTCCTGGAGGCGACGCCTTGCTCCAAGCCTCGCCCACGTGGACCGTGCGAGAGGAGGGCCGGAAGGGCCTCCGTGCGGGCCGGTCGGCCCCGCGCAGTCAATACGTTCCTGTGTGGCGCGGCCCCGGAGCTGCGGGCAATGTGGAAGTGCGGGGACGTGAACGAACGGTGAGGCGGTCATGGGCAGCGATACAGAAAAACCGCGTGTCGTGGTCGGGGTCGACGGCTCCGGCCCTTCCCAGGAAGCTCTGCGCTGGGCAGCTCAGCACGCACAGCTCACCGGCGCCGTGGTCGAAGCGGTGTGTGCGTGGGAGACACCGTCGGAGGTCGGCTGGGCCGGGCCTGCCACGGAGGCCGGTTTCGATATGGAGAACGCTCGGCGGCGGTTCTCCGCCGGTGTCAGGGCTGTTTTCGGCGACGTCACGCCTGCTGTCGTGCATGAGGTCCTGGTCCAGGGCGACCCGTCAGAGGTGCTGGTCAAGGCCTCGGAAGGCGCAGAGCTGCTGGTGGTGGGCAACAGGGGGCGCGGTGCCTTCGCTCGAGCGATGCTGGGTTCCGTCAGCCAACGGTGCGCTCAGCACGCCGCGTGCCCTGTTGTGGTGGTCAGGGCGAATTCCGGCAGTGCGTGAGGTGGGCCCGGCATTCATCCGGCCTTTTCGGCCACATCAGAGGTTTTCCGTTTCCGTGGTCGGGCCTCGAAGATCGCAGCGGACGTCCACCACTCCCTCGACAGCTCTCGCCAGCCGTTCGGCCACAGGTATCAGTGCGGCGTCCCGCACCTCCCCCTCCAGAGTCACGCGCCCTTGAGTCACCTCGACCCCGATGCCGCGGCGGGAAACCGGGAACAGGTGGTCGACCACTTCCTGCCGCACCTCGTCGGCCAGTTCGTCGTCCGTACGCAGAAACACCTTGAGAACGTCGGTCCGGCTCACGATGCCCTTCAGGACGCCCCGCTCGTCCACCACAGGAAGGCGCTTGATCCGGTGCTGAGCCATGAGCCGAGCGGCCTGCGGCAACAGTGCGTTCGCCTCGACCGTCACCGCGGGGGAGGACATGAGGTCCCGAGCCGTCACGGCCCCAGCCTTGGCGTGGTCCGACAGACGCTTGCCCTGGCCGATCATGGTGGAGTCCTCGTCCCGTAGTTCTTCCTTCAGCAGCAGGTCTGCTTCCGAGATCACCCCCACGACTCGTCCTTCCCCCTCCAGAACGGGGACGGCCGTGACCTGCCACTGGTTCATGGCAGCGACGACCTCCTTGAAACGGGCTTCGAGACCGACCGCGACGACGGTCTGTGTCATGACGTCCTTCACGCGGTGGGGCGTCCGGCGGGTCATCGGGCAGCCTCCTCCGAGGTCGCGGGGCCGCTGCCGCGGGGAACCACGGCTACGGGGCAGGCGGCATGGTGCAGTGCCGTGTGCGCGACATGTCCCAACTGCAGTCCGACGTGGCTGTCGCGACGCCTGGCACCCACGACCAACAGGTCCGCGACCGCAGCACGTCGCAGAAGCACCTTGTGCGCCGGGCCCTCCGCGGTCACCCGCCGTACCGGCACATCCGGATGCTCCCGCACCACATCGGCGAGGGCCTCGTCGAGCAGGGCGGACGCCCGGTCCTCGTGGTAACGAGCCGGGTCTCCAGCCATGAGCGGATGTTCGGACGCCTCGTGCGAGGGGCAGCGCCAGGCACGGATCACATCGAGACCGCATCGGCGCACTTCCGCCTCGGTGAAGGCGAACCGAACGGCCTCCGGATCCGGCCGGTCAGTACCCCCCACACCGAGCGCGATCCGTCTGTGGGACGCCTCCAGCCCCGCTTTGTCTCCTCGCACCACGATGGCGGGACACCGAGCGCGAGCGGCGACGGAGAGGCCCACCGACCCCAGCAACAGGCCGGCCATCTCGCCCCGTCCCCGGCACCCGACGACGAGAGCGAACGCATCCTCCCCCTCCCGGAGCAGAGCACGCACCGCATCCTCCCGCGGCACGTCCGTGGTGATCTTCAGGGATGGCGCCTCACGGCCGATCCGCTCCGCCGTCGAGCCGACGATGTTCTCTGCCATCACCCTGCCTTCGGGACGACCCATGCGTGTCGCGAGGGCCGCACCCTCGTAACGCTGCCAAAGAGAGGCGTAGACCAGGCGCAAGGGCCGTCCGTGCAACAGGGCCTCGCCTGCCGCCCAGTCCGCGGCACGAAGGCTGAAGTCGCTTCCATCCACACCGGCGACCACCGGAGACTCCATCGTCCTCACCCACCCGGTTCGCGTACCTTTCGCCTACGGCAACCGTGACACCGGCCCCCGGCCCGGCCCCAGGGCCGAGCGGGTCCGACGGCGGCCCGGGCGGCCCCTTACAGGCTCGATATGTGCGGGCGAGGCGCGGTCGGGCCGAGTCGCCGGACGGAGAAATTCAGCCTGTGCAACGGCGGGCCCTCACTCACCGTGCCGAGTGGTCCGTCGGTTCCGAGGTCAGATGTTCTCTGCGGACGGAGCCGCCCAGGTAAGACGGGTACCGCCCCCCGGGGGCACACTCAGCCTCAGTTCACCTCCCGCTATCCGGGCCCTTTCGCGCATGTTCCTGATCCCGCTGTATGTGGCGTTCGCGGGCATGCCCACACCGTCGTCCGTGACCGTGAGGGTCGTGCGATCTGCCGTGACCGTCAGGTGTACGTCGACCGATGTGGCCCGTGCGTAACGGGCCGTGTTGCTCAGCGCCTCCACGAGTACAGCTATGACGTGATCAGCCAGAGCCACCGGGACCCGACTCTCCACAAGCCCTTCGACCCGCAGGGCCGGCGCGAAGCCAAGAGGGCCGGAGGCCGCTTCAACCGCCTGGGCGACTCTGCTTCGAAGCCCTGGCCGCAGAACGCTGTCCGCCTTCTGGGAACGCAGGCCGAAGATGGTCGACCGGATGATCTTGATCGTCGTGTCGAGATCGTCCACCGCCCGCACAAGTCGCTGCTGCGCCTGCGGATGTGTCACGAAGCGCAACGCGCCCTGCAGGGTCATGCCGGTGGCGAACAAGCGCTGGATCGCCAGGTCGTGAAGGTCCCTGGCTATGCGGTCCCGGTCCTCGAGGAGGGCCAGCTGGACCGCGTCCTTGCGGCGTTCCGCCAGTTCCATGGCCAGCGATGCCTGCCGGGTGAATGCCTTCAACGATGCGAACGCGTCTGCGGAGAAGGCGCCGGCTCTCTTGTCCCGGGCCAGGAACAGTACGCCTCGAGGATCGGTGCGGCCCGAACCCAGAGGTACGACCATGGCGGGCCCGAAGCCGAGCCACCTTCCAGGTCCCGATCCGTCGCGGGGCCTGTGCTCGATATCGAGGTAGACGGATGGCTTTGCTTCCGTGAACGCGCTTCCCAAGCAGCCCTCGCGCAAGGGCACGAACTCTCCGTGGTAATCGTCGGAACTCTGGCCGACTGCCAGTGCGATACGCAGTCTGTCCGCCCCTTCCACGGGCACCGCTATCAGCCCGAGATCCGCCGATACGTTCTTGTAGGCGTGGTCAAGGATCTGTCCCATGACCACGGCGCGGGGACGGCCGGACAGCACGCTGTTCGTGACCTCTGAGGCTGAGGCCAGCCAGCGTTCCCGCAAACACGATCGCTCGAACAGACGCGAGTTCTCGATCGCGACACCCGCCGCGACAGCCAGGGTCCTGAGGATCGCCTCGTCCTCCGCGTCGAACTCACCGGCCCCTCGCTTCTCGGTGAGGTACAGATTGCCGAAGACCTCGCCTCGTACCCGGATCGGAACTCCGAGGAAGGAGCGCATGGGCGGGTGGTTCGGGGGAAATCCGCGGAACGCGGGATGCTCGGACAGTTCACCCAGCCGCAGGGGCTCGGGGTGTCGGACAAGTTCACCCAGCAGACCGTGCCCGCTCGGCAGAGCTCCTATCGCGGCCCACGTCTCGTCGTCCACTCCCACCGGTATGAAATCCGAGAGCATCCGGTCTTCACCGATCACCCCGAGGGCCCCGTAGCGGGCATCCACAAGGGTGGTGGCTGCCTCGACGATACGGCGCAGCACCTGCTCCAGTTCCAGCTCACGTCCGACGGACAGGACCGCTTCCAGAAGCGTGTGCACGCGCTTCCGGACCTTGCTGGTGGCGTCGATGCGAGCCTGGAGCTGGTCCAGCAGTTCATGCGTCGCGGGATCCACGGCTGACGGGCCTTCGCTCACGACTTCCTCCCGCGGAGGGGCATCGACTGCACTTCTCTCACCGTATGGCGCGCCGTGGAGTGGCGCATGCCCATGGTTCGCCGCCAGAAATCCCTGATCAGGACGGGTGAGGACCACTGGCTGCGCCGGCAGTACACGATGGAGGGATACTGGACGTGCGAGGTGACACGCACGCCGCGCGGCAGCGGAGCCGGAGGGCGAAGATGACCGATGTGCGGGCCGGCGCAGTCGGGGAGCGGCCGATCCGGGTATTTGTCGTCGACGACCATGAGGTCGTCCGGTGCGGCCTGCGCGACCTCCTTGACGCCGAGCCCGACCTCGAGGTCGTGGGCGAGGCGGGCACTGCGGAGCAGGCGACAGCCCGGGGGCCGGCGTTGCGACCGGACGTGGCGGTACTCGACGTCCGGCTGCCGGACGGCGACGGGATCAGCGTATGCAGGGAGCTGCGCTCCCGCCTGCCGGATCTCGCCTGCCTGATGCTGACGTCGTTCGACGAAGAGGACGCGTTGCTCGACTCCATCATGGCCGGCGCGGCGGGCTACGTGCTCAAGGAGATCAGGGGAACGGACCTGGTGGCGGCTGTCCGGACCGTGGCAGGCGGGCAGTCGATGCTTGACCCGGCAACCACCAGCAGGCTCATGCAGTCGCTGCGTGTTCCTGCAGCACCCCACTCCGAGGGGGATGAGCGGCTCTCCACGCTGTCGGACCGGGAGAGGTCGATCCTGGAGCTGATCGGCGACGGCCTCACCAATCGACAGATCAGTAAGAGGCTCTATCTCTCCGAGAAGACGGTGAAGAATCACATCTCGCGTCTCCTCTCCAAGCTCGGAGTCGAACGCCGCGTCCAGGCTGCTGTCATCGCCACGAAGGCGCAGGACCGGGAAGAGCAGGAGCGGGCAGACGGCTGACGTGGAGCCCCGACCGGGCAGCGCGGCGTCGGTCGCCCACCCGTGGCGCAGGGGTTCGTCCGACGCCGACGGCCGCCAGCTCGCACACCAGCCGCGTGCCGGTGACCGGGGCCCGCCCGTGTTCCGGGCCAGAGCGGACGCCACCTGCGCAGCGCCCCAAGCGAGCTCGGCGCACCGGCGGGTGAGGTGGTGATGGCCGGGCCGGTGGTGAGTGCGTACGCCTACGCACTCAGCGGCACACGGTCGGGGCCGCGGTGGCTCTAGATGACGTCGCGGACCGTGTGGACCGCGGCCAGGGCACGGGGGAGATGGCTCCTGGCCGGAGCTGGGCCACCGGCGGGGGAGGGCAGCAGACGCTGCGGACCGCAGACAGCCACCGGCCCGCCGCAGGTGGTGTATGGGGTTGCTCGTCACGGGGCTGGGGGCGTCCTCGTCTCCCAGCCCCCAGCCCCAACGGCCCGGTCCGGCCGGCCAAGAGCCGGTCGAGGTGCCTTCATCGTCCTCGCGGCCGGATCAGCTTCGGCGCCGGTACGCGCCGGGGGCCAGCCCGTGCGCGCGCTTGAACGCGTTGGCGAAGGCGAACTCGGAGGTGTATCCGACCCGGACGGCGATGGATCTCAGGGGCGCTTCTGTTGTCTGCAGCAGCCGGGCTGCCGTGGTCAGTCGCCACCAGGTCAGGTAGCTGAGGGGCGGTTGACCGACCATCGCGGTGAAGCGCCTGGCGAGCGTTGCCCGGGAGAGGCCGGCTTCCGCGGCGAGTTTCGCCACCGTCCAAGGCCGTGCCGGGTCCTGGTGGATGGCATGGAGGGCTGCCGTGACCGCCGGGTCGTTGAGGGCTGCGGCCCAGCTGCCGTTGTCGCGGGCGGGTTGTTCGGCGAGCCAGATGCGCAGGATGTACATCAGGAGCGTGTCCAGGAGCGCGGGGACGGTTGCGCCGGTGCCCAGGCGCGGAGTTCCCACCTCGGTGGCCAGAAGCCGCACCGCTGCGTGCAACTCGGGATGCCGTACCCGATCGGCCGGAAGGTGGATCAGCGCCGGCAGGGTCAGGAGCAGGGGGTGGGTACGGGACGGGTCGAGGCTGTAGGAGCCGCAGAGCACCACGGTGGCAGGGCCGCCCCGACCGAGCCGGTCGACACTGTCCGACGTGTACGGCCCGGGCAATCCGGCGTCGTTCGGGCTGCAGACCGGGGTCGTGACTGCGGTTGCCGGGCTGTCAGCCAAGGTGTGCCCGCTGCCGTGCGGCAGGAACAGGACATCGCCCGCGTTCAGTTGAACCGGCTCCGCGTGTGGCGACAACAGCCAGCAATGGCCCTCCAGGATCACCTGGAAGCCGGCCGAACCCGGTACGGACGCGAACTGCTGTCCCCATGGCGCGTGCCATCGCACATGCGCGGACCGGGGCCGACCGGTGCGCGCCACGGTGATCACGTCGCTGAGCACATCCATGGGGTGAGCCTACGCATGAGACGCACGCGTATGAACACGGCACCCTGGCGCATGGATCGTCTCCAGCGGCAACCGTAGGTTCACGACATGAAGATGAAGACAGCGCGTATCCACGCGTTCGGTGATGCGTCCGTGATTCGCCACGACGACGTTCCCGTACCGCGTCCCGGCGCTGGAGAAGTGCTCCTCCGCGTCGCCGCGACTTCGTTCAACCCCACCGAGGCCGCGCTGCGTGCCGGCCGGCTGCAGGCATTCCTGCCCGTGGTTCTCCCCTACACGCTGGGATGGGACGTCGCCGGCACGGTTGCCGAGATCGGCCCGGGAACCGAAGGGTTCGCCATCGGTGACCGGGTCGTCGGTCGACTGGAAGGCGCCGGCGCGGCCGCCGAATACGTCAGGGCGCCGACTGCACTGTTGGTCCCGGCACCGGCCTCCGTCCCGCTCACGTGCGCCGCAGTCCTACCTGTGGCGGGACTGACGGCCTGGCAGGCGGTGTTCGAGCACGGCCAGTTGACGCCAGGACGGCGCGTGCTGGTCAACGGCGCGGGGGGAGGGGTGGGAGGCTTTGTCACGCAGCTCGCCAAGCACGCCGGAGCCGAGGTGATCGCCACCGCCAGCACCCGCAGCGACCACGCGGTCCGGCGTCACGGAGCGGACCACGTGATCGACTACACCGCTGGGCCGGTCGCCGGCGCGCTCGGCGATCCCGTGGACACGCTGCTCAACCTTGTTCCGCTGACTTCACATGATGCCGCTGCTCTGGCATCCGCGGTGCGGCCGGGCGGGCGCATCGTCTCGATCGCGACCCCTGTCGAACCGCCTGCTGACCTCGGGGTGAGGGCGGTGCACATGATCGCCCGCAACGATGTGGCGCACCTGGCGGCGCTCGTGGAACTCGTCGACGCGGGGAAGGTCGCACTCGACATCAGCGCGTCCCACCCGCTGTCCGACCTCGCGGACGTCCACCGCCTGAGCGAAGCCGGCCGCATCCGCGGCAAGGTCATCATCATCCCCTGAGACCGGAGGCCGCACGGCTTTGCCACCTGACGAAGTGGCGGATCCGCCCCCGATCAGCGCATGCCCGCGCAACCGCGTCAACGGGCCGGAAGCGGCTGAGTGAGGTTCACCGGGTTGCCGTCGGGGTCCTTGATGTGGGCGACGCGCTGTCCCCACGGCATGTCGTTGGGGCCTCCGCTGACCGAGCCGCCGAGTGGCTCCACCCGGGCGAGCGTCTCGTCGACGTCGTCGACACCGATGCTGAGCAGGATCCGCGGTGCCGCCCCGGTCCCCGGATTCTCTTTGGCCACCAGCCCGAGGTCGGTGTCGCCGATGCGCAGGCCGAGGTAGAAGGCAGGGCCTGCCTCCGGTACCCGGAAGATCTCCTCAGCGCCGAACAAACTCGTATAGAAGCCGAGCAGAACGTCCATGTCGGCAGTCAGGATCACGGGCTGGATGGTGGACATGGCACTCCTGTCGAGAACGGTCGTGTCGTTGGACAGACCGTTCGACGAAGGTGAACTCATCGGCAGAACCGCACCTGCCGCGGACGATCTGCACCACAGACTGCCGCCCACGACCAGCGCGAGCACCCCGAAACGCGGTCACGCCACCCCGCTGACCAGACACTTCAAGAGGGCTGAGCTTCACCGTGCCCCTGCTTCACTGTGCCCTCGAGGGATTTCCTCCAGCCGCCGAAGGACATCTCGGAGGCGATGGCGACACTGTTCCCCTTCACGGACTTCCGGGACCTCAGCCGCTTCCTCATTTCCCGATCCGAGACTGGCGAGGTCCAGGTCGTCGCGAGGATCGCCGTCAGGGCGGTGGGGCAGGTTGTACAACGCGAAGAGTCACCGAACCGACTCCGGAGTCAGCCACTGCCGGCTTGCACGGTCAGGAGGCCCGGGGCCGAACCGGCGCCCTCAGGCTCATCGCGCCGGTGCACTCGGGGTCATTCGTGTACGCACACGCGCCGCCCGGGGAACCCCGCACGCCCTACCGCCCCGTGTGGGCAGCGGAAATGATGAGCACACCGCACATGAACCAGGTGATCCGCGGTTCCCCGTGCCCCGGCCGGGCGGACTCGCGGCGGAAGGAGTTCACGGTGTTGCTTCTCATCTCCCCGGACGGCGTCGAGGAAGCGCTCGCTTGCGCGAAGGCGGCGGAACACCTCGACATCGTCGACGTCAAGAAGCCCGATGAGGGCTCTCTCGGCGCCAACTTCCCCTGGGTCATCCGGGAGATCCGCGACGCGGTCCCGGCCGACAAACCGGTGTCCGCCACTGTCGGCGACGTGCCGTACAAGCCGGGCACCGTGGCGCAGGCCGCGCTCGGCGCAGCCGTCTCCGGTGCCACGTACATCAAGGTGGGCCTGTACGGATGTACCACTCCTGAGCAGGGCGTCGAGGTCATGCGGGCGGTTGTCCGGGCGGTGAAGGACCACCGCCCGGACGCGCTCGTCGTCGCCTCGGGCTATGCCGACGCCCACCGCGTCGGCTGCGTCAATCCGCTCGCCCTGCCCGACATCGCGGCCCGCGCCGGTGCCGACGCGGCCATGCTGGACACCGCGATCAAGGACGGGACGCGGTTGTTCGACCACGTTCCGCCGGACGTCTGCGGCGAGTTCGTCCGTCGCGCCCACGCAGCCGGTCTGCTCGCCGCCCTCGCCGGCAGCGTCAAGAAGGCCGACCTCGGTCCGCTGACCCGTATCGGCACGGACATCGTGGGTGTGCGGGGAGCGGTCTGCTCGGGCGGTGACCGCAATGCCGGAAGGATCCAGCCGCACCTGGTCGCAGCCTTCCGGGCGGAGATGGAGCGGCAGGCCCGGGAGCACGCCGCCGACGCCCCGGCCCTGAACTGAACGCCGGGATGCCGACACCCGAAGCCGACCGGGCCCCAGGACACCGTGCCCCACGCCTCGCCGTCATCGACCCGGCTACCGGGGAGACCTTCGACGAGGCCCCCGACCAGCGACCGGACGAGCTGGACGACGTGATCGACCGGGCCCGGCGCGCCTGGACCGGATGGCGCGCCGACCCGGCAGCCCGCGCCACCGGACTGAACGCCGCCGCCGACGCCGTGGAGGCCGCCGGGGACGACCTCGCTCCGCTGCTCACCCGGGAACAGGGCAAACCCCTGGCCGAGTCGTACGCCGAGGTCGCCCGTACGGCGGCCCGCCTGCGGTACTTCGCCGATCTGGCCCCCCGTACCCGCCGGATCGACGACGGCCGACCCGTGCACAGCGAGATCCGCTGGCGTTCTCTCGGACCTGTTGCCGCGATCGTGCCGTGGAACTTCCCCCTCCAGCTCGCGTCGGCCAAGTTCGCGCCCGCACTGGCGGCCGGTAACACCGTGGTCCTCAAACCGTCCCCCTACACCCCTCTCGCCACCCGACTGCTCGGCGCCGTCCTCGCCACGGCTCTTCCCGAGGACGTCCTGACCGTCGTCACCGGGCGGGAACCGCTCGGTGCCCACCTCGCCTCCCATCCGGGCTTCCGCCACGTCACCTTCACCGGCTCCGTGCCGACCGGACGGGCCGTCGCCGGAGCTGCGGCGGCCTCCCTCGCCCGGATCACCCTGGAACTGGGCGGCAACGACGCGGCCGTCCTCCTGGACGACGTCGACGTGGACCGGATCGCGGACCGGCTGTTCTGGGCCGCCTTCCGCAACTGCGGGCAGGTCTGCATGGCGGTCAAACGCGTCTACGCACCGGCCCGGCTCCACGCCGAGGTCGTCGAGGCCCTTGCGCACCGCGCGAAGACCGTCGTCGTCGGACCCGGCCTGGACCCGGACACCCGGCTCGGGCCCGTCAACAACGCCCCCCAGCTGGCCCGCGTCGAGCGGGTCACGCAACGGGCCCTGGCCGCCGGCGCCAAGGCGGCGACCGGCGGTCACCGCCTCGACGGGCCGGGCTACTTCTTCGCTCCCACGATCCTCACGGACGTCCCTCCTGACGACCCGGTGGTGACCGAGGAACAGTTCGGGCCGGTTCTGCCGGTTCTGCCGTACCGAGACCTCGACGAGGCCGTCGAGGCGGCCAACGGCACCGGCTTCGGGCTCGGAGGCTCCGTGTGGGGCACCGATCTCGACCGGGCGGCGGCGACAGCCGACCGGCTCGAATGCGGCACGGCCTGGATCAACCACCACGCCGAACTCTCCCTCGCCCAGCCCTTCGCAGGCGTCAAGGACAGCGGGGTCGGAGTCGCGGGCGGGCCGTGGGGCCTCTACGGCAACCTCCGTCCGTTCGTCGTGCACCGGCCGCGGGAGGAAGAACGATGAGGTTCCGAGCCGCCGTGCTGCGCTCGTACGAGTCCCCGTTCGCGGTCGAGGAGGTCGTTCTGGGCACCGGCCCGGCCGCCGGTGAGATTCTCGTCGAGATCGCGGGATGCGGAATGTGCCGGACCGATCTCGCGGTCCGGCGATCAGCCGGCCGCACTCCGCTGCCGGCCGTCCTCGGCCACGAGGGCACCGGAGTCGTGGTGGCGTCGGGCGACAGCCCGGACAGCGCGATCGGCGTCGGTGACCACGTCGTGCTGAGCTTCGATTCCTGCGGCGGCTGCAGGAACTGCCGTGGCGCGGCCCCCGCCTACTGCGACTCCTTTGCCTCACTCAACCTCTTCGGGGGACGCGAGGAGGACGCGTCACGGCTCACCGACGCCGCCGGGGGAGCGGTGGCCTCCCGGTGGTTCGGCCAGTCCTCCTTCGCGGAATACGCTCTCGTCCCGGCGCGCAACGCCGTCCGGGTCGACCCCGCCCTTCCGCTCGAACTGCTCGGTCCGCTCGGCTGCGGCGCCCTCACCGGTGCCGGGGCCGTACTGAACACCTTCCGTGCCGGTCCCGGTGACACCCTCGTCGTACTCGGCGCGGGAGCGGTGGGCCTGACCGCGCTCATGGCGGCCACCTCCGTCGGCGTACGGACCGTGGCCGTCGACAGGCATCCCGGGCGCCTGGAGCTGGCCGAGCGGTTCGGCGCGGTCCCGCTGTCCTCCGCCACGGCCGGACTGGCCGAACGCATCCGCCGGCACACCGACGGCGGCGCACAGTACGCCCTGGACACCACGGCCTCCGCCCCGCTCATCAACGACGCGCTCCGCGCGCTGCGCCCCACCGGCACTCTCGGGCTCGTGGCACGTCTGCACTCGGCCCTTCCGCTCGAACCGGGCACGCTCGACGGAGGCCGCGGCATCCGGCACATCTGCGAGGGGGATGCCGTACCCGAACTGCTGATACCCCGGCTGATCGGTCTGTGGCAGGCCGGCCGCTTCCCCTTCGACCAACTGATCCGCACCTACCCGCTGGCCGACATCAACGAGGCCGAACGCGACTGTGACGCCGGACGCGTGATCAAGCCCGTCCTGCTGCCGGAAAGAAGAGAACGATGAGTGAACCGTCCACCACCGAAGCCCCCCGCCATCCCAGCAGCGACCCTCCCGAGTTCGTCGCTCCCACCGAAGGGGACACGACCACCACGGAGACGCGGCCGACCGGCGCGGAAGGCGTGGACGCAGGCGTGGGACTGACCGCCCTCCTGGTCGCCGCCGCACGGGCGATCGAGACCCGCCGCCCCGACAGCCTGGCCCAGGACGTCTACGCGGAACACTTCGTACGCGCTGCCCCCGCCTGCGCGGACTGGCCGGTGAGCATCCAGCAGGTCCCGGACGGGGACGACAACCAGTTGTGGGGGAGGTTCGCCCGCTACTTCGGCCTGCGGACCGCAGTCCTCGACGACTTCCTCCAGCGATCGGTCGGTACGGGCGTCCGGCAAGTGGTCCTCCTGGGAGCGGGACTGGACACCCGGGCCTTCCGGCTGGATCTGCCGTCCGACTGCGTCGTCTTCGAGATCGACAGGGCGGGCGTGCTGGCCTTCAAGCAACAGGTGCTCAAGGACCTCTCGGCCGCCCCGAGGGCGAAGCGGGTCCAGGTACCGGTCGACCTGCGCGACGACTGGGTCACCGCGCTGACCTCCGCAGGCTTCGATCCGGCCGCACCGAGCGCCTGGCTGGCCGAAGGACTGCTCTTCTACCTGCCGGGTCCCGCCGAGACGTACCTCATCGACACGGTGGACCGGCTCACCACAGGGGCCAGCGCCCTGGCCTTCGAGGCCAAGCTGGAGAAGGACCTGCTGGCATACCGCGACAGCCCGATCTACGTGGCGACGCGGGAGCAGATCGGCATCGATCTGCTCGATCTCTTCGACAGGGGGCCCCGCCCCGACTCCGCGGGTGACCTGACGGCGAAGGGCTGGTCCACCTCGATGCACACGCCCTTCGAGTTCACCCGTCTGCGGGGACGTGGTCCCCTTCCTGAGCCGAACGACGCGCTGGAGGGGAACCGGTGGGTGTTCGCGCACAAGCCCCGCCCCTGACGCCTACCCACGATGATGGCCGCACGGGCCCGGCACCGCCGTGACCGCACGGGCCGACGCCCGCGCCTGTGCGGGGAGCCGGGTGTCGGTGCCGGCATGCGGCGTCCCGTGGCGGCACGCACCGCCACGGGACGCCGTATGTCCGGGCCGTGTCAGACGGCCCGGACAGCCACCAGTTGGTCAGCCGGAATCCCGCCCAGGTCCGGGGCGTAGTAGTCCTCGATGCCCCTGGCCCACGTGGTCACGGTGATGCGGTCCTCGGCGTCCGGGCCGAATGCGTCGAAGAGCGCATGGATGTTCGCCTCGGTGAAGCCGATCGCCGTCATCAGCGAGACGAAGAGCGGGCGCTCGATCAGTCCGTCCCCGTCGGGGTCACCGAGTGCGGCGAGCGCCTCGGCGAACGCGGTGATCGTGGGGCCGAAGCGCCCGGGGTCGAGCACGAACGGACGGAACTCGTCGACGGAGATCACACCGTCTCCGTTGGCGTCCAACCCCGTGACCAGCGTGGTCCAGTAACGGCGGAACGCGGCCCGGATGGCCTCCCTGGCGTTGTCGTCCGAAGCTACCGCCACCTCCAGAACACGTTCCGTCATGAGGTCGAAGTCGTCGGAGTCGAGGACCCCGTTGCCGTTGGCGTCGAAGAGAGAGAAGACCAGCTCGGCCCTCTCGGTGGCCTCGGTTCGCATGTCCGTCACCTGTCTCCTGCGGTCCGTGCATCCCGGACTCGGCTCAATGAGTGCCTCTACGTAACCTCCTGGGGGGAGAGGCGTGACGGTGTGGAGACCTTCGCTACCAGAAGGAGTGAGTCCGCCGACAACCAGTTCGTACGGCCGGGCCCAGACACCTCGTGCGGCGGGACCGCCGCTGCCGTGCACCAGGCTGTGGAACTCTCTCACCGACACTCGGCCCGCACGACGCAGCAGGTCAAAAGGCAAGCTGGGGGCCGAGCCGGATCCCGCGTGCTGCGGCGACGGCGTCCAGGGCGCCGACATGCCAGGGGTAGAAGTGCTTCGTCCCGCAGCAGAACGCCAGCACGTGTTCGTACGCCCCTTCGGTGCCGATCCGCAGCAGGGCCTGTACGGCGGGCTCGTGGGCGCCGGACCAGGTGTCGGGTCCAGGAGGGCCGTCAGGGGAGTGAGGTCCTCCGCCGAGCCGCGTTCGACGAGCGCGAGTGACGCCACTTCCCGGGCCGGTGTGTCCCACATGGGCCAGTACCTGCTTCAGAAGCACCCCGTGGCCGCCCGGCATTCCGCCCTGCACGGCCGGTGCGGCCGCCTCCTGCGCGCTGACCTATGGGCGCCACTCGGGCTGATAGTCCGGATGGTCGGCGTGAACCTGCGCGAGGTGCCGCACTGCCATCTCGACGGCCATGCGCTGTGTGCTCGCCACATAGCGATTCAGTGCGTCCGAAGGCCTTTCACCCGTCGCGGGCGGCGTGTACTGCTTCAGCAGGCCCCGTGTCGCCTCGACCTCACGCAATACCTGCGCCGGGTCGTGCAGGGCGATGTGTGCGGCGCGGGCGGCGTCCTCGTCGGACCCGCCGACCTCGGGGCCCGTGGTGACCAGAGGCGGTGCATCGTCGTCCGAAGACGCCACGGAGTAGATACCCGTTCCCCATGCCTGCCAGCTCTCACTCGTGCCGCCGGCAGCCACAGCGGCTGCCTCCTGCTCGTCGAGACGGGCTTGGAGGAAGGCGACCAGCGCAGCGCTCATGCAGGGCTCCCGGGCTGGTCGGAGGACGTCTCGTCGTGCGGGTAGTCCCGGTGCTCGACGTAGGGCGCGGCGAGCAGCCGAAGCTGGAACTCGGCGTTCCGCCCGCCCGTCCCTGCGGTTCCCAGGTACGGCACCACGGTGTCGTCCAGCAGCGCGAGGCGCGCTTCAGCGGAGGCGACGGAGAAGCGGGCGTGCTTGGCGGCGTCCTCGGGTTCGACGCCGAAGCGCCCGGGCTGCGTGAGTACCACGTTGCCGGCGAAGCGGGCCTTCTCCAGCTCCTCGTCGAAACGAGCTCGGACAAAGGTCATCAGTGCGTCGGTCATGCGGAGCTCCTTGAGGCGTTGATCCTGGCCCGTGGTCGGCCCACCGGCTCCGTGCCAACGGGTACCTCGAGGGTGCGGCCGGCAAAAGTGCCCCGGGAGACGCCGCCCTCCAGGCGCAGGATCTGGACGGCATCACAGCGGGTCGGCTCAACGAGCAGGGGGAGCGTATCGGTGCGCTCCCCGGTGTGGTCGCACTGGATCGCCCCCTGGTCCCGCGCGGCCTTCCGGCGCGCCCCGTACAGGTCGCCCGGTTCCTCGCGGGCGGCCTGTTTCAGGTGGTCGGTCTCGATCACGCAGGACTCCTGGGTCGGTCGAACTTCCTCTTCGGCTGTCACGGCCGTGTTGCCCTCGGTCGCAACGCCGGCAGTCGGTCGCAACGCCGGCAGTCGTGCAGCGTGGCGAGCCACGGCAGTGTCCGACGCCCCGACCTGATGAGAGAGTCCAGGGCGAGCACGTGGCGTGTCCCCGCACGGCTCCCGGGGGGTGGCGCTACCGCGGTAGGACCACATGCCTCATGCCGCTTCTTGACGCCGACACCGATGTCGAAGTCTAGCGCCGGCTGCATGAACACAGACCACGCGCTTCCCGCCGCTGATCTCGATGTCCTCGTGCAGGGGCGGGCCTCGCGGGCCGGCTCGCCCGGGGTGCCGACGGCGTCGAGGGTAACTTCGGGTGGTGCCCCCGCGCCTGTCGGCCCTCTCCTCCAACGATCGGTGCAGAGCGCTTCCCGAGGTCCGGCTACCCCGGCCCGTGCATGATCCGGGACGGCGAGCGGTTGTGGTGGCGTACCCGGCTTCGGTGGCTACGCTCGTCTCTCCATCGATCTTGACCGCAAGGGAGCAGACTGTGCGCAGCGCCGCCGTGACAACCGAGGGTGATCGAGTCCGCTGGGTCGAGCTGCCGGGTCAGGAGCCGCCGCGCGTCTACGTGCACGGGCTGGGAGCTACGTCGCCCGCGTACTTCACCGAGGTTGCGGTCCACCCTCTGCTGACCGGCCACCGGTCACTGTTGATCGACCTGTTGGGCCACGGCATCAGCGACCGGCCGACCGCCTTCGACTACACGCTGGAGTCACATGCCGATGCGCTCGCTGCCGCCCTGACCAGCGCGGGTGTGAGGGGAGCCGAGCTGATCGCGCACAGCATGGGCGGCTCGGTCGCGATCGTCCTCGCCGCCCGCCACCCCCACATGGTTTCCCGGCTGGTCCTGATCGACGCCAACCTCGACCCGATCCCGCCCACCCCCGGCTCGGCGGGCAGCGGCGGCATCGCCTCCTACTCCGAGGAGGAGTTCATGGCGGGCGGATGGGAAGAGGTCCGTGACCGGGCCGGTGCACATTGGTGGTCCACGATGCGCCTGGCCGGCCGCGAAGCCTTGCATCGCAGCGCGGTCCACCTCACCCGCGGGACCGTGCCCACCATGCGTGAGCTCCTGATGGATCTGGGAATTCCGCGTACCTACCTGCTGCCCGAGGCCGACTGCCCACTCCCGGACACCGACGCCCTCACCGCAGCGGGTGTGTCCGTCGTCGCGATCCCGGATTGCGGACACAACATCATGCTGGACAACCCGGAAGCCTTCGCCAGCGCCACCGCGGAGGCGCTGGCGGACCGATAGCAGCAGCAAACCGGCCACACGTGTGCTGACCACGAGCAGCGACGCCAGGGGGAGTGAGAACACCGGCTGCCGTGCAGGACGAAGCCGCAGCCGCAAAGGCCCGCAAAAGGCCCGCAACCGGAGGCAGCCGAGACTCTGTGGCGGTCGGCCAGCCCTACCAGGGCCCGCAGGTAACCGCGTGGTCCGCTGACGACGTACCGGCGATCAGCGGCTTCTTCCTCACCATCTGACCTGGGTGGACTGGAGCGAGGGGGTCGGCGAAGGGTGCCCGCAGCGGCTTACTTCGTCCGTCTTCGGGGCCCGGATCCGATCTGCCAGGGGCGGCGGTCGAGGCCGGCCCGGGCAGTACCGTGTGCGCGGGGCGCCGCGGTGTTGCGTACAGCGTTGGGCGCCCGACTGGGCCCCTACGGCGCGGGGACCTCCCGGACGAGTCGTGAGGTCCAGCCGCACCAGACCAGGCCGGGCAGGAAGGCGCCGCCGGCTTCGTCGAGGTGGTCCTCGGTGTACGGGATGGTGGCGTCGCACACTTCGATCATGTCGTCGAAGAACTGAGTGCTGTCCGGGTTGGCGTGGAAGCTCCAGCGCGGGTTGTAGTCGGCCTCCCGCTTGACGATGCGCGTGAGGACGTGCGGCCGCTCGGTGGTCTCTCCGCTGATGAGGTCCCGGGCATGCTTGATGTCGTCGCTCTTCGTCAGCTTGATGACGAACTGCTCCCGCGTCGCGTCGGTCATCACGAAGTATGCGGGGACATCGGCGGCGGCGCGGACCGGCCTGGTGCTGGGGGCGCTGGCCTGGGAGGGCTGTGCGGTGGCGAAGGCCAGCCCACAGACGGCGGCCAGTCCGGCCGCCTTGGTGAATACGCGTCGCATGGGGTGTCTCCTTGGTTCCGGCGTCGTGCACTTCACGATCAGACACGGAGGGTATCTGAATTGCTACGCTCTGTGACTTCGTGAGCCCGTGGCGTCGTGTTCAGGTTCACCCGGCCCTCCACTTCCCCCGAGCGCGTCCCGCCACCCCCGCACGTCCGAGAGCCGCACCCGAGCCGGACCGACGTGCGTCGGGCGACTTCTGTCCAGGTCCCTCTCGCCAGTTGCGGACGATGATCCTGTACGCAGGCCGTCCGACTGGAGTCCTGGCAGCGGGCGCGTAGCTTCCGAGAGCGGGCCAGGAGAGTCTCGTCAGACGCTCTGACGCTTCGCAGCCGGCAAAGCGACGTAGGGCCAGTTCGTGACCAGCCGCCCCGCATTGCGGGCCGGCTCAGCCTGGGCGAGTCGCGATCGAGCGGATGGTGACCGGTATCGCCTCGCCCGTCGACAGCGAACGCGGCTTGCCGCGTCTCTCCCGCCGGATCAAAGACGGACGCCGGATGCGAGGCGATGGGCCGCGACGGCATCCACGTCTCCCTGTGGATCCTCATGGCCTGGCTTGCCGAGGGGCGCACCCCGGACAAGGTGGCCCGCTCCATCGTTTGAGGGCCTCGGATTCGACGGCGACGCGGGCACCTGCGTCTCGTCGGTCGGCTGGGCCGCCTGAGGCCTGCACAAGCCCAACGCGCCGCCCCCGGCATTGAGTTGCCGGGGGCGGCGCGTTCCGCGTGGTCGCCGCAGCGAGGCGCGGGCTCTGGGGCCGCGCTACGCAGGTGGGGCTACGCGGCCAGAGCGTCTTCGAGGGTGGGGTAGATGCGCAGGACGCTGTCCGCGCCGATCAGGCTGAAGAGTCTGGTGACGACGGGGGAGGGGGCGGCGATGCGCAGGTCGGTGCGGTGGTGGGTGGTCAGGATCAGCCTGATGAACATGGAGTCGCCGAAGGTGATGCCGCCGGCGTCGAGCACGATGATGGCGTGCTGGGTGAGCGCCCTCTCGATCTCCGCCTCCAACGGCACGATGGAGTCCACGTCCAATTCTCCGGTGGGGGTGATCACGGCCGTTCGCGTGGGGTCGGGTCTGTGGGAGGCATCAGTTGTCATCCGGCAATTGTTGCCCACCGGGCTGCGCAGTACTCCCGCGGGCTGCCGGTCAGTAGAACCGGCAGGCAGCCGGCCCTGGCCGGTGCGTGCTTCTGTGGCTCAGCGCGTAGGTGGCCTGTCCGGCCAACTGCGTGCGAAGCGGGGCGCAGCTTCGGACCTGGGCGGTGGCGTGCTGGTCGGGGTTTCCGGTCTGCGGAGGCGAAGGTGTCCTACGGGCGGGAAGGCGTGCTCGGGGGGTAGTCACAGTTCGGTGCTGCGGTGTTCGATGAGGAGGACGTCGCGCCATCGGCCGTGGTGACGGCCGATGCGTTGGCGGGTGCCGATGACGCGGAACCCGGCTTGACGGTGAAGTGCGAGGCTGGCGGTGTTCTCGGGGAAGATGCCGGACTGCACGGTCCAGATCCCGGCGGCCTCGGTGGAAGCGAGCAATGCGCGCAGGAGCGCCGTGCCGACGCCGCGACCCCGGGCGGCGGGATGCACGTACACCGAGTGCTCGACGACGCCGGCATACGCGCACCGGTCCGACACGGGCACGGCCGCGACCCACCCGAGTACCTTGCCCGTGTCGTCGACGGCGACCGAGCGGTGCGCGGGCAGCTTGGCGGCGTCGAACTGCTCCCACGAAGGAGCCGCGGTCTCGAACGTCGCGTTCCCCTCGTCGATGCCGAGTCGGTAGATCGCGAGGACCTGCTCGGCGTGCTCGGCCCCCATGGGTACGATGCGCACCCTGTCGGCGGCGCTCATTGCCGACCCGCGGGCACGATCTCGCCGATCAGTCCCCGAATCCGCTGCTCGATCTCGTCGCGGATGGGGCGCACGGCCTCGACGCCCTGCCCGGCGGGGTCGGTCAACTTCCAGTCGAGGTAACGCTTTCCGGGGAAGACGGGGCAGGTGTCACCGCAGCCCATCGTGATCACGACGTCGGATGCCTGCACGGCGTCAACGGTGAGCACCTTGGGCACCTCGGCCGAGATGTCGATGCCTACCTCGGCCATCGCCGCGACGACGGCAGGGTTCACCGTATCGGCGGGGACGGACCCTGCGGACCGGACCTGTACACGGTCGCCCGCAAGGTGCGTGAGGAACGCGGCGGCCATCTGGGAGCGGCCGGCGTTGTGGACGCAGACGAACAGTACGGACGGCGGGGCAGTGTCAGACATGGGCGGGGTCTTCCTCGGGCAGCGGCACAGGAGTGGTGAAGAAGCGGCGGGCGTACAGCGCGACGTGGACGAGGCCGATCAGTACCGGCACCTCGATGAGCGGTCCGACCACGCCGGCGAGGGCCTGCCCGGACGTGGCGCCGAACGTGGCGATGGCGACGGCGATGGCCAGCTCGAAGTTGTTGCCCGCGGCGGTGAACGCGAGCGTCGTCGCACGCGGGTGGTCGAGGCCCACGGCGCGGCCGACCCCCAACGAGCCGGCCCACATTAGCGCGAAGTACACGAGCAGCGGCAGTGCGATACGGACGACGTCGAGCGGCTGTGAGGTGATCGCGTCGCCTTGCAGCGCGAACAGCACCACGATCGTGAACAGCAGCCCGTACAGGGCGAACGGCCCGATCCGCGGGATCAGCTTCGCCTCGTACCAGGTGCGACCCTTGACCGTCTCGCCGATCCGGCGCGTGAGGTAGCCGGCGACGAGCGGGACTCCGAGGAAGATCAGCACGCTTCGGGCGATCTCCCACACGGACACGTCGAGGCCGGCCTGCTCCAGGCCGAGCCACCCGGGCAGTACGGACAGGTAGAACCAGCCGAGGGCCGAGAACGCGATCACCTGGAACACCGAGTTCAGCGCGACCAGCACGGCGGCGGCCTCGCGGTCGCCGCAGGCCAAGTCGTTCCAGATGATCACCATGGCGATACAGCGCGCCAACCCGACGATGATCAGGCCCGTGCGGTACTCGGGCAGGTCGGGCAGGAACAGCCACGCCAACGCGAACATGAGCGCCGGCCCGACGATCCAGTTGAGGAGCAGCGAGGGCAGCAGCAGGCGTCGGTCGCGGGTGACGGTGCCGAGCCGGTCGTAGCGCACCTTGGCGAGGACCGGGTACATCATCACGAGCAGGCCGAGCGCGATGGGCAGCGATACCCCGGTCACGGTGACCCCGGCGAGCGCGTCCCCGAGGCCCGGCACGACGCGGCCGAGTCCGAGTCCCACCGCCATCGCGGCGAGAATCCACACGGCGAGGTACCGGTCCAGGAAGGACAAGCGGCCGACGACCGCCTGCTCGGGTGCGCCGCTCACGCGGTCACCTTGGCGCGCGGGGGCAGGGGCTCGCCTGCGGGGCGCGTCAGGATTCCGGCGAGGCGGTCGGTCATCTCGGGCAGCAGCCAGTAGTAGACCCACGTACCGCGCCGCTCGCAGTCGATGAGGCCGGCCTGCCGGAGCAGCTTGAGGTGGTGCGAGATCGTCGGCTGCGACAGGTCGAAGGCGGGGGTCAGGTCACAGACGCAGACCTCGCCGCCGGCACGCGACGCGATGATCGAGAGCAGACGCAGGCGTACGGGGTCGCCCAGCGCCTTGAACACCTTCGCCAGGTCTACGGCCTGCCCCTCGTCGAGGGGAGCGGTCAGCAGCCCGGGGCAGCAGGCGCCGGTCTCGTCGGTCTGGCCGAGCACCACAAGCTCTTGTTTAGGCATGCTTCTATGTTGACGTTCTTCGATCCAAGATGCAACCTTGAATCGACGGACATCAATGCAGCCGATCGGAGTCACCGCCATGTCCCGTGCACAACTCGCCCTGCGCGTCAGCGACCTCGAAGCGTCGGTCACCTTCTACTCGAAGCTGTTCGGCACCGAACCGGCCAAGCGACGCGAGGGATACGCCAACTTCGCCATCACCGAGCCGCCGCTCAAGCTCGTGCTGATCGAAGGCGAGCCCGGACAGGAAACCCGCCTGGACCACCTCGGCGTCGAGGTGGAAGCAACCGAGCAGGTGACCGCCGCGACCAGCCGGCTCAAGCACGCCGGCCTCGCCACCTTCGAGGAGAACGACACCTCGTGCTGCTACGCCCTACAGGACAAGGTGTGGGTCCACGGCCCCGGCAAGGAACCATGGGAGGTATACGTGGTCAAGGCCGATGCCGACACCCTCGGCAGCAGCGCCGGCCCCGACACAGCCGGTGACGCCTGCTGCACCAGCCAGGCCACCCACGCAGCGCCGGAAGCGGCCGGCTGCGCCTGCGGTAGCTGACTTGCTGGGCCGGCAACGACTTCGCGGTGTCCCATGAGAACACCGCGAAGTCTGGAGAACGACGGGCTCCGGGCGCTGTCTTCCCCCAGCTCCGCGCGGGCGAGCCGGTGCCGTTGCAGACCTGCCGCGGAGCGCTGGTCCAGGACCGCCTCCCTGACTTCACCCCTGCCGCCCCGCAGCCTGCCGTCGGCTTCGTCCTCGAACTGGTGGCAGTTGAACAGGCGAGCCCGCCTGTAGACCGCCGGTTCGTACACTGCGAGGGTGGAAGACCATAGGGCCACCAGGATCTGTGCACGTCCGGCGCCCGCCTTGCGGAGGTACGTCGGCTCGTACGTCGGTTTCGATCTGCGTGGGTTCCCGGCGGGGGTGCACTGCGGTCCGCCGGGCCGCGTGCTCACTGCGGTGATCAGTCTGTCCGGCCCTTTGGAGGTGGCGCCGGGCGTCGACGACGGGTCACCGGTCTCCCGGTTCGCCGGCGTGGCCGGTGGTCTGATGCGCCGGTCCGTCGCGATCCACCACGACGGACGTCAGGAAGGCGTGCAGGTGTCGCTGACACCGCGCGGGGCCCGGGCCGTCCACGGCATGCCCGCCGCTGGTCTCGCCCACCGACTGGTCCCGCTCGACGAGCTTCTCGGAGCGCTCTGCGTCGAGCTGGTCGACCGGCTCCGCGCGGCGACGACATGGGCCGCACGGTTCGCCGTGCTGGACGAGTTGCTCCTGCGAGCCGTCGGCCGCAACGCAGGCGGCGCCCCTGTGTCCCAGGTGCGCCCCGAGGTGGCCGAGGCATGGCGCCGCCTCTTGGCCGCGCGGGGCCGCGTCCAGGTCGGGGAGGTCGCCGCAGAGCTGGACTGGAGCCGTCGGTACCTCACCGAGCGGTTTCGAGGTGAGGTGGGCCTGTCGCCGAAGACCTTCGCCCGGGTTTTGCGCTTCGAGCACGCGCACGAACTGGCCACCATGCACGACCCGCTCCCGTGGGCCGAGGTGGCGACCGTCTGCGGCTACGCCGACCAGGCCCATCTCGTGCGGGACTGGAGCGAGTTCACGGGCCGATCGCCGACAGCATGGCTTCGCGGCGAAGTCCTGCTCGGGAACGGGTAGCCGCCGGCCACCGCGGCGGCTTCCGTTCCCTTTCCTTCAAGACCACCCGACTGCTGTCCTGTGACGATCGTCGGCATGAGACTCGTGAATCACGAACCCCACGCCATCGACCTGCGGACCACCCCCGTGCACCTCGGGCTGGGGTCGAGAGCGAAACCCATCGAGGGCTTCGCCTGGGACCCGGAGGTGCTCCATGCCTACAGCGCCGCCGTCGCGGCAGACGGCGCCGAGGGCCGGATGGTGACGATCCTCGACGCCGACGGCCTCGGCGACCATTGGGAGCGCCACCCCGCCGGCGACGAACTGGTCGTCTGCCTCACCGGGTCGGTGACGGTCACCCGCGACGTGGCCGGAGTGCCCGACCGGGTTGTACTCGGACCGGGTGAGGCCACCGTCAACCCGGCCGGGACATGGCACGCGGTCGACACGGCGGGACCTTCGTCCATCCTGATCATCACCGCCGGCCTCGGCACCGACCACCGTCCCCGGACCGAATCCCTCCCGACCGAGCACACCGGCACGCCCGGCCCGCGAACACCGTGACGACCCGTGTCGCTTGCCTCGGCGACAGCCTCACCCGCGCGCAACTCAGCGTCGACTACCTGGACCTTCTCCAGCGACGCCGCCCTCCCGGCGACGTACGGCTCACCCGCTTCGGCGTCAACGGAGACTTCGCCCACAACCTCTCACGACGCCTCGACGCCGTCACCGCGGACCCATTCGACGTGATCACCGTGCTGATCGGGACCAACGACGCCCGAGCGAGCCTCGCCGGCTACCCCGTCGAGCGGGCCATGAAGCGCAAACAACTCCCCGAGCGCCCGTCGGCCGACTGGTTCCAGCAGCGCCTGGGAGCCGCCGTCGAACGGCTGCGGACGCAGACCGACGCGACGATCGCTCTGCTGTCCCTCCCGGTCCTCGGCCAACAACTCGACGGAGCCGCGGCACGGGCATCACAGGCGTACAGCCGCATGATCGCCGAGGTCGCCACCACCAACAACGCGACCTATCTCCCGCTCCACGAACGCCAGACCGAGGAACTACGCCAGGCCGGCCCGCCGCAGATCCCCTACCGGGACCCGACGCCCGCAGCGAGCGTCGGCGTCCTCGTCCAGTGCGCCTTGCTGCGCAGCAGCCTCGATACGATCTCGCGGCGCCGGGGTCTCGTGCTGACGACCGACCACATCCATCAGAACAGCCGCGGGGCCGCCCTCGTCGCCGAGGTCATCGACACCTGGCTCCCGACCCGGAGCGCGTAGCCGGTCCCGGCGGCGGCCCTGTCCGACGTATCCGGTTCCCGCCCTTACCCTTACCTGGCAGCCAACGACAACCGGACCATCTCGAACGCGCTCGGCCACCACGACAAAACACCACCCGCCGGCTCAACGAGACCTACGCGACCTGGAGCCGATGGACCGTGGGAGCACACACGGTCACCGGAAGGGCGGGTTCCAGGAACTGACGACAGTTGATTGCGAGAGTCCGCCGGTGTACCGACGCCAACATGCCGGCGCCGGAGCTGTCCTGCGCTGCGATAGTCAAGACATGGAGCGAACGCACGGACCCGAGGGCGGGATGCCCGCGCAAACAGAGGCCTGCGCCCGGACCAGACGGCGGTACGTGTCGTGGTCATAACCGCGGTTGCCGAGCAGGACGTCAGGCCGTCGACGAGGACGCTCCGCGAGCCCCGGGACCGACGGGATGTTGGCGAGCAGGGGCATCGGCTGGACAACGTCATCCAGGCAGCGGGCCGGCGCCAGCACGTCATGCCTGAACCAGGCCCAGCTCCTGCGGCAGGTACTCCCACTGGATCCCGGTGTGCAGCACGAACGGGATCCCGCACAGCGCCTGACGGTCAGGAACCCCGACTCGCCGATCCCGGCCGCACCCGGAACGTCGGAGTCACCGCAGCGCCGGGGCCGGGACGTCTCCCTCGAAGGCGGTGCGCTCGGGCAGGAGAGCGGCTGGGGCGAGGTCAGGTGACCTGCTGTCCGACAGCCATGCGGGGGCGGACAGCGCTGCTGCCAGGGCGACGACCGCCGCCAGAGCGAGGCTGATGCGCAGGCCGTGCTGGAATCCCTCCGTGCCGGAGACCAGGGCGCAGAAGCCGGCCGCGGCCGGGGCGCCGCCGATCCTGGGCCGTCGAATGCCATGGGTGTGCTCCGTCCCCGAGTTCCCAAAGCTGCACCACTCGCCGCCGGGGGTGCCGCACACGGCGGCTGCGTCGGCCCCTTCCGCTGGAGTGCGGCTTGACCTTGTGACGTCGAAGTCCGCCGTGCTTGGGTGTGTCATGTTCAGCAGCGAGGCAAAGTCCCACCGCTAGCGGGTCATGGTCCGTGACCGTGCATTGGATGCTGCTGATGGGTGGTCCTCCAACGGAGGACGGGGGAGGTGCGTTTGTGGTGAGGTTACGGGGGGCGGCACTGGCCCTTACCACTACGGTGGTTGCGTCAACCGCGTTGTTGGCGTTGGCGAGTAACGCCGCGACGGGGGACGATCGTTGGCCCGGCGTTCTTGATCTTTTACGGGAACACGCGTGGCCCGCGGTTGCTGTGCTGCTCGTCATAGGGGTCGGCGCCACCATATTGCAGACTTCTGTCGCGAACCGACTGTCCGCCGCCGCGGAAGTCCCCCCGGCTCCAAGCCCGGTGGACGTACCGGACTGGGTGATCGATCGCGTTCAGACGCAGCAGGCCATCGCCGCCGTATGTGGCCGACTTCATGGGCCCCTGCCTGCCGTGGCTGCCCTCGTAGGTGCGGGCGGGTTCGGCAAGACCACACTTGCCGACCTGCTGTGCGCCGACCGGAAGGTGCGGCGACGATTCGGCGGCCGGATCTACCGGGTCACCGTAGGACGGGATGTTCGTGGGCGCGCGGCGATCGCAGGCAAAGTAGGTGAGGTCACACGCTTCATCACGGGTAACGCCGAGGTGTTCGAGGACCCCGAGCTTGCTGGCGCACACCTGGGGCGCCTCCTGCAGAAACATCCAAGGACGCTGCTCCTGCTCGACGACGTATGGGACGCGGAGCAGCTCAGGCCGTTCCTGAACGGCGGCAGAAACTGCATGCGGCTGGTCACTACACGTCGGCGCGATGTCCTTCCTGCCACCGCCAGACGCATCTTGGTCGACGAGATGTCCGCGCCAGAGGCTCGCCGAGTGCTGGCCAGGGATCTCGCGCCGTTGCCGCGCGAAACCGTCGAGAGCCTCTTGGAAGCCACGGGCCGTTGGCCGCTGTTACTGCGTCTCATCAACCGGGTGATATTGGCGGAAGTGAGTCTGACCAGCGGAGAATCCGCTCGTGCGGCAGCAATCACGGCGGCAGGGGTGCGCGTACTGCAGCAGCTGAACGAAATCGGTCCGACCGCTGTCGACGATCCGTGGGACCCCATGGATCTGGACGACCCGGCACAACGAATCAAGGCCGTTCGGGCCACCATCGAAGCCGCCGTACGACTACTGCCGGAACACGGTGCGGAACGGTTCGCCGAACTCTGCGTCTTCGCCACCGACGACGCCGTCCCGATGGCATTGGTCGAATCGCTATGGCGGAATCAGGCCGGACTGACCACCACCGAATCCCAGGCTCTGCTGCGAAAGATCACAAGTCTCTGCCTCGCGAACCCTGTTCACGGCGAGACGGGAGCACTGGCGCTGCACGATATCGTGCGTGACTATCTCCGGGCAGAACTGGGACCTGCGCGCCTGACACAGCTGCACGAGTCGCTCGTCGATGCCGTGGCCGGCCAACTGCCGTCGGCAGACCCGCTCCTCCCGGATCGACCCGTTCCCAGTAGATCGTGGTGGGCGGTGGAGCATGGCTATCTGCTCGATCACCTCATCGACCACCTTCTGGCGGCCGGGCGAACCACCGAAGCCGAAGCCACCGTCGGCGACATCCGCTGGGTCGAAGCACGCCTCTTGCACCAGGGGCCTGCCGCGACGCAGGAGGACTGGTTCCGAGTTGCCACCGAATCGTCGATACAGCGAGCCCGCGAGATCGCCCGAACGGCGCACCTCCTGGCATCCACCGATCCCCCGGAAGCTGTTGTCGGCATTCTTCATGAGCGCCTTTTCCACCTCCCCGCCTGGCAGGACCAGATCACCGCGCGCCGTGCAGAACGCCCTGGTCCGGTCCTGATCAATGACGGCGACTTGCCCGATCTGCCAGATCCTGCCTCGGAACGTACCTTTCTGGGCCACACCGCCTGGGTGTACGCCCTGGCGTTCTCACCCGATGGCACACAGCTCGCCAGTGCCGGCGACGACGGCTCCATCCGACTATGGGACCTCAGGTCCAGCAGCACCGCTCACATCCTCAAGCTCAGATTCCCCTGGCTCAAACGGGTCCAGGTGCTGGCCTACTCGCCCGACGGCACCCAGCTGGCCGCCGCAGGATCCTTCGGAGTCAGGCTCTGGGACTTGGCCACCGGCACCGCCCCCCGTTCCCTGCCCCGCGGCCTCACCAGCAAGACCCGTGACCTTGCGTACGCGCCGAACGGGACTCAACTCGCCACCGTCGGCCACGACAAAAAGGTTCGGATCTGGAACCCGGCCACCGGCAAGATCATCACTGTCCTCGGTGGGCACACCGGCCGAGTCCGCGCACTGGCATACACACCTGACGGCACGAAGCTCGTCACAGGAGCCGCCGACGGAACGATGCGGGCCTGGGATCCGGTCACCGGGGCCACTCTCGCCGTAGCTCGCGGAGAGGCCTTCAAGATCCGCGTCCTGGCCATCTCCAGCTCGCAGTACGTCGTTGCCGGCAACAGGTCCTTCGACGACCCGATCGTAGAAATCCATGACAGGGCCACGGGCGCACTCATGCATGACATCGGCCTCGACACCAGCAGACTGCAGACTGCGGCGTTCGCGCCGGACGGCGCGCAACTGGCCACGGCGGGAGCCGACGGGACGGTGCGGCTGTGGGACACCGCCACGGGTGCCGCCATCCATGGGCTGCACCGCCATCTCGACCGCGTGCATGCCCTGGCCTATTCCCCCGACGGAATGCGTCTCGCCAGTGCGGGAGCAGACAATGCTGTGCGCATCTGGAATCCCCATGCCGAATCCAGCGAGTCCCGCTCCGGAGCCGTGCGGAGCTTCGACCTCGCACGGAACGGAACTCAGGTCGCGATCGCCTCCAACGACACGGTACTGATCGTTGAGGCGGGGACGGACGGGTGGAGCACCGATGCGATGCGTACCATTGCCGTTCCTGAACGCGCCGTCCGGCGATTTCCGGTCGCCATGTCACCGGATGGAACCCACATCGCCACGGGTGGCGCCGAGGACCATGCTGTCCGGATCCGGAGCCAGCAGAGCGGAGACGTGACCGACACCCTCTCCGGGCACAAGAGTGAGATTCGTGCGTTGACGTACTCGCCGGACGGGACGCAACTTGCCTCAGGTGCCGGCGACGGCTTGCGGCTCTGGCATCTGGCCTCTGGGGCGTACATGCATCGCCTTCTGGCTGTCACCGCGTTGGCGTATGCCCCCGACGGACGCGAACTGACCATTGCCAGCGGTTCGCTCCTCAGGTTCATGGACCCGGTCTCCGGCCAGCCTAAAGGGCACTATGCCCACGCCCGGAATGTATGCACGGTTGCGTACTCGCCCGACGGAGCCCAACTCGCCGCCGGTCTCGAGGACGGCCAGGTGATCGTATGGGACCCGAGAACCGACCGCCCCCAACTCCACCCCCTCGGCGCCCATACCGCCGCAGTGAACGCTGTCTCGTACTCGCCCGACGGCCTCTACCTGGCAACGGCCGGCAACGACCTGTCCTTGCGGATCTGGGGTCGCCAAGGTACTCGGGTCACCATGACGCGAACCGAGCAGGCCCTCGTGACCCTGGCGTGGGTCACGGACGCCACTGGCTACGGCCTCATCGGTGGGGGCGGGGCCGGAGCGTACTTCTGGAAGTTCATAGCGGCTGGCTCCAGCTGAGTTGCGCAGAACACGAGGTCCCACTGCGCGTGGTGACGAACCCGGTGAAGCCGACGCATTACCGCGGTCCCGGGCCTGGCATCCGCGGGGGCGTCGGCCTCAAGGGACAGGACCGTGAGACGGAAGCGCCGTGTCTCTCACATGGGACAGAGGCTGCCGCTCTTGCCCGACCGGGCTGCGTACGAGAGCGCAGGATCGCCCGCGAGGCACCCCGAGCCGCCACCCGCCCTCTGGGTGCCGCAGCGCCCACGCAGAGACGCTCGGCGACGTCACCGCAGGCCAGGCAGGCGATCCCCCAGCCTTCGACATCTCGGTGCACCGCAGGCCCTGAGACCGCGATCGTGCGGGGCGGAGGCCGACGGAACGGCCTCCGCCCCGCACGATTCCGGCGGTCAGGAGCAGCTGACGCCGTTCAGGGCGAACCCGGTGGGCGCGGAACCGGGTGCCCCCGATCCCTGGAAGCCGAACGAGGCCGAAGCGCCGGGCGGGACCTTCCCGTTGTGACCGGCGTCGGTGGCGGTCACGACAGCTCCGGACTGGGTGGCGGTGGCGTTCCAGGCGCCGGCCACCTTCTCGGAACCGCTGAAGGTCCAGTTGAGGCGCCAGCCGTCCACAGCTGTGCTGCCGGTGTTCTTGACGGTCACGTCGGCGGTGAACCCGCTGCCCCACGACGAGCCGACCTTGTAGGTCACCGAGCAGGCGGCACCGGCGGACGGAGTCGCAGTCGGCGTAGGCGTCGGAGTGGGGGTCGGGGTCGGAGTGGGAGTCGGGGTCGGAGTCGGGGTCGGTGAGGGGGACTCACCTGGATCGCCGTCGGGCAGCTCACCCCACTGCTGTGACGTTCCGTCCAGCAGCACCAGCCTCGGCGCGTCCACCGGGGTGGATCCCGGCGTCGTCGGCAGGCCCGCGTACGACCAGTCGTTCGACGGGTCCCAGGCGCCCGAGGAGGCGACCCGGAACTGCACCTCCTTGCGGTAGGCCGACTGACCGGCCGGGGCGATCACGGTGTTCGAGCAGTCCACGCTGATGTAATGGACGTTCCCCTCGTACTGCTTGGCGCCGGAGGCCGTGCCGCACTGGTTGTAGTTGGTGGTCACCGTGATGTCCGCCGGTGAGACGCCAGGCTCCAGGGTGAAGTAGTAGCGCAGCGAGGCCTTGGCCAGCGGCCTGGCCGGCCAGGCCGACTTGTTGACCAGGTACGCCTTGATCTCGGTGAAGTTCGCCCCGGACGCGTTCACCGACGCCTGGGTCAGTACCTCGGGCCCGTCCGGTGTCTCGGCCCGGGGGAACGAGGCGAGCGGGGCACCGCCGTACTCGGCGTACAGCCGGGCGAGGGCACCGGTGAAGGCGGCGTTGTAGTCGGTGGCGACCTCATTGTTGACGTAGTTCTGCCGGTCGTCGGTGTAGGAGTCGTCTGCCGCGCCCGGCCCGCCGACGAGTGCGCCGTACAGGACATGGCGGGTCTCGACGGGATTGGTCATCTGGTCGGTCCACGACCCGTGCGCGGTCCGGTGGTGGGGCTTGGTGGGCGGGGTGGCGCCGAATCCGACGACATAGCTGGCCTTGCGCGGGTTGTCCCCGAGGGCGTAGTTGATCTGGCGTACCGCGAAGTCGTGGTAGCGGGCCTTGCGGGTCGCGTCACCGGAGAGCCAGTCGCTGTAGGAGAGCGCGGCGAAGGCCGTGTTCGCCGCGTAACGCAGTGATCCCCACGAGTCCAGCACGGCCTGGCCGCCGGGGGAGTACGCCACCTTGGCGCCGTTCACCCCGGTCGTCCACCAGTCGAGCCAGCGGTTGGAGTCGTCGATGTACCTCTGCTTCCCGGTGAGCTTGGCGAGCATCACGTACGAGCCGTACGAGGTGTCGTCCCAGGAGAGCGTCCACCGGTAGGAGCGTGTGGAGGTCTGCGGCTCCGTCGACAGGCCGTCGTAGTACGCCTCCGCCTTGGCCAGGTAGGAGGCGTCACCCGTGGCCTTGTGGAGCCAGATCGCGCCCCACACCAGCTCGTCCTGGTAGCCGCTCCAGGAGTTGTAGTACGACTTCGCGTCGGTGATGCAGTCGCTGTACTTGCCGCGGTAGGTGTCGGCGAACGAGTAGAGCTGCTTCGCGTGGGTGAGGAGCTTCGCCGCGTACGCCGGGTCGTCGTCGGCGAAGAGCATCGAGGAGGACGCCATCGCGGCGGCCGTCTGCCCGGCGAGGTCGGTGCCGGGGCACGAGGCGTCGATCTTGTACGCGGGCCGGGCCATGGACATCACTTCGGCGGGGCCCCACCACTTATGGTCGTCGCCGCCGTTGCCGACCTGCCCGTAGAGCACGTTGGCGGCGGGGTGGGCCTTGACGAAGTAGTCGTTGACGAAGCGCAGGTTGTCCTTCAGGCGAGCCAGCTGCCCGGACGCGGCGTAGGCGTCCTTCTGCTCGATACCGCCCCAGGCGAGGACCGTGGCGCTGTAGGCCATCGGCAGGCCGAACTTCACGTGGTCGCCGGCGTCGTACCAGCCGCCGGTCAGATCGAGCCCGGCGTCCTTGCCGTCGTCCATGCCGGAGTCGCCGCGCCAGGAGACACGGTTGTCCCCGGGAAGCTTGCCCGAGCGCTGGGCCTCGTAGAAGAACAGTGACTTCTGCAGGGCCTCGCCGTAGGCGAACGCCGGGGCTGCCTGGGCCGGGGTGGCGGCCAGAGGCATGAAGCCGGCGGCGAGCAGCGCGGCCACGCCGGCGAGGGTGACGCCCAGGCGGGAGCGGGCGGTGGTGCTCGGCGGAGAGTGGCGGAACATCGATCTGTGGAACGCGCGGGGAAGGGAGGGCAGTCGCAACGGATCGTCCTTCGGTGCGGCGGGCGGCGTGTGGTGCCCGTGGTCGTACCGGACCGGCTAATGACATGCCGGACCGGGCCGACGGGGCGGTGGTGCGGCTCGTGCGGAAGTGCGGTGTGCGCGGATGCTGAACGGTGCAGATGTGCGGCTCGTGCGACGGGCCGGTGCGGGGTGACACCGGCCCACGCGGAAGCGTCGGCAGCCCGCAGCGACGTCCGGCGCGACGGGCGTGGGAGCGCTTCCACGGACGTGCTCATGAAGCCAGCGCGGGGCCCGCCCTGTCAACGGGGCGCGTAGCGAGAGGGGGGAACTGCCCGGGCAGGGCGCGGCCTCCCGGGCTCTGCACCAGGCCGGATGGACCAGCACGGCCACGGTGCTCGACGTCCAGCATCCCGCCGACGACGTGGTCGTCGTCCTGCTTGCCCTGCTCGCCCTGGGCGGAATCGACCCACCGCCCCGGCACTGGTGTGGGAGGCGCGCTACAAACGGCGCATCGCCATGTCCCGCCGCCGTGCCCCGTCCGGCGACGGCATCCGACACCTGGCGAAGGGGCACCACACGGTGCCCGCCGTCCCACATCTGGGCCAGCTCGATGCGGGACCGGGCGGTGATGAGCGCGGTGTCTGCATCTGTACGGGCCCTCAGGTCGTTCCGGTCGGTCGGCACCGCGCGTCAGCGGCCCGACCTGTGCCGAGGCCGATCGACCACGACACACGCACCGGGAGCGTGCACATCGTCGATCGTCAGGCGGGGAGTACGAGGAGGAAGGAGGTGCGCCCGGGGTCGCTCGTGACGGAGACGGTTCCGCCGTGCGCGGTGATGACGGCTTTGACGATCGCAAGGCCGAGTCCGGTACTGCCGGTGTTGCGGGACCGTGCGTGGTCGGCACGCACGAAGCGGCCGAAGACCTCGTCCTGCAGTTCGTCGGGGATACCCGGCCCGTTGTCACTCACCTCCACGTGGACCTGGGTGCGATCGGCGGTGAGGGTGATGGTCACATCGGTGCCGGGCGGTGTGTGGGTCCGGGCGTTGGCGAGCAGATTGCTGATGGCCTGCTGAAGTCGGTGGGCGTCCCCCTCACGGTGACCGGTTCCTCGGGAAGGTCCAGAAACCAGTGGTGCTGCGGGCCTGCTGCACGTGCGTCGTCCGTCGCGTCGAGGATCAGCAGGGTCAGGTCGACCGTTTCGTGTTCGAGAGGGCGCCCGGCGTCCAGCCGTGCAAGCAGGAGCAAATCGTCGACGAGACGTGTCATGCGCCGTGATTCCACGTCGATGCGTTCAAGGGCGTGCCGCACCTCGTCGGGGTGGGGCTCGTGCCGGCGCAGGGCGAGCTCGCAGTGGCCGCGGATATTGGCGACGGGGGTGCGCAGTTCATGACTGGCGTCGGCGGCGAAGTGCCGCAGCCGTTCTTCGCTGGCCTGCCGCCGGACGAGGGCGTCCTCCACATGTTCCAGGATGTGGTTGACTGCTTGGCCGACCTGGCCGACTTCGGTGCGCGGATCTGTGTGGGGAAGGGGCCCTGGCATGACGATCTCGCCGCTGGCGAGAGGCAGGTCGGCGACCTCTGCGGCCTGGGCGGTGACCAGCCTGAGAGGACGTAGAGAGACGCGCACCCACAGGGCCCCGGCGATACCGGTGACCACCAGCGCGGCGCCGAAGAGCGCGGCCTCCACGGCCAGGAGACGGTGCACCGTCTCCTCCACCGGGTGCAGAGGCAGCCCTGTGATCAGAATGTCCTGGTCGTCGCCCCTGACCGCCATGACGCGGTACCGGCCCGGAACCGCGGAGAGGCGGATGCTGTGGCCGTCCCCGTCCACGGGGATCCGCGTCAGCGTGCGGCGATCCCCGGCACTGAGCGCGAGGGGTCGGGCGGTGGTGTCGTCGACCACGGCGGCCTCGGTGACGACGTCGTCGAGAAGCCGGGCGCCGAACGTGTCCTCGCACTCAAACCGCACCAGCTCCCAAGCCCCGACACGCCGGCCGCCCGTTCTCCCGTGCCCTCGCACACCTCTACGGGCCCCTCCACCGGAACGTCCGCCGGCACGGGCACGTACACCGGGGATCCCGTCGACACCCGGTACGGGACCGTGCAGGTCGCCGTCACCGTCACCGACGGGAGGATCACAGCGGTCAAGGTCATCCAGGCACCGGACCAGAACGGCCGTGACCAGCAGATCTCCTCACGGGCCCTGCCACAGCTCACCCAGGAGGCGATCAAGGCCCAGAGTGCCCACATCGACGCGGTCTCCGGCGCCAGCTACACGAGCCAGGGGTACGCGCAGTCCCTCCAGAGCGCCCTGGACCAGGCCCATGTCTGACATCACCGCCGGGCTCCGTCACGTCGAACACGTCATGGGCAGCGTCTCTCCTTCGACATCCGGGACGAGCCCACCCCTGCTGTCCGCCGTGCGCTCCACGAGGCGGTGAACCACCTCCACCGGATCGACGAAGTGTTCTCCACCTACCGCCCCGACAGCTGCATCAGCCGCCTCGGCCGTGGCGAGATCCGACGCGAGGACTGCCCGCCCGAAGTCCTCGAAGTCCTTTTCCTGTGCGCACACGCCGCGCGCGTCAGCGACGGCTGGTTCAGCATTCTCCCCGAGGGCACCCTGGATCCCTCGGGTCTCGTGAAGGGCTGGGCCATCGAGGCGGCGTCCCGCATCCTCCACGAGGCCGGCGCGCACGACACCTGCGTCAACGGAGGCGGGGACATCCAGATCCGCGGCCGGGCCACCCCCGCCACGCCCTGGCGTGTCGGAGTCGCGCACCCACTGCACCCCGGCGAACTGGTCACCGTCGTCACCGCCCACGACGACCTGGCGGTCGCGACCTCCGGCACCGCCGAGCGTGGCGCCCACATCTTCGATCCGTTCACCGGCAGACCCGCTACCGCGTTCGCCTCACTCACCCTCGTGGGACCGCGTCTGACACTCACCGACACCTACGCCACCGCCGCGTTCGCGATGGGCGACGGCGCACGGGGCTGGCTGGAGGGCCTGCACGGATACGAGGCACTTGCGGTCACACCCGACGGCGGAGAATGGCGCACGACGGGCTTCCACCGGTACGGCTCGTGAGCGCGCCGACAGCCCGAGACGTTGAGGGAGCCGCAGGAGCACAGGGGGACGGCCCGCAGGGATCGGGGCGGTGCGGAGCGTCGTCCCGCGGGCGACGCCCGCTGTGGGTACCGTTCCCATCCTGACGCCAGGGCCTCCGTGGCACGTCCCGGGAGCCCCGCCGCCGTCATCCGCGTGCTGTGCCCGCCGGAGGCACCGGCAGGACGAGAGAACGAGGTGGGAGACCATGCCCTACGGCCGCACCGTCCAGCTGCACACGGGGTTCGAGGAGGCCGTACAGGCCGTTCGGCGCGCCCTGGCCGAGCAGGGGTTCGGCGTCCTGACCGAGATCGACGTCCAGGCCACCCTCAGGACCAAGCTTGGCCATGACATGGAGCCCTACCTGATCCTCGGAGCCTGCAACCCTGCCCTGGCCCACCGGGCGCTCGAGGCAGACCGTGCGGTCGGACTGCTCCTCCCGTGCAACGTCGTCGTCCGCGCCGCGGACAGCCGGGTGCTCGTCCAGGCGATCGACCCCGGCACCATGGTCACCCTCACAGAGCTCGACGCCATGGTGCCCGTCGCCGAGGAGGCGACCCGTCGTCTGGACAGTGCACTCGCCTACCTCCAGGAGACGTACGCGTGAAACCGGCCGCACCGGTATCCGCTGCCAGGCCAGGACGCCGCGTCCGGCAGTGACACGGAACAGGACAGGAGAGGGCCCTTCGCTCAGCGTGCGCCCCGCCTGGCGTCGGGCCACCCTGAAACCATGGCAGAGCAGCACGGTCACACGCCGCACGAGCAGGCGGACGCGGCCCGCGCGCTCGCGGCGCGCCGCGGCCGACGCGGGGGACTGCTCCCCGCGGCCCTGAGCAGGGCCAGAGCCGGGACACCCGCCGACCCCGCGCAGTGGGCGCCCCGGGTCGGCCGTGCCCTGGGACTGCCGGCAGCCGCAGGGCTCGGACCCGCCACCTACTTCGCCGACCTCGCAGCCCCTCACGGGGAACGGCACGTCCGCGTGTGCACCGCGACCGCCTGCTTCGCCACGCGGGGAGGCCGCCACCTCGGTGAGGTCGAACACGAACTCGGCGTCTCGGCGAACGAGGCCGATCCGGACGGCGGGACCTCGCTGCAGACGGTCCGCTGCCTCGGCTACTGCTACGCGGGACCCGCGGCACTGGACGGCACGGGCCCCCGCACCGGAACCGACCTTGCGGACCAGCTGGCGGGAAGGACACCGCCCCGGGCGCCCGCCATCCCCGTGGCTGATGCCACCGGCGACCCGGTGCTGCTTTCCGGGATCGTGGCAGGCCGGCCGTCATGGGACACCTGGCAGCGGACGTTCGCCCGGCTGAGCCCGGAAGACGTGCGGCGCGAAGTCGAAGCGTCCGGACTGCGCGGACGCGGCGGCGCCGGATTTCCCGTCGCCGCCAAGTGGGCCGCGACCGGCGCTCGACCCGACACCGTGGTCGTCGCCAACGGGGACGAGGGAGACCCCGGTTCCTACGCGGACAGACTGCTCATGGAGGAGGACCCCGACCGGGTACTCGAAGGGCTGGCGCTCGCCTGCTTCGCCTGCGGCGCCCGCCGGGGCGTCGTGCTGGTGCGCTCGGAGTACCCCGCGGCGTTGACCCGCATGCGGCGGGCACTGGCACGCGCGGTGGCAGACGGCCACCTCGCCGGCGCCGTGGGCACGGGGGACGCGCGGCCGGCCGTGGAGATCGTCGAAGGAGGGGGCTCGTACGTCGCAGGCGAGGAGACCGCGCTCATCGCCCGCCTCGAAGGGGCCCGAGGGTGCGCCCGTCCCCGGCCCCCGTACCCGACCGACCGCGGACTGTGGGGGACACCCACCGTGGTCAACAACGTGGAGACGCTGGCGTCGGTGCCGTGGATCGTGCAGAACGGCGGTGCGCACTACGCCCGGCACGGTACCTCGGAGGAATCCGGGACCAAGCTGGTCTGCCTCTCCGAACGGTTCGCCCGTCCCGGCGCGTTCGAGGTACAGCTCGGCACCCCCGTACGACGCATCGTCGACGAGCTCGGCGGAGGGCTCAGGAGCGGTGGCCCGGTCGTCCTGCAGGTCGGCGGTCCGCTCGGAGGCTTCCTCACCGACGCCGACCTGGACGTCCCCCTGACGTCGGAGGCACTGGCCGCCCGTGGCGCCGCACTCGGGCACGCCGGAATGGTCGCGTTCGACGCACAGACGGATCCGGTCGAACTGATGCGGCACATCTGGGAGTTCGCCGCTCTGGAGAGCTGCGGTGCCTGCTCGCCCTGCCGGGTGGGGACACGCAGAGGGCTGGAGATGGCCGCTGCGCGCATCCCACCCGGCCCGTCGTACGAGAGCCTCGCGAGGCTCATGGGCGAGGGGAGCATGTGCGCGTTCGGGCGGCGGGTGCCCGCGGCCGTCCGCAGCCTTGCACGCGCCTACGGGCGGGAACTGACGGGCTGGGACCGATGACCCGGCTGTGGGTGGACGGCCTGCCCGTGGAAGTCGGCGAAGGTGCGTCCCTGCTCGACGCGGTCCGCGCGGTGGGAACGGAACTGCCCACGCTCTGCCATGACGACCGCCTCCGGCCGGCAGGCTCCTGCAGGACCTGCCTGGTCCGTGCGGACGGCCGGATCACGGCGGCCTGCGTGACCCCCGCCGCACCCGGCACGAACGTCACCACCGCACAGGAAGACCTGCGCGGCCTGCGCCGTGACGCCGTCGAACTCATCGCCTCCGCCCTTCCGCCGCACGCCCTCGCTGCCGGACGCCGTAGCGAACTCGCCGAGACCTGTCGCACGCTGGGTATCACCCCGAGGACGGCGGCCCCGAGGACGTCCGACAACCGTGACGACAGCCATCCGTACATCGAGCTCGACCGGGATCTGTGTATCGCCTGCGGCCGCTGTGTACGGATGTGCGACGACGTGCAGGGGACCTTCGCGCTCACCCTCACGGGCCGTGGTGCCGACACCGTCGTCGCGCCCGGAACGGGCGGACCGTGGGCACAGTCGGACTGCGTGGCCTGCGGAGGCTGCGTCGACACCTGTCCGACCGGAGCCATCACGCACCCCGGACCGGGCCGTGGCATCACCACCGCGCAGCCCCAGCCGGAGCAGGTGCGCACCACGTGCGGCTACTGCGGTGTCGGCTGCGCCCTCGATGTCGTCGTCAGCGAGAACCAGGTGTCAGCGGTCCTGCCCGCCCTCGACGGCCCCGTCAACCAGGGCCACGCGTGCGTCAAGGGCCGTTTCTCCCACGGCTACCTGACCTCGACGGAACGCCTTGCGCACCCCTTGGTCCGGAAGAACGGCAGCCTCGAACCGGTCGGCTGGGAAGAGGCTCTGGCCCGAGTCGCGGACGGACTGCGCGACGCCGTGGCGGCGGGCGGCCCCGATGCCGTGGCCGCGATCTCCTCGGCCAGGGCCACCAACGAGGAGAACTACCTCGTCCAGAAGTTCCTGCGCACGGTCGTGGGGACGAACAACGTCGACAACTGCTCCCGGCTCTGCCACGCCCCGTCGGCAGCAGGCCTCTCCGCAGCGTTCGGACGGGCCGGAGGCACCGATTCGTTCGACGACGTGGAGAAGGCGGACTGCCTCCTGGTCGTCGGGGCCAACCCGGTCGAAGCCCACCCCGTCGTCGGGGCCCGTCTGCTCCAACAGGCGCTGCGCGGGGCTTCGCTGATCGTGGCCGATCCCAGAAAGGTGGGCCTCGCCCACGAGGCGGACGTCCACCTCAGGCCCCGGCCGGGCACCAACGTCGCGCTCTTCAACGGTCTCGCGCACGTGCTGGTCGCCGAGGGCTTGACCGACCCCGACTTCCTGCGTGACCGTGCCGCGGGCCTCGACGAACTGGTCGAACTGCTGGCCCAGTACCCGCCCGCACGAACCGCTGAGCTGACCGGTGTAGCCGCCGAGGACGTGACGGCCGCGGCCCGCCTCTACGGCAGGGCGCGGCGGCCCGCCATCGTGTACGGGCTCGGGGTCACCGAGCACCTGCACGGCACGGACGGCGTCCGCACCCTGGCCAATCTGGCCATCCTGCGCGGTGCCGTCGGGGACACCGGCCGCGGATACGGCATCACCCCCCTTCGCGGCCAGAACAACGTTCAGGGCGCCTCCGACATGGGCGCGCTGCCGGACATGCTCCCCGGCTACGGCCGGATCACCGACCCTGAGACGCGAGCACGGGCCGAGACCGTATGGGGACGCCCGCTGCCGGCACAGGCCGGCCTGCGCATCCCCGAGATGTTCGACGCCGCGAGACGGGGCACGCTTCGCGCCCTCTGGATCATCGGTGAGGACGTCTGCGCCACCGACCCGAACAGTCGTCAGGTCGCCGACGCCCTCGACGCCTGCCCCCTGGTCGTCGTGAACGAACTCTTCCTCAGCGAGACCGCGCGGCACGCGGACGTCGTCCTGCCCGTCGCCTCATGGCTGGAGAAGGACGGTACGTTCGTGAACTTCGACCGCCGCTTCCAGCGCGTGCGCACCGCCGTGCGACCGCCCGCGGCAGCACGCACCGACTTCGACGTCGTGCATGCCGTAGCCGCCGCCATGGGAGCGGACCTGGGCTGCCCCACACCGGCCGAGACGCTTGCCGAGTGCGGGCGGGTAGCCCCCGTCTTCGCAGGCATCTCCCACGAACGGCTCGACAGGGAAGGAGCCGTGGCCTGGCCGTGCCCCGCACCCGACCTGCCCGGTGAGGCAACCCTCTACACCGACGCCTTCAGCACTCCCGACGGCAGGGCGCAGCTCTCCGCAGCCCCGTACCTGCCGCCGGGGGAGACTCCCGACGCCGCGTACCCCCTGCTTCTCGTCACCGGCCGTCGCTGGGCCCACTACAACTCCGGCAGCATGACCAGACGCGGCGGAAACCTGCGCCTCGAAGCGAGCGACCACATCGATCTCCACCCGCTCGACGCCGCACGACTCGGCGTCGGTGACGGGACCGAGGTGACCGTCGAGAGCCGCCACGGCACGGCCCGCCTGGTCGCTCGGCTGAGTGACGAACTGTCCCCCGGACAGGTCTTCTGCGCTTTTCACTTCCCGGAGAGCGGCGTCAACGCCCTGACGTCCGACCACGCGGACACCGTCACGGACTGCCCCGAGTACAAGGTCACCGCGGTCAGACTGACACCCGGGGCGGTGTGACCCGGGCGTCGCGCCGCCGGCGAGTCGGCGGACCGCCCGGCCGGAGGGGCTGCCGCGCCCCGGACACGCGGTCCCGCGCCGTCCGCGACGGCCCGCCTCATCACGGGGATTCTTCCTTCCGGGTGTCGTCGGCCGCGTATGCCAGGTGGGTGGTGACGGAGACGACGCCGTCGACCGCGCCGCACATGTGCTCCAGCGCCGGGAGTATGCCTTTGAACGGCAGAGTGCCGCCGAGCTCGACCTGTCCGTCGTGCACACCGACACGGATCGACGCGGGATCCAGGCGCAGCGTGCCGGTCAGGACATCTTGCTCGATCTCCTGCCGGATGTCCTCGTCCGCACGCAGGAAGACCTTCAGTAGGTCCCCGCGGCTCACGACGCCCACCACCCGGTCCTCGCTGTCGACGACGACGAGCCGTCGCACACCCTGCACCTCCATCAGCCGCGCGGCCTCGACGAACGTCCACCCGGGCCTGGCGCACACCGCAGGCGCGGACATCAACTCCTCGGCACGTACGCCCTCCGCCCTCGCCCGCTGCCACGCCTCCGGATCCGGTACGGCCGGCAGGCCCGCAGGATCGGCGCGGTCCGTCGTCTTACGCAGGAGATCCGCTTCGGAGACGACCCCGAGGACACGTCCACCGTCGTCGACCACGGGAACGGCAGCCACCCGGCTCTCGGAAAGGGCACGCACCACGTCCTTGAACGGTGTGTCGCGGTGGACGCTCACCACCTTCCGACTCATCAGCCCGTCGATCCTGCGATGGTGCATCACCGGCTTCTCCTTCCGTGCACGACGTACTCCCGCGATTCGAGAAGGCGGGCGCAGCCACTCCACGTGACCAGGGAGGGATAGTCGTTCTCCGTGAGCTCCCTGCCGCTGAGGCGGGCCAGCGCCTCGACGAACTCGAGGAAATCGAGTGAGTCCATCTCGAACGTGTCGCGGAGATTCGCCTCCGGAGCCACGCCCGTGAAGTCGGCGCCGGGAACGACGTGCTGGACGGCTTCCTGCACGAATCCGCGTGCCTGGTCGTGATTCATAGCTCCTCCGGTCGTTGCAGGAGACGGTCGAGGCAGTTGAGGAACCGCGCGCCCGTGGCGCCGTCGGCTGCCCGGTGGTCCAGGGACAGCGTCGCCGTCAGCGTCGGCCGCACACCGAGCAGGCCGTTCACGGCGGCTGGGCGGTCGACGACGCGGCCGAGCCCTACCAGAGCGACCTGAGGCGGATAGATCACACCGAACACGCACTCGACACCCTGATCGCCCAAGCTGGTGACGGTGATGCTGGGATCTGCCGTCTCCGAGGCACGCAGACGCCCCTTGCGCGCCCTCGACACGAGATCCTTCAACGAAGCCATGACCTCGGCCAGGGGCCGGTGCTCGGCGTCGGCGAGCGCGGGGACCACGAGCCCGCCCTGCCGGAGGGAGACCGCGACACCGAGACGGACCTTGCGGGCAGGGACGAACGTGTCGTCCACCCAGTGCCCGTTGAGCTCAGGGACCTCTCGTGCCGCACAGGCCACAGCCTTCAGCATGAGCGCAGCGGGTATCAGCCGTTCGGACAGCGGCAGAGTGGTGTTGCGGTCGCGCATCCAGTCCAGCGCTGTCCCCATGTCGATGGTCGTGGACAGGTAGAAATGAGGGATCTCGCGCTTGGAACGGGCCATCAGGCGGGCTGTCGCCGTACGGCCCGCACCCTTCCGTCCGTCCGCCACCGCCGGACGCGCCGGCTTCTGTGCGTAAGACACGGACGGCGTCCGTACGGACGGTGGTTCGGACGCCTCCCGCACATCCGCGGCACGGACGGTGCCGTTGCGCCCACTGCCGGAGACCTTCGTGAGATCGATCCCGGACTCCGCTGCCAGCCTGCGCGCGAGAGGCGACGCTCTCGTCCGTCCCTCCGAGGACACCGGGCTCGCAGCGGTGCCGGCCGCCCGGACGATGTCCGCACGGGTGATCCGTCCGCCCGCACCAGAACCGTGGAGCCGTGTCACATCGACGTGCTCCCTCTCGGCCAGGTGACGGACCAGGGGTGTGACGAAGCTGTCCGTCGGCGCGGTCGTCCGGTGAGGCGGTTCGGGAGACTGCTTCGGCACAGCAGGAGGGGGAGGGGCCTTCTGTCCGGAGCGCCCACCGGCCGGCTTCTCGCGATCACCCGTCCCGATCAGTGCCAGCGCAGTTCCGACAGCCACGGTCGTGCCCTCCGGGACGAGCAGGGAATCGACGGTTCCAGTGTGGAAGCACTCCACCTCGATGGCCGACTTGGACGTCTCGACGACGGCCACGACATCACCCCGGGAAACGTGGTCCCCGGGACGGACCAGCCACTGGGACAGCGTCCCCTCGTCCATGTCCGCCCCCAGCGACGGCATCGTGAACTCGGGCATCTCAGCTCACCACCCGGCGTGCCGCAGCCACGATCCCCGGCACCTGTGGCAGCGCGGCCTCCTCCATCTGCCTGGCGTACGGGATCGGGACCTCCGCGCTGCAGACCCGCTCCACGGGCGCGTCCAGGTCGAAGAACGCCTGCTCCGTGATCCGGGCGGAGATCTCGGAGGACAGCCCTCCGCTGCGCCAGCCCTCGTCGACCACCACGGCCCGGTGGGTCCGCCGGACCGAGCCGATGATGGCGGCATCGTCCAGCGGACGCAGAGAACGCAGGTCGACCACCTCGGCGCTGATGCCGTCCCCGGCCAGCTCCTCCGCTGCGGCGAGGGCCTTCGACAGACACCCGCCGTACGCGATCACCGTGAGGTCCGTGCCCTCGCGCGGCACCGCCGCGTGATCCAGATCCACCGCGGGCACAGCGGGATCGAGATGTCCCTCCATGTTGTACAAAGTGCCGTGCTCGAAGATGAGGACCGGGTCGGGGTCCGCCAGGGCGGGGCCCAGGAGCAGGCGCGCATCCTTCAACGTCGCCGGCGCCAGGACCCGGATCCCGGGTATGTGCGCGTACCAGCCCTCCAGACTGTGCGAGTGCTGAGCCGCGAGCTGGCGTCCGGCACCCGTGGTCATCCGGATCACGAGCGGGACGTTGAGCTGGCCGCCCGACATGTGGCGAAGCGTGGCCGCGTTGTTGAGTATCTGGTCGAGGGCCAGCAGGCTGAAGTTGACGGTCATGATCTCGACGATCGGCCGCATCCCGGCGAGCGCCGCGCCGATTCCCGCGCCGACGAAGGCGGACTCGGACAGAGGGGTGTCGCGGACCCGATCCGGGCCGAATTCCTCGATCAGCCCCAGGCTGACGCCGAAGCAGCCCCCGTAGCGTCCCACGTCCTCACCCATCAGGAACACCCGGTCGTCCGCGGTGAGTGCTTCGCGCAGCGCGTCACGCAGAGCTTCCCGGAAAGTGGTGGCCCCGCTGTGCCTGTCGGCGTGATCGCCACCCGCCTTCATGATTCCTCCTCGTCCCGGCCCGTCACATGCTCCAGGAGGCTTTCCACCGGTTCCTGCGGCGCCTGCTCGGCGGCAGCGACCGCGGCCTCGATCTCCTCGGTGATCCCACGCTCCACCTTCTTCAGCCTGGCGGAGGTGAGCTGCCCGGAGGAACGCAGTGCCTCGGTCAGGCCGGTGACCGGATCGTGTCGCTTCCACTCCGCGATCTCGTCCTTGGGGCGGTACCGGTCCGGGTCGTACATCGAATGCGCGCGGAAGCGGTAGGTGCGTGCCTCCAGGAAATGCGGGCCGCCCCCCGCACGGATCGAGGTCACGGCACGGTGCGCGGCCTTCTCGACCGCGTGCACGTCCATCCCGTCGACGGCCCAGGCGGTCATCCCGTAGGACGCCGCCCGCATCGCGAGGTCCGTCTGGGCATGCTCCCGGGCGAGTGCCGTCCCCATCGCGTAGAGGTTGTTCTCACAGACGAACAGCACCGGGAGCTCCCACAGCGCCGCGAGGTTCGCCGTCTCGTGGAACTCACCCTCGGCGAAAGCCCCGTCCCCGAAGAAGCAGCAGGTGACCCGATCCCTGCTACGCATCCGGTCGGCCAGCGCCAGGCCGGCGGCCAACGGCAGGCCACCCGCGACGATCGCGTTGCCCCCGTAGAAACGTCTCCCGGAATCGAACAGGTGCATGGAGCCCCCACGCCCCTTGCTGCACCCTGTCACCCGGCCGTACATTTCCGCCATCACGGCCTCGGGTGGCACTCCCCGGGCCAGGGCGTGCCCGTGTTCCCGGTACGTCGACACCACCGCGTCCCGCTCGGTGAGGGCCTGGTGGACACCGACGGCCACGGCCTCCTCGCCTATGTACAGATGCACGAAGCCACGGATGGCCGCCGCACTGTAGAGCTCGACACAGCGTTCCTCGAAGCGGCGAATGAGCATCATGTCCCTCAGCAGGCGCCGGTCATGCGAGGCAGCGGAGTCCTTCGCCTTTGTTCGACGGCCCTGGTGCCCGGCAGTGGAGGTCTCGCCCGCGCTGTTCATCGCTGATCCTCGCTCTCCAAGGTCCTGCCGGGCGCCTGGCCGGAGGTCTGCAATGACGAGAGATCACCGCTGGGCAGGCCGAGTTCGCGGTCTCGCAGGAGCCGGCGCATCACCTTGCCGCTGCGTGTTCTCGGCAGATCCGGCTCGAACTCGATCTCCCTGGGAGCGACGGCCGGCCCCAGGCGTTTCCGGGCGAACGCGAGCAGTTCCCGGCGCAAGTCGTCTCCCGCCGTGTACTCGCCGCGCAACGAGACGAACGCCTTGACGACCGCACCGGCCACGGCGTCGGGCCGTCCGATGACCCCGGCCTCGGCGACCGCCGGGTGTTCCATCAGAGCGCTCTCCACCTCGAAGGGGCCGATCAGATGCCCGGCGGACTTGATCACGTCGTCGGAGCGGCCCACGAACCAGTACCAGCCGTCCGCGTCACGGGTGACCAGGTCTCCCGTCAGGTACCACCCGTCGGCGAAGCATGCGTCGTAGCGTCGCCGCTCATGCAGATAGCCGCAGAACATCGAAGGCCATCCCACCCGCAGTGCGAGTTCTCCCCGGACCCCCGGAGCTTCGGCGATCCGGACGTGCCCGTTCGTGACGGCGGCCCGGTCGTCGTCACCGCACTCCATCACAGCGGCCTCAACCCCGGGGAGGGGCCGCCCCATCGATCCGGGACGCACGGGGTCGGCGGCGAACCCGGCGATCATGATCGCGCCCGTTTCGGTCTGCCACCAGGTGTCGTGGACCGGTAGTCCCAGCGCCTTCTCGGCCCAGTGGACAGCCTCCGGATCGAGCGGCTCTCCCACACTGGCGACGAAGCGCAGGGCCGACAGGTCGTACTCCTCGCGCGGGGTGCCGGCGCCCCCACGAGGAGTGCTGCGCATCAGCATGCGCAAGGCCGTGGGCGCGGTGTACCAGACGGTCACCCGTTCCTCCGCGAGAACGCCGAACCAGCGACGCGGCTCGAAATCCCCGGCGTCCACCACGGTCGTGACCCCGAGTGTGAGCGGGCCGATGATGCCGTACGACATCCCCGTCACCCAGCCGGGATCGGCGGTGCACCAGAAGACGTCGCCCTCCCGCAGATCGAGCGCATAGGCCGCGGTCACCTGATGGGCGAGAACTGCCCCGTGCTTGTGCATGGCCCCCTTGGGGGACCCGGTGGTGCCACTGGTGAAGTGCAGCAGCGCCAAGTCCTCCGTGTCTGTCGTAGCGACGGTGAAGTCGGGGGACGCGGCTGCCATGAGCTTCGGGAGGGACGATGTGCCCTCAGGAAGGGGGCCGTCTCCGGGGTCGGTGATCAGGACGTGCCGCAGGTCGGGGAGCCGTGCACGGACAGGGGCCACTTTCCTGTCGTACAGAGCCCTCGTGGTGACAAGAACCCGCGCTTCCCCCAGGTCCATCCGCAGCCGCACCGGCTCGGGACCGAAAGCGGTGAACAGCGGGCACAGGACCCTGCCCGCGCGCAACGTGCCCAGCACGGTGGCATACAGCTCGGGGCAGCGGCCGAGCAGAGTGAACACGCTCTCGCCGCGCGCCACGTGCAGGGCGCCGAGGGTGTTCGCGAAGCGGGAGCTACGGTCCGCCAACTGCGCGAAGGTGAGAGTCGTGGTGGTTCCCTCCCGAGAGATGCAGCGCAGCGCCACATGCTCTCCGATGCCTTCGAGCAGATGCCGGTCGATCGCCTCGTAGCCGATGTTCACACCGCCGCCGGGCAGGCCCGCGAGCCGGGCGCGGGCCCGCTGCCAGCTGAAGGTGGCGCGGGCGCTGTCGTAGTCGGGCATGACCGGAGAAGCTGATGGAGACATCATCGCGGTGGCTCCACATCGAGGGACAGGTCGTCGTAGGTGTAGTCGATCGACTGGTGGAGCGACACCACCCCGTCGACGGACCGGCAGAGGCGTTCGAGGACCGGAATGCTGCTGCGTCCGTCGACTCTTCCGGTAAGTGTGACCACGCCGTCACGTACGCTCACATGAATTGCCTCAGGGGCGAGACGCATCGTGGTGCTCAGAACGTCGTGTTCGATTTCCTCCCGGATCGCTGAATCATGTCGGAGGAAAGGCCGCAGAAGATCACTGCGGCTGATGATCCCGACGAGTTGCCCCGTCTCGTCCGCCACAGGCAGCCTTTTCACGCCTTTGCTGTGCATCAAGCGGGCAGTTTCGACGAGATTCCAGCTGGGTTGCGCGGTGATCGCAGGCGCTGTCATCAGTTCCGCCGCAGTCTCCGCCTCGGGCAGAACACGATCTTGCGGCACCGGACGGGCACCCGTCCATCGGCCGGCCAGATCCGGAAGGGCGACGGTGCTCCGAAGGAGATCGGCCTCCGAAACCACTCCGAGCACTCGCCGAGCGGTGTCGATGACAGGTACCGCAGATATGTCGTGATCATGGAAGAGGCGGGCCACTTCCTTGAACGAGGTTGTGGGGCCCACAGTGACGACGTTGTGGGTCATGACTTCGAATACGGTGCGGTGCTGCATGGTCATCCTCCCGCCGGCATCCGGGCACTTATCACCGTCCTCCACGGGGCTCCCTGTCGGAAGTGCCGAATGGTCCCTTAACGGGCCTGTTCGCCTCACCCCGTGGCCGGGGTGGAAGAGGGAGAGTGGAAGGAGGAAGGACCGCACTCATTCCTGGGATGATGAGCGATCATGACAGAATCTCGAGCACGATCGAGGCGGGACAAGGCCGATACAAGAACTGGCCTGTGGGCTCGCATAGGCGACCGGCTGATCGTAGGTGGGGCTACTGTCGGTGACGAAGGGAGAGATGGGGAAATCATCGGGCTGCCACACGCGGACGGCAGCCCGCCTTACGAGGTGCGCTGGTCGGACACGGGTCGGGTCACACTGATTTTTCCGGGGCCCGACGCACACGTTCAGCACTTTGCCGGACGCACTTAGTCGTCTTGTCTGTGCTCGATGATTGAGCAGCGCTTTTCGATATCGAAGCAGTTTTTCGTCTCGTACAGGCCAGGAGAAAGCGCCTCTGCGGGAAACCAGCTACGGTCCGGCGGGATCGTTCCGTACGGTGAGGAAAGTGAACCGGCCATACGCTCCTGTCAGCGAATGAGAACAGCCTCACCGGACCGCGGGACAACCGCTGTCCATCCCAGCACCTTGTCGATCCGGTCGCGCAGCGTCTCGGAGGCAGTCTCCTCTCCGTGGACCAGATAGGTGGTGTGGGGCGCAGGCGCCGCCCTCAGCCAGTCGATGATCTGGTCGGCATCCGCATGCGCCGAGAAGTGCGGGACGTCAGCGACCTCGGCCCGTACGGGGACGTATTCGCCGAACATCTTCAAAGTGCGGGCTCCTTCGACGAGGTCGCGGGCACGGGTGCCGCTCGCGGCGAACCCGACCACGACGACCGTGTTGCGTGGGTCCGGTAGCAGCCGCCGCAGGTGATGCAGGACCCGTCCGCCTGTGGCCATTCCCGCAGAGGAGACGATTACGGCCGGTCCTGTGACGCTGTTGATGGCGATGGACTCCTGGACGGTCCGGGCGGCGAGAAACGGTTCAGGACTGAGGGCGGCTGAGCCTTGTGCGAGTATTTCGCCGCGCAATTCGGGCGAGTGACCGCGCACGGCCTCGCGATACACATCCAGCGCCGCCAGAGCCATCGGACTGTCCACGAAGACGGGCACCGTGGCGGGCAGGAGCCCGTCCTGACGCAACAGGCCGAGTTCGTTGAGGACCACCTCGGTGCGGTCTATGGCGAAGGCAGGAATGACGACGGTTCCGCCCCGTGCGATCGTACGGCTGATTGCCGCGGCGAACGCCGAGTGCCCAGCCCGCTGATCGTGGGTACGGTCGCCGTACGTGGACTCCATCAGCAGAATGTCCGCCCCGGTGAACGGCTCCGGCGGCAGGAGGAGGGGGTGCCCAGGACGCCCCAGATCGCCGCTCACGGCGATGGTGTGTCCATCTTCCATGGTCAGGTGCGCCCAGGCCGACCCGAGGATGTGACCACCGTGGTGAAGGGCAAGCCGAATGTCAGAGGTCACAGCGATTTCGGTGCCGGTGGGCACCGGGTCGAAGTACCGGATCGTGGTCTCGACGTCACCGAGATCGTAGAGCGGTTTCGCCGGCCGGTGTTTAGACCATCCCCGCTCGTTCGCGTGCTGGGCTGCCTCCATCTGGAGTCGCGCGCTGTCGCGCAGCACGATCTCGGCGAGGCGGGACGTGGGCGCCGTAGCCAGAATCGGCCCCCGGAACCCGTTGCGGACCAGGCGAGGCAGATAACCGCAGTGGTCGAGATGCGCATGTGTGATGACGACCGCACGAATATCGGCAGCCGCACGGCTCAGCGGTTCCCAGTTTCGTCTACGCAGATCGGCGAAGCCCTGGAACAGACCGCAATCGACGAGGATCCGGGATCGGTCGCTCTCGATCAGGAATTTGCTTCCGGTGACGGTGCGAACGCCGCCCAGGAAGGTGAGGAGAGCCGGCCTGTGAGCATGCGTGCTCCCGGAACCCGGCGGGGGAGCCGTCTCAGACATCGGACCCTCCTGGAGGCCTGCGGAGATGAGGCATGCACGCACCCTTTGTCGGCCTGGTCTCGGCGCTGCGCGCACAGAGACAACCGGACGTTCTGTGCGCCGCCCGCCACTCAGCGCATCACGACGACCGGGGACGGAGCGTGCTGCGCACAGTGCATGCTGACCGAGCCCAGCAGCGCTTCCCGGAACTCGCCCCGCCCACGGTCGCCCACGATGCGCACCTCGGCACCCGCGGCTGCGTCGATCAGCACCGCGGCCGCGTGCGCCTGCACTGCGGTTGGGCGCAAGGGGACGGGCCTACCGGGCCCAGGACCCGGAGCGTCCTCGACGACCTGGTCGAATATCTTCCGCGCACGGGACGCATACGTGCGCATCTCCTCGTCGGAAGGCGGGGTCGGGCCGTACCAGGACGCGGGCGACTCCCAGGCGAAGACGGCTTCGCCAGTGCCCCTGGCTCGCTCCGCCGCCCGCACAGCAGCCTGGGACGGTTCGGATCCGTCTACGCCGACAACTATCCGAGAGCTGGATGTTGATCCATAAATCATCAGGCACCCCTGCCGGACGGCTTCTTCGAACGAATCCACCATCCCAACGACCGCGCGTCGTCGCACCTCGGCTACCAGTGGTGTGCGCTGTGTGCACTGTGGGCGATCCGGGCGATATCTCGACAAGTGCGCGGCCCGCAGCGCTTGGTCGAGGAGGACACCGACCATCGACGTCCTCAGCCAGGTCAGCGCCACCACCAAGGCGCCGCAGTCCTTCGCCCTGACGGCGGTGGGTGATCACCTCCAGTCCTCCGTGGTCGACGCCCTCGCCCAGGGCGGCCGCCCCGCCCAGGACGAGAGCGACAAGGCGTCCCAGTCATCGCCCGCACGGTCCGCTACTGAGCGGCTGCGGACCAATCTGGGCGGGCGCTCAGCGCGGTGCGGTTCCGTCGCGTACGGCGGTGACCAGCCAGGAACTGCTCCGCAGCCACACCGCGCTGCCCGTCTCATGGCGCTGAAGGGCAGCCGTCAGCGCTTGGCGGGCTTCGTCCTGCTCGGGCGGGGTCACCTGGTCGAGCAGGTGGTGTCCTGGACCGGAGTCCAGCAGGAATGACGCAGCATCTGCCGCGTCGACGCCCCACTTCCCCGGCACCTCCACGCGACGCACGTCGACATCGGTGAACCCGCCCGCCGTGAGCAGGCCGCGGATGCGGTCGGGATCGGTGAGCGAGAACATGCCAGGACCGCCGGGCCTGCCGAAGCCGTCGAACGGCAGGATGCCCTTGAGCGAGGCCAACGCCTCGAGCCACTCGTTGGCCTCGGCCTCGGCCGCACAGACGAAGGCCAGTCGACCGCCGGGTCGTAGCGCGCGGCGGAGGTTGCTGAACGCGGCGACGGGGTCGGTGAAGAAGGTCATGCCGTAGCGGCTGAGGGCCGCATCGAACCCCTCGGCCTCCAATGGATGGACCTGGGCGTCGCCCTGGACGAAGAAGGCGTTCTCCACCCCTTCACGCAGGGCGCTCTCGCGGGCTTTTTCCAGCATCGGAGCCGACAGGTCCAGTCCGAGCGCCCGGCCGAGGCCGGCGCGGCGGGCGGCGAGGCGGGTGGTGCGTCCGGCCCCGCAGCCGATGTCCAGTACGGAGTCGGTTTCCGCGATGGCCGCGGCGTCCAGGAGTGGCTGGTTGAAGCCGTCGTTGACGGCGTCCCAGCGTTCCTGGCTGCGGGCCCACTGCGCGCCCTCGTACCCGTTCCACGCCTCTTCCTGTGCGGTGTTGACGAAGTGACCCATGGGTGAACTCCCTCCCGCCGGGGTGCGCCATGGCACGCCCCGGCCCTAGTATGGGCAAGTGCCCAAACGGTATGGGCGTTCGCCCATATGCGCAATGGGTCAAGGAGAAGGGGCTGTTGTGTCACCTCGTGGAGTGGCGATTCCGGATTTGCGCGAGCGGCTGTTCGCGGCAGCGGAACGGGTGGTGGCCCGCGACGGCGCAGCCGCCCTGACCAGCCGCGCGATCACCGCGGAGGCCGACTGCGCCAAAGGCGTCCTGCACACCCACTTCGCCGGCCTGGACGAGTTCGTCGCCGAACTGGTCCTGGACCGCTTCGCGCGCAGCGCCCGCCGGGCGGAGGCGCTGGAGGCCAAGGTGGGGCAGGCCACGGTTGCGGACAATCTCCAAGCGGTCGTCCTGGCGCTGCTGGACTCTCTGCAGCCTGCGGTGGTGGGCCTGGCGATGACCCGCCCGGCAGCCGCGCTCCACACCCGAGAGAGCTTCCAGTCCGGCGCGCCCGCCTTCGACGCGATCCAGCATGCCTTCACCGCCTACCTGCAGGCGGAGCAGCGCGGCGGCCGGCTGCCCGACGGCGTCGACGTCGCGACAATCGCGCTTGCGCTGGTCGGCACGACCCACCACCTGCTGATGACCCGCATTCCCGGACCCGGTGAGGACACGAAGGCGATCACGCAGCGGCTGCTGGCCGTACTCCTCAGCTGAACTGCCGCCGCCGCTGTAGCCCTGGAGCAGGGTTCCCGTGTCCGTGCCTTGGGCCCGCAGGCTGTTCGTAGCGGTTTTCACGGACGTGCCCGAGAGCCGGTGGCGGAAGGTGAGCCAGGTGGGCCAGAGGTCTTCGGTGCCGTTGGAGTCGTCGGAGGAGGGCAGCTTGTCGACGTTCGTGACGGTGGCGCCGAGCCAGGTGAAGTGATCGAGGGCGTTGCGGGTGGCGGTCAGGACGTCTGGCTCCAGGGGAAGGTGGCCGCCGAGGTCGCCGAGCCGGGCGATCTTCTTCACGCGCGGGCTGGCGCCGGGGTCGGTCAGGAGGGCCGGGTCCTGGGTGCTGGAGAGGGGGCGCGGCCGCTGTCGCCCGACATGGTGCGCAGCAGCAGGGCGAGGTCGAGGGCGGTGCGGGCGTCGAGCGGTCGGTCCTGTCAGATGTGGCGGTTAGCCTGCGGCAAAGCCGAGGATCGGCGACCAGGGAGGTTCTGCAGTGGGTGGCAACGAGTGGACGGCGACCGGGCCGTACCAGGAGGATCTGGCGGCGGCGTTCCGGCAGGCTCAACACCAGGAGCTGGCGAAGGACGATCACGGCTTTCCGGGGCGGGGCATCGTCGAACTGTGGGAGGACGAGAGCTGGCTGGAGTACATCCTTACCGGAGGCACCTGCACGGTGCTCGACTTCTACGCCCTGATCGACGCCGAAGCAGGTGACGAGTTCGCCATGATGCGCCCCTTGACCGAGGACGAGATCCGCAGTTGGGCTCCCGACGGCCGACCGACGCGCGACCGATGGGACGCCGCGATACGTCAACTGCTCGACCCGGTAGGTCGTGGAATCGGACGGTGCACAGTGCTGTATCGGGATGGCGAACCAGCCGAGATCGCCTACTGGGGCTGTACCGCGGACTGACGAGCTCGTGCACGGTCGGCGGTGCGACGTCGAAGGCCAGGTCGGGGTCTCGGTGCTCACATCTGCCGAGCCAGGATCCAGTCCGCGGCCTCCGGTCAGCGGTCTGCCGCTGGGACAGTAGGCCAGCGATGGCTATGACGGTGTCGTCCATGTGCTCGCGCCCGAGATGGCGTGCCAGGGCCCGCCAGCTCTTGAGGTGGGCGATGCGTGTGCGACCCGGATCTGTCCAAGCCACCTGTCGCGCCCAGTCTCAGGATCGTGTGACTGTGCGTCGGGTCCGGTCTACGGCATGGAAGAGACGCTGACGGGGCGAATCGGCACTCCGAGCGACCAGAGGTGCGCCTCGACGGTTTCCGGGGAGTTCGGGCCGAGCCCAGATCTCCGCACAAGCGTGTGCCCAGCCTTGACCGCCTTGGCCCACTGCGTCTCTACGGGACCAGGTCGGGCAGGCCCGCAGAGGCGAGAACCCCGGCCCGGTCGATGGCGATGCGTCCCTCCTTGAGCACGCCGTGTACATGGGCCGGGTCGGCGAGGGAGTCGATGTCGTTGAGGGGGTCCGTGCCGCAGACGACGAGGTCGGCGGCTTTGCCGGCGACCAGGCTGCCGGTGGTGGCCCCCACGCCGCACAGATCGGCGGCATCGGCGGTGGCTGCTCGGATGGCCTGGAGCGGAGTCATGCCGCCGATGCGGACGAGGAGCCCCAGCTCCTTGAGGTTCTGCCCGTGGGGGGCGATCAGGCCCGCGTCGGTGCCCATCGCGACACGGATTCCGGCTGCCACGGAACGGGCCACGGACTCCTGAGCCACCCGGTGCCAGTGGACGGCCTTGGCGTGTACGGACGCCGGAACTGTGGACGGGTCGGGATCGGCCATGGTCTCCAGGATGGTGGGCACGAGGAACTGGCCGCGTTCGGCCATTTCCACCCGCAGTTCGTCGGTGAGAGCGTAACCGTGCTCGATGCTGCGGACCCCGGAGTGGACGGCTGCGGCGATTCCGGCCTCCCCGATAGCGTGCACCGCGACCGGAAGGCCGCCGTAGGACTCGGCCTCCTCCACCGCCGCGCGGATCATCTCCGCACGCAGCCCCAGCCATTCCGGCTGATCGTGAGGGGAGGTGACCCCTCCGCTGGCGGCGAGCTTGACGCAGTCGGCGCCGGCGGCGACAAGCTCGCGTACGCGGGTACGGATGTCGTCGACGGAGTCCACGATGCCGGAAGGGCTGCCAGGGAAGGCGACGGCAGAGGCGAGTGCGTCGATACCGCCGAGGAGGCGGAAGTCGGCGTGTCCGGCCGTCTGGCTCAGCATGCTCACCGCGACAAGGAGCCGCGGCCCCGCGATGTGGCGTTCGGCAACCGCACGCCGGAAGCCCGCGTCGAGCCCCATGAGGTCGCGTGCCGTGGTCACCCCGTTGTGCAAGGTGACGCGGAGCCGTTCGATCACCTTCAGCGTTCGGTAGCTGACGGGTTCGCCTGCCCCTGCCAACGGGCTCTCCACGGGGCCCGGCAGGGCGAAGTGCACGTGCGCGTCGATGAATCCCGGGCAGAGGGTCCGCCCGCCGAGGTCCACACGGGTTGCGTGGCGCAGGCCGGGATCCTCGGGCGCGTCGTGGGCAGGGCCGCACCAGCGGATGAGGGCGTCTTCGATCACCAGGATCCCATCGGACACCGGCGGGGCGCCCGTGCCGTCGACGATCCGGGCGTTGTGCAGGACGACGGGTGTCAGGGGCACGGCGATCCTTCGAGTCCGGACAGCGGTGAGACGATCGTGTCATGGCGCACGGGCCGGATCAGGGAGCCGCTCGGGGTGAGAACCGGCTTCTCGGTCGGGGTGCCGGGAACGCTCCGATCTCCGCGGTGGCCGGCTGGCAGTGCCGGAACCTGCCCATCTCCTTCGGCACCTACGAGGTCTACCGGCCCCTGTGATGCCGATGAGGACTGGGGCAAGCAGGTCCATGGAGCTGATGGACCCTACGGTCACCGGCGACACCAGTGGCTACCAAGCCCGTGCCCGCTACGCCGGAGCTCTGGACGAAGGGGGTGGGGAGCTGACCGGCGCTGACCGAGGCTGCCAGGAAAGGTGGCCAGTGACCGACGCGGTCCTGTGCCGCCGCCATGGGGAACGGCTCCGTCCGGCCGGTCCGCGGTGATCCGACCGGAGGGAGCGGGGGGTCAGGCAAGGGCGAGGAAGAGTTTCTCCAGCTCGTCCTGGGTCATGGGCGGGGTATCGGATCCTTCGGTGAGGCATTGCCGCATCCCGCTGGCCACGATTTTGAATCCTGCCCGGTCCAGGGCCTTGGAGACGGCGGCGAGCTGGGTGACGACGTCCTTGCACTCGCCGCCCGACTCGACCATCGCGATCACTGCGGCCAGCTGCCCTTGAGCCCGTCGCAGACGGTTCAGGACCGGCCGTACGGACTGTTCGTCCACCTGCATGGAGATCCTCCTTCGCCCCCCAGGCCATAATACCCCATAGGGTATAAATCAGGATTGAGCCTTCACGGTGTGCCGAGTGCGCTCCTTCTCAGTGCCGGAAGGCTCCTGCGTCGGCTGCGGGCGGCGGGTCCGAGTTCGCCGAAGCAGGACGGCGACCACGGCAACCCCGAGGGCCGCCCAGGTGGCCGGGTGGCTCCACATCGCTGTGCCGAGCTGCTGGGCAAGGACGAAGACGCCCATGATGACGACGAACCAGCCGAACGCCTTGCGCAGCGCGCCCTGGGGGATGCGGCCCGCGAGTCGGCCACCGATCAGGCTGCCGGCCACCGCGGCCGCAGTCACGATCAGGGCGAGGCGCCAGTCGATCGTGACGTCGGAGAGATGGCCGGCGAGGCCGGCGAAGGACTTCATCGCGATGACCAGGAGCGAGGTGCCGACTGCGATGCTCATGGGCAGTCCGCCGAGGATGGCGAGGGCGGGGACGACGAGGAACCCGCCGCCGGAGCCGACCAGGCCCGTCACCGCGCCAACGACGAGCCCCTCGGCCGCGATGTGCTTCAGGGGCAGGTCCTTGTGCGCGGGCCGTGTCTTCTTCCGGCCGTTCCGGGGCTTGCGGAGCATCGCGAAGGCCGTGGCCAGCATCATCAGCGCGAAGGCGACGAGGAGGACGGTGCCGGGGATGTAGCCGGCGAGGCGCCCGCCTCCGTAGGCCCCGACCATGCTGAACGCGCCGAAGAGCAGGCCGGTCCGCCAGCGGACCCGGTGGGCCCGCGCGTGCGGGATCAGAGCGGCGAGGCTGGTGACACCGACCACGAACAGCGAGGTGGCGATGGCCTCCTTCGTGTCCTGTCCCGCCAGGTACACCAGGATGGGCACGGTCAGGATCGAGCCGCCGCCTCCGAGGATGCCGAGGCTGACGCCGATCAACAGTGAGGCGGCGACGACCAGGGCGGTCACGACGTGCTCCGCAGCTCCGCGATCACGGTGTTGATGTCGGGGCGCGGTCCGCGGTTGTAGGGCAGCTTGGACAGCAGGACTCCCATGGCGCAGGAGTTGCTGACGGCCGCGTAGGTCAGACCGGCGCCGATCGCGGTGCCGACCAGGTGAGCGCCGGGGACGAACACGCCGACGAGGCCGGTGGCCAGGACGATCGAGCCGGCCACGAGCCGCACTTGGCGCTCCATGTCCCAGCGCTCAGGGCCCCGGTTGACGGGCGCGTCGGCTGTCTCCCAGGCGACGATGCCGCCTTCGAGGACGCGGAGGTTGGGCAGGCCGGCCTCGGACAGGGCCTTCTCGGCCTGGGCGGCGCGGGCTCCGGAGCGGCAGACGAGCACGACGTCCTCGTCGAGGTGGGCCAGGAGCTCGGCCCGGTGCTCCCGCAGGGTGTCCAGAGGCACGTTGTAGGAACCCGGGATGTGCGCCGCGCGGAACTCACCGGGCATGCGCACGTCGAGCAGGCGCGGGGTCCGCCCTTCGAGGACGAGGCGGTGCAGCGCGGCAGGGCTGAGGGAGGAGGCTGATGCGGGCGTGGTGCTCATGAACGTTCCATTCAGATTAGATATACCCCTCGGGGTATATATGGGAGGGTGAGGGTCGGCGTTTGCCGGGCCCTCGGGGGTCAGGCGCCGGCTTCGGCCGGCCCCGTCGACAGGGCCCAGGCGGCGTAGCCGCCGAGGATGTCGGAGACGTCCTCGAAGCCGCGCGACCGCAGCAGGCTTGCCGCGATCGAGGAGCGGTGGCCGCCGGCGCAGTGCAGGACCAGGGGCCGGTCGGCGGGCAGCTCGGCCGCACGCCCGGGGAGTTCGCTGAGCGGGATGTGAAGGGCGGACTCGATGAAGCCGTTCGCTTCGCGCTCACCGCAGGTGCGAACGTCGACGACAAGGGGAGGAGCGTCACCGGCGAGGGCGGTGCGAAGGTGTGCGGCGGTCAGGCGGCTGGCGGGGGTGACTTCGCCGGCCAGTGATTCCAACGCGTCCTCGGGGTTGCGCAGGTATCCGACAGCGTGGTCGAAGCCGATCCGGGCAAGGCGGGTGACGACTTCCTCCTCCCGGTTCTGCGGCGCCATGACGACCAGTTCGTCGGCGGGAGCGAGAACGGTGCCGGCCTGTTCGGCGAACCGCCCGTCCGCGGGAACGTTCACCGCTCCGCGCAGGTGTCCGGCTGCGAACTCCTGCGGATCGCGGGCATCCACCACAATTGCTCCGGTGGCGCGCAGTGCGGTGAACTCTGCGAGCGTCAGCGGCCGGGGGGCCGTCGTCGCGTCGTACCGGGCGCGGTCCTTGCGGTTCAGCTCGGCGTCGTAGGCGAAGTATCCGGGCGCGGTGGACTGGCCGGCCGTGACGAGCTCGACGAACTCCTCACGGCCCATCGGGGCGCACGCGTAGTTGGTGGCACGCTGCTCACCGACGGTGGACTGCTTCTCGGTCGAGAGATTCTTGCCGCAGGCGGAGCCGGCGCCGTGGGCGGGGAAGACGCGTACGGCGTCGGCAAGCCCCATCAGCTTGTTCTGGACGCTGTCGTGGAGCATCGCGCCGAGTTCTTCGGCCGCGACACCGACGGAGGCGAGCAGGTCGGGGCGGCCGACATCGCCGATGAACAGGGCGTCACCGGTGAGGACGCCGTACGGGACGGTGTCGTCGGCGTGCTCGTACACGAGGACGCTGATCGACTCGGGTGTGTGCCCGGGTGTCTCCATGATCTCCAGGGTCACGTCCCCGAGGGAGATCCGTTCGCCTTCGGCCAGCAGGCGGATGGGGTACTCGGTCTCGGCGTGCCGGCCATATGCAATCCAGGCGCCGGTCTCGTCCGCCATCTCCAGGTGACCGGCGACGAAATCCGCGTGGAAGTGCGTGTTGATCACGCCGGTCACCGTCAGGCCGTGCGCGGCGGCGTCCGCCAGGTACTCGGAGACGTCCCGCCGTGGATCTACGACCACCGCCTGACCTGTCTTCTCATCGGCGATCATGTACGACGCCTGGGAGAGGCAGTCGAGGTAGTACTGGGTGAAGAACACGGCAATCCCTTCATGAGGAACCCGCACCCCGAGATGGGTGCGAGGGTGTTGTGGGCTGTCGGATGAACAGGGCGCTCAGGCTGCGCGCACGCCCGTCCCGTACGCGAGCGGACGACCGGCACGGGCCCAGCCCGCTGTACCACTCACGACCGAGACGGCATCCACGCCGAAGCCGGCGAGATGCTCGGCGGCCCAGGCGCTGCGATTGCCACTCGCGCAGATCACGTAGACCGGCCCGTCGGCGGGCAGCTCACCGAGTGCGGCGCCGAGGGTCGGCAGGGGGAGGCTGAGCGCCCCCGGCGCGTGGCCGGTCGCGTATTCGTCGAACTCGCGGACATCGATGACGAGCGCGCCATCAGCGAGCTCGGCTGCGAAGGTGTCCAGATCTACCTCACGCATCGAGGCATCCCTTCTAGATACCCCCCTGGGTATTTACCTACTCGACGGTAAGGCGACATCCGCGAGGAAGTCAAATACCCCCCTGGGTATCCTGTGTCACAGGAGGGAGATGCTGCATGGTCGTTCCGAAAATACGGGTGGGGGTATTCTGGAGTGCAGGTTTGGTCTGCCTGACAGCTCAGGAACGGCGCCGCCCCGGGCAGAAGAAGATGCCCTGCGCAGCTCTACGGCCGGTCCGCCTTGCCGAATACGGCGCCGGACGCCCGGCGCCTTCCTACCGCCTCATGACAGGAAGGGCATCCGCTCGTGAAAGCCACGCCTGCGACCGCCACGCCGATCGGCGCGTCGGGGGGCCCTGTTCGGCTCGGCCTACGGGAGAACTGGCTTCAGTTCTCGCTGCTCGTCCTCGTCAACGTCGCGGTAGGCGGTCTGGTGGGCCTGGAACGAACCACGGTGCCGCTCATCGGCACTGGCACCTTCGGCCTGACGAGTGAGCTGGCGGTCTTCTCCTTCATCATCGCCTTCGGCCTCACCAAAGCCCTCACGAACCTTGCCGCCGGAAAGCTGACCGCCCGGTTCCGGCGCAAACAGCTCCTCGTCGTCGGCTGGCTGGCCGGAATCCCCGTACCCTTCGCCCTCGCCTGGGCGCCGTCCTGGGGATGGGTCGTCGCCGCAAACGTCCTGCTCGGCCTCAACCAGGGCCTGACCTGGTCGATGACGGTCAACATGAAGATCGACCTCGTGGGGCCTTCCCGCAGGGGCCTGGCCACCGGGCTGAACGAGGCCGCGGGCTACACCGCCGTCGGCGCCACGGCCCTGCTCACCGGCTACCTCGCCACCTCCTACGGTCTCCGCCCCGTTCCGGAACTCATCGGCATCGTCTTCATCGCCGCCGGCCTCGCCCTGACCATCGCCGTACGGGACACCGCCGCGCATGCGTCTCTCGAACTCGCCCAGCACGAGCGACCCTTGCCCAACGGCGAGAACACAGGCCTCGCCGCCACGTTCGCCCGTACCACCTGGCGCAACCGCTCCCTGCGCGGCGCCAGCCAGGCCGGCCTGGTCAACAACCTCAACGACGGCCTGACCTGGGGTGTCTTCCCCTTGCTGTTCACCGACCACGGTCTCGGCCTCGCCGCCGTCGGCCTGGTCAAAGGCCTCTACCCGATCCTGTGGGGCATCGGCCAGATACCCACCGGCCACCTCGCCGACCGCATCGGGCGCAAACCTCTCATCGTCACCGGCATGCTCGTCCAAACCGTCGGCCTCGTCCTCGCCCTCACCCTGCTGGACACTCCGCTCCTGGCCGGAATCCTGTCCGCCGTAGCCCTCGGACTCGGCACTGCCATGGTCTACCCCACCCTCATCGCCTCCGTCTCCGACCATGCCCACCCCGCCTGGCGCGCCAACGCCCTGGGCACTTACCGCTTCTGGCGGGACATCGGCTACGCGGCAGGAGCCCTCCTCGCCGGAGTGCTGGCCGACGCCTTCGGCCTGAACGCAACCGTCATCGCAGCCGCCGTCCTCACCGCCGGCTCAGGGCTCCTCGCCGCCCACTGGATCACCGACACCATGAGACATTGACGCCTTCCAAGCGAGGCTCGCCGGCGAAAGGGGCTGATGGCTCGCGAGCGCACAGGAGAGGGCATCTGGTCCATGTGCGAGGGCTGACGCGGCCGCCCCCACGGACACCCGTGATGGCTGCCCCCGCTCCGATCGGCTCTTGCCGCCGCCTGAATCCTCTTCCTGAACCGGCGGGGTTTGGGGCCTCCTGGCGGAGGCCCCAAACCCGTCGTGCCGTTGGTAGCAGTGGGTGGGCGGGGCGGTCCTGCGCGCCCAACGCCCGGAAGGCGGAGGCGGGTCAGCCGGTGGGGCCGGCCCAGCCCGTGGGGAGGTGAGCGATGCGGACCCGCTGCGGGTGGTCGCCGACGGGCACGGACGTGATCTTCTGGCCGGTGGCGAAGCTGATGGCGGTGACCTGGTCAGCTCCACTCTCGGAGATGACGCAGGCCTTGCCGTCGCCGCTGACGGTGGCCCAGTAGGGCTTGGTGGCAGGGACCAGCGGGCTTTCCTGGAGGGTGGCGCGGTCGACGACGGTGGCGTAGTCGTCCATGGTTCCGGCGATGCACAGCTTGGTGCCGGCCGGGTTCATGGACATGCCGTGGTGGCGGGAGTCGTTGACGAAGGTGCCTCGGTCGTCACTGGTGCCGGGGTTCTTCGGCAAGGTCTTCATCCGGGTGATCTTGTCGGTGGCGACGTCGTACTCGAAGAAGCCGTTGAAGAAGGAGACCTGGAAGTACATCGTGGACTCGTCGGGCGTGAACGCGACCGGGCGGATCGAGTCGGAGTAGTCCTTGCCGCCCGGGAAGGCGTTCAGGCGTTCCCGCATGTCGATGGTCCTGATCACCTTGAGGGTCTGGGCGTCCGCGACGGTGATCTTGCGGTCCCCCTTGAGGAAGTCCTGCCAGGGAGCGTCGAAGTCGTTGTTCACCTCGCCGATCGACATGTTCCAGATCTTGCCGTCACGGGTGAAGACGTTCTCGTGGGGCTTGTCGCCGGTGGCGAACGAGCCGACCTGAGCGCCCGTGCGTATGTCCAGGACGTGCACGGTGTTGCCGGTTGAGGCCGACACCGCGACCCGGGTCCCGTCGGGGGAGACGGCCATGTGGTCGGACCGGTAGCCCGCGACGCGGAAGCGCCACTTGAGCTGTCCCGTGGCGGTGTCGATGGAGGCCACGTCGCCGAAACTGGGCCGCGACACCACGATCGCCGAGCCGTCCGGGGTGGTGTACATGTCGTCGACGAACTGGTCGTGGCCCTCGCCGGCGCTCTCCCGGATACCGAGGAAGAAGATGAGGCGGATGGGGTCGGTGTAGATCTCCCGCAACCGCTCGTTCTTGTCGGGGATCAGGTTGATGCGGCCGACCTTGGCAAAGTCGCCCGTGGACTTGATGACGTCGGCGGTGCCCTCCCAGTTGTTGCCGACCAGCATCACCTCCTGGAGGGCAGGTGCGGCGTGGGCGGTGCTCGCGGGCACGAGGGCGCCGGCGGCCATGAGGGCCGCTGCGGCTGTGCTCCACAGCCGCCGGCGCCGGGTAGGGCTCGGCACGGCGTGCCGCCGAGAGCTGAGCAGGTCGGGGGACGGTGCAGCGTGCATGTTTCGCTCCTCCGGAGGAAGGGAGTGAGGTGCCTGAACGGGCAGGAAACTGGAGCGCTGTGCGAGAGGGCCGCCCGCCCGCGGTGAGGCGTGCGACGCGTCCGAGCGGGGCGACCGGGATGGTCCCCACCTGTGTCTGGCGGCAGAAGGCACGATGCAGGGCGCTCTCGCCTTGTGGGCGTTCCGCGCACTCCCAACTCTGAACACCGCCTCATTCAAATTTGGGTTACCGGATGGTAGGGAGGGGTGAAGAGGCGACGCAAGGCCTGTGCGGGACAATTGCGCGTACGAGCAGGCGGGAGGGGTGCAGTGGCGGGACGGATCACCCCGGCCGAGGGCCGGTACGCAGGCAGGGACGCGGCCGACCGGCGAGCAGAGCGGCGCGAGCGCTTCCGCGAAGCGGGCCTCAACCTCTTCGGTGCCGGCCCGGGATACCGGGCAACCAGACTCGGGGACCTGTGCAAGGCGGCCGGACTGTCGACCCGCCAGTTCTACGAGGAGTACCGCACACTCGAAGACCTGCTGTCCGACCTCCACCTGCACGTCAACGAGGTCGCCCAGAAGGCGGTCATCGACATGCTGCCCGACGTTGCACACCTACCGCTGCCACAGCGGATCGCCGCGACCACTCACGCCTACGTCAACGGCGCCGCCGACGACATGCGCCATGCCCGCATCGCCTACGTGGAGGTCGTCGGCGTCAGCCCCCGCATCAACCATCAGCGCCTGCAACGCCGCGCCGTCTGGATCGAGTTGCTGAACAAGATCGCCGACGATGCCGCCGAGCGAGGCGAGATACCGTCAGGCGACTACCGCATCACCGCCGCGGCTCTCATCGGGGCGGTGAACGGCCTGATGCACGACTGGGTCGTCGGCTGGGTCAGCGCCACTCGGGAAGAGGTCGCCGACGAACTCCTGCAGATCATGCTCGGCAGATACTCACTCATAGCCGAAGCATGAGCTGCATCCATACGGCTCACGCGCTCGATGGTCTCCGGCTCCGGGTGCGAGAAGGCGGTGGGGCGGGCGTGTGACATACCGCGGCCCGGAACGCACCCGGAGACCGTCTCCTGACCGACGCGGTGTGGGCCGAGGTCGCAGCCGTCAGGGTGCACGCCGCGGGCATCGCCGAACACATGACGAGCACGCCTACCGCTGGACCGCGGTCCGCCACGCGCCCGACCGCATCCATATCGTGGCGACGCTCGCTCGCCCGCGCGGGCGGACGCCAGCCGAGCATCCGCGGCGACATCCTCGCGATGCGTACCACGGCCCGCGCCTTCGGGGCCTGCCGGCACACCTGACACCGATGTCTGCTTGAGAGCGCATCGCGCGCCGGTTCCAGACCATCGGCGAGCTCGGGAAAGCCGACCGCCGCGGTATGACGAAGACGGCCCGCGAGGTCCTGCAGTACACGGCCCGCACCGCCGCCGCGCTCGCCGACAGTCACACCGATTTCCTCGACCGCTGCCGCGACACGGGCCTGTGCGTACGGTGACGACGCGACGAGGCGGGCATCTGCTCGGTCGCGCTTTCCGGCGACCGCGCCGACCCGGGTACTCGCCTCGTCTTGTTGACCGGCAGCAAGCTGGCCTACGACCTACCGCGTCACCGCGGCGGCAGCCGTGTTCGAGCAGGCCGCCCGCGCCCCCAGCGCCCGCACTCTCGAAGGCCGGGCCCGCGCCGGCTGTAGAGCATCCGCCCGCGCCCTGCAACAAGCCCTCTGCGCTGCACGCGCCGGGGGAGGGGCCCCAGTGGTCCTGCAGCTGCTCCTCGCGCTCGTCGAAGGCGTCGAGGCGTCCCGCCGCCGGCACTGGGTGACGAAACACCGCGCACAAGCACACGCGGCCGCCGACGCTGCCGGGCTGCTGCGCGAGGCGGCCACCGCCGCCATACTCACCGGGCTCTGCACACCGACCAGGACTGGAGTACCAGGCAACGGTACGTGCAGATCAACAATCGGACGCCTGTGCGAACGAGGCCCGGTGACGGCGCTCGTCGCGCGGTTACCGGCGCAATCAGGTACTCAGGAATGGTGAACAAAGACGCGACCGACCTCTTTGTGCATGTCCGGGGTGCCAGTGAGAACAACCTGCGGAACATCGACGTCGACGTCCCGCGGGACGCGACGGTCGCCTTCACCGGCGTCTCCGGCTCCGGTAAATCCTCGCTAGCGTTCGGCACGCTCTACGCCGAGGCGCAGCGGCGATACTTCGAGTCCGTAGCACCGTACGCGCGAAGGCTGTTGCAACAGGTCGGTGCGCCGCACGTGCAGGAGATAGCCGGACTGCCGCCGGCCGTGGCTCTGCAGCAGCGACGAGGTTCGCCCAGTTCGCGCTCGACGGTCGGCACCATCACCACGCTGTCCAATCTGCTGCGCATGCTGTACTCCCGGGCCGGCACCTATCCGCCCGGGGCCGCACGGCTGGAAGCCGAGTCGTTCTCACCCAACACCGCGGCCGGCGCCTGCCCGGAGTGCCACGGACTGGGAGTCGTGCACGATGTCGCCGAAGACCTGCTCGTCCCGGACCCGTCTCTGAGCATCCGCGAAGGGGCGATCGCCGCCTGGCCGGGTGCCTGGCAGGGCGCCAACCTGCGCAGCGTCGTGAACGGCCTGGGGATCGACATCGACCGACCGTGGCGCAGGCTCAGGAAGAAGGACCGGGACTGGCTGCTGTACACGGACGAGCAGCCCTCCGTGTACATCGAGCCGGAGGAGGACCGCGTCGACTACGGCTACCACGGCAAGTTCTGGAGCGCCCGCAAGCACGTCATGCACGTCCTTGCCGACTCCAAGAGCGAGAAGATGCGCGAACGGGCGCTCCGGTTCGTCAGGAGTGTGCCCTGCCCGGAGTGTCACGGCAGCGGTTTGCGGCCCGAGGCGCTCGCCGTGACCTTCGCCGGACGTTCCATCGCCGAGATCAACGCGATGCCGCTCACCGAGGTCGCGGCGCTGCTGCGGCCCGTCGCGGGGCGGTCCGAGGCCGGCGCCACCACCTCGACGGCCCGGTCCGGGGAGACGACCGAGGTCGCGGTCCGGATCTGCGGCGATCTGGCCGCGCGGGTCGACGTACTGCTCGACCTGGGCCTCGGATATCTCAGCCTCGGGCGCCGCTCGACGACCCTGTCGCCCGGCGAGGCGCAGCGCCTGCGGATCGCCACGCAGCTGCGCTCGGGGCTGTTCGGCGTCGTCTACGTCCTCGACGAACCCTCCGCGGGCCTGCACCCGGCTGACGCGGAACCGCTGCTGGACGTGCTGGACCGGCTCAAGGCGGCGGGCAACTCGCTGTTCGTCGTGGAGCACGACATGGACGTCGTGCGGCGGGCTGACTGGGTGGTCGACATCGGCCCCGGTGCGGGTGAGGGCGGCGGGCGCGTGCTGTACAGCGGTCCGGTCGCCGGTCTGGAGCGGGTGGGAAAGTCGGCGACGAGTCAGTACCTGTTCGGGCGCGCCGAGCCGCTCGAACACCGGCCGCGCACGCCGCACGGCTGGCTGCACCTGAGCGGCGTCTCCCGCCACAATCTGCAGGACGTGTCCGTCGACGTACCGCTCTGCGTGCTGACGGCGGTGACGGGCGTGTCCGGTTCCGGAAAGTCGACGCTGGTGACGCAGGTTCTCGCGGAGGTCGTCCGCGGCCACCTCGGACTCGCACCCGAGGAGCCCGACGAGGCACAGTTGCAGGTCGACGTCCAGGACGCGTCCGGCGTGGAGTCGTTCGACCGGCTGGTCCGGGTCGACCAACGGCCCATCGGCCGAACTCCCCGGTCCAACCTGGCCACGTACACGGGGATGTTCGACGCGGTGCGCAAGCTGTACGCGGCGACGGACGAGGCCAGGGCGCGCGGCTACTCGGCCGGGCGGTTCTCCTTCAACGTGCCTGAAGGACGGTGCGAGACCTGCCAGGGCGAAGGATTCGTCGCGGTGGAACTGCTGTTCCTGCCTGGTACCTACGCGCCGTGCCCGGCCTGCCAGGGCGCCCGGTACAACGCCGAAACGCTGGAAGTCACCTACCGTGGCAAGAACATCGCGCAAGTGCTGGCGTTGTCCGTCGACGCCGCTGCCCAGTTCCTGTCCGCAGTCCCGGCCGCCTCCCGCAGTCTGGAGACGTTGCGCGAGGTGGGACTGGGGTACCTGCGGCTGGGGCAGCCCGCGACGGAGCTCAGCGGTGGTGAGGCGCAGCGCATCAAACTGGCCACCGAACTGCAGCGAGCCCGCCGCGGCCACGCGCTCTACCTGCTCGACGAGCCGACGGCGGGGCTGCACCCCTCGGACATCGCGCTGCTGCTGCGACAACTGCACCGGCTCGTCGACGCGGGCAACACGGTCGTCCTCGTCGAGCATGACCTGGACACGATCGTCACCGCCGACTGGGTCATCGACCTCGGGCCGGGCGGTGGCGACGCGGGCGGGCGGGTGGTCGCGGCGGGCCCGCCGGCCAAGGTAGCGAGGGCCCGCCGCAGCGCCACCGCGCCCTATCTCGCGGCCCGGCTCGCGGACTCCTGACGACGGCGCGAGCGGGCTGAGCACCGGTCAGCCGAGTCGGGATCCCGTCCGGGCCCACCACAAACTCCTTGTAGAACATCTACTTGAGATATTCGGTGGTCCAACTCCCTCGACAGCTAGCGGGCTGCAGGTGCAGCCGAACAGACGGTTCGCCCGACAGCGAGGAGGGACGTATGGCTACAAGGTCGTTTTCGCCCGTTGTTCCATCCCGAGATAGGTTGCGCTGTGGCTTTCTTCGGGTCGCGCCGTGAAATGGGGTTCCCGTCGGTAAGGCGGCGGTCCATCAGGTTGGTCATGGCGAAATGGATCACGGCTTCGGAGCGGGTGGGCAGGGTTTCGTGGTCGCGGGCCAGGCGCCGGTGGAGCATCAGCCATCCGCGGGTCCGCTCGACAGCCCAACGTTTCGGGATCGGGGTGAAACCCCTGGTCCCGGGCTTGCGGGCGGTGACCTCCGTGCCGATGCCGAGGGTCGCGGCGTGTTCGACGAGGTGCTGGCGGTACCCGCCGTCGACCCACACCTCGCCCTCCAGGTGGGCGCGGGCTCCGTCCTCACCATCCCGTTCGCCCGACGGGACCCGGCCCGGCCGATAGCGCCACCGGCCGGGCCGGCGCAGCCAACGGCCGATGGCGCAGCGGCCTCAGCTCCGCTCGTCGTAGACCACCGACCACGGGCGCGGCGGCCCGGCCGAGGGGCGTGGGCTGTTGTCGCGGCGCAAGGCCACTGTGCGGTCGCGAGCGAGCACGCGGGCCGCGAGCTCCGCGAAGTGAGGCGCGGCTGGATGGGAGGGGCGTCCGGAAGGCCAGACTCCGGCAGTTCGCTGGGTGAGAGGGCGATCAGCCAGAGGTCGCCAGGCCACCCGGGGCTCCTTGCGGGCGATCGGCCCTTGGTCAAAGGCGATGCCGCGGCCCGAGTGGACGAGGGCCAGCAGGAATTCGGGATGGGAGGCGTGCCGGACGCGGCTAGGCGCGAAGCCCTCGGCGCGACAGGTGTCCAGGATGCAGTCGTACCACCCGGGGGCTTGGGCCCGAGGAAAGAGCACCAGCTCGTGGCCGGAGAGTTCGGCGAGCGCGACCTCAGGTACTCGGGCCAGCGGGGAAGTGCGGGGCAGGACGACGCCCAGATCCGCGACGACCTCGGTCCCCAGATGGAGTTCGGTGGCATCCACGGGCTGGTGGACGAGGCCTACGTCGAGCCCGCCGGAGGCGAGTAACCGCAGCTGTTCTCCGGTGGTGAGCTCCTGGAGATCGACGGAGAGGCCAGGGGAATGCTCCGCGCAGGCTGAGAGCAGAGTCGATAGCATGGCGACCGTGGTGTCAGGCGGCACGCCTGCGCGCAGGGTGCCATCGCCGACGCGGCGAGCCAGAGTCCGTAACCGCTCTTCGCGAGTCAGCAGTTCACGAGCTTCGTCCAGTAGAACGATGCCTGCGGCGGTCAGTTGGACCTGCCGGTGCGATCGGTCGAACAGGTCGACTCCGAGGTCCTTCTCGAGCCTGCGTACCGCCTGGCTGAGGGGCGGCTGAGCCATGCCAAGCTGCTCGGCAGCCCGACTGAAGTGCAGCTCGTCGGCGACGGTGACGAAGATGCGCAGGTGGCGCAGAAGATCCACAGCAAGGAACCTTACGTGAGGGGCGTATCGATGGTCGAGGAGCGGATCGGCGAGATCTTTGCGAAGGCCGGGGCCGACGGGCTGCTGCACGCAGTTCCCGTCGGAACGGCGTCGGTTGCCGGGGCGGCCTCGGGGATGGAACCCGGTGGTGGGGAGATCGCCATTGGCGCTGATGAGCCCGTGGTGATTGCCTCGGTCTTCAAGATATTGCTGGTGCTGGAGTTCGCGCGCCAGGCGGCCGCCGACCAGCTCGACCCCCGCGAGCGAGTGCGGGTGACGGGAGCCGACAGACTCGGTGGCTGGGGCACTGCAGGCTGTGCGGATGACGTCGAGATCTCGCTGCGGGATCTGGCCTTCTTCGCATTGACGTTGAGCGACAACTCGGCGGCGGATCTCTTACTGGCGCGGATCGGTCTGGACACGGTACGCCTCCTGGCCCGGGAGCTCGGGCTGGACAGGACGCGGATCGTGGGCGGCCCTCGTGATGTTCTGGAGTCGATGTTCGCCGAGGTCAATGCACGCGACGAGGCGGAGTTCGCCCTCCGCTACACCGAGCTGCGGGAAGATTGCAAGAGACGGCTCAGTGCACTGGACCCGCTGCGGACCAATGCCAGCACTCCCCGTGAGATCACGCGGCTTTTGCGCCTGGTCTGGCGTGACGAGGCCGGCCCCCCGGCGGCCTGTTCCCAGGTGCGCGAGCTGATGGCCCGCCAGATTTTCCGCCACCGTTTGGTTTCGGGGTTTCCCGAGGAGGCAACGGTCGCGGCGAAGACCGGAACCTTGCCCGGACTGCATATGGAGGCGGGGGTGATCGGGTATCCCGACGGCGGCCTCTACGCGGTTTCCGTCTTCGCCCGCTCCTGGGATCTCACCGCATCGCGCACGGAAGTGGACGCGGCGATCGGTGCCACAGCACGAACCGCCGTTGATTTTCTTCGCAGTGAGGGCCTCTGACGTGCGCTCATATGCATCTGCATATGAGCGTTCCCAGTTTTGATCTTGGACAGAGTTGGACGCAGCCTGATCTCCTGACGCCATGAGCAACGAGATGGAAGCACAGCACCCGAAACGGCCCGTACGGCTGCTCGGCCGGCGGTCAATATTGCGCGGCGCCGCCCTCGGCGCAGCCACAGGACTGGTTACCTCCACGACCACCACCCCAGGTGCGGCCGCCAACGGCACCTCGTCGGCAGGATCGGCGTCCTTCCGCTGGCTGGGTACCTCCGGTTGGCGTATCGATATCGACGGACGGACAATCCTCTTCGACCCGTACATCACCCGTTTCAAGACCGGTCTATTCTGTGGCGAATTCAAATCCGGCACGAAACTGAAGTCCGATCCCGAACTGATAAAGGATCACATAGACCATCCTGAGGTCGTCCTGGTCAGCCACTCGCACTGGGACCACATCTCCGATGTACCCTACATTGCCAAGAGTACTGGGGCGCGGATCATCGGCACGGAGACCACGTTTCATCTGCTCGTCGCTTTCGGTGTCGACCCCGGACAGATCTCGGTCGTGAAGGGCGGCGAGATCCTGGATTTCGCAGGAATCACCATCGAGGTCGTGTCGAGCCGGCACAGCCGCAACGAGAAGTACTCCTACTTCGCGCCTGGCACGCTGCACGCGCCCCCCGCAGCGCCTCCGGAGACGATCTCGGACTTGCCGGAGGGCGACACACTTGCCTTCCAGGTCACCGCCGGGAGCGCCGGTCCCTCAGTATTCCTGATGGGCGCCAGCGACTTCTCCGAGCGAGCTCTGGAGGGGCTGCGTCCCGATCTCGCGATGATTGCGGTGCCTGCCACGACCGCCACGTTCCGCTATGCGCCCCGCCTGCTGCGGGCATTGGGCGAGCCCGGCGTCGTGGTGCCCGTTCACTGGGACAATTTCGAGAAGCCGCTCAGCGAGCCACCGCGGCACGACCCGGCCATGGACCTGGACGACTTCGTCGCTCAAGTTCATCAGGCGTCTCCGACGAGCCGAGTCGTCGTCCCGGACTACCGTACGACCTACGGCTCGGACATGCGCAGTACCGCACCGACGGCAGCACGAACCCATACTCCGTGATGGGTGTCTGGTAAGCCGCCTTGCTCGCAAGCGCGCCGATCCGGGACGCGTAGGGCCTTGCGGTTGGGTTCGGCCGTGGTGGCGAGAGCGTAGGAGGCGTCGACGCGTGTGGTGACGTCGGAGTCGTCGAGGAGAGGCAGGAGCATGGTGATCGCGGTTCGGGCGGCAGCCACCGACCAGCCCGCCGGGTACCCGGCCACCTCCGCTCCGTAGTCGTCATAGTCGTCGAGGACGCGGTGTTGAGGGCCGGAGCGGTGGAGGGAAAGTTCGTCGCGGGAGGCGATACCGAAATGACGGGCGCGGGTCGGGGCGGCGAGACCTCTGAGGGCTTCGGCTCGGTGCGGGCTGTGGGGGTCGGTGGCGATCCGGATCAGGAAGGGGACGGCGAGGGCTGCGGAGGCCCGGCTGTCGTTGGCACACATGCCGATCAGCACACCCATCGTGAAACGCGCGGACCCGTCGCCGGCGCGCAGCAGGCGAACCGCATCCCGGGCCTTCTCCCCGTGCGGAAAGTTCTCCCAGGGAACGTCGTCGAGGATGACTCCGCCGATCTTCTCGGGCCGAATGGCCGCCACCACAGCCCGGATGTCGAACGGACCCTCTACGAACGAGGCCAGATCCGCCCCGTCCACCAGAGCCCGGCACATCGCGAACTTCGGATCGGTTCTCAAGTCGCCCATACCACACCACCCACACCGTCGAATTCCTTGAGGTTCGATCATGAGCGGGCCGTACGTGGCGAAGCCACCTCTGCAGTCAGAGATCTCGCCGAAGCAGGATGTGGATGTTCCAGAATTTCCTGTCGATGGCGTGAGCCGCTTCGACGATCTGCCAATCCGCGATCAGGGCTACGCCGCAGGCGCTTCGTTCCGGGGCTTCCAATTCACACCTCCCGGCGCGCCAGCTGCTGAAGCGCCCCAGAAGTGGCGCCGGCCAAGGCGATCAGACGGCCGGAGGACTTACGTAACACCTCACACATGCGTCTGCTTGACGACTGTGAGTTCAGTCGATTCGCTGCCTGGCTTGTCGCCCCGGGCCTGCGGGGGAGTGTGGTCCAGCCCACACGGTGAGCTGATACCGGAGGGTGCGATCATCGTCGGATGCGAGGCATCGATGAGCTGGTCAGGGTGGACGATCCGGCGTGGCCGGAGCTGCAGGAGGTTCTCGGGGCGAGTTCCGTGCCGGTTCAAGTGCTGCCCGGGGACATCAACGAGGGCCGCCGATGCCTACTGCAGATGCAGGTCACCGGGCGATCGGTGCTCGGTGCACTGTTGTTGCATACCGGTGGACTCCTTGTGGACAACGGGTGGCTGCGAGTGTTCGGTGGGGGTTGGGGTTCGGTCGCGGATGGGCGGCTCCTGAGTTTGGCGCAGGTCAACCGCTTCCCCATGGCCTTCGATCCTGGCTGGCAGCCCGCGACAGGTCTTGTCGTCGGCCACGACATTGTCGGAGGGGTCTTCGCGTTGAACGGTGGCGATCCCGCGGCCGCGGGCCGCCCTGGAGTACCCGGCCAGATGACGTATTTCGCTCCCGACACTCTGGAGTGGGAAGCGATGGAGATGGGCCACTCCGGGTGGGTCTCCTGGCTGCTCTCGGGCAGGCTGGAGGCGTTCTACGACGGAATGCGCTGGCCCGGCTGGCGGGAGGAGGCCGCGGCCCTGGCTGTCGGGCAGGGTCTTTCCGTGTATCCGTTCCTGTGGTCGAAGGAAGCTCACGCCGATCTCGCGGGCACGAGCCGGCGGCCTGTGCCGATGCGTGAGGTCCTGGGAGTCGCAGCGGACTTCGCCCGGCAGATGGGGCCGTCCGATCCTGGTTTCCTGGGCGATGTGTGACTGGCTTCGCAGTCGGTCCTCGTGTGCCAGCGAGGTCCGGAGCCGGAGGGAGGGCCGAGGTTCAACGGACACGATGGGCTGGGAACAGCCTACGGCTTGACGGTCAACTGCATGGGGTGTCTTTCCACGCGATAGTTGTGGGAAAGGGGTCAGCTTCGACCGTGGGGGCTGCGGCGGCGCGATGGGTACAAGTATTGGGCGAGAGCGGATCCGGTGGCCGGCCGTGGTGGACCGGGCCCGTCAGATCGTGGAGGGCTACGCGGGCGGCGTCGAGCTGGGACTGGATATCCGGGCGAGCCACTGGGAGGGGTAGTTCGGGCCGGCGCCCCGGGTGCCGGGGACCAGGCGCTGACACTTATGTCCCACGATCGGGTGAGCTGGCGACAGCCGGTCGGACAACACATCTCCGTGGGGCCGGAGTGTTGTCAGCCGCACCGGCTCCTCCCGGACATGCCCGGCACCCTCGTCTGCGAGCGGTGTGTCATCGACCGCGGCTTGACGCGTTTCGCCGCGCCGGATTGTGGACTGGTGGGGCTCTTCCTGCCCGCTGCGACGGGCCAGGATCGATGTCATGGTGGTCCTCGGGTATGCATTGAGTTCTACGAGAAGGTCGGCGACGTCCGCGGAGACGGCTGCCGTGTAGAGCTCGTCGCTGTGTTCTTTGAGCGGGAGCATCGATGGGCTGCGGCTCTTTCGCGGGTCGCGCCGGGGCGAGTGCTGGGGCGCGGGCAACCTCTTCGTCGGCATCTTCACCACCCCGGCCCGTGCCAGTTTCGGGCTGAAACCCCTCATGCGAGCGTTGCTGCGAGCCAGCTCAGTCAGAGTCTTTGTGATCACTGAGGAAATCATCCGAGGCGGGTCGAAGCCTGCGACGCGCTGCGTCCAGGCGTTCGCTGTAGTCCGCCGCGAAGATCCCAGGCAGGGACTTGTCGAGCGTTCCGGCCAGTCTATGAATGGGCGCCCAGACCGCGTCGTCGTCGATGAGGCGGCTGAGGTCCGTCATGTGCACTCGCTCCAGCCAGTTCGCCAGGACCAGCGCTTCATCAGAGGTGAGCTCGATGATGATCTCCGTGTTCTCCACTGCTCGAACATAGTTCGCCGACCCTGCGGTGTCAGAGGTGCCTGGCACAGTGCCGCCGTGGACATCGATTCCTTTTGGAAGCTCATCGAAGAGTGCCGACGGCAGGCGCGGGGCCGGGACGAACAGCTGGTGTGGTTGCGTGACGAGTTGTCGTGGAGGCCGCTGACAGAGATCGTGCAGTTCCAGGTTCGCCTGGACGAAGTGACGCGTGAAGCCTTCTCCTGGGAGCTATGGGCTGCGGCGGAGCGGATCTTCGGCGGTTGGTGTTCGGACGACGGGTTCTGCTACTTCCGCCTGTGGATGGTGGGGATCGGTCGGGAAGCCTTTGCGCGGGCAGTGATCGATCCCGACGCTCTGGCCGACACTCCAGAGGTTCAGTGCCTGGTGGGTCGCCCTCGGGAGCTCTGGAACGACGACTGGCCGGAGTGGGAGTCTCTCGACTACGTCGCCACGGAGGCGTATGGACTACTCACTCGTGCGGATGACGACTGCGGCGACGCATTCTATGAAGCCGCCGACAGCGAGGTGGGCGCTGTAGGCGGCAGTCGAGGGCCGCGCGGCGAGCAGTGGGACGTGCGAGGCGAAGACGAGGCGATACGCAAACTACCGATACTGAGCGCGATGTTTCCCCTCCGGCCACTGGTCCGGTAGGCGCGAAAGCGCGAGGGATCAGGCCGAGGCTTCGGGGGGGGGGTGTCGACAGACAGGCGATGCCACACGTGGGCCGCACCCGGCGGAGCAGAAGCGCTCTCGTCGGCGTTGGTCGGCGACGGCCAGCACCGCGATCAGTAGCCGGAACGACTTGAGGCGCTCGTCGTGCGGGGTGAGACTGCCGATCTTTCCGGGTTGCTGGTCGATGCGCCCTGTGTGATCAGAACTGCCGATGCGTGCGTGGCGCGAAGTCCGGCGCGTCGGATACTTTCCGGGCCGTCCTCAGCGGTGGCGCGTGCCTGATTGCAGAAATGTGACAGGAGGCGCGCGCAGGGTGTCGGACTGCTCCTCAGCCGAGAGGCCCTCGAACCACTCGATTCCCTGCGGCATCGGCGCACCGGCCAAAGCTCGTGGGCGAGTTCGTTGAGAGTGATGTACGGCTCAGCCATCCTCGGGCAGAGAGATCGGCGCCGCCGCACTGGTTGCAGGAGTCGCTGATGGGCAGTCCAGCGAGGCTGCCGTCGGTGGTGCGGGTGCCGTGGGTGGTCGTTCCGCTGGAGTGAGACCCGCCGTGACGGGCGCGTGAGGTGCCGAATGCAGGCGAGGTAATCGGCAGGACGCCGCCGGCCGCGGCCGGGGCAGCGGCAAAGCCGACCGTGAGAAGCGCGAGGCAGCTCGCAGCGTACGTCCGTTTCACGCACCGGGTGACCACAAGGCCGCCGTACCTATGTGTGATGAACTGTGCTCCGGCTTCGAGACGTTGATCCCGTATCGAACAAGAGAGTGGGAGGGGCCGTGGACCTTGGTGGGGGGACGTGGCAGCGACTGACCGCCGTGGTGCTCGTCATGGCGGTGGCGGCCGGGTGTACGGGGCAGGGCGAAGGCGCGGGCGGCGGAAACGGCGAAGACCTGCTGCACAACCACGACTGGACGCAGATGCCGGGCACCACAGCGCGGAACGACATCCTGCGGGTCCGCGCGTTGGATCGGCACATCGTGGAGCAAGACTCCTCCGGCGGCCAGCCCAACCCCCCGCTGAACCTGGCAGGCCCGCATCTCAGGTCCGATGGCGACTTCACCGTCACCGCGCGCATGTCCGGTGTGGGTGACGATGACGGTGACTCATGGCTGCGGCTGTACGGACGGGTCCCGGTCATCTACGACGAGTGGCGGCAGGAACGGCCCTCACTCCGCATCGGCGTGACCGCCGACGGACAAGTGAAGGTAGAGATATGGGACGGCGAGGGCGACGAGCCGGCCACCTCCAAGGATTTCGACTGCGGCTGCTCCGGGACGGTGACGCTCGCCGTGTCGAGCATCGGTGACACCTTCCGCGTGGAAGCCGGCGGGCGGCGCCTGGGAACCGTGCAGGACCCGGGGGTGTTCGCCGAGGGCACTGTCTGGTTCGGTCTGGAGGCAGACGCGGGCGAAGACGAGCGCCGCGAGGGATGGCGTCTGACGCACCTGACCGCGCGGGCAGAGAGCGGTGACTCGCTCCGCGTGATCAAAACGCCGGAGCTACGCCAGGAGCAGTCCGGCGACTCGCTGCGTGCGCGGGCCGCAGACGTGGGGCGGCCGTTCGACGTCGGCGCCGCCCTGGCCGAGAACCCGCTGCTCACCGACTCACGCTACCGGGCGCTCGCGGGGAGTCAGTTCTCCATGCTCACTCCGGAGAACGCGTTCAAGCCGCAGTTCCTTCACCCACGCCGGGGCGTCTACGACTTCCGCGACGCGGACCTGCTCGTACGCTTCGCCCGCGCGAACGACATGAGGGTGCACGCGCACACCCTGGTCTGGCACGAGGCTCTGCCTGACTGGATGCGGGAGAACGACGACCCCGAGGAGGTGCGCCGGACCATGCTCCGGCACATCGCCATGGTCGCCGGGCACTTCAAGGGGAAGGTCGCGGAGTGGGATGTGGTCAACGAGCCCATGTCCGACGACGAGGAGAGCTACACCAACGGGGATCTGGGTCTGCGCTCCGAACAGAGTCCGTGGTTCGAGGCCATGGGGGAGGAGTACATCGACGAGGCGTTCAGGGCCGCCCACCGGGCTGATCCGAAGGCACGGCTGTTCCTCAACGAGTACGGGGTCGAGGAGGAGGGCGAGCGGTGGGACGCCCTTTACGATCTGGTCAAGCGGCTCAAGGAACGCGGCGTACCGATCGGCGGCGTGGGTTTCCAGAACCATGAGTACGCACCCGGCGACCGCATCGACCCGGAGATTTTCCGCAGCCATGTGCGGGATCTGGCGGAGCTCGGGGTTCAGGCGCGGGTGTCGGAAATGGACGTCCCCATAGGCGAGGACGAGGAGGACGGGCGGCAGATCCAGGCGGATGAGATGGCGGGCAAGCTGCAGGTCTGCCTGGAAGAGCCGAACTGCACATCGTTCTCCACATGGGGATTCACCGACCGGTACGGTTCCACCGCCGACACCAAGATCTATCCTCCGCGCACGGCCGATTCCCTGCCGTGGGACGCGGCCCTGCGGCCGAAGCTGGCGTACGAGCGCCTGCTCGAGGCCTTTGACGAGGCGTGAGGCAGCAAACACTCAGGTCCTCAACCTGCCCACTCTCAGCCGGTTCCTGCCGCCCTTCGTACGTCGACCGGCCGGGATGAGGCCCGCCTCCCCTGCGCGCGGCGAGTCCTTCTTGTGGGCTTGGTTCACGGCTGTTTCACCCTTCACCCATCCGGGGGGCCGGGGCGCGCGGCCCGGAGGCTGGGCAGGAGGGCAGAGGGGCGCTGCCGGCCGGGGTATCTGCAGGGTCTGTTCAGGTGCGGGCCACGATGGAGTGGCAGGCGTCCAGTAGTTCTTCGTCGTTGGTGATGCTGCGGAAGCGGCCGCTGCGGCGCGGGAGCGTGAGCTCTTCCCGGATCCTGGGGAGGGCTGGTCGGGCGGCTGGACCCATGCGGTTCAGGCAGGCCAGGACATGGTTCGACGTTGAGCCGTTCTCCGCCCAGGGCTTCCAGGAGCGTCTCCAGGACGACATGCGCCTCGGCGTCGCTCCGATGTCCCACAGGGCGGCCGCGGCGTGGACCCGGGTCCACTCGTCGTCCGCCGTCAGCATCCTCCGCAGCCGGGGCAGGGCCGGTGAGGCATCCGGGCCGATCCGGCCCAGGACATCGCCCATCTCGTGGTGCTGGTGGCTGTCGAGGAGCTCGACCAGCTGTGGCATGACGCGGCCCGCATCGCCTTCGAGTTCCCACAGGGCCGCCGTCGCGGCCGCTCGGACGTTGCCGCCGTGCACGGGTAGACGTCCCCCTGACGGTGAGCCGCACTGTAGAAGTGGCGGAAGGCCTCGCCCCGGACACGGGGGTCCGCTGAAGCCATCCCTGTCAGCCACCCCGGAACGTCGCCCGCCGAACCATAGGCGTGGCCCATCGACTCCCGGCCGACGCTGTCGATCTCATTGATCATGCGGGGCACTATGCCGAACAGCACTGACACCACCCTGTGTCTCACTGGCGGACGACACGCGCAGAAGGATTGAGCCCGCGGAGGTATGGCCGCTGCCCTGCCGGTGGCCACGCACCTTCCGGGGCAGCCCGGGACGATGCCCCTGCCGCTGACATCGCCTTCCCCTATGGCCTGCAGTCACTGAGGCCTCCCGCTGGCGGAGCCGCGCCAGACCGGCTACGCCCCACGGTTTCGCAGCCGTGCGCTACCGCACCCCCGTTCAGCCGATCTCCGAGAAACAGCTCGGGCCCGGCCGACGTGGGGACATTGAGGATGCCGAGGGGCGCCAGGGGGAGGGCTGATGGGTTGCAGGCGGCGATTCCTGCGCGTCAACTCTCCATGGAATTCAGCCACTTCGCGAGTTTCACGGTGCCTCCCCGTGCTGGACCGGTTACTCGTAGCACGCAGGATGAACACACACCCGCTCGAGAAACGAGGTTGGCTCGTGACAACGGTGATGTTGGTGCATGAGGTTGCGTTGTGGCGGGCCTCGCTGGCCTGCCTGCTCAGCACGGACAGCGAACTCCGGGTGAGCACGACGGACAAGGGTGGAGTGCGGGCCGCCACCGAGGAGTTGCTGCCGGACATATTCCTCACCGATCTGGACTGTCCGGACTCAGTTGAAGCACTCCTGGAGATGGGGTCCCTGCGGGCTTCGGCGGGAGAGGGTGGCGCGCTGGTCGTCCTCGCGCGAGGGGACCGGCCCGGAGGGCTGCGCAGAGCGTTCGATGCCGGGGCGAGGGGATATATCGACAAATATAGTTCGCCGAGCGGTCTGCCGGAGGTACTGCACAAGATCGCCGGCGGTGGACGGCATATCGACGAATCCCTGGCGTTCGGTCTGTTACAGGCAGCCGACGTGCCTTTATCCCCAAGAGAGCTGAGCGTGCTCGCTCTGGCCGCAGAGGGGGAATCCGTGTCGTCCATAGCCGGCGCACTGCACCTGACGTGCGGAACGGTACGGAACTATCTGGCGGCGGCCAGCCGTAAGACCGGCGCGCGCAACCGGCTGGACGCGATTCGCCTGTCGAAGCAATTCGGCTGGCTCTGACTCAAGGTTCAGGAGAAACGCCGTTCAGTTACGTGGAGCGGGGCCGGGTGGCGTCAAGGGTCCGTGATGAGCAGGCTGATGGTGGCCTGTAGTTGCCGGTCGATAGCGGGTCCGCGGGCGTTGTACTTGGATTTCGCGCGCTTGACGATCCGTTCTTCGGTGCGGGCACGCCGCTGGCGCAGGAGTTGGGCCAGCACGTTACGGCCGAGGACTCCGACCAGGTTCATGACAGTGCTGGAGATGACAGCCCGCGGCCAGGACGACTTGGTCGCGGGCGGCGGACAGTGCGACGGTGAAGTCGGCCCGGTCCGGGTCGGTGCCCGGGGCGCCGTCGGTGGCATCCGCCATCGCGGTCCGTAGCGGCCGGTAGCGCCCAGACCTCCTGTTCGACCCCGCCCGGGGTGCGGGCGCGCAGGACCCGCCCCCGGGATCGTGGATTTCAGCTCTGCTTACGCCGCCTCGATCTCCCGGTGTTCGTGGTGGAGCCGGATGAGTTCGCAGGCTGGGTACGTCGATGGGTCGGTGAGAGTGGCCAGCAGCCGGTAGGGGCCGATACAGATGCCTTGGGAGGTGGCGATGCTGATCTCGGCGTCGATGACCCGGACGGCCAGCACGCCGAGCCCGGCAAGGAAGGGTTTGTGCCCGTAGCCGGGCCACCGGCACCAGCCTCCGGCTGGACTTGCACCGCACCAGCAGATGCCCGCCGGTGGCGGCGAAGCGGTTCAGGAGGTCGGCGACGCCAAAGTTCCGGTCGCCCAGAAGCAGCACCCCGGGGCGCAGATCGCCGGTCAGACATCCGGTGTATTCCAGCTCGCCGGTGCTGGCCGAGCCGAACGCCGCCCCGACCACCGCCCGGGTCCCGCAGGCCACCAGTGCCGTCAGCCGGATCTGCGGAAAGCCCTCAGCCCCGCTGTTGCACCGCTGTTTGGAGAACACGCCGAGTGTTGCCGGGGCGTCCGGCACCGGCAACAGCGTGCCGTCGACCGCCACCACCAGCAGTCCGCGCCACCTCGTCGCGGCCGCCGTCGTGGCCACCGGGCCGCGGACCAGATCGAACAGTGCTTGCAACCGCGGCCTCCAGACGTTGGCGGGCCTGCTCGGGGCGGGGCGCGCCGGGCTATCTGTCCCAGATTCCGGTCAGGTCGCGGTAGAGAGCAGACTTGTCGAGCAACTCGGCCGTCGTTCCGCACATGACCTGCGAGCCGTCCATCACCAGGACCCTGTCCGCACGGTGTGCGGAACTCAGACGGTGGGCGATGACGACAAGGGTTCCCGCGCGTGCCGCGAGCGCGTTCTCCACACGCGCTTCGGTGGCGGGGTCGAGGTTGCTGGTGGCCTCGTCCAGGATGAGCAGTGGGGCCGGGGCGAGATGGGCCCGGCCCAAGGCGATGAGCTGCTGTTCGCCCTGGGAGAGCCGGCGCGGCAGGACCGTGGCGTCCAGTCCGCCGATGCGCTCCAGCAGCGGTTCCAGGCCGAGCGCCTCCACCGTCCTCTTGATGTCCCGCTCCGATGCCTCCGGGCGGATGTAGCAGAGGTTGTCGCGCAGTGAAGCGGTGAACACGAACGCGCGCTGCGGGAGGAGTGTGCGCACGGCAGTCGGCTCCAGCGTCGAACACGCGCGGCCCAACCAGCGGACTTCTCCCAGCGTGGGCGGGACGACCCCGGCGAGAACCGTGGCGAAAGTGGACTTGCCGCAGCCGCTGGGGCCCACCACCGCGAGACGTTCGCCGGTACGGATACACAGGTCCAGCCGGTCCAGTACGGGACGGGCGCCGGGCCCATAGGCGAACGTTACGCCTCGCAACTCGGCGACAGGCCCCGGGAGGGAAGCCCGGACGGAAGCCCGGGGAGGGGCGTCGGCGGTGGGTGGCGGGACGGGGCGGGTGAAGCGGTCGAGGACCACCACCAGGCGCCCCCCGGCCGTGCCGAGCATGCTCATCAGGGCATGCACGGCCGGTGCCAGAGCCTGGGTCAGGTAGGTCAGTGCGCCCACCAGCACCCCGCCCGTGAGTCCCTGGCGCAGCAGCCACGGAGCGGCGAACAGCAGAAAGATGGGCGGGACGCGCCCGCAGAGCGCTGTGGCGAGGATCCGCACGGCGCCCCAGCGGGCCAGGGACCGGGCGGTGTCCGCCTGCCGGAACGCGAGTGTGCGGGCCTCGTCCCAAACCGGTTGCGCCGCCCCGGCCGCCGCGATGTCCCGCAGCGCGGACGCGGTGTGCCCGGCATGTGCGGCGTACTCCTCGTCGGCCGAGAGGTAGGCGCGCTGTGCGGCGGCCATCGGGACGAGGGTGGCCAGGAACAGGACCATCCCGAGGACCAGCGGGGGGAGCACCACCAGGAGCAGTTGCGGTGCGAGTGTCGCGATTCCGGCCAGGGCGCCCGCAGCGGTGAAGACGAACGAGCGCAGGGTCAGGACGAGGCCGGCCCAGCTGTCGCGCGCGATCTCGCTCTGGTGAGTGACCTGTGAGACCGACCGACTGGTGTGGTCGGTCGGCCGGTCCAGGGCGGTGGTGAGCGCCCGGGCCACGGCACGTCGTACGAGCCCGTCACGCAACGGCTCCACGAGCTCTGCCAGCTGGACGAAGACTCCCCGCGTAGCCAGGCCGGCCGGCAGCGTGGCGACGGCGGCCAGCAGCAGCCAGAGAAGGCCGGTGACCGGCCGGTCCGCCAGGAACCCCGCGTCGAGGGCGCGGGCGACGCCGTAACCACCGAGGAAGGTCTGGGCGAATTCCACCAATGACCAGGCCGCCAGCCGCACGAGCACGGCCGTGCGGGCGAGCAGGAAAGGTATTGCCTCGCGTCCGACCCGGCCGAGAGCGCCAGCCGATGTGCTGCCGTCATGGGTGGGGTCCGGCGCGTCCGGTGCCGGCGATCGCTTCGGCACTTCCGGGGCGGGCCGGTCGGGGGCGGGGACCGGGGGGTTGCTTGGCTCCGCCGCCTGCGGCTCCGCGGTCACGGGGACTCCTCCGCGTGCGGGAGCTCCGGTGCGTCGGAGCGGGTCTCGGAGACGAAGTCCGAGCCGCCCTCGCCACCGTCCGGTGGTGAGCGGAAAACAGCCTGGTAGGCGGGGTCGGCCCAGAGGTCTCTGTGCTGGCCGACCGCTCGTACCGCCCCCTCGTCGAGCCATACCACCAGGTCGGCATCGGCTGCCGAGGTCAGCCGGTGAGCGACGATCATTCTGGTGCTCGTCCCTTCGAGACGGTCCAGCGCCTGCTGGACCTGCCGTTCGGTGACGGTGTCGAGGCTGGAGGTGGCATCGTCCAGGATCATGAGGCGCCCCCTGTGTGCGAAGGCGCGCGCCAAGCCGAGCCGCTGGTACTCGCCGCCCGACAGCGGCGCCAGCGCCGACGGGGTGCGGTATCCCTGCGGCAGGAGTCCGATGAAGCCGTCGGCCGACGCCTCACGGGCCGCGGAGCGCACCTGACCGGCCGACGGCCGGGGAACACCGAAGGCGATCATGTCCTCGACGGTCGCCCCGAGCAGCACCGGGCGGGCGAAGGCGAACGACACGTCGTGGCGCAGTCGCACGGGTTCCACACCGTCCAGCGGTACTCCGTCGAGAGTGACGGTCCCGGTGTCGGGGTCGCTGAGACGTCCTGCGACCGCCGCCAGCAGGGACTTGCCCGAGCCCGACCGTCCGACGACGGCTACGGACGTACCGCCCGGGACGGTGAAGCCGACGTCCCGCAGCAGGTGCTCGCCGTCGCGTACGACATTCACACCACGCAGTTCCAGGGTGCCCGGCCCGCCGGGCGGCAGACCGAGCGAGCGATGAGGCATGGCCGGCAGCTTCAGTAGCGGATCCAGCCGGCGGGCCGCGGCCGTGCTCCGGTACAGGGCGCCCAGCGAACCGGTCAGCGAGCCGATCCCCGCGGCCAGCACGGCGTAGCGGGAGGCCGCGACCAGATCACCGACGCTGATCGCTCCGGCCCACAGGCGCAACCCGCCGACAGCGATGACGAGAAAGGTGAGCACGGGCAGCAGTACGGCGCTGCGCGCCGTAGCACGGCCGTACACCTCCCAGACCCGTCGTCCGTGTACGGCGAGAGGGGTGAGGGGCTCGAGAACACGGGCGTATTCATGGGCCCCGGTGCGCGCCGCCCGGATGGTGGCCGCGCCGTCGAGGGCTTCGGTGAGCCGTGTCGCGACCTCGGCCTGTTCGCTCTGGTAGTCGGCGGTCGCGTCGGACGTCTGCCGTGTGAACGCCCGCAGCAGGAGGAAAAGCGCGGGAGCCCCGGCGAGCAGCGCCAGCGCTGTCCAGGGATCGATGAGAAGGAGCCCGATGACGCTGCCGACGGGCAGCAGTACGGCGGCGACGGCGCCGGCTGCGGTGACGGGAGCCGCAGCGGCGTCTGGAGCGTTGGCCGTGAGCCGCGTGGTGAGGTCGCCCGGTGCGACGCTCTGGGCGTTCCGGGGCTCGGCGCGCACCACCCGGTCGAGGAGCTCGGTCCGCAGCCAGGCGGTCATCCCGGCCGTGGTGCTGCCGCCGACGAACACGAGGAGGGCGTCCAGTACGACCTCCGCAGCGGTGAGTCCGGTGCACAGCCACAGGATCGCCCAGGGTACGGCCGCCCCGTTCAACACCTGGTCGAGAGCGCTGCCGAGTGCGGCGGGCAGCAGTACGGCGGCGAGGGCGGCGCCGGCGGAGCACAGCAGTACGACAAGGACAGAGGCGGGCTGCCGGCGTGCCAGCGTACGCAGGAGCGGGCCGGGTTCCACGGTTCGCCCGGCGTCCTGCCCCCTGGCGGCACCGTGCGGTGCGACATCCGCAGCAGGGCTGTGTGCGCCGCTTCTCACGCCCAGAACTCCCTCCGTCGGGCTCCGCCGGCTGCAGGAGCACCACTGCGCGCAGTCGGTACGGGTATGACTGATCCCGGGGGCAGTGCCCCCGGGATCAGCCGGCACCGGGCCGCCGACCGGCCGGTATTCACCGGTCAGCGGGCCGACTCAGCGTCACGGGGTGCAGAGAACCACGCTGAGCGAGCTGTACTCACACACCAGCAGGCTGACCTGGCTGCCCGTTGCCACCTCGTCGAATGCTTCGTCCGCCGGAGTGTCCATCGCCTGAAGGTCGAGAAGTGCCATGATGCATTCCCTTTCTTGTGACTGATAGAGCGTCATTTGGATACGGCCCCCGAGGAGACCGGTCTGTGGGCCGCGGTGCGCGGCGTGGTGGGCCGCGTGAGCGGCAGGAACGGCAGGGCCGCCGGGGTCCCGGCGAACGCGCTGCCCAGAGCGAGCAGACAACCGGCGGTACCGGTCGCCAGGTCCATCGACAGCCTCATCAGCTGTTCTCCAGGAAAGGCCAGCCCTCCGCTGTACGACATGGCGTGGGCGCCCAGGAGCCCGGCGTGACGGCGGATGACACGTCGCCGGTCCTCTGCAGCGCCTGCCGGCGTGCGGGCCAGATGCAGGATGAGGCCGGCGGCCCCTCGGAAGAGACCCGGCTGTACGTAGAAGGCGGACCGGGAGGCAGGCAGCAGCGCGTGCCGCGCCGCCTCGAGCCCCTCGTCCGGCCGGTGCGCCAGAAAGTCATCGATGACCATCGCCAGCCCGGCGCTGCCGGCCCCGAGATACGGCATGGTTCGCTTGCCCTCGACCACCACGAGCGCGCCGTCGGCGCCCTCGCGGCACCGGGCGAGATCGCGGTGCAGTGCGGTGGCGGCGAGGTCCAGGAGCGCGGCGTCCCCGGTGGCTTCGTACCGCCGGATCAGCAGGAGCGCGATCCCGGTCGCGCCCCGCAGGAGCCCGGTGCCGGGCATCGGCAGGTCCTCGGCCAGCGTACGGACGGCCAGCTCGGTGCAGCGGTCGGCGCTACGGGACAGGAACGCGGCGTCCGGGGCGGGAGCCGCGTGTGCCAGGTCGTAGAGGGCCAGGGCGATGCCCGCGTGTCCGCTGTGCAGACCCACGGTCAGGCCTTCCAGAGGCTGTTGGGCGACAAGGCGGGCGAGTTCCAGGGCCGGCCCGGTGCGGCCGAGGCGTTGGAGTGTCCACGCGATACCCGCCAGGCCGTCGTAGAAGCCCAGGGGCGTGCCCGGTGCGGGGGCCCCGGCCCGTGCGAGCAGCCAGTCCAGTGCCTCGGGACAGGAGGCGGCGCCCGTCTCGTGGAGGGCGTAGAGCACTCCCGCCGCGCCGTAGCCGAAGGACTGACCGCCGGCTGGCGAGGCGAACTGGGCTATGTCGCCGGGGAAGCAACGGTCCTCGCGCTCCCGCGTGAAGGAGGAGATGATCGCGTGCGCCATGGAGTCCCGGCTGTGTGGCCAGTCACCGGGTTCCGGGAGCGCCGTCCAGGAGTCCCCGGCCGGTTCCGTCCGCGCCGCCTCTGCCTCCCTCTCCGTACGGTCCGCGCGTGCCCCGTAACCGACAGAGCTCCCCGCTCCTATGCCCCGCTGAATCTCCTGCACCGCCGGCCGCAGAACGGCATCCGGCAGACCGAAGATGTCCGAGGCCCGTTCCGCCAGCCGGACCGCCTTGCGCCGGTCGATGACGAAGAGCGTGGTCAGCGGCAGAAGAAGGGCGATGCGCAGGCAGGCGAGTGCGTACCAGTCGATCTCCGTGCCCCGCCGGTCCGCCGGCGCGACGAACGCAGGATTGGCGACGATCTGTCTGCTGAGGTCCTGTGCCCTGGACGCCGCCTCGAAGTCCAGCAGCACGACCCGGGACTCGTCCTCGGAGACCATGATGTTGCTCATGTGCAGGTCGCTGATGACGACACCGCGTTCATGGACGGCCAGTACAGCGCGCTCGACGAGGCCGTAGATCCTGTCCGCCCACGCAGCGTGTTCGGCGAGCGATTCGACCGTGGGTTCGGCGCGCGACAGCGGGTAGCGGCGCGCGAAGACAGTGTTGAGCGTGTCGCCCGCAATATGCTCGAGCACGAGGAAGCGGTGCTCGCCGACGTCGAACACGTCACTCACGCGCGGTATGCACTCGAGTCCGGCCAGCTGCTCCAGTGCCACGCGCTCACGTTCCAGGCGGGCCGTCGCATCGGCTCCGTCCGCGGCCAGCCCCGCATGAGGACGGGCCTCCTTGAGCACCACGCGCTCCCCGCTCCGGGTGTCCCGGCCCAGGTAGACGCCGCCGCCGTTGGAGAAGTGCAGCGCACGCTCCACGCTGTACGGCAACCCGGCCAGCCCGACAGCGGCGCGCGCCTGAAGGTGCGGCAGCAGAAACGGCGGTGTCTCCACCCACTCGGGGATGACCAGGGACGGTCCGCGCGGATCGGGCACGAGGCGCCCCCGGGGATCGGCGACGGCGGGCACGAGCCGCCCGTCGGGCGCAGGGCAGAAGCGCGGGGCGAACGCCCCGTACCGGACGTGCACCGGCCCGCTGCCGCAGCGCAGATCGCTCAGGATGTACGGACCGTGCTCCCCCTCCAGCAGAGCCATGAGGTCTGTGCACACCTGCGGGAACGCGTCCTCGGAATGTGGATAAACGGTGATGAATTTGCCACTGCCCGCCCGGTCCGCGTACTTCGCGTTACGAAGGTGGAGCAAGCCGGGCCCGGCGATGAACTTGACCGGCAGCTTTCGCGGAAGACAGTAGTCGAGTACGCGCCGCAGTATCGATTCGGCATTGTCGAGCCCGGCCGAGACGTGGATTTTCCAGCCCTGGGAAGGCACGCGCACCCCTCGCGGGACCAAGGACAGCCAGTCACCGCGCCGCGATCGCTCCCACCCCTCGGGGCCGGCTTCGCGAGCCAGCCCGTAGAGCTCCGTCTGTTCCCGGGAGTCGTCGGGTGAGCGGTGCGGCACATCGTAGAAGTGACGGTCCACTGCGCAGTACGAGGCGTACTCCGGGTTCACGTACGCTCCTTCGCTCAGGCGATCTCCATCGGCGTGACTGAACCTGTCACGCCGCCGAGGAGTGCGACAGTCACCGCTGTCACGACTCCTCGTGCGGATCGACCGTGCGGAACGCATCTGCGTTACGCAGGTGGCGGCTTCGACGTCCGGTCACGGACCGGAGCCAATCTGCATGCACCCGGCCACGCGGACGGTCCCGGTAGGCCTGGGCCCGGCACGAGCCGTCGCAGTACCGGCGCCAGGAGGAGGCGTCTCGCGGTAGCCGGGCCCCGCAGGAAGCGCAGCAGCGAACGCGGGCCATGTCTCCAGCGTCGCGGACGCGGGCGTAGGTCCGTTCGGCCTGCCCGATCGCACCTACAGCCCCCCTGCAGATCCTCCTGCGCTGATCGCCGACGCCCGAGCTGGTGTCTATGCAGCTCAGAGCAAATTCCGGAAGGGCAGCGGAATGTATGAACAGCCCTGTGAACCGCTCTGGTACTCCAGTCGCAGATCGTGATCGGCATGTCCGTGACCTGCTCCTCGCGTCATGATGGGCGAGCGAGGTACGCCGTCTTGGCGTCGGGTGAGAAGCCGCAGGCTCGGTAGAACGCGTGCGTGGCGGGTGCGCGCGAGCCTGTCAGCAACATTGCTTTGTAGCAGCCCGCGTCCCAGGCGGCTTGGAGCGTGCCGGCCATGATCTGCTTGCCCAGACCGGTTTTCCGCAGGGTCTCCTCGACGACGACGTTCTCGATGACGGCGTACGGCGATGCCGACCGGGTGAGGTTCGGGATCAGGTTCAGGTGCGTCGTGGCGACGATGGCACCATCGGCCTCAAGGACGAACAGGCGCAGGCCGGGTGAATCCCGGATCTGCGCGAACACCGATGCGTCCGACCCGTCGTGCAGCACCGGGTCCTCTGGATGCAGTTGCCGGTATAGGCGCATTATCTGCTCGAAGTCGCCGGGCCTGGCCTCGCGGAACTGAGTCATGTCGCCAGGCTGACGTTCCGACCGCAGAGGGTGATCTTCACGCCTGCTTCGCGGCCTGATGGCCCGTTGCACCCCATTCGGCACCGGCTTCGTCGCGTCCGGCCAGGCTTTTGCCGGACTGAATCTGGCGGACAACGAAGCGCAGCAGGGCGATCACGTCGGGCGGTTTGTTCGGTACGGGCGGAGCCTTACGACTCAAGGCGGCCAAAACGAGATCCCGTTTGATCGCGCGTCGACGGCCTCCAGCCGCGCTGTTGCCCGGCTTTGGTCTGACCGGCCAGACCTGAACACCGGCCTGTCCCGCATCCGCGAAGGCGACCTTGTGCGCGTACCAGACCGTGGTCATTCGGCTGGTTGATGCAGATTCTTCTCGGCGCTCCGCTGCGGCCGGGTAACCGCGTAGCCGAAGGCGGTCGCAAGGACGTACACGAGGACCGAGTAGACGGCGATGAGGATCGCGACCTCAGTGCTGTTGAGACGCTGACGGCGATGGTCAGTGCCACGGTCGTGGTGTGGTTCCGACCTCCATGGAGCTCGCTGTCGCCTGGGGTTTGCCGAGGCGGAGCAGCCGGGGGCCGGCGTAGCCGAGGGTGAGGCTCGTGAGGTGGAGGACGCCGGTCACCAGTCCGACCTGCTGCATGTAGTCGGCCAGGTTCTCCCGCTCGCCCGGCAGGGCACCGACCGAAACGATCGCCAGCACGACGATGGACAAAATCCGGACCGGACGGTCGGCGCGTGCGGCGAGGTCGGCGGAGCGACGGCGGATCGCCTTGCCGACGGCGACCGGGATGAGCGCGATGGTGATCGCCTGCACCACCTTGCCGAGCTGCAGTTTGAGGCCAAGGTCGCCCTGGGCCGCTGCGTCGTGGTCGCCGATTTGTCCCAGGTGATGGGCGCGGACTCCCGTCGGGTCTCAGCATGTCCGCGAGTTCGGGCGTCGCGCTCTATCACGGGCTGCGGGGGAGCCGAGTCCGTCGGTTAGGTGAATGAGTAACCAGATCCGCGGGCGGTCGCTGACCTGGCCAGTGGCGCGAACGAGATCGCTCGTCATCATGGAAGTGGTTGTACTTAAGGAAACGCTGGATGTCATGCGCATGCTTCTTAGGGAAGAAGAGTGTATGACTTCGATGGTGCACAGGGAGCGGACGGGGGCACAGACGAGCGCCGAGGCCCAGAGCCCCCTGGGCGCGACAGGCTCACCCCGGGACGTCGGTTTCGCCGTCGAGGGACAGGGCCCGAGGGGGCCCGGATCCAGTGCAGGTGGACGCCGCCCTCTGGCCCACGCACGTAGGCGATGCCTATCCGCGGCCAGAGCAGGGCGCTGCTACTTCGTCGGTTTGCGAGGCGCGAGCGGTTTGGTGGCGGGGCCCTGAGGACCGATCCGTCCGTGGCGAACCGGGAGCCGTGACAGGGGCACTCCCAGGCTGTCTCGGCCGCGTTGAAGGCGACCAGGCAGCCGAGGTGGGTGCAGCGGGCCGAGACGGCGTGCGCGGTACCGGACTCGTCACGGTAGACGGCGCACCGGCTGCCGTCGATCCGTACCACCGCTCCCGTACCCGGGGCGATGTCGGCGACCGAGTAGACGTGGGTGGTGGCGAGGCGGTCACCCACGAAATGACGTGCCACGTCGGCCTGTTGCTTCAGCAGAGCGGGGGCCTCGCGCACCGCGCTCCAGAGCCTTCGCGGGTCGTACAACCCCGCCCACACCGGCTCCTCGTCGTGGATGAGCCGGGTGAGGAGCTGGCTTGCCAGCACCCCGCCGCTCATGCCCCATCCACCGAAGCCCGTGGCGACGTAGGTGTGCCGGGCCCCCGGGTGGTAGCGGCCGATCATCGGCACGGTGTCGCTGACGTCGTTGTCCTGGGCCGCCCAGCGGTAGGCGGTGTCGCCCACGGCGAAGTGAGCGTGCATCCACGCGTCGAGGCGCGCGAAGCCGGCGGCCGGGTCGCCCTCACCCGGGGTGAAACTCTCACCGGTCACGATCAGCAGCCGCTGTCCGTCGTCGCCGTAGGGGGCGGTGCGTACGGACCGTTTGCCGTCGTCCTGCGTGAGGTACATGCCGGCCGGATCCTGGTCAACGGCAAGGGGCGCGGCGACGACGAGTTCCCGGCGCGGTGAGAGGCGGGCGAACAGCAGGGCCCGGTCGAAGACGGGATAGTGGGTGGCGACGACGACGTCCCGCGCGGTCACTGTGTGCCCGGCCTCGGTAGTGACCCGGCACGGGGTCCCCTCGTGTAGGCCCGTCACCCGGCTCCGCTCATGGATCACCCCGCCGTGCGCCCGGAAGTCATCGGCCAGGGCGATGAGATAGGCCCGGGGGTGGAACTGGCCCCGCATCCTGGGCTGCGGATGCCTCTGCCTGCAGTGCGACACGGTTCTCGGGCTGGGTGGTGTAGGTGAAGGCTGGGCGTCGCTCCCACGCGCAGTCAATGTCCAGCTCGTCGCACACAGCGGAGATCCGTTCGACGGCACCTTGTTGGGAACGGGCGTACATGCGGGCGGCATCGAGGCCACGGGTACGCAGGAGCCGACCGTAGACCAGGCCGTGCAGGGCGGAGACCTTGGCGGTGGTGTGACCGGTGACGCCGGCGGCGACGCGGTCAGCCTCCAGGACGACCACACGAAGCCCTGAGCGGACGAGTTCCCAGGCGGTGCTGAGCCCGGCGATGCCGCCTCCCATGACCACCACGTCCGTGGGGTGTGTCCGCGGAACGGTGTAACTCCGTTGGTTGATTTCAGTTGTTGGTCATGCCGGTGGTGAGCCGGCCGTCGAACGCGATGTCGAAGGCGT